>NZ_SSOI01000067.1:0-720339 GCF_029873175.1 Pseudomonas sp. BN505
TTTTTCCGAGAAACTCGTTTAGCTTCAAACACTTAACTCGCTGCGATCTCTCGTAGCGGGAGGTGAATCATACAGCGTTTAGAAGCGCTGTCAACCACCATTTCAACCGCTTGCGATCTTTCGATCGTAGCCCTTTCAGCAGCACCTTAACTATCTAACTCATTGAATCTCAAGGAGTTTGTCGTTCCGATGTCGCTGGAAGTGGGGCGCATTATAAGGGGATTCGGAAGGGCGTCAACCTTTAATTTCAAGAAACCTTAATATCGCTGAAAAGCAAAGCAGGGAGGCCTGGCGGCCTCCCTGCTCTTATGTAGCACCAGCTGTTTCTAGAGCACGCCGGCCTCGCGCAAGCGCTGCACCTCACCTGCCTCCAGCCCCAGCACTTCCCCCAGTACCGCCTCGGTATGCTCACCCAGCAGCGGCGGTGCCCGTCGATACTCCACCGGCGTCTCCGACAACCGTATAGGGCTGGCTACCTGCGGCACGCTACCCGCCAATGGATGCGGAATGTTCACCGCCAGCCCACGCGCCAGCACCTGTGGGTCCTGGAACATCTGCGCCAGGTCATTGATAGGCCCGCACGGCACCCCAGCAGCCTCCAGCTGGGCAACCCATTCGGCGGTTGTCTTGAACACCGTGGCCTGGCGAATCAGTGGAATCAGCTCGGCCCTGTTGGCAACCCGCTGCTTATTAGTAAGGAAACGTGGATCGTCCGCCCATTGTGGCTGCCCGGCCACTTCTGCGAACTTGCGGAACTGGCTGTCGTTGCCCACGGTAAGAATGAAGTCGCCGTCCGCCGTAGGGAAGTCCTGGTAGGGCACTATATTAGGGTGCGCGTTGCCCAGGCGCCGAGGCGGGTTGCCTGTGGTCAGGTAATTCATGGCCTGGTTAGCCAGGCAGGCTACTTGTACATCGAGCAACGCCATGTCGACATGCTGGCCCACCCCGGCCTGCTCTCGATGGGCAAGGGCGGCAAGCATGGCTACCGTTGAGTACAGCCCGGTAAGGATGTCGGTAAGCGCCACACCCACCTTGACCGGCCCCGCGCCTTCCTCACCCTCCGGGCGGCCAGTCAGGCTCATCAGCCCTCCCAGCCCCTGGATCATGAAGTCATAACCCGCACGCTTGGCATACGGCCCGGTCTGGCCGAAACCGGTAATGGAGCAATAGATAAGCTGAGGGTTGATCGCCTTCAGGCTCTGGTAGTCCAGCCCATAAGCCGCCAAACCACCCACCTTGAAGTTCTCGATGACAATATCGGACTTCGCCGCCAACTCACGCACCAGGCGCTGCCCTTCAGGCCGCGTGAAATCGATGGTCACCGAACGCTTGTTACGGTTGGCCGACAGGTAGTAAGCCGCCTCACTGGTGTTTTCACCCCCGGCATCCTTGAGGAAGGGCGGCCCCCACGCGCGGGTATCGTCACCACTGCCCGGGCGCTCCACCTTTATAACGTCAGCGCCCAGGTCAGCGAGAATCTGGCCAGACCATGGGCCGGCCAACACGCGCGAAAGGTCCAGCACCCGCAGATGTGATAGCGCGCCCATGGGCTGGCTCCTTATTAATAGAAGGCCTGGATACCGGTCTGCGCACGCCCCAGGATCAGTGCATGCACGTCGTGAGTACCTTCATAGGTGTTGACCACCTCAAGGTTTACCAGGTGACGGGCCACGCCAAACTCATCGGAGATGCCGTTACCACCCAGCATGTCGCGCGCCATGCGGGCGATATCCAGCGCCTTGCCGCAGGAGTTGCGCTTCATGATCGAGGTAATTTCCACAGCAGCTGTACCTTCATCCTTCATACGCCCCAGGCGCAGGCAGCCTTGCAGTGCCAAGGTGATTTCGGTCTGCATGTCGGCCAGCTTCTTCTGGATCAGCTGGTTGGCAGCCAGAGGGCGGCCGAACTGCTGACGGTCCAGGGTGTACTGACGCGCGGTGTGCCAGCAGGCTTCGGCAGCACCCAGCGCCCCCCACGAGATGCCATAGCGGGCAGAGTTCAGGCAGGTGAACGGGCCTTTGAGACCGCGCACATCCGGGAAGATGTTCTCTTCTGGCACGAACACATTGTCCATGACCACTTCACCGGTGATGGAGGCGCGCAGGCCGACCTTGCCATGGATGGCCGGGGCGCTGAGGCCCTGCCAGCCTTTTTCCAGGACAAAGCCGCGGATATCCCCTGCATCGTCCTTGGCCCAGACCACGAATACATCAGCGATGGGGCTGTTGGTGATCCACATCTTGCTCCCGGTCAGGCGGTAACCGCCGTCGACCTTCCTGGCGCGGGTGATCATCGAGCCAGGGTCGGAGCCATGGTTAGGCTCGGTCAGGCCGAAACAACCGATCCACTCGCCACTGGCCAGCTTGGGTAGGTACTTCTGCTTTTGTGCCTCGGTACCAAACTCGTTGATCGGTACCATCACCAGCGACGACTGCACGCTCATCATCGAGCGATAACCCGAATCGATACGCTCAACCTCACGGGCGATCAGGCCATAGCACACGTAATTCAGCCCGCTGCCGCCATATTGCTCGGGAATGGTGGCACCCAGCAGGCCAATTTCCCCCATCTCGCGGAAGATCGCCGGGTCGGTCTGCTCGTGGCGGAAGGCCTCGAGCACACGCGGGGCCAGCTTGTCCTGGGCGAACTGATAAGCGCTGTCACGCACCATGCGCTCTTCTTCAGTGAGCTGCTGATCCAGCAGCAGCGGGTCGATCCAGTGGAAGCTTGCTTTACCGGCCATGAGCGAAATCCTCGAAATAGGGGGCAGTTTCTTGTGCCCTTGAGCCTAGGCCTGATCGGCCACCGGGACAAACGAGGATTGCGCACCAATTAGTGATAATTTGTCACTTCATAAATCGGTAAAACACCTTATAAACAGCCTTACGAGTGAGGTTGACGTACATGCGCCGCAAGATCCCCAGCACCGCCGCCCTGGTTTGCTTCGAGGCAGCGGCGCGCCACGAGAGCTTTACCAAGGCTGCGCAGGAACTCGCACTGACCCAGGGTGCCGTTTGTCGGCAGATTGGCGGCCTCGAGGCCTTCCTAAATGTGGAACTGTTCCGCCGTTCGCGCCGCGGCGTGAAGCTGACCGAGGCCGGTCTTTCCTACAGCCGCCAGGTTGCCGCACAACTGGACGCCGTAGAGCGCGATACCCTGTCGGTGATGGGCCAGCAGGGCGCCAGCGTGGTCGAACTGGCCGTAGTGCCTACCTTTGGCACCCAATGGCTGCTTCCGCGCCTCAAGGACTTCCAGCAACGCCACCCAGAGGTCACGGTCAACCTCACCAACCGCACCCGGCCATTCCTGTTCGCCGACACCCCCTTTGATGCCGCTATCTATTTCGGTGATGCCGACTGGTCCGGCACCCAGTCGCACCGGCTGATGGGGGAGAACCCGGTCCCCGTCTGCAGCCCGGCATTGCTGGCTGGGCAGGGCATGCTCGAAGCACGGCGCATCGCCCAACTGCCGCTGCTGCAGCAAAGCACGCGCCCCTACGCCTGGCGGCAATGGTTTGGCAGCCTGGGGATGAATGTGGAGCGCGACATGACAGGCCCGCGTTATGAACTATTCTCGATGCTCGCCCAGGCGGCGATACATGAAATGGGGATCGCGCTGATTCCGCCGTTCCTGATCCAGCGCGAGTTGGGGGAGGGTAGGTTGGTGGTCGCTAACAGGCATGCCCTGATCAGCGACAAGGCCTACTATCTGATGATTCCGGAGCGCAAGGTGGAGTCGGCCTCGCTGCGCGCCTTCCGTGACTGGCTGGTGAGCCAGGCCCGGGCCTACACCGCAACAAGCTAACCAAGTGCGACAAATTGACTCTGTAGTCAATTATTTTAAACACCTACAGATATATGTATTTGTCGCATATGCATAAACTGTTATGCCAGCGTGTAAACACTCTTTAGCCCTGCTAACCACGCGGCTTTGCGCGGTATTTTGCGACATCCACCGTGCAATAAGCGAATTGACCGAAATATTTTTGATTTTCTCTCCTAATCTCCCAAGAGCCTATGTTTGACGGGCTGGAGCCGTACCGCTGCGACAAGCGGTCACAGGGTGACTTGTAGTTTTAACTTCGTTTCGCTCCATAACCGGTTGAAGGCCTCAGGGTTCGTCTGCAAAATGCTTCGCCCGCCCGGGATTCGGCGGGTCGGCGCTCCACAGCCGCCCCAGCGCACCATCCGAAGTGCGCTGGCTCTTACAAAGACAAAAGGTCACCGCAGGAGAAATAGTCGTGCACATTGGTGTTCCTCTCGAGACGCAGACCGGTGAGACAAGGGTCGCTGCGACCCCGGAAACCATCAAGAAACTGATTGGCCAGGGCCATCAGGTCACCGTCCAACGGGGGGCAGGGCTCAACGCCAGCATTCCGGACAGTGCCTATGAGGCCGTGGGCGCTTCCCTTGGGAGCGCAGCCGATGCCTACGGCGCCCAATTGGTACTCAAGGTGGTCGCTCCCAACGACCAGGAGCTGGCCCTGATCAACAGTGGCAGCCTGCTGGCGGGCATGCTCAACCCCTTCAACAGCGAGCTGATCGGCAAGATGGCCGAACGCGGCATCACCGCTTTCGCCCTGGAAGCCGCGCCACGCACCTCGCGGGCGCAGAGCCTGGACGTGCTGTCGTCGCAGGCCAACATCGCCGGTTACAAGGCCGTGTTGCTGGCTGCCCATTACTACCCACGCTTCATGCCCATGCTGATGACCGCCGCCGGTACCGTGAAGGCCGCGCGCGTGCTGATCTTGGGGGCGGGTGTTGCCGGCCTGCAGGCCATCGCCACCGCCAAACGCCTGGGTGCAGTGATCGAAGCGTCCGACGTACGCCCGGCCGTGAAGGAGCAGATCGAGTCGCTGGGTGCCAAGTTCATCGACGTGCCTTACGAGACCGATGAGGAACGTGAGTGCGCAGAAGGCGTCGGCGGTTACGCGCGCCCCATGCCCGCCAGCTGGATGCACCGCCAGGCCCTGGCGGTGCACGAGCGCGCCAGGCAAGCGGATATCGTCATCACCACGGCGCTGATCCCAGGCCGCAAGGCACCCACGCTGCTCAGCGCCGAAACCGTTGCGCAGATGAAGCCCGGCTCGGTGGTCATCGACCTCGCTGCAGCCCAGGGTGGCAACTGCCCGCTCACCGTTGCTGACCAGGTGGTAAAGGAAAACGGCGTGACGATCGTCGGCCCGACCAACCTGCCGGCCCAGCTGGGTGCCGATGCTTCGGCGCTGTATGCGCGCAACCTGCTGGACTTCATGAAGCTGCTGTTCGACAAAGACGGCGCGCTGGTCATCAACCTCGAAGACGACATCGTCGCGGCCTGCCTCATGTGCCGTGATGGTCAAGTCGTCCGCAAGAACGGCTAAGGAGCACGACAATGGAAGACATGCTGATTTCCCATGGCATCTACAACCTCATCATCTTCGTGCTGGCCATCTATGTGGGCTACCACGTGGTGTGGAACGTCACCCCGGCACTGCACACGCCGCTGATGGCCGTGACCAACGCCATCTCTGCCATCGTGATCGTCGGTGCCATGCTGGCCGCCGCCCTCACCGTGACCCCTGCCGGCAAGCTGATGGGCACCCTCGCCGTGGCCCTGGCCGCGGTCAATGTGTTCGGTGGCTTCCTGGTCACCCGCCGCATGCTTGAGATGTTCAAGAAGAAAGCCAAGAACGAGGGGCAGAAGTAAGCATGAGCATGAATCTGGTAACACTTCTGTACCTGGTCGCTTCGGTCTGCTTCATCCAGGCGCTCAAGGGCCTGTCGCACCCAACCACGTCGCGGCGCGGCAACCTGTTCGGCATGATCGGCATGGGCATCGCCATGCTCACCACGGTTGGCCTCATCTATAAGCTGGGGGCCGAGCTGGCTACCGCGGGTATTGACTACGTCATCGTCGGCCTGCTGGTCGGTGGCACTGCCGGTTCGATCATGGCCAAGCGCGTCGAGATGACCAAGATGCCGGAACTGGTCGCCTTCATGCACAGCATGATCGGCCTGGCTGCGGTGTTCATCGCCATCGCCGCCGTGCTGGAGCCGCAGTCGATGGGCATCGTTGCCGCAATCAGCGACCCGATCCCCACCGGCAACCGCCTGGAGCTGTTCCTCGGCGCTGCCATCGGTGCAATCACCTTCTCCGGTTCGGTGATCGCCTTCGGCAAGCTGTCGGGCAAGTACAAGTTCCGCCTGTTCCAGGGCGCCCCGGTACAGTTCCCCGGCCAGCACAAGCTGAACCTGATCCTCGGCCTGACCACCATCGCCCTGGGCCTGCTGTTCACCTTCACCGGTCATTACAGCGCCTTCACCTTGATGCTGGCCCTGGCCTTCGTCATGGGCGTGCTGATCATCATCCCGATCGGCGGCGCCGACATGCCGGTGGTGGTGTCGATGCTCAACAGCTATTCGGGGTGGGCAGCCGCCGGTATCGGCTTCTCCCTGAACAACTCGATGCTGATCATTGCAGGCTCGCTTGTGGGTTCGTCCGGTGCCATTCTCTCGTACATCATGTGCAAGGCAATGAACCGCTCGTTCTTCAACGTCATCCTCGGTGGCTTTGGCGGCGATACCGACGCCGGCGCCGCTCAAGGCTCGAAAGAGCAACGCCCGGTGAAGTCCGGTTCGGCCGACGATGCCACCTTCCTGCTCAGCAACGCCGACAGCGTGATCATCGTCCCGGGCTATGGCCTGGCGGTGGCCCGTGCCCAGCACGCGCTGAAGGAGCTGACCGAGAAGCTGACCCACAACGGCGTGACCGTGAAGTATGCCATCCACCCGGTGGCGGGGCGCATGCCCGGGCACATGAACGTGCTGCTGGCCGAGGCCGAGGTGCCGTACGATCAGGTGTTCGAGATGGACGACATCAACGCCGAGTTCGGCCAGGCCGACGTGGTGCTGGTGCTGGGCGCCAACGACGTGGTCAACCCGGCGGCGAAGAATGACCCCAAATCGCCAATCGCCGGCATGCCGATCCTCGAAGCGTTCAAGGCCAAGACCATCATCGTCAACAAGCGCTCCATGGCCAGCGGCTATGCTGGCCTGGATAACGAACTGTTCTACCTGGACAAGACCATGATGGTGTTCGGTGACGCCAAGAAGGTCATCGAAGACATGGTCAAGGCTGTGGAGTGACAACCGCGGCTGCAAACCAACTGATATAAAGGAAGCCCCGGTCAGATTCTGCCGGGGCTTTCCTTTTATTGATCCGGATCAACGGCTCTACTTCAAGGCTTCTCATACGACCATGGTCGTGGGACGGCAATGGGCTAAATCTCTAGACTGCGCTGCAGTAGTTTCAGTAGCCCGAGATAACAATCCATGTACCGTGATCGTATCCGCTTGTCCTCCCTGCACAGCAAGGTAATGAGTGCGGCTGATGCCGCTGGTCTGATCGAGGACGGCATGACCGTCGGCATGAGCGGTTTCACCCGCGCCGGAGAAGCCAAGGCCGTACCGCATGCACTGGCCGAACGTGCCAAGCAGTCGCCACTGAAAATCAGCCTGATGACCGGCGCCAGCCTGGGCAACGACCTGGACAAGCAACTGACCGAGGCTGGCGTGCTGGCTCGCCGCATGCCGTTCCAGGTCGACAGCACCCTGCGCAAGGCCATCAACGACGGCCAGGTGATGTTCATCGACCAGCACCTGTCGGAAACCGTCGAACAATTGCGTAACCAGCAGCTGAAGCTGCCGGACATCGCGGTGATCGAGGCCGTGGCCATCACCGAACAAGGCCACATCGTGCCAACCACGTCGGTAGGCAACTCGGCCAGCTTCGCGATCTTTGCCAAGCAGGTGATTGTCGAGATCAACCTCTCGCACAACCCCAACCTCGAAGGCCTGCACGACATCTATATCCCGACCTACCGCCCGACCCGCACGCCAATCCCGCTGGTCAAGGTCGATGACCGCATCGGCAGCACCGCCATCCCGATCGACCCGGCCAAGATTGTCGGCATTGTCATCAGCAACCAGCCGGACTCACCGTCCACCGTACTGCCGCCGGATGACGAAACCCAAGGCATCGCCGACCACCTGATCAACTTCCTCAAGAATGAAGTTGAAGCCGGCCGCATGACCAACAAGCTCGGCCCGCTGCAAGCCGGTATCGGCAGCATCGCCAACGCGGTAATGTGCGGCCTGATCGAGTCGCCGTTCGAAGACCTGACCATGTACTCCGAAGTACTGCAGGACTCCACCTTCGACCTGATCGACGCCGGCAAGCTGAGCTTCGCGTCGGGCAGCTCGATCACCTTGTCCGGCCGCCGCAATGCCGACGTTTTCGGCAACCTGGAGCGGTACAAGGACAAGCTGGTGCTGCGCCCGCAAGAAATCTCCAACCACCCGGAAGTGGTACGTCGCTTGGGCATCATTGGTATCAACACCGCCCTGGAGTTCGATATCTACGGCAACGTCAACTCCACCCACGTGTGCGGTACCCGGATGATGAACGGCATTGGCGGCTCGGGTGACTTCGCCCGCAACGCCCACCTGGCCGTATTCGTCACCAAGTCGATTGCCAAAGGCGGCGCGATCTCCAGCGTGGTGCCGATGGTCAGCCATGTCGACCACACCGAGCACGACGTGGACATCCTGGTCACCGAGCAAGGCCTGGCCGACCTGCGTGGCCTGGCGCCGCGCGAGCGGGCACGGGCGATCATCGACAACTGCGTGCACCCAGACTACCGCGCTGCGCTGAACGATTACTTCGATCGCGCCTGCCAGCGTGGCGGCCACACTCCGCACATCCTGCGTGAAGCGCTGAGCTGGCACGAGAACCTGGAAGAAACCGGGCGCATGCTGGCTAGCTGATGCAGATGGGCTGCACAGCAGCGCCTCCAACTCAGCTGTGACATCGCAATACTGGGGCCGCTCTGCGGCCCTATCCCGACACAAGGCCGCTCCTACAAGACTGTGCTACACAGTTGGGCCACCCACCTCTACATAAACTGTTCTACTGTACCGGTTTTCTGCCGGTCCCCGCCGTTCAAAACCTCCTCACGACCTTAAAACGCACCATATTCGTGCAGACCAGTACAGTTGCGCCATTTTCGAGTGCAACAGTAGGGTTACACAGTTAACTGAGCCATCGTCTTTCAACAGAACTGTATCTACTGTTATGGACAACAGAGGAGGATCATTGGCATCAGTTAAATCACTACCTAATCCCGCCATAAGCGGAAGGATGAAGCATCATGGAACGTACCCTCAGTTCCGGTCTGGTTTTTGAAAGCAACGCCCAGCAATCCAACGCCTCGCTGCCCCTGCGCGCACTGTCGACCCTGCTGCTGTGGCAGCGCCGTATGGCCAGCCGCCGTCAACTGGCTCGCCTGGACGGCCGTCTGCTGGCTGACGCCGGTATCAGCGAGTCGCAGCGTTACGAAGAGCTGAGCAAGCCTTTCTGGCGCTAAGCTCCGGCTTGCCGGCTTCGGCTGGCACCGCGAATTCCCAAACCCGTTGCAGGTGACTGCAACGGGTTTTTTTATCACCAGGCCGCACACTAGAGCCGTTTCAGTGAGACCAGTACAGTTTTAGAAATATTTGAATCAAGCAGGTACAGTTAGTTGGCGTGCCGTTCATTAACTTCCACAAACAACGGCGCGTGATACGCTTGCCTTAGCTGTCTATTGAAAGCCGCTGTTAAACGTACCGCGACGCGCTGTATAAGCGTCCGATAAGCAGAACCACCCGATCCTAGTCCAGGAGTTCACCATCATGTCCCGTAAATACCTGATTGGCGCCGCCCTGATGCTGAGCCTGGCCGGCACCGCACACGCCACCAGCTTCGTTGTCACCACCGACGCCGTCGTTGGCGCAGTAGCCGCATCCACCGATGCCACTTCCGATATCTCCTCGTCTTTCAAAGACGACAAGATCGTGCAGGCCGCCCGTGACGACGCCGCCAGCTTCGTTGGCAGCCAAGGCGACATCCGCGGTGCCAAGCTGGAGAGCGCTTTCCTGCACATCCGCTCGCAGATGCCGGCCCTGCAGGCCAGCGACGCGCAACTGGCCCAGGCCATCCTGGCGCTCTGAGCCCGGTAGAGCCGTTCAGCTGTGCTGGTCACCCCCAGCACAGCCGCACCCAACTTTGCCGCCCACGTTCCGAGCCGTTGTAGAGCCCATGCGTTATCTGTTGCCGCTGCTGTTCTCCGTTGCCGGCATGGCCAGTGCCCATGCCATGGATACCACCACGCAAAGCCTGGTCATCACCGGCTATGTCACCAGCCAGGTCACCACCGCACCGTTTGATCGCAAGCTGGTACGCCAGGCGCGCGACGATGCGGCTGCCTTCGTTGCCAGCGACGGCCAGATCCGCGGCGTGCGGCTGGAGGCCGCGCTGGAATCATTACGCCACAATTGTTCACAGCACGCCGTCGGCGACCTGGAACTGGCGCAGGCGATTCTCGTCCAATAACTACATCTGACTCCCTGTATTTTTTCGGAGATGCTCCATGCGTAAACCGCTGATTGCCGCTACCCTCGGCATGCTGCTGCTGGCCGACCTGGCCCATGCACAGACCTTGGTGGCCACCAGCAACATCATCGTGCGTGCCTTTGGCCGCTCGATCGACTTCACCTCAGACACCACCACATCCATTCGCGACTCCAAAGTGGTACGCGAAGCCCACGATGACGCCGCCAGCTTCGTCGCCAGCAATGGTGACATTCGCGGTGTCCAGCTCGAGGCCGCCTTCAGCACCCTGCGCGAGCGTGTGCCAGAAGCCCGCGGTGCCAGCGATCAGGTACTGGCTGAAGCCATCCTCGCGCTGTGAACCGCATACGTGCCTGGCTGCTCGGCTGCGTCCTGACGCTGCTCGGCACACCCGCATTGGCCGACCTGCAGCTTGAGCTGCAGGCATCCGGCCTTGACCCCCAACAAACCCAAGCCACCCAGGCCCTGCTCGACGAGGCCATGGGCAAGCTGCCTCCGCGCTTCAAGCAACAGCTGGACCGCCGCGTGCGGGTCAGCTGGAGCGACAACATGCCTGCCGACGCCTACGGCCAGGCATCGCTGGTGTCCACCCTCGAACTCAACCTTCGCCTGCTGCCCGGGCTCACCGATGGCAGCGCCGCCACCGAGCGCACCAACCGCCCGCATGGCACGGTACGTGAGGAGCTGCTGGCCACCGTGTTGCACGAGCTCACCCATATCTACGACCGTGCCCGCCTGTGGAGCGGTGCCGAAAATTCGCTGATTGCCCGCTGCAAGCGCCAGCAAGGCACGCTGGGCAAGATTGGCCTGCCCGAAGAATGCCGCGGCCAGGCCGAGCGCCGCTTCACCCTCAGCGACGACCCGCGCCTGCTCGACCTGGCCGGCTGGCAGCAATACGTGGGCCGACGCGGGGAGCGCGAACAGCACAATGGCCAGTTCGTGCGCAGCCCCGACAGCTATGAGCTGAGCAGCCCCAAGGAGTACATCGCGGTCAACATGGAGTACTTCCTCCTCGACCCGAGCTACGGCTGCCGCCGCCCGGCGCTCAACCAATACCTGCGCGAACATTTCGGCTGGGCACCTCAACAGGACACTTGCGCCAAGGGCCTGCCGTTCATCAACGCGGGCAGCGACTTCGCCCGCCAGCCGCTGGGTGAAATCGACCCCGAGCGGGTGTATGAAGTGGATTACCTGCTGGCCGAAGCCAACCAGAACCTGGTCAGCAGGTGGGGCCACAGCATGCTGCGCCTGGTGATCTGCAAGCCCGGCCGCCCACGCGGGCCGGACTGCCGCCTGGACCTCGACCAGAGCCTGGTGCTGTCGTACCGCGCCTTCGTCAACGACGTGCAGCTGTCCAGCTGGGACGGCCTGATCGGTGTCTACCCCTCGCGATTGTTCGTACTGCCGCTGGGCCAGGTGATCGATGAGTACACCAAGACCGAACTGCGTAGCCTGGCCTCGGTACCCCTGAAGCTCAGCCGCGATGAAGTCGAGAACCTGGTGCGTCAGGCCGCCGAGATGCACTGGAGCTATGACGGCAACTATTGGTTCCTGTCCAACAACTGTGCGGTGGAGTCACTGAAACTGCTGCGCAGCGGCACCGCCAACCCACGCCTGAACGACCTCGACAGCATCATGCCCAACGGTTTGCTGGCCGTGCTCAAGGGCAGGGGGCTGGCCGACACCAGCGTACTCGACGACCCACGCGAGGCGTTGCGCCTGGGCTACCGCTTCGACTCTTACCGCGACCGCTACCAGGCCATGTTCGAGGTACTGAGGAAACAGCTGCCGATCAAGCAGGCCCTGGTTGAAGACTGGCTGGCCCAGGATGCCGAACAGCGCCGCCCCTGGTTCGCCAAGGCCGACCTGCGCACCAGCGCTGCGTTGCTGCTGCTTGAACAGGCCAGCTTGCGCCGGCAACTGCTGCTGGCCCAGGACGAGGTCAAGCAACGTTACCTGAATGCCGCAGCGCTGAAAGATGGCAGCATCAACAAAGCTGACGCCACCCTCAAGCAGATGCTCGCCAACAGTGGTTTCCTCAGCCGCCCGGCAGAGTTGCTCGATGCCAAGGGCTACGGGCTGCCGCAACCCGAAGAGCGCAAGCACCTCGAGCAGGTCAGCAGCGAACGCCAGGCGCAGCTGCTGCGCTTGAGCACCAGCCTGGACAAAGAGGTGAGGGCGCTGCTGGAACCATCACGGGCCAAGGAAATTGCCGCGGTCGAGGCCAATGTGAAGCAGATCGGTGAGCATTTGCGGGCGCTGCACAAAGCTGCGGGTGGCCTGCAATTGTAAGCATGGCTGTACCGGCCCTATCGCCGGCAGCACCAGCACAATTGCTTACTGGCTTTCGCCATCCTCTTCTGGCAAATCCTCATCCAGATGCAACCACGGCAACCGGCTGTCCACCCAGATATGCCGGTTGGCCCGCACCCGCTCCGGGTGATCCAGCGTCGCCACCGTCACGTCGATCGTCTCAGGGCTGTGCGTGGTCACCAGCGCGACGTGCGCCCCACACTGCCCGCAGAAGTACCGGCTGCAACTGGCCGGTGCCACATAGCAGTTCGGTTCACCCGCCAGCCACACAAACCCCGAACGGGGCAGGGTGACCCAGGTCACCACCAGCCCACCGCTTACCCGGCGGCAAATCGTGCAGTGGCAGTGGGCAATGTCTGTCAGGTCACCCTCCAACCTGTAACGCAAGGCGCCGCAATGGCAGCCCCCTTCGGTCACATTCTGCATCACCTATCTCTCGTCGCCTTTGCCTCAGCGAAAGCTGGCTGAAAGCTTGCCCTCATAGGATAGCCGCCACTACCGGCACAAGACCGGTCAGCCAGGGCACCCGGTAAACACCGCGCCCGGCCCAATCAACAACAACAATGGTGATTCTGATGTATTCCTGTGCCCGCCTTCCTGCAGTACCCCTCCGCATGCTCCCTGCGCAGCGCCTGACGCGCTGATCCGCCCGAATAGACTTTCCTTTCGCCGCGCCACGTCTGGAGTATTGCCATGCTGACCTTCCTCGGCTTCGCCATGGTCATCACCTTCATGTACCTGATCATGACCAAGCGCCTGTCGGCCTTGATCGCACTGATCCTGGTACCGATCCTGTTCGCCCTGTTCGGCGGTTTCTCCGCCAAGATCGGCCCCATGATGCTCGAAGGCATCAGCAAGCTCGCGCCTACCGGCGTGATGCTGATGTTCGCCATCCTCTACTTCGCCCTGATGATCGACTCCGGCCTGTTCGACCCGGCCGTGCGCAAGATCCTCAAACTGGTCAAGGGCGACCCGCTGAAAGTCTCGGTCGGTACCGCCGTGCTGGCCCTGGTGGTCTCGCTCGACGGTGACGGCGCCACCACCTACATGATCTGCTGCGCCGCCATGCTGCCTATGTACAGCCGCCTGGGCATGAGCCCGCGGATCATGGCCGGCCTGATCATCCTCGCCGGCGGGGTGATGAACATGACCCCTTGGGGTGGCCCGACCGCCCGTGCCGCCAGTGCGCTGCATGTAGACCCTTCGGACATCTTCGTGCCGATGATCCCGGCCATGCTGTTCGGCGTGGTGGCGATCCTGGCCATTGCCTACATGTACGGCAAGCGTGAACGTGCCCGCCTGGGCGAACTGCACCTGCCGACGGACGATATCGACCACAGCGAAATCACCGTTTCGCAATTCCCGGAAGCACGCCGGCCCAAGCTGCTGTACTTCAACGGTGCCCTGACCGCCGCCCTGATGGTCGCGCTGATCGCCGGCGTGCTGCCACTGCCCGTGCTGTTCATGATCGCCTTCAGCATCGCCATGATCGTCAACTACCCGTGCCTGCAGCAGCAGAAGGACCGCATCGCCGCCCACGCCGGCAGCGTGCTGGCCGTGACCGGGCTGATCTTCGCTGCCGGCATCTTCACCGGCATCCTGTCGGGTACCGGCATGGTCGACGCCATGTCCAAGAGCCTGCTGGCCGTCATCCCTGAAGCGCTAGGCCCTTACCTGGCGGTAATTACCGCGATCGTGAGCATGCCGTTCACCTTCTTCATGTCCAACGATGCCTTCTACTACGGCGTATTGCCGGTGCTGGCCGAAGCCGCCAGCCACTACGGCATCACCCCGGTGGAAATGGCCCGTGCGTCGATCGTCGGGCAACCGGTACACCTGCTCAGCCCGCTGGTACCCTCCACCTACCTGCTGGTGGCCCTGGCCGGCATCGAGTTCGGCGATCATCAGCGCTTCACGCTCAAGTGGGCAGTGCTGGTGTGCCTGTGCATAATGCTCGCCGCACTGCTGATGGGGATTTTCCCGCTGTTCAGTAGTCTTTAATACAGACGTATCACCTACGCGACGCGCCCTGACCGGGGCGCGTTGCCATTACCGCTCGAAGGAAATTACATGGAATGGCTGACCAGCCCGGAAATCTGGGTTGCCTTTTTTACCCTCACCGCGCTTGAGATCGTCCTCGGGATCGACAACATCATCATGATCTCGATCCTGGTCAGCCGCATGCCCAAGCACATGCAGCCGCGCACCCGGATCTTCGGCCTGGCCCTGGCCATGGTCACCCGCATCATGCTGCTGCTGTCGATTACCTGGGTCATGCGCCTTACCGCCGACCTGTTCGTGGTATTCGGCCAAGGCATCTCCGGGCGTGACCTGATCCTGTTCTTCGGTGGCCTGTTCCTGCTATGGAAGAGCTCGCAAGAGATCTACCACGGCCTGGAAGGCGAAGACGAAAACCCGGATGAGCCGAAAGGCGCAGGTGGCAAGTTCTTCTACACCATCATCCAGATCGCCATCATCGACATCGTGTTCTCGCTGGACTCGGTAATCACTGCAGTGGGCATGGTGTCCCACGTGCCGGTGATGATCGCCGCCATCGTTGTCGCCGTACTGGTGATGATGCTGTGCGCCGGTGCCATCAGTAATTTCATCGACAAACACCCGTCGCTGAAGATGCTCGCACTTTCGTTCCTGATCGTGGTCGGTACCGTACTGATCGCCGAATCTTTCGACGTGCACGTGCCAAAGGGTTACGTCTACTTCGCCATGGCGTTCTCGCTGGCGGTAGAAGCCATCAACATCCGCATGCGCACCGCCTCAGCCCGCAAAGAGGGCAAAGAGCAAGACCCGGTGAAACTGCGCAAAGACATTCCGGGTCAATAACACCCGGAAGTGCAAAACAGAAAGGGCCCTTCGCAGGGCCCTTTTTTCATGCCTGATCGGTTTCAAACAAATGACAGCCATGCGAAGCTGGCGACAGCTGCGCAAAACAACTAAAGCTTTGAGTGAGCACTGAAAATTCTTCAAAAGCTCACGTATCTTTTCTTGGCCCGGTGGGCCAGTGCAACAGGGGGCCTTCGCCATGCTGACCCTGCTCAACCTGCTCTCAGCCGTGACGCTTCTGGTCTGGGGCACCCATATCGTGCGTACCGGCATCCTCCGGGTATTCGGCTCGAACCTGCGACGCATCATCAGCCAGAACATGGACAAGCGACCGCTGGCGTTCATCGCCGGCATTCTGGTCACCGCCATGGTGCAGAGCAGTA
This sequence comes from Pseudomonas sp. BN505, assembly GCF_029873175.1. Classification (NCBI taxonomy): domain Bacteria; kingdom Pseudomonadati; phylum Pseudomonadota; class Gammaproteobacteria; order Pseudomonadales; family Pseudomonadaceae; genus Pseudomonas; species Pseudomonas sp. BN505. The sequence goes on from NZ_SSOI01000067.1 coordinate 15,966, forward strand.
ACGCCACGGCCATGTTGGTCACATCTTTCGTCGGTCAGGGCCTGATGGCCATGACCCCGGCCCTGGCGATCATGCTGGGTGCCGATGTGGGTACCGCGCTGATGGCCCGTGTACTGACCTTCGACCTGTCGTGGCTGTCACCGCTGCTGATCTTCCTGGGTGTAATCTTCTTCCTCTCGCGCAAACAGACACGGGCAGGCCAATTGGGCCGGGTTGGTATCGGGCTTGGCCTGATCATTCTGGCACTGGAACTGATCGTGCAGGCAGCTGCACCGATCACCCATGCCCAAGGCGTTAAAGTGCTGTTCGCTTCACTAACCGGCGACATCATGCTGGACGCCTTGGTCGGCGCCATGTTCGCCATGGTTTCCTATTCCAGCCTTGCCGCCGTGCTGCTCACCGCAACGTTGGCAGGCGCCGAAGTCATCAGCCTGCCGGTGGCCATCGGCCTGGTGGTCGGCGCCAACATCGGCAGTGGCTTGCTGGCCTTCATCAGCACCAGCATGCAGAACACCGCCGGGCGCCGGGTGGCCTTGGGCAGCCTGCTGTACAAGCTGCTCGGCCTGCTGCTGATCATTCCCGTGCTGCACCCGCTGGTGGAGTGGATGGACTCCCTCAGCTTCAGCCCGCAAGAGCTGGTGATCGGCTTCCACCTGCTCTACAACACACTGCGCTGCCTGCTCATGCTACCCACAGTCAAACTGATGGGCCGGCTATGCAATACCCTGCTGCCCGAGCGCGAAGCCGGCAACGGACAAGTGCGCCCACGCCACCTCGACGCCTCGGCACTGGAAACGCCCAGCCTGGCCTTGGCCAACGCCTGCCGCGAAACCCTGCGCCTGGGCGATATCGTCGACAGCCTGCTCGAAGCCGTGCTCGGTGCCCTGCGCGGCACCCAGACCGCCCTGCCGCAGCAGGTCCGCGTCCTGGGCGAAGACGCCGAAGCGCTGTACAGCGCGATCAAGCTGTACCTGGCGCAAATGTCGCGCGAGGACCTCAGCGAGCCGGACAACCGCCGCTGGGCCGAGATCATCGAGCTGGCGATCAACCTCAAGCTGGCCTGCGACCTGATCGAGCGCATGCTACGCAAGGTCCAGCAGCAGAAAACCAGCCAGCGCCGGGAGTTTTCCCAGACAGGCCTGGAAGAGCTCACCGGCCTGCAGGAGCAATTACTGGCTAACCTGCGCCTGGGTCTGTCGGTGTTTCTCAGTGCCGACCCGGAGAGCGCCCGCTTGCTGCTGCGTGAAAAACGCCGTTTTCGCGCCCAGGAACGGCGCTTGGCGCACGCCCATGTCAGCCGCTTGCAGCGTAAGGTGGTGCAAAGTATCGAGACCAGTTCGCTACACTTGGAGCTGATTGCCGACATGAAGCGGTTGAACTCTTTGTTCTGCAGCAGTGCCTATGTGGTACTGGGCGGCTCGGACACCGGCGGCCTGATGCTCGACAGCGTGCCGGACGAAGCCCGTCTGCCCTGATTTTGCCTACCAGAGGATTCTCGCTCGCCCATGCGTTGCCTGATGTTCGTTTGCCTGCTGATCTGCAGCCTGTCCTCATTGGCCCTCGACCGCTCACGCGTTGAGGGCTACCTGCTGCCCAACGGCCTGCAGGTCATCCTGAAAGACGGCTACGAGCGTGACCATGTGGCGATCCGCCTGGTGGTCGGGGTCGGCCTGGACGACTTCGACTGCGAGCAGAAAGAACTGCCGCACCTGCTTGAGCACCTGCTGTTCAGCGGCATCGACGAAACAGGCGAGGGCGGCCTGGAAGAGCGTTTGCAAACGCTGGGCGGCGAGTGGAACGCCTATACCAGCAGCGCCGACACCACCTTCGTGATCGAAGCCCCGGCGCGCAACCAGCGCAAGGTACTCGACCTGCTGCTGGCGGTCATCCGCGACACCCCTATCGATGCCAAGGCTCTGGTCACCGCCAAGCGCATCATCGAACGCGAAGATGGCGGTCATTATGGCCACCTGCAGCGCTGGCTCGACCGCCAGGACATCGGCCACCCCGCCAGCGATCAGCTGGCCACCGAGCTGGGCCTGAAATGCCCGGAGCGCTCCAATATCGACGACATGACCCTGGAGCAGGTGCAAGCCTTGCGTGACCGCTGGTACGCGGCCAACAACATGACCCTGATCATGGTCGGCGGCCTCGACCGGCTGCTGCCGGCTTATCTGGAACGCACCTTTGGCGAACTGCCAGCCACCGAACCGGAGGAGCGCCGCAACCTGGAGAGCATCACCCACCAGGCCGAACAACGTCGCGACCTGACCCGGGGCTGGCTGGGTGACAGCGTCAAACTGCACTGGCTGTTCATCGAGCCGGTGCTGGACAACGACCACCAGGCCACCCTCGACCTGCTGTCGCGCTACCTGGACTGGGCGCTGTACGACCAGCTACGCCTGCGCAACGGGCTGTCCTACGGTCCATCGGTGCAGCGCGAGAGCTTTGGCGACACCGGCCTGCTCAGCCTCAACGCCGACCTTGAGCGCGATGACATCGACAAGGCGGTAAAGGTAATGCAGGCCCTGTTCGAGCACCTGCGCAAGAAAGGCGTGGACCCGGACACCTTCGCCCGCATCAAGGACGCTAGCGTCGCCAAGGAGAGCTGGAGCACCCAAGGCAACAGCGCCCTGGCCGACTATTACTGGGGCGCGCTTAACGACTATACCGACGGGCGTTTTGCCAACCCGGTGCGCAAGCTGCGCCAGGTCAGCCTGGAACAGGCCAACGCGGCGCTGAAAGAACTGCTCAGGGAAGAGGGCTACCTGCGTATCGAGAAGCCGTTGCTTGGCTACGACGAGCTTTACGGGCTGGCCGCCTTGCTTGTGGGGCTGATCCTTGCGGCAGGGTTGCTGCGCTGGCGACGGCATGGGCCTGAACGGCCGAGTGGTGCTACACGGGAGCGGTGAATCGGCGGTATCCTTTTGCCAGTACCGGCCCCTTCGCGGGCGTTATCGCCGAACCCTGTGGGAGCGGGCAAGCCCGCGAAGGGGCCGTACAGCCACCTCATCCTTTCTGTTGTAGCCCCCAATGCCCCAAATCCCCCATATCGTCCAGCGCATCATCGAACTGCTCAAACGCTACCCCGGCATCATCGCGCTCGGCGGTTTCCTCTCCGGTATCGGCAGCTTCATCCTGGTCGACCGCCAGGCCGGCCTGGCCAGCTGGGTTGCCGTACTCATGCTGGTCAGCTGGGTCTGGCTGATGCTGGAAAACACCCTCACTGGCCTGTTCGCGCGCACCTTCAACCGCGAAATCCCGCAGCCGCTGTTGCGCTACGCGACGCAGATGATCCACCAGGAAACGCTGTTCTTCGTGCTGCCGTTCTTCTTCATCACCACCACCTGGAACAGCGGCCAGCTGGTATTCACCGGCTTGCTCGGCGCCGCGGGCCTGATTTCGATCATCGACCCGTTGTACTACAAGTGGCTGGCACGGCGGCGCTGGCTGTTCCTGGCGCTGCATACCCTGACGCTGTTCGCCGCCCTGCTGACCGCACTGCCGATCATCCTGCATCTGACCACCGCGCAAAGCTTCAAGCTGGCCCTGATCGCGGCCATGGCCCTGTCGTTCCCCAGCCTGGCCAGCAGCTTCCCGATCAACAACTGGCGCCGCGCCGTGGCGCTGGTACTGGTTACCCTGTCGGTCGGTGCCGGGGGCTGGCTGCTGCGCTCCTGGGTACCGCCGGCCACCCTGTGGATGACCGAGGTGGCGGTGAGTACCGAAGTGCTGAACCGCCAGCCAGGCGAGTCGCTGGACGAGATTGCCGCCAGCCGCATCCGCAGCAGTGGCCTCTATGCCTACACGGCCATCAACGCACCCCGCGGCCTGAACGAGCGGATCTACCATGTGTGGCAAAAGGACGGTAAGGAAGTTGACCGCATCGCCCTGGACATTCACGGCGGGCGCAAGGAAGGCTACCGGGCCTGGACCCACAAGCAGAATTTCCCGCCAAACCCGGTGGGCAAATGGCAGGTCAGGGTGCTGACCGAAGATGGCCAGGTGATTGGCGTACTGCGCTTCAAGGTGGTTGACGATGCACCGGCTGGAAGTTGAAATCCATGCTTACGCATTACCTGTGTAGGAGCAGCCTTGTGCTGCGAAGGGGCCTGTACCGCAAACCACTTTTGTGGGCGCTCACGGCCTCTTCGCAGCACAAGGCTGCTCTTACAGGTCGCGATGCCGAACCAAGAGACAGCACATAATCACCAAACAGCCCATGTCTGCTGCGCTATGATCAGCCCCTAAGCCTTAGCGCCGAGTCAATTGCATGGAGCCTATGACCACCCCCAGCGCCACCCTGGACGCCAGCAGCCAACCGGCCCGCCTGCGCATAACCGGTGACTGGACCCTGGCGCACTACGCCAGCCTCAGGCGCGAGAGCGAGCAGCTGCGCGCCCAATACCCTGCCGACACCGTCGCCGATCTCAGCCAACTGGGCCGCCTGGACACCGCCGGGGCATCGCTTCTGGCCGAGCTGCTTGGCTCCGAGCGCCTGTCACACTGCACCGAAGACCTGCCCGAAGCCAGCCGCGCACTGCTCAAAAACGTCTACTGCTCGGTCCAGGACTACTGCATCCCGGTCAAGGAGCCCGAGCGCAACGTACTGCTGATGCTGCTGGAACGCATCGGCCGTGCCGTCGGCACCCTGTGGCAAGACTCCATGCAGTTGCTGGGCTTCATCGGGGTCATCCTCGAAACCCTGCTGCGCCGCGCCCTCACACCGCACCGCTGGCGCCTCACGCCGGTTGTTGCACATATCGAGCAAACCGGGCTGGACGCAGCCCCTATCGTCGCCTTGCTGACCTTCCTGGTAGGCGCGGTGGTGGCCTTCCTCGGTGCCACGGTGCTGGCCGCGTTCGGCGCGACCATTTTCACCGTCGACCTGGTGGCGTTCTCGTTCCTGCGCGAGTTCGCCGTGCTGCTGACCGCCATCCTCATGGCCGGCCGCACCGCCAGCGCCTTCACAGCGCAGATCGGCTCGATGAAGGCCAACGAAGAAATCGACGCCATCCGCACCCTGGGCCTGAACCCCATGGAGCTGCTGGTGGTGCCACGGGTACTGGCGTTGCTGATTACGCTGCCCTTGCTCACCTTCATCGCGATGATCTGCGGCATCGTCGGCGGCGCAGTGGTCTGCGCCCTGTCGCTGGACATCTCACCGGCCATGTTCCTGTCGCTGCTGCAAAGCGATATCGGCGTGCAGCACTTCCTGGTGGGCCTGGCCAAGGCCCCGTTCTTTGCCTTCCTGATCGCCGCCATCGGCTGCCTCGAAGGCTTCAAGGTCAGCGGCAGCGCCGAATCGGTGGGCGCACACACCACCTCGGCGGTGGTGCAGTCAATTTTCGTGGTCATCGTGCTGGACGCCGTGGCCGCCCTGTTCTTCATGGAGATGGGCTGGTGAATGACCGGGAAAAAGTGATCGAAGCCCGCGGCATCTGCAACCGCTTCGGCTCCCAAGTTGTGCATGAAAACCTGGACCTGGACCTGTACCGTGGTGAAATCCTGGCCGTGGTCGGCGGTTCGGGCAGCGGCAAGTCGGTACTGCTGCGCAGCATCATTGGCCTGCGCCGGCCCAATGAGGGGCTGATCAAGGTGTTCGGCCAGGACCTCGCGGGCCTTGGCGAAGAGCAGCGCTCGCTGGTGGAACGGCGCTTCGGCGTGCTGTTCCAGAAGGGCGCGCTGTTCTCTTCGCTTACCGTCACCGAGAACGTAGCGTTGCCGTTGATCGAACACGCCGGGCTGTCCCGCGCCGATGCCGAGCACCTGGCCGGCGTGAAGCTGGCCCTGGCCGGGTTGCCCATTTCCGCCGCCGACAAGTACCCGTCCTCGCTGTCGGGGGGCATGATCAAGCGTGCAGCGCTGGCCCGTGCTTTGGCACTGGACCCGGACATCCTGTTTCTCGACGAGCCCACCGCCGGCCTGGACCCGATCGGCGCCGCCGCGTTCGACCAGCTGATCCTGACCCTGCGCGATGCACTGGGCTTGTCGGTGTTCCTCATCACACACGACCTCGACACCCTTTACACCATTACCGACCGCATCGCGGTGCTGTCGCAGAAAAAGGTCCTGGTGGCCGGCCCGCTGGCCGAGGTCGAACAGACCAACGACGCCTGGATTCAAGAATACTTTCACGGCCCACGCGGGCGCGCCGCCGAGCAGGCCGCCACCCGTGCCGGGCAGGAGCGCTGAGCAATGGAAACCCGAGCCCATCACGTTCTTATCGGCCTGGTCACCGTCCTGGTGGTGGCTGGTGCCATGCTGTTCGGCCTTTGGCTGACCAAGTCCAGCGTCGATGACGCCTTCAAGGATTACGAAGTGGTGTTCAACGAAGCCGTTTCCGGTCTGTCGCGCGGCAGCCCGGTGCAGTACAACGGTATCAAGGTGGGCGATGTATCCACCCTGCGACTGGACCCGAAAGACCCGCGCCGGGTACTGGCCCGGGTGCGCCTGAGCGGCGACACCCCGGTAAAAGAAGACACCCAGGCCAAGCTGACCCTGGCCGGCGTGACAGGCAACTCGTTCATCCAGCTCAGCGGCGGCACCCCGCAAAGCCCGGAACTGAAAGGCAAGGATGGCAAGCTGCCAGTGATCATTGCCTCGCCGTCGCCGATCTCGCGACTGCTCAACGACAGCAGTGACCTGGTCACCAACATCAACCTGCTGCTGCACAACGCCAACCAGATGTTCTCCGAAGACAACATTGGCCACCTCAGCAGCACCTTGGCCAACCTCGACAAGACCACGGGTGCCTTCGCCGGCCAGCACGGCAGCATCGCCCAGGCCATCGAGCAACTGGTGCAGGTGGGCAAGCAGGCCAGTGCCACGTTGGCCGAAACCCAGGCACTGATGCGCAATGCCAACGGCCTGCTGGCCAGCGATGGCAAGCAGGCAATCGGCAGTGCCGAACAGGCCATGCAATCCCTCGCCGAAAGCACTGCCACCATCAACAACTTGCTGAAAAACAACAGCGAGGCCATCGGCGATGGCGCCCAGGGCCTGAACCAGCTCACCCCGGCCATTCGCGAGCTGCGCGAAACCCTCAACGCGCTAAAAGGCATTTCCCGGCAACTGGAGGCCGACCCGAGCGGCTACCTGCTCGGCCGCGACAACAACAAGGAGTTCCAGCCATGAAACCGTCGATGCGCCTGCTGGCTCTCGCGGCCGCACTTAGCCTGGCCAGTGCCTGCTCAATCCTGCCCAAGACCGAACCCTTCGACCTCTATCGCCTGCCGGTAAACCAGCCCAGCCGCACGGCGGCGCCGCTGGACTGGTCCTTGCGCCTGAACAAGCCGCTGGCCAGTGAAGTGCTGGCGGGGCCGCGCATTGCCGTCATCCCCCAGGGCGATGTGGTCAGCAGTTACAAGGGGGCGCGCTGGAGCGATGCGGCCCCGGTGCTGCTGCGCAACCGCCTGCTCGATGGTTTTCAGCGTGACGGCCAGGTGCAGCGCCTGAGCGCCGACGACAGCAACCTGCAGGCCGACTACGAGCTGGCTGGCGAGCTGCAGGCGTTTCAGAGTGAATACCGCCCGGGCGGGGCAGTGGAGGTGGTGATCCGCTACGACGCGCGCCTGGTCCAGGGCCGCACCCAGCGTATCCTGGCCAGCAAGCGCTTCGAGATCCGCCAGCCGCTGGCCGACAAGCAGGTGTCAGCGGTGGTCGCCGGCTTCGGCCAGGCCAGCGACCAGCTGGTGGGGCAGGTGGTGGGTTGGACCATTGGCCAGGCCAACCAGGCTCAACTGAAGGTTCAGGCGAAGAACCAGTAGCAGATGAAAATCGCCGCAATCACCCCGGAAAACTCGGCCAGCAGTGCGCAACCCACCGCATGGCGCACGCGCTGGATGCCCACGGCGCCAAAGTACACGGCCAGTACGTAGAAGGTGGTTTCGGTGCTGCCTTGAATCGTTGCCGCTACCAGGGCCGGGAAGCTGTCCACGCCTTGGGTCTGCATGGTCTCGATCAGCATGGCCCGAGCTGCGCTGCCGGAGAACGGCTTGACCAGCGCGGTGGGCAGGCCCTCGACGAAGCGGGTATCCAGGCCCATCCAGTTCACCGCATGGCGGATACCGTCCAGGGCCAGCTCCAGGGCGCCAGAGGCGCGCAGCACACCCACCGCCACCAGCATCGCCACCAGGTACGGCAGCAGGTTCTTGGCCACGTCGAAGCCTTCCTTGGCGCCTTCGACAAAGGCTTCATACACCTTCACCCGCCTCATGGCACCAATCACCAGGAACAGCATGATCACGCCAAACAGCGTGAGGTTGCCCAGGATCGATGACAGGCTAGCCAGCGCGGCGGCCGACAGGGTGCCAAGAAACGCCATGAAACCGCCCAGCAGCAAAGCGCCGGGGATGAAGTAGGCAAGCACCACCGGGTCCCACAGGCGCAGGCGCTGCATCACAGCCACCGACAGCAGGCCGACCAGGGTCGAGACGCTGGTCGCCAGCAGTATTGGCAGGAACACCATGGTCGGGTCGGGCGCGCCCTGCTGGGCCCGGTACATGAAGATGGTGACCGGCAGCAGCGTCAGCGACGAGGCGTTGAGCACCAGGAACAGGATCTGCGCGTTGCTCGCGGTGGTGCTGCTGGGGTTCAGCTCCTGCAGTGCGCGCATGGCCTTCAGGCCAATCGGCGTGGCGGCGTTGTCCAGGCCCAGGCCGTTGGCGGCGAAGTTCATGGTAATCAGGCCCAGGGCAGGGTGGCCGGGCGGTACCTCAGGCATCAGCCGGGCAAACAGCGGGCCCAGCACCTTGGCCAACCATTCGACGATACCGGCCTTCTCGGCGATCTTCAGAAAGCCCAGCCACAGGGTCAGGGTGCCGAACAGCAGCACCATCACCTCGACCGACAGCTTGGCCATGGCAAAGATGCTTTCGACCATTGCCGCGAAGATGCCAGCGTTGCCGCCTACCAGCCATTGGGCCAGGGCGGACACCGCCGCCACCAGGAAAAAGCCAAGCCAAAGGCCGTTGAGCATCCGCGTGTACCCCCTGAAAAATGCTCGAATGATAGCGTATCGCAGCCCCTGACTGGCGATCGCAGGCGAAGGCTGCGTCCCTCGTATCGCGACACAAGGCCGCTCCCACAAAGATCGGTGAACGCCCGCCCTTGTGGGAGGGGCCTTGCGTCGCGATAGGGCCGCAACGCGGCCCAAGATCTCACAGACAACAAAAAGCCCCGACAGGTCGGGGCTCTTGGTCAAGCTGCCATCAGGCTCAGCGCTTGGCGGTTTCGCCAGCGACTACAGCTTCCTTTTTGTCGGCCATCAGCGAGGCGTAGTACTTCTCGCCCTTGGCCGCGTCGTACATGCCTTCCCAGCGCGCGATGACCAGTGCCGCCAGGGCGTTGCCCACCACGTTCAGCGCGGTACGGGCCATGTCCATGATGCGGTCGACACCGGCGATGAAGGCCAGGCCCTCCAGCGGGATGCCCACGCTGCCCAGGGTAGCCAGCAGGACCACGAACGATACGCCCGGCACGCCAGCGATGCCTTTGGAGGTGACCATCAGGGTCAGCACCAGCAGCAGCTGCTGGCTCCACGACAGGTCGATACCGTACAGCTGGGCGATGAAGATGGCCGCGATGCTCTGGTACAGGGTGGAACCGTCAAGGTTGAAGGAGTAGCCGGTCGGTACCACGAACGAGCAGATCGACTTCGGCGCGCCGTACTTTTCCATTTTCTCGATCACGCGCGGCAGCACGGTTTCGGAGCTGGAGGTGGAGTAGGCCAGGATCAGCTCATCTTTCATGATGCGCATGATCTTGATCACCGAGAAGCCGAACACGCGGGCCACCAGGCCCAGCACCATGAAGGCGAAGAAGGCGATGGCGAAGTACACCAGCAGTACCAGCTTGGCCAGCGGCAGCAGCGAGCTGAAGCCGAAGTTGGCCACGGTCACGGCGATCAGGGCGAACACGCCGATCGGGGCGTAGTTCATGATCATGTGGGTGACCTTGAACATGGTTTCCGAGACGGCCTGGAAGGTGCGTACCAGTGGGTCGCGCAGCTCTGCCTGCAGGCTCGAAAGGCCCAGGCCGAACATGACCGAGAAGAAGATGATCGGCAGCATTTCGCCACGCATCAGCGCTGCGAAGATGTTCGACGGGATCAGATTCAGCAAGGTTTCGATGAACGCGTGCTCATGCTGCACCTCAGCCGCAGTGGCCTGGTACTTGGAGATGTCCACGGTACCCAGGGTGCTCATGTCGATACCGGCGCCCGGGTGGAACAGGTTGGCCAGCACCAAACCCACGACGATGGCGATGGTAGTCACCACTTCGAAGTAGATGATGGTCTTCAGGCCGATGCTGCCCAGTTTCTTCGCATCGCCAACCCCGGCGATACCCACGATCAGCGACGAAATCACGATCGGGACGACGATCATCTTGATCAGGCGAATGAAGATGTCACCGGCGGGCTGGAGGACGTTGCTGATCCACCAGGCCTTTTCCGCGCTGAAGTGGTTCAGCAGCGCGCCGATTGCAACGCCCAGGACCAGACCGATAACGATCTGCCAGGCGAGGCTCAGTTTTGCCTTCTTCATGTCTTTACCCTTTGTTCTAGTGGTCATGGCACCGGACGAAAACGCCCGTGACAGAGCCATTGGCCAGGTCACGGGCAGCAAATCAATCCATCCGGCGACTTCATGTAAGGACAGCGCAGGCGAGCGACAGGGCGCTCTGGCCAGCGAAAAAGGCGGCAACTATTGCGATGGCAAGGGGGGAAATCTAATGCCGGAAACGCATACCCCATACCGTTTTCGCATACCGGTTCGCACGAAAATAGGGCGCTCGCAAGTGCTTGATTTATAACGTTCGGAATCCCGAACAAGACCAAACCGCCATATTTCGGCAGATTTGACGGTATGGGATGGAGATGGATGATGGCCTGTTCGACAATCCGAATGGCGGAAATGACACTTGAAGACGCGTCATTGAGGTCGAAAAAAATTGACGTGCGGTCGAGACAAAATGTGTCTCAAGGTAAAAATCGCGCAAGAGAAGAGGTGTTTTCTGCAGGGCTCCTCGGAAGCCAGATCGGCTCAGGTATCTCTTTGACACCGCCGACCTGAGACTTCCGATTCCGCCTTTCCTGACCCGGCCCATCGCTGGAGGCACTCCCTGTACCCCTAGGCCACTCCGATCCTGCAACAATCAGAACAGCCCGGCCCCTTGGTCATGTGCTGCCCCTCCTCGGGGCGGCGCATCATAGAAGGCTGAAATATAGAAAGTTTCAGCTTCTATTACGTGACAGTCGGTGACCTTTCATCCGTACCGGCAACAAATGCTCAGTACCAGTTCGGGTCACGCTTGAGCTGCTCCTGCAGCATTGCCTTCATGCCGTCGTCGGGTTCGCCCAGCCAGCGGTACTGCGCATGGCGAGTAGGCGACTTGTCACTCGGCAAGCCTTCGGGTACCTCCACGAGCATCCCGTAGGCATCATCCTTGTCCCAGCTGAATGCAACGATCAGCCGCTTGTAGGTGCAGTTGTCCTGCGACTCACACAGCGGGCCTACCAGGTACTTGTCGCCATCTTCGGTCACGGCGGACATCTGCTGCTGGGCACTGCCGGTCAGGTTGACCACCCAATCAGGCAGGCGTTCCTCGCCCTTGATTGTGTCCTGCCAGGTTTCCCGGTACTCCGGGTCCGAGCCGAGCAACTGGTCGACCCGGACCTGGCCGTCATTGGCCGCCATCGCCGCCGCACTGCCACCCATCAGCAGGGCGGCAGCCAGGGCTGTTGAAAGCATCCTGCTCATCTTCAACCTCGTCCACGTCCAAAGAAGAAGGAGGCTACGAACAGCACCAGGAAGACAATGAACAGGATCTTCGCGATACCCGTCGCAGCGCCGGCGATACCACCGAAGCCCAGTACGGCAGCGACAATGGCGATGATGAGGAAAGTGATAGCCCAACTCAGCATGGTGGTTCTCCTTTCTTTTTCAGAATCGGTCCGGATCGGCAGGTCAGAAGACCCAACGGTCCTGTGGTACGACATTTTCCAAGGTGGCCGGGGAGGCAGTCGCCTGGCCAGCGGGCAGCGGGTCAGCGGCCTTGACCAGGGTATTGGCACGGGTTGCCTGAATCTGCGTCAACAGTGCAGTCTGCGCTGCTACCTGCTCAGCCAGGCGCGCGGTCTGCCAGCTGTAATAAAAGAGGCCAGCGGCCAAGGTCAGCAGCAGCGCCATGCCGAGTGTCAGCATCTGGCGCAGGGGCAGTGCGGCGATCTGCGAGCGATTGACGGATTGGCGGTTCATGCCGGCTCCTCCTGCTGTAATTTTTGTTCAAACCTGAACAGGTAATTGCAGCCTGCATGCCAGCCTCGTTAATTAAATTAAATCCTTATAAATCAATTACTTAACCAGATAGCAGATGGTCCCCAAGCGCGTATCCTGCACGATGGGGCCCGTGGGGTCGTGCGAATTGCACGATCAGCCTTCCACCTTGGTCGCCACCTTGAGCAAGTCGGCATCCACACCGCGTACACCGATGATCTGCCGGGCGATCTCCACGGCGATGGTTTTCTGCTCAGCGCTGACTACCTCGCCCGACAGCCGCACCATCCCCGCTTCGCTGGCCACTTTCAGGTTCAGGCCATCGAGATTGCGGCTGAAGCGGTAGCTGTTCTGGATCTTGTCGATGATCCAGCTGTCACTCGGCTGCGGCCCGGTTGGCGCGCCCACTGGCATTTCCCGCGCCTTGGCCATGGCCGCGGTATCCAGGCTGACCAGGTTGTTGACCAGGTGTACGCCGTCGGTGGTACGCGCCACCACGCCTGCCAGCTCCTTGGCTTCGGCACTGTCGACCCTGCCGCGCAACGTCACCACACCGTCACTGCTTTGTACTTCTATAGGTGCCTTTTCGGTGGTGCGGCTCCACAACAGCCGGGCACGGATCACGGCCGCCAGGGTGGCGTCCTCCAGGCGTTGGGCGTAGGCACGTAGCTCCAGCGGGCGCTCAACCAGTTGGGCATTGACCTGCAGCTGGTTCTCCACCTGTTCGATGCCCCGGGTAGCCCGGGCCACATCTTCAGCCAGCTGCCGCTCGACCTCGTTCTCCACCTCACCTGCAAGCCGCGCCTGCTTGCCGTCCACTTCTACCTTGATACGAAATGGGTTGAGCATGCGGTTCAATGACAGCGCGGTTTGCAGGGCGCCTTCCAGGCGCGCGTCCTTCACAGGGTCGGCGAAGGCCGGGGTAAAGATTGGCAGCAGGGTGGCTGCCAAAACAGCTGTACGCAGGTAAAAGGGCATGGCAGTGCCTCCTTCGTAGGCAAAATCTGAAAATCATCGCAACCAATGTGCCACCGCGTGCCTCTAAGCAAATCATTGGAATATCGCGGTCTGCAGGCATCATTTGGCCATTGGCTAGCATGCAAAGGACAGAATCCTTCAGAATTGACCATGCAACTTGCCCGATTTTTCCCACACTATATGAAGATCTATCCTTAAGGAGCGCAGGAAATGGAATCAGCCCAGGACAACCAAGGCCGCATTCTGCTGGTGGATGACGAGTCCGCGATCCTGCGCACCTTCCGCTATTGCCTGGAAGACGAGGGCTATAGCGTGGCCACGGCCAACAGCGCCGCCCAGGCCGAAACCTTGCTGCAGCGCCAAGTATTCGACCTGTGCTTCCTCGATTTACGCCTGGGCGAGGACAACGGCCTCGACGTACTGGCGCAGATGCGCATCCAGGCACCCTGGATGCGCGTTGTGATTGTCACCGCGCACTCGGCGATCGACACGGCGGTGGACGCCATCCAGGCCGGCGCCGCCGACTACCTGGTCAAGCCCTGCAGCCCCGACCAGCTACGCCTGGCCACCGCCAAGCAGCTGGAAGTGCGCCAGCTTTCAGCGCGCCTGGAGGCACTGGAAGGTGAAGTTCGCAAACCCAAGGACGGCCTCGACTCGCACACACCGGCCATGATGGCGGTGCTGGAAACCGCCCGCCAGGTCGCTACCACCGACGCCAACATCCTCATCCTGGGCGAGTCCGGCACCGGTAAAGGCGAGCTGGCCCGGGCCATCCATGGCTGGAGCAAGCGTGCACGCAAAGCCTGCGTGACCATCAACTGCCCGTCGCTGAACGCCGAGCTGATGGAAAGCGAACTGTTCGGCCACACCCGCGGCGCCTTCACCGGCGCCAGCGAAAGTACCCTTGGGCGGGTCAGCCAGGCCGACGGGGGCACGCTTTTTCTTGACGAGATCGGCGATTTTCCGCTGGCCTTGCAGCCCAAGTTGCTGCGGTTCATTCAGGACAAGGAATACGAGCGCGTCGGTGACCCGGTTACCCGGCGCGCCGATGTACGCATTCTGGCCGCCACCAACCTCAACCTCGAAGAGATGGTGCGAGAAAGCCGCTTCCGCGAAGACCTGCTGTACCGCCTCAATGTCATTACCTTGCACTTGCCGCCCCTGCGCGAGCGCAGCGAGGACATCCTGACCCTGGCTGACCGCTTCCTCGCCCGCTTCGTCAAGGAATACTCCCGCCCCGCCCGGGGCTTCAGCGACGAAGCACGCTCGGCCCTGCTCAACTACCGCTGGCCCGGCAACATTCGCGAACTGCGTAACGTGGTAGAGCGGGCCAGCATCATCTGCCCGCAGGAACGTGTGGAAATCAGCCACCTGGGCATGGGCGAACAGCCTGCCGGCAATGCCCCGCGCGTGGGCGCCGCACTGAGCCTGGATGAGCTGGAGCGCGCCCATATAGGCGCGGTGCTGGCCGCCAGCGATACCTTGGACCAAGCAGCCAAGACCTTGGGTATCGACGCTTCCACCCTGTACCGCAAGCGCAAGCAGTACAACCTATGAAGTGGCCACCCATGAAGCTGCGCACGCGGCTTTTCCTCAGCATCTCGGCGCTGGTCACGGTGGCCTTGCTCGGGCTTATGCTGGGCCTGTTCAGCGTGCTGCAAATGGCCACGGTGCAACAGCGGCTGGTACAGGAGACCACTCACGCCCTGGAAGTGGGCCTGAAGTTGCGGCAGAACCTTGGCGAACAGCTCACCCTGATCCTTGACGAAGGCACGGCGCCGGAGAGCCTGCGGGTGCTGCAGGACAACTTCCAGGCCCTGCTCAATCAAGGCCTGGAGCAAGGCGGTGAACGCACCGGATTCAGCAAGGCCAGCAGTAACTACCAGGCCTTCCTCTTGGCGTACCGCGACAGCCCCGCGCCCGCCCGCAGCATGGGTATCGACCAACCGCTGGGTGCGGCCTTCAACCAGGTGCGTACCGACCTGATCGACTCCCACAGGCAGGCCCTGGACCTGATCACCCGTAGCGAGGAACGCACCCGGGACCGCGCATTGCTGGTCAGTGGGGTGCTTGGCCTGATGGGACTGGTGGTGCTGGTACTGGGCTTTATTACCGCGCACAACATCGCCCGGCGGTTCGGCCAGCCGATCGAAGCCTTGGCCAAGGCGGCCGACCAGCTGGGCAAAGGTAATTTCGACGTCACCCTGCCAGTCACCCAGGCCACCGAGCTGAACCAGCTGACCCGCCGCTTCGGCCTCATGGCCGATGCCTTGCGCAAGCACCAGGCCACCAACGTCGACGAGCTGCTGGCCGGCCAGCAGCGGCTGCAGGCCGTGCTCGACAGCATCGACGACGGCCTGCTGATCATCGACCGCCAAGGTCGCCTGGAGCACCTCAACCCGGTGGCGCAACGCCAACTGGGCTGGAACCACAGCCGCGTGGGCAGCAGCCTGGCCGAGGCCCTGCAGCGCCCGGAACTGGAGCAGCAGCTGCGCCAGGTGCTGCGCGGCGGCAGCCTGGACCGGCCGCCGGACGACTTGAACATGGAGGTCGATGAAGAAGCGCGCCTGCTCACCTACAGCCTCACCCCGGTCAGCCACCCGCAGGGCCCGATCCTTGGCGCAGTGATGGTGCTGCACGATGTGACCGAGCAGCGGGCATTCGAACGCGTGCGCAGCGAGTTCGTGCTACGTGCTTCCCACGAGCTACGCACCCCGGTCACCGGCATGCACATGGCATTCGGCCTGTTGCGCGAGCGGGTCAAGTTCCCTGCCGAGGCGCGCGAAAACGACCTGCTGGAAACCATCGGCGAAGAAATGCAGCGCCTGACCCAGCTGATCAACGACCTGCTCAACTTCTCCCGCTACCAGAGCGGGCTGCAGAAACTCGATCTCGCCCCCTGCGCCCTTGACGAACTGCTGGAACGGGCGCAACTGCGTTTTGCCGAGCAGGCGGCACACAAGCAGATCGAGTTGACCAAGGAGCTGGAACCGCCGCTGCCGCGCCTGCGGGCTGATGCCGCCCAGCTGGACCGGGTGCTGGACAACCTGCTGCACAACGCCATCCGCCATACCGCCAACGGCGGGCGTATCCGTTTGCATGCAAGACGGCATGCGGAGCGGGTGATCATCAGTGTCGAGGACAACGGCGAGGGCATTGCCTACGGGCAGCAGGGGCGCATCTTCGAGCCCTTCGTGCAGGTAGGCCGCAAGAAAGGGGGCGCTGGGCTGGGGCTGGCGTTGTGCAAAGAAATCGTGCAGCTGCATGGCGGGCGGATGGGTGTGTTTTCCCGGCCCGGGCAGGGGACCCAGTTCTATATGGCGCTGCCGGTTTGACAGTCGCCTGCACCGGCCTCATCGCCGGGCAGGATTACTCAGTGCTCTGCGCGTCGTGGTAGCTGCCCGCGGGTTACCAGCTCGGCAAACTGCCTGGCGTTCAGCGGCCGGGCAAACAGCCAGCCCTGGCCGTAATTGACCCCTTCACTGTTCAGCAGCACCGCCTGGTCTTCACACTCGATGCCTTCTGCTATCACCCGCAGGTGAAGGTCATGGGCCATGCGGATGATATGCGGAGCAACGCCACTGCTGGCGGCATCGTGGCCAAGCGCGTCGATGAACGCCTTGTCGATCTTCAGGCAGTCCACCGGGAGGGTCTGCAGGTAGGCCAGGCTGCAATAGCCTGTACCAAAGTCGTCGATGAGCACCTGATGCCCCGAAGCGCGCAGCGCTTGCAGGTTGTCACGGGCCACCACCACATCCACCAGGCCTCGCTCGGTGACCTCGAAGGCAATCTGGCTGGGCGCCACCCGATGCAAGGCCAGCAGGCGCGCCGCCACCCGGCCGATACGCGGCACCATCACATCGCAGGCGGCCAGGTTCACCGATATGTACAGTTTGGGGTGAGAGCGCAGCAACTGGCCCAGCTGTTCGAGCACGCGCTGCAGGACAAAGTCGGTGATCTGGCGAATCTGCCCGGTGTTTTCCGCCAGCGGGATGAACAAGTCCGGGCTGGTCAGGGTGCCGTCCGGGCGCCGCCAGCGCACCAGCGCTTCGGCACCCACGCAGCGCCGGCTGTCGAGTTCGAAGATCGGCTGGTACAACACCTGCAGCTCCCCGCGACGCAAGGCATGCTGCAACTCCGAGCTCATCGACCGCCGCTGCAGGATCAATTGCAGCACCAGCCAACCAATGCAGCAAGCCGCCAACACACTGCCGGGGAACAGCAGCCAGAGCATGCCGTTCATCCTCAATGGCAGGCTGGCCCGCGGGGCAATCAGCACCAGTTGGTAATCCGGCGACTTGGTCGGCATGCGGTAGATCAGGCGGTCGCTGAGTTCAAGTAGCGACTTGTGGCTTGTCGACCAGGCCGAGGGCGGCGGCCAAACTTGTGGCGGCCCCAGCACGGGGATGGCGCGGGCACCGTTATCCAGCACCACCACCAGGCTGCCGCCCGGAGGCAGATCGACCACATCGGTCAGGTGCCCGCGCGAGGTGGAGACCACGAACTGGCCCCGGCCTAGCATGAGCGCAGCCAGGTTCTCGTTCGGTTCGGTGGTGGTGTTCAACCAGTAGCTGTAGGTCGGCCCCTGGATATCCGGTGCCCGTAAAGGTTCGAACGCCCGCTCATCACCACGGTTGGAGCAGGCGATATCACCATCCACGTAAGCCGCTTCATAAATGAACCGCGAACTCAGCCCCACCTGCTGCAACGCCGCCAGCATCGCTGGGCTGCAACCACGCAAGGGCTGTGCCTGCAACAGGTCTACCCCTTCACGCAGCTGGCCAAACACTTGTTCGAGGCGGTCGAGAAAACGCTCACCCTGGGCGTTCATCTGTTCGCTCTCGCTTTGCTTCATCTGTTGCAGGGCAATACCGATGCTGGCAGAGAGCAACAGGGCCGCGCTGGCCAGCGCTGCCAACGTGGCCAGCATCCAGGGACGGTAAAAAATTTGGCGCAGCAAGGTGATGATGGCTGACATCAAAGGCATCCAGTTGATAACTAAGGTATAGCAACTGAATCGAGAATCACCCTCACCGTCTGGCACTTCGCTGCACGCCACACTGTTTTTTTGTGGGGGCGGCTGCCCTATTAAAACCCAAAGGTTTGCGCGATCACTGTGGGATGGTGCAAAACGGTTGCGCCTAGAGGGCTCAACGCATGCGGTTGAGCACCTGCAGCATCGCCGCCGTCTGCGCATCGGGCATGCCGTCGAAGCGCTGCGGGCGGAAGCGCATCTGGAACGCAGTGATCACATGGCGGGTGGCAACATCCAGCACCCCGGTCTGCTCGATTTGATAGCCAAACCGCGCCAGTTCCTGTTGGTACCAGCCAATGCTCGGCGGGTTGACGCTGAAGTAGGCCTGCTGCCGTGCCACGGCGTTGGCATCTGGCCAGATACCCAGCCCGGCATCGGCCAGGCGCTTCCACGGGAACAGCGGCCCCGGGTCCAGCTTGCGTGATGGAGCGATATCACTGTGACCAATGATGTGCCGCGGTTCGATGTTGTTGCGCTTTACGATGTCCTTGAGCAGCGCAATCAGCGACTGGACCTGCGCTTCGCTGTAAGGGTGCCAGACCCGGCCATTGGGTGTGTCGGTGAACCCAGGGTTGACGATCTCGATGCCAATGGACGAGGAGTTCAGCCAAGTGCGCCCCTGCCACTGGCTGTCGCCGGCATGCCAGGCACGGCGGTTTTCATCCACCAGTTGATACACCGTCGCAGGGCCGTCGCCGATCAGGTAATGGCTGCTGACCTCACCATGGGTGAGCAACGCGAGCGAGCGCTCCAGCGAAGCATTGGTGTAATGCAGGACAACGAACTGGATGCGGTTGTCCTGGTTGGCCGAGGGGTGGCTGCGGTCGATGCGCAGGCCCGTCGAGCAACCGGCGACAGATAACAGCAAAAAGGAAATCAGCGTTTTTTTCAGCGTGGAAAGCACGTCAGTGGCCTCAGCGAATGAGCGCTACAGTATAACGTGCTCCCCATGGCCGCGCTTGCCGCGAGTCAGCGGCTGCACATCAGCATGAACTCCAGCGCGTTGTCGCCGCTTGCGCCTGGCATGTCCAGCAACTGGGTCATCACGGTTACATGACTGGCGCGTGGAGCGCCGATGACCTTCGCCTGGCCATGCAGCTGCCGATCATAGCTACTTGCATCGATGGGCGAAGCTACGCAGAAACGTGGGTTTCCTGGCATAGCGGAAGGCTTGAGCAAGATTTTGTACTGATTGAAGTAGTTGGGCTGTGCTTGTAGTTCAACGCTACTGATCCATTGAGGGGACTGTTGCAGTAGCGTGCCATCTGCGGCTACATGTGCTGTCAGCAAGGTTTCCTGGGCGTGGGCGCCGGCCTGGAAGGCGAGCCCGATCATGAGCGCCACGCAGCATGCTCGAATTTTCATGTTTCGGTTCCTTGTGTGGATCGACGTTGGCCAGCCACTTGCCAGCCAGGCCTGCCAGTGTCGATCCACGCACGACCCAGGGCGCGGTAACTATCTACCCCTGCTCGACGCGGTTGCGCCCCTGCTCCTTGGCCCGGTACAGCGCCGCATCAGCGCGCTTGAGCACCTGGTCGCCGCGCTCGCCGGAGCGGAACGCACCCAGGCCGATGGAGGTGGTAATCACCACCCGCTCGCCCTTGAAGTGGAACGGGCAGGCTTCCACCGTGGCCCGCATTGTTTCCGCCATTTGAGCAGCGGCGGCCGGTGATGTCTGTGGCAGCAGCAGGACGAATTCCTCGCCACCGAAGCGGGCGATGAAGTCACGGCCCCGCAGGCGCTTGCGCAGCTGGTCGGCGACAATCTTCAACACCTTGTCCCCGGCCAGATGCCCATAACTGTCGTTGATGCGCTTGAAATGATCCAGGTCGAGGATCGCCATGGCCAGATGGCCACCATTCTCCTGCCATTCGATTATTTCGCGCTCGACCCGCTCGCTCCAGGCCGCGCGGTTGGGCAGACCGGTCAGGGGGTCGAGCAGGGCTTTCTGGCGTTGCTCTTCCAGGTGCTCGCGGTAACCGAGCGCTTCGTGCTCCATGTTCGCCACCCGTTCCGACAGCCCTTGCAGGCGCCCCGCCAGCTCTTGCTCGCGGCGGTCCCGCTCGTGCTTGTGCTCGTCCATGGTGACCAGCAGGCCTTCCAGGCGGTTTTCCAGGATGTGCTTGAGGCTATCGACGTCGACAGCGCCCTGCACACTGCTTTGCAACCCATCGACATGCTCGCGCAACTGGGTGTCCAGCTCGCGAGCGGCGGAGCTGTTGTCGGCATGGCCGGCGCTGGCCTCGTGCAGGTGGCTCTGGAAGCCTTCGAGGCGCTCATTGAGTTGCTGCAGGTAGGTTTCGAACTCGTGCTGGCCACTGTCGGTGATCGCCAGCATGAGCACGGCGAGGTCATCCAGCACCGGGATCAGCTCGTACCAGTTCAGGCCCCGGGCAACGCGCTCGCGCATGTCCAGCGCCTGGGCCTTGTGCCGCTCGGGCAGGCTCAGGTCATCGAGCAGGCCGATCAGGGTCTTCTCGATGTGCGCAGCAACCTGGCTGTAGGGCGGCTCTACGGCGTAGGGCAGGGCATAGGGGCCGTCTTCGCCAAAGGTTTCTTCAAGTGGTTGTGCCGGTTGTACTTCTGCCAAGGGTTCGCTGACGGCCGCTTCCGGCTCGGGCGCTTCTTCCTGTGGCAGTGGCTGGGCAGCCGGGGCGTCAATTGTTTCGATCAACGCCGGGCCGGATACCTCCAGCTCAGGTTCGGGCGTTACGGTCGCTTCGGCGCTATAGGCTGAAAGCGGTTGCAGCGCATCCACATCGTCTGGCTGGGGGGCTTCGATACTGTGCTGTGCAGCCGGGGGCGCCTCAGCAGCAGGCACCGCTGCCGGCGCGGGCGCGGGCTCGCCTTGTGGCTCATCCTCGCGGCTACCGAACAGGCGTTGCAAAAAGCCGGGCCGGGTTTCGTCCCCGGGTTTGCCGAGGGCCGACAGTGCAAGGCCCTGCAAGCCGCTCAGCTCGCCCAGCAGGGGCGGCAGGTCGCGGGACTGGGCAACGCCACCATCAAGTTTTTTTGCGAGCTTTTTCAATGGCCGCGAGATATCGCTGGGCAGCGGCAAGCCTTGCAGCTGGCCGACCAGCGCGGTCAGCGCATCGCTGACCTGGTTCATGCGGGTTTCCCGGCGCTGTTCGGAATCCAGCACCGCTTTCTCAAGGCGCGGAATCAACCCGGCGAGGCCGGCGTCCATGTTGTCACTGCGGATAACCTCGCGCATTTCCTTCATGCACGCGTCCACCACCTTGTCACTGCCTTCGGCAGCCAGGGTGCTGCGCACCAGGCCGCGACGCAGCAGGTCGAGACGGGCGTCCCAACGGCGCTCGAGCTTTTCTTGCTGCTCGATGCTTTTAAGGTATTTTTCTTTCCAGCGCTCAGCGTCTTCAGTCATGCCCGGGTCCGCAAACGGTGATGGCAATTAGCTCAAGACCGGCAGCGTATCCACAGTCAATGCATCAGGCAATCGAATCTCGACAGCGACGGGAAGGTGGTCGGAAATCGGCCGCGCCAACACCTCGACACGCTCAAGCGTGAGGCTTGGGCTGAGCAGGATATGGTCCAGGCAACGCTGGGGGCGCCAGCTGGGGAAAGTCGCCTCGACTTGCGGGGCGATCAGGCCCAAGTCGCGCAGCGGCGAGTGCTCCAGCAGGTCGGTGGCATGGGTGTTCATGTCTCCCATCAGCACCTGGTGACGGTAACCGCCAATCAACTCGCGGATGTAGCCCAGTTGCAGGGCGCGGGTCTTGGCGCCAAGCGCCAGGTGCATCATCACCACGATCAGCGCATCTTCGCCTTCGCCAAAACGCACCAGGATCGCCCCACGGCCGGCCGGGCCAGGCAACGGGTGGTCTTCGAGCGCTTGCGGCTTCAGGCGGCTGAGCACGCCATTGCTGTGCTGGGCGAAACGCCCGAGGTTGCGGTTGAGTTGCTGGTACCAGTAGGGGAAGGCCCCCAGATGAGCCAGGTGCTCGACCTGGTTTACATAGCCTGAGCGCAGGCTGCCACCGTCGGCTTCCTGCAAGGCCACCAGGTCGAAGTCGCCCAGCAAATCACCGATTTTCTGCAGGTTGCCGGCACGCCCGTTGTGCGGCAGCAAGTGCTGCCAGCTGCGGGTCAGGTAATGCCGGTAGCGCTCGGTGCTGATGCCGACCTGGATGTTGAAGCTGAGCAGCCGCAGGCGACCATCCTCGGGCAAGCCGGAGGCCTGCAGGTGATGCTCGTTGACCTGCGGCTGGTGCAGGCCAATGCCACGCGTAGTTTTGAAGCGGGGCATGGGTTACGCCGCCTACTTGGCGGCGCGCTCCTTGGCGATCAGCTGGTCGGCGACGTTCAGTACGCCTTCCGGCCCGCCAGCGGTACCCAGGTCGAAGCGGTACTTGCCGTTGACGACCAAGCTCGGTACGCCGGTGATTTCGTACTTCTTCGCCAGTTCCTTGGCCTGGTTGACCTGGCCCTTGATGGCGAACGAATTGAAGGTAGCGAGGAACTTGTCCTTGTCCACACCCTGGGTGGCGAGGAAGTCGGCCATGTCCTGCGGGTCGGTCAGGCGCTTTTTCTGGTTCTGGATGGCGTCGAAGACGGCAGCATGCACCTTGTGCTCGACGCCCATGGCTTCGAGGGTCAGGAACATCTGGCCGTGTGCGTCCCATGGGCCACCGAACATGGCAGGAACACGTTTGAAGTTGACGTCAGCCGGCAGCTTTTCAGCCCACGGGTTGATGGTCGGCTCGAAGTGGTAACAGTGTGGGCAGCCGTACCAGAACAGCTCGACCACTTCGATCTTGCCAGGCACGGAAACTGGAACAGGGTTGCTCAGCTCGAGGTATTCCTTGCCAGCAACAGGCTCGGCGGCCTGGACGGCAGTCATACCAAATACGCTGGCAGCGACCAGCGCGGCGCTGAGAATCAGTTTACGCATGCTTTACTCCTGAGCAGTCATAGGTCGCCACGACCCTACCTGCACTGAGACAGGCCGGGAAGGGATCGAGTTCTGTAGTGTAACGGCTGCGGACTGAAAAAAGGGCGGCCCGGCCGCCCTTTCATCATTGGCCTACAACATTAACTGAAGGTTAATGCAGGCCCTGGATGTAGCTGGCCAACGCCTCGATGTCGTGGTTGCTCAGCTTGCCTGCAATGGTGCGCATGGTCATGGCATCACCATCGTTGGTGCGGTTGCCTTCGCGGAAGTCCGTGAGCTGCTTGGTCACGTACTGCGAGTGCTGGCCGCTCAGGTGCGGGAAGCCGGCCAAAGCAATACCTGCGCCGTTGGGGGAGTGGCAACCGGTGCAGGCAGGCATGCCTTTTTCCAGGTCGCCGCCATTGAACAGCGAACGGCCACGTTCGACCAGCTTGGGATCGGCGGCACCCACGCTGCCTTTCTGGCTGGAGAAGTAGGCGGCGATATCGGCCAGGTCCTGGTCGCTGAACGCGGTCAGCATGCCGGTCATCTCCAGCACGGTACGCTTGCCCGACTTGATATCGTGCAGTTGTTTTTCGAGGTAACGCTGGCCCTGGCCGGCCAGTTTCGGGAAGTTTGGTGCCAGGCTATTGCCGTCGGGGTTGTGGCAGGCGCCACACACGGCCGTCTTGGCCTGACCGGCGGCGGCATCGCCCTTGACAGTTTGCGCAGCAGTGGCCGCACCTGCGACACCCAGGGTCAACAGCAGACTCACGACTAGTTTGTTCATCAGCTAATCCAACACGGCTAAGGGTGAAATGTTATGTATCGGGACTGCCGCTCATCCAAAGGATGACCAAACGGTAGTCCTCGGCACTGCAGTCCATGCACAATCCACGCGGCGGCATAGCCTTGAAACCCTGGGTCACGTGCTTCACCAGTACATCCATGCCTTGCGCCAGCCTTGGCTCCCATGCTGCCCGGTCACCCTGTCTGGGCGCCTGTGGCAACTGCCCGGTGTGACAGGCCGCACACGTGCGGTTGTACAACACCTCGGGATCCTGTGTAGCCTGTGCGCTGAAAACCGGCAGGAACATACCGACAGCAAGCAGCCATTTCGCCATGCGGAACGACCTTCAGGGTTGGGGGCCGCGCTGCGTTCTGATGCGCGAGCTATTGTTCGACACCCCATGCCCGTTCCCCTTCGCTGGGAGAATGAGCACACAAAAACTGGCGCATTATATACTTCCGCCATCCAAACGGAAACGACACCGCTTGCCAGGCTCGGGCCTTCAGAGTCAGGCAACACCCACATCGGATATCCCATGCAAGTCAAGAACCCCATCCTCGGCCTCTGCCAGAAAGCCACATTCGCCCTCAGCGCTGCCAAGGTCGAACAATGTCCGGAAGACCAGGGTTACGAGGTGGCTTTTGCCGGCCGCTCCAACGCCGGCAAATCCAGCGCCCTCAACACCCTGACCCATGCCAGCCTGGCGCGTACCTCGAAAACCCCGGGGCGCACCCAGCTGTTGAATTTCTTCAGTCTGGACGATGAACGGCGTTTGGTCGACCTGCCGGGCTACGGTTATGCGAAAGTGCCGATCCCGCTCAAGCAGCACTGGCAGAAACACCTGGAAGCCTACCTGGGCAGCCGTGAGTGCCTACGCGGCGTGATCCTGATGATGGACGTGCGCCACCCGATGACCGACTTCGACAAGATGATGCTCGACTGGGCCAAGGCCAGCCGCATGCCCATGCACATCCTGCTGACCAAGGCCGACAAACTCACCCATGGCGCGGGTAAGAACACCTTGCTGAAAGTGCAGTCGGAAATCCGCAAGGGCTGGGGTGATGGCGTGACCATCCAGCTGTTCTCGGCGCCCAAGCGCCTGGGCGTGGAAGACGCCTACCGCGTGCTGGCGGGCTGGATGGAGCTGGAAGACAAGCCTGTGGCCTGAGGGCCTGCGCAGACCTGTAGGAGCAGCCTTGTGCTGCGAAGAGGCCATGACAGGCTGTAGAAATCTGTTGTCCATACCGGCCCTTTCGCAGCACTAGGCTGCTCCTACGATAGGGAGCAGCAGCGGCTGCCTGTCAAATTGCGGGCAAAAAAAACCCCGGACTTCGTATGGGGAGGGGGAAGTTCGGGGTCCAAGTCCGGACCGCTAGGGCGGGGTCCAGATATCTGCCAACACTTAACACAACATAGGAGCATCGAAGGGCTTCACCAGCCATTCAGTTACTCTGAGTTCCGCTTCACCGGTTTAGTTCCGAAGCCCTGAAAACTATTTGCGATAGTTTCATGAAGCTTCAGCACCAACGGCACTGAGCAGTGCCAGGATCCGCGTCACTACGTCGCAGATCCTACACAGCTTTCCCCGCTCAATCAGTGAGCTTCGTCCCAATTTGCGCCAATTCCTGCCTCCACCAGCAGCGGCACATCCAGTTGTGCGGCCTGGCTCATGTGCTGGCGAATTTCATCTTTCACCTGCTGAACCAGGTCCTCACGCACCTCCAGCACCAGTTCGTCGTGAACCTGCAGGATCACCCGGGCATCCAGCCCGCTCTCGCTCAGCCAGTTATCCACATTAACCATGGCCCGCTTGATGATGTCGGCCGCGGTGCCCTGCATCGGCGCGTTGATCGCCGTACGCTCGGCGCCTTTGCGCAGGGCCGGGTTCTTGGCGTTGATGTCTGGCAGGTACAGGCGGCGGCCGAACAGGGTTTCGACAAAGCCTTGCTCGGCGGCCTGCGCACGGGTGCGCTCCATGTAGGCCAGCACGCCCGGGTAGCGGGCGAAGTAACGGTCGATGTAGTCCTGCGACTGCTTGCGGTCGACGCCGATCTGCTTGGCCAGGCCAAAGGCGCTCATCCCGTAGATCAGGCCGAAGTTGATGGCTTTGGCCTTGCGACGCTGGTCGGTGGTGACGTCTTCCAGGGCAACACCGAACACTTCCGCCGCCGTTGCCCGGTGCACGTCGAGGTCGTTGCGGAAGGCGTGCAGCAGGCCTTCGTCCTTGGCCAGGTGGGCCATGATGCGCAGCTCGATCTGCGAGTAGTCCGCCGCCAGCAGTTTGTAGCCCGGGCTGGCAATGAACGCCTGGCGGATACGCCGGCCTTCGGCGGTACGGATCGGGATGTTCTGCAGGTTCGGGTCGCTCGACGACAACCGGCCGGTCGCTGCCACTGCCTGCTGATAGGAGGTGTGGATTCGCCCGGTGCGCGGGTTGATCTGGCCCGGCAGCTTGTCGGTGTAGGTGCTCTTGAGCTTGCTCAGGCTGCGGTACTGCATCAGTACCTCAGGCAGTGGGTAGCCGAGCAAGGCCAGTTCATCGAGTACGGCTTCGGCGGTGGATGGCTGGCCCTTGGCGGTCTTGCTCAGCACCGGCATGCCCAGCTTGTCGTAAAGGATCGAACCCAGCTGCTTGGGCGAGCCGAGGTTGAATTCTTCACCGGCCAGCTCGTAGGCCCGCAGCTCCAGCTCGGCCATCTTCACGCCCAGCTCACCGCTCTGTACGTGCAGCAGTGCGGCATCGACCAGCGCACCTTGGCGCTCGATCTTGGCCAGCACCGGCACCAGCGGCATTTCGATGTCCATCAGCACCGGCAGCACGCCCGGCGTCTGCGCCAGGCGCGTCTGTAGCG
Organism: Pseudomonas sp. BN505; assembly: GCF_029873175.1. Classification (NCBI taxonomy): domain Bacteria; kingdom Pseudomonadati; phylum Pseudomonadota; class Gammaproteobacteria; order Pseudomonadales; family Pseudomonadaceae; genus Pseudomonas; species Pseudomonas sp. BN505. Next base: position 42,790 of record NZ_SSOI01000067.1, read on the forward strand.
CCTGGTGCAAGCGCAGGGTGATGTCGGCGTCTTCGGCAGCGTAAGGACCGGCCTTGTCCAGGTGGATCTGGTTGAAGGTGAGCTGCTTGGCGCCTTTGCCGGCGATGTCCTCGAAGGCAATGGTGGTGTGGTCGAGGTACTTTTGCGCCAGGCTGTCCATGTCGTGACGGGTAGCGGTGGAATTCAGCACGTACGACTCGAGCATGGTGTCGTAGGCCACGCCGCGCATTTCGATGGCGGGCGAACCGTTGGCGAGGATATTGATATCGTACTTGGCGTTCTGCCCGACTTTGGCCTTGGCCGGGTCTTCCAGCAGCGGTTTCAATGCCAGCAATACAGCCTCGCGGTCCAACTGGGCCGGCGCACCTTCATAGTCGTGCGCCAACGGGACATAAGCCGCCTCATGGGGCGCGACAGCGAAAGACAGGCCAACCAGCTGCGCCTTCTGGGCATCCAGGCCGGTTGTTTCGGTATCAAAGGCAAACAGCGGCGCCTGGCGCAGCTTTTCCAGCCATGCGTCGAAACGGGCCTGGTCCAGAATGGTTTCGTACTGCGGCTCGACCTTGGCCGTCGGCTCTGCGACCGGCGCAACCTCAGTACCAGCCCTTGCCGCGTCGCGCTGCACCTCGGCAACCCAGCTCTTGAACTCCATCTCGGTGTACAGCGCCAACAGCGCATCGCGGTCGGGCTCGCCACACACCAGTGCCTCGACCTCGACATCCAGCGGCACATCGACCTTGATGGTGGCCAGTTCGTAGGACAGGAACGCCGCATCGCGGTGCTCCTCCAGCTTGGCCGGCAGGGTCTTGGCGCCACGAATGGCCAGCGCCGGCACCTTGTCCAGGTTGGCGTAAAGGTCGCTGAGGCCACCGCCGATGCCGGTCAGCAGGCCCACCGCGGTTTTTTCGCCAACGCCGGGTACGCCTGGGATGTTGTCGACCTTGTCACCCATCAGGGCCAGGAAGTCGATGATATGTTCCGGGCCGACGCCAAATTTCTCGTGCACGCCAGCCACGTCCAGCACGCTACCGGTCATGGTGTTGACCAGGGTAATGTGCCCGTCCACCAGCTGGGCCATATCCTTGTCGCCGGTCGAGATGATCACCGGGCGGCCCTGGGCGGCGCTGCTGCGCGCCAGGGTGCCGATCACGTCGTCGGCTTCGACACCCTCAACGCACAGCAGCGGGTAGCCAAGTGCCCTCACGCTGGCGTGCAGCGGCTCGACCTGCACCCGCAGGTCGTCAGGCATGCTTGGGCGGTTGGCCTTGTACTCTGCGAACATGGCATCACGGAATGTGCCGCCCTTGGCGTCGAACACTACCGCAAACAGGCTGTCCGGGTACTGCTTGCGCAGGCTCTTGAGCATGTTCAGCACACCCTTCACCGCACCGGTCGGCATGCCCTTGGACGTGGTCAGCGGCGGCAGCGCGTGGAAAGCGCGGTACAGGTAGGAGGAACCGTCCACCAGGACGAGGGGGGCTTGGCTCATGAGCAGAATCAACCTTTTCGACGGGTCCGGCGCTAGAATAGCCAGAATCATTGACGACAAAGGGACTAGGTTATCATGCGTACACTCAATCGCCTGTTACTGCTCGGCCTGTTGGCAACCACGCCAGTCGTCACCCTGGCGGCGGACGACGCCCCCTCGGCCGATCCCGAGGTGACCATTCGCACGGAAGGCGACAAAACCATCCAGGAGTACCGGCAGAACGGCTTCCTGTATGCGATCAAGATCACGCCGAAAAACGGCAAGCCTTATTTTCTGGTACGCGCTGATGGCACTGATGCCAATTTCATTCGATCCGACCAGCCGGACATGCTGATTCCGTCCTGGAAGATCTTCGAGTGGTAATCTGACGCGCACCGTTCACATCAACCCGGCACTTCCCGGCGGAAGTGCCCGTATGGGCAAATTTTCATCATGTCAGTCTTCACCCCCGTGACCCGGCCTGAGCTGGAAACCTTTCTGGCGCCGTACGAGCTGGGCCGTCTGCTCGATTTCCAGGGCATTGCCGCCGGCACCGAGAACAGCAATTTCTTCGTCAGCCTCGAACAGGGGGAGTTCGTCCTGACGCTGATCGAGCGCGGGCCCAGCGAGGACATGCCGTTCTTCATCGAACTGCTCGACACCCTGCACGACGCCGACATGCCGGTGCCCTATGCCATTCGTGACCGCGACGGCAATGGCCTGCGCGAGTTGTGCGGCAAGCCGGCACTGCTGCAGCCACGGCTGTCGGGCAAGCACATCAAGGCGCCGAACAACCAGCACTGCGCCCAGGTCGGCGAGCTGCTGGCACACATCCACCTGGCCACCCGCGAGCACATCATCGAGCGCCGCACCGACCGTGGCCTGGACTGGATGCTGGCCTCGGGTGCCAAGCTGTTGCCGCGCCTGACTGCCGAACAGGCCGCACTGCTGCAGCCGGCGCTGGATGAAATCACCGCGCACAAGGCGCAGATCCTTGCGTTGCCACGGGCCAACCTGCATGCCGACCTGTTCCGCGACAACGTGATGTTCGAAGGCACCCACCTGACCGGCGTGATCGACTTCTACAACGCCTGCTCCGGGCCGATGCTGTATGACATCGCCATCACCGTGAACGACTGGTGCCTGGATGAGAAGGGCGCGGTGGATGTACCGCGTGCCCAGGCATTGCTGGCGGCCTATGCGGCGCTGCGGCCGTTCACGGCGGCCGAAGCCGAGCTGTGGCCGGAAATGTTGCGGGTAGGTTGCGTGCGCTTCTGGCTGTCGCGCCTGATCGCAGCCGAATCGTTTGCCGGGATGGATGTGATGATCCACGACCCGAGCGAGTTCGAAGTGCGCCTGGCCCAGCGCCAGCAAGTGGCCTTGCACCTGCCGTTCGCCCTCTAGACCCCGTCTGCTTCTTCGCGGGCACGCCCGCTCCCACAGGGATAACACAACCCTGAAAGTTATCGTTGTTCCTGTGGGAGCGGGCATGCCCGCGAAAAGGCCGGTACAGGCTTACAGCTGTTCCAGGCAACCAGCCAGATCACCACCCAGCTTCTCAAGCAAGCGCTCATACCCTTTGCCATCCACCGGGTCGGTGCCACCCAGTGCATCCAGCTCGGCCAGGCGCACCGGCAGCCCGGCAGTCAGGGTCTCGGCCAGGCGCGGTCGCAGTGGCGGTTCGCTGAACACGCACGTCTTGCCCACTTCCTGCAGGCGCTTGCGCATGGCTGCCACATGTTGCGCCCCAGGCTGCACCTCGGACGCCACGCTGAACACGCCGGTGTGCTTCAAGCCATATTCAGCCTCGAAGTAATCGAACGCTTCGTGAAACACGAAGTACGGCCTGTCGGCAATACCCTCCACCCGCGCCTTTATACGCCCATCCAGTGCATGCAGCCGCTCATCGAAGGCCTTCAGGTTGCTCTGGTAGCGAGCTGCGTTGGCGGGGTCGACCTGTGCCAGGTCAGCCGCCATTTTGGCCGCGATTACTCGCGCGTTGACCGACGATAACCACAAATGTGCATCCAGGCTGCCTGGACGGTGATCGTGGTCATGGTCGTCGTGGTCTTCTTCCTCATGGGAATGGCTGTCCTCGCCAAAATGGCGCAGCTTCATGCCCGTCAGCGACTGCACGGCCACCGTAGGCTTGCTACGGCTGCCCAGCACCCGCAGCAGGAAGCTCTCCATGTCCGGGCCGATCCAGTACAGCAGGTCGGCATCACCTACCCGGCGCACATCGGACGGGCGCAAGGCATAGTGGTGCGGCGAAGCGCCTGGCGGCAGCAACACGTCAGGGCTGCCAACGCCATCCTGCACGGCAGCGGCAATCTGCTGCAGGGGCTTGATACTGGTGAGCACACGCACATCGGCCTGGGCAGAAAATGCGATGAAAGCGACAAACAGAGCTAGGAATCGGGACACGGTGGATACTCGAGTCGTCAGAAACAGGTAACATAATAACGTCTCCATCCAGAACCGTCGCTGCCCATGTCCATCACGCCGCTGGCCAACCGTCCTCACGATCATTCCCATTGCGTACACAGCGCACTGGCTGAAGCCGACGCCTTGTGCACCCGCCAGGGCCTGCGCCTGACCGCGCTGCGCCGCCGTGTGCTGGAGCTGGTGTGGCAAAGCCACAAGCCGCTGGGCGCCTACGACATCCTCGCCGTGCTCAGCGAGCAGGACGGCCGCCGCGCCGCGCCGCCCACGGTGTACCGTGCGCTGGACTTCCTGCTGGAAAACGGCCTGGTGCACCGCATCGCCTCGCTCAACGCCTTCATCGGCTGCAGCCACCCCGAACACGTGCACCAAGGCCAGTTCCTGATTTGCCGGGCCTGCCATGTGGCCATCGAGCTGGAGCAGAGCAGCATCAGCGACGCCATCATCAACAGCGCCAAAGACGTGGGCTTCACTGTCGAGACCCAGACCGTGGAAGTGGTCGGCCTGTGCGGCAGCTGCCGGAGCGCGGCATGAGCGATGCCCTGATCCGCCTGGAGCAGGTCGGCGTCACCTTTGGCGGCGAGGCGGTGCTCGACAGCATCGACCTGTCGGTCGCACCCGGCCAGATCGTCACCCTGATCGGCCCCAACGGGGCGGGCAAGACCACCCTGGTGCGCGCCGTACTCGGGTTGCTCAAGCCGCACCGTGGCAAGGTATGGCGCAAGCCGAAGCTGCGCATTGGCTACATGCCGCAAAAGATTCAGGTCGATGCCACGCTGCCGCTGTCGGTGCTGCGCTTCCTGCGCCTGGTGCCCGGCGTAGACCGCACCGCAGCCTTGGCGGCGCTGCAGGAAGTTGGCGCCGAACAGGTCATCGACAGCCCGATCCAGACCATTTCCGGCGGCGAGATGCAACGCGTGCTGCTGGCCCGCGCCCTGCTGCGCGAACCCCAGTTGCTGGTGCTCGACGAGCCGGTGCAGGGTGTGGACGTGGTTGGCCAGACCGAGCTGTACAACCTCATCACCCGCCTGCGCGACCGCCATGGCTGCGGCGTGCTGATGGTGTCCCATGACCTGCACCTGGTGATGAGCGCCACCGACCAGGTGGTGTGCCTGAACCGTCACGTGTGCTGCTCGGGCCACCCCGAGCAAGTCAGCGGCGACCCGGCGTTCGTCGAACTGTTCGGCCAGACCGCACCTAGCCTGGCCATTTACCACCACCACCACGACCACAGCCACGACCTGCACGGCTCGGTGGTCGCCCCTGGCACCCATGTTCACGGAGAGCACTGCAAGCATGGCTGATTTTCTTCTCTACGCCTTGCTTGCCGGCTTGTCCCTGGCGCTGGTTGCCGGCCCGCTGGGTTCCTTCGTGGTATGGCGGCGCATGGCCTATTTTGGCGACACCCTGTCCCATGCCGCTTTGCTCGGTGTGGCCATGGGCTTTGCCCTGGACGTCAGCCCGGCACTGGCAGTGACCATCGGCTGCCTGCTACTGGCGATTTTGCTGGTGACCTTGCAGCAACGCCAACCGCTGGCCTCCGATACCCTGCTCGGCATTCTCGCCCCCAGCACGCTGTCGCTGGGCCTGGTGGTACTGAGCTTCATGCACGATGTGCGCATCGACCTGATGGCCTACCTGTTCGGTGACCTGCTGGCCATCAGCACCACCGACCTGGCCTGGATCCTCGGCGGCAGTGCGCTGGTGCTGGTGCTGCTTGCCGCGCTGTGGCGGCCGCTGCTGGCAGTCACCGTGCACGAAGAACTGGCCACGGTCGAAGGCCTGCCCGTTGCCGGCCTGCGCCTGGCACTGATGCTGCTGATTGCGGTGGTGATTGCGGTGGCCATGAAGATCGTCGGTGTGCTGCTGATCACCTCGCTGCTGATCATCCCCGCGGCTGCGGCGCAGCGTCACGCCCGCTCCCCCGAGCAGATGGCCGTGGGCGCCAGCCTGCTGGGCGTCACCGCGGTCTGCAGTGGCCTGGCCATGTCGTGGTTCAAGGATACCCCCGCCGGCCCGTCGATCGTGGTCTGCGCGGCGGTGCTATTCTTGCTGAGCCTGGCCCTGCCAAAACGCTGAACAGCAGGGCGTGTGAAGGCACGCCTTGCAACCTTTTGCCGGGTAAAGGGTCTGTAAGACCTGTTTTCGAGCGTGCGCACCTGGGTGTAGACTTGCTCGCTTTTTGCGCAAATAGAGAGTCGCAGGAATGAAGCCGTTCGCCTCCCGTTATCTGCTTGTTGCCGCGTTTTCCCTGCTCCTGGCTGCCTGTTCCAGCGCGCCGGTCGAACAGGCCCCCGCACCTGCCCAAGCCGATGCCTGGCAGCAGTTGCAACAAAACATCGCCAGCAACGAGCTGGCCACCGCCGAAGACCAGCTGGCAGCCCTGCAAGCGCAGTCGCCTGACGACGCGCGCCTGGAGCAATACCAGCGTCAGTTGGCCGAAGCCTACCTGCAACGCAGCCAGATCGTCCTGCAAAAGGGTGATGTGAATGCGGCCGCTACCGCCCTGGCCCGTGCCCGGGCACTGATGCCGCAAGCCCCGGCAGTGACCGGTGGCGATCCCCTGTCCCAGGCACGCAAGGCCGAGCTGGAGAAGGCCGAGGCTGCGTTGAAAGCCGCCGAAGCCAAGCCCACGGCACGCATCATCGACCCGACTGCGCCAAGCACGGTGGTTGCCTTGAAGACCACTGACAGCCGCGCCATGCGCCGCCAGCTCGATGACATTGCCGCCGATGTGGTGAGCTATGACTGCGAAGTGGTGTTCCAGGTGCCGCGTACCGACGATGCGCCGTGGCTGAAGACCTTGCTGGAGAAGCGCGTGCGCAAGATCGACAGTGGGTTCCAGCTGAAGCAGAAGCATGAAATTCAACGCTCACTGCCGGCGCAGGTGGTTCTGGTACCGCATCAGCGCTGAAAACACTGGCGGCGCTGCGCGCCCCTTTCGCGACACAAGGCCGCTCCTACCAGGGCATGCAATCTCCGGTAGGAGCGGCCTTGTGACGCGATGGGGTGCGAAGCGGCTCCTTAGGCTGGTACAGCCTCCGCAGCAGCTTCACGCTCCCACACCCGGTGCCCCTCGACCGCTTTGACGAAAGCGTCCAGTGTCTTCTGGGCATCGCCCAGCAACAGCCCCTTGTCCTCCTTCAGGCCCAGCGCGTCCACCAGCACCTTGCCCTCCTTGGCAAAGCCGATCGCCTTCAGGTGCTTGTAGGCTTCGAGCAGGAAGTGCTTGGCCAGGCCACTCGCCCCCAGCGCATCCAGCGCGGCCTTCCCGGCCGGTACCAGCACCCCGTCGAACATGATCGAAGGCATGCCCTCCATCGAGGCATCCACGGGCAGTGCCTTGCCGCCGGCAGCCTTGACAGGTGCCGAGGTGGGCCCAAGCAGCATGATGCGCGCGCTGTGCGCCTCAAGCGCCTTGACCAACCGGTCGACACTGCCGGCATCCACGCCATCGGCCAGCAGCACAGCTATCTTGCGCCCCTTGATGCCCACAACCCCTGGGTGGTTCATCTGGCTCAATGCCGGGGACTCGGCAAGCTTGCTGCCTTTCACCTGAACGGTGCCCGCCTTGGGTGCGGGCAACCCCAGGTTGGCGGCTACCGCAGCCGCCAGCTTGAGATCGATGTTGGCCAGGATTTCGTTCACCTCACGGGCACGAATGGCCTCGCGCTCGACCTTGCCCAGCTCGAAGCTGTAGGCCTTGATGATGTGCTGTTGCTCTGTCGGGCTCATGCTCTGGAAGAACAACCGCGCTTGCGAGAAATGGTCGCCGAACGAATCGCTGCGCTGGCGAATCTTGTGCGCATCGATGCGTTCCTGGAAGCTCTCGAAGCCGCCATCCTGTGCTGCGGGTGGCGTTTCCTTCGGCCAGCCGCCGTCGATGGAGTTCGGCTCATACGAGGCACGGCCCCTGTGCACGGTGTGCTGGTGCAAAGCGTCGCGCTGGTTGTTGTGGTTGGGCGCCACAGGGCGGTTGATCGGGATCTGGTGGAAGTTCGGCCCGCCCAGCCGGCTCAGTTGCGTGTCGGTATAGGAGAACAGCCGGCCCTGCAGGAGGGGGTCATTGGTGAAGTCGATACCCGGCACGATATGGCCAGGGCAGAAGGCAACCTGCTCGACCTCGGCGAAGAAGTTGTCCGGGTTGCGGTTCAGCACCATCTTGCCCAGCGGGGTGACGGGTACCAGTTCTTCGGGAATGATCTTGGTCGGGTCCAGCAGGTCGAAGTCGAATTTGTGTTCGTCAGCCTCCGGCACAATCTGCACGCCCAGTTCCCATTCCGGGTAGTCGCCGGTTTCAATGGCTTCCCACAGGTCACGGCGCTGGAAGTCGGTGTCCTTGCCCGCCAGTTTCTGGGCTTCGTCCCACAGCAGCGAATGCACGCCCTGGCTCGGCTTCCAGTGAAACTTGACGAAGCTGGCCACACCTTCGGCATTGATCAGGCGGAAGGTGTGCACGCCAAAGCCTTCCATCATTCGCAGGCTGCGCGGGATGGCGCGATCAGACATGGCCCACATGACCATGTGGGCCGACTCCGGCACCAGCGAGACAAAATCCCAGAAGGTGTCATGCGCCGAGCCGCCGGTAGGTATCTCGTTGTGTGGCTCTGGCTTTACCGCGTGGACAAAATCGGGAAACTTGATGGCATCCTGGATGAAAAACACTGGCATGTTGTTGCCGACCAGGTCGAAATTGCCTTCGTCGGTGTAAAACTTGACGGCAAAGCCCCGCACATCACGCACCGTGTCGCCAGAACCGCGTGGGCCCTGCACCGTGGAAAAGCGCACGAAAACCGGGGTGATCTTTTCCGGGTCCTGCAGGAAGCCGGCCTTGGTCAGCTCCGCGTGGTTGCCATAGCTCTGGAAGAACCCGTGGGCCCCGGTACCGCGGGCGTGCACGATGCGCTCGGGGATCCGCTCATGGTCAAAGTGGGTGATCTTCTCGCGCATGATGAAGTCTTCAAGCAGCGAAGGCCCGCGATCACCTGCCTTCAAGGTGTTCTGGTTGTCAGCGATGCGTACGCCTTGATTGGTGCGCAGCGCATGCCCGGTCGCATCGCTGCGGTCGGCCTCCAGGCTTTGCAGCTTGGCATTGGTATTGGCCCGGTCAGGGGTCTGGGTGCCGGCGGCTTCACTCTGCTTGGGCGCGTCCGTTTTCTTGCTGGGCATGATCGGCTCTCCTCATCAGTCTTAAGGCTTGCCCGTTCAGGGCTTGTCCAAGTAGTGACTGGAGGGCGTTGCCGAGCGTTCAATCAGGATTACCGGTTGTCGCGATATGCCCGAAGGATTGGTGCATTACGAAATAAATGCTAAGAACAGCTATGGGAAAAGGCTAAAATGCGCGACCCCAGCTAACCGCTGACCCAAATTTCAATGCGCCCCACAAGGTTCGCTACGTGATCGAGTTCCAACAGGTACATAAGACCTACCGCGTTGCCGGTAGGGAAATCCCCGCACTGAATCCGACCAGCCTGACCATCGAAGATGGCCAGGTGTTCGGCCTGATCGGCCATTCCGGCGCCGGCAAAAGCACCATGCTGCGCCTGATCAACCGCCTGGAAGAACCCTCCGGCGGCAAGATCATCGTCGACGGCGAAGACGTCACCGCGTTCAACGCCAGCCAGCTGCGCGGCTTCCGTCAGCAGGTCGGGATGATTTTCCAGCACTTCAACCTGCTGGCCTCCAAGACCGTCGCCGACAACGTCGCCCTGCCACTGACCCTGGCCGGCGAGCTGTCGCGCAGCGAAATCGACAAGCGCGTCACCGAGCTACTGGCCCGTGTCGGCCTGCAAGACCACGCCAAAAAGTACCCGGCGCAGTTGTCCGGCGGCCAAAAGCAGCGCGTCGGCATCGCCCGCGCCCTGTCCACCAACCCGAAGATCCTGCTGTGCGACGAGGCCACCAGTGCCCTCGACCCGCAAACCACGGCCTCGGTCCTGCAACTGCTGGCCGAAATCAACCGTGAGCTGAAGCTGACCATCGTGCTGATCACCCATGAAATGGACGTGATCCGCCGTGTCTGCGACTGTGTGGCGGTGATGGACGCCGGCCAGATCGTCGAGCAAGGCTCGGTGGCCGATGTGTTCCTGCACCCGCAGCACCCCACCACCAAGCGCTTTGTCCAGGAAGACGAGCAGGTCGACGAAGGCGAGCAGCGCGACGACTTTGCCCACGTACCTGGCCGCATCGTGCGCCTGACCTTCCAGGGCGACGCCACGTACGCGCCGCTGCTGGGCACCGTGGCCCGCGAAACCGGTGTGGACTACAGCATCCTCGCCGGGCGTATCGACCGCATCAAGGATGTCCCCTATGGCCAGCTCACCCTCGCCCTGATCGGCGGTGACATGGAAGCGGCCTTCGCCCGCTTCAAGGCAGCTGACGTACATATGGAGGTACTGCGTTGATGGACGCCCTGAATTTCTTTGCCAACGTCGACTGGGCCGAAATCTGGCTGGCCACCATCGACACCATGATCATGCTGTTCGGCTCGCTGTTCTTCACCGTGCTGCTGGGCCTGCCACTGGGTGTGCTGCTGTTCCTCTGCGGGCCAAAGCAGATGTTCGAGCAGAAGGGCGTGTACGCGTTGCTGTCGCTGGTGGTCAACATCCTGCGTTCGCTGCCGTTCATCATCCTGCTGATCGTGATGATCCCGTTCACCGTACTGATCACCGGCACCTCGCTGGGCGTTGCCGGCGCCATCCCGCCGCTGGTGGTGGGTGCCACGCCGTTCTTCGCCCGCCTGGTGGAAACCGCCCTGCGTGAAGTGGACCGCGGAATCATCGAGGCTACCCAGTCGATGGGTGCCACCACCCGCCAGATCATCACCAGTGCGCTGCTGCCAGAGGCCCGTCCGGGTATCTTCGCGGCCATTACCGTCACCGCCATCACCCTGGTTTCGTACACCGCCATGGCCGGTGTGGTGGGCGCCGGTGGTCTGGGCGACTTGGCTATCCGCTTCGGTTACCAACGTTTCCAGACCGATGTGATGGTAGTGACCGTGGTACTGCTGCTGGTACTGGTTCAAGTACTGCAGAGCGTGGGCGACAAACTGGTCGTGCATTTTTCCCGTAAGTAACCCCAATGGGGTCGGCCTGGCCGACCCGTTCGGGGGCCGTCGCGGCCCTCACAAGGAGTGATCAATGAAGAAGCTGCTTGCTGTCGCTGCCGCTGTTGCGGCCTTCTCGGCCCACGCCGATACCCTGACCGTTGCCGCCACCCCGGTGCCGCACGCCGAAATCCTCAACTTCGTCAAACCGCAGTTGGCCAAAGAAGGCGTGGAGCTGAAGGTCAAGGAATTCACCGACTATATCCAGCCGAACGTACAGGTTGCCGAAAAGCGCCTGGACGCCAACTTCTTCCAGCACCAGCCGTACCTGGATGAGTTCAACAAGGCCAAGGGCACCAACCTGGTCAGCGTGGCCGGCGTGCACATCGAGCCGCTGGGCGTGTATTCCACCAAGATCAAGAAGCTGGACGAGCTGTCCTCCGGCGCCACCGTGGTCATCCCCAACGACGCCACCAACGGCGGCCGCGCCCTGCTGCTGCTGGACAAGGCAGGCGTGATCAAGCTCAAGGACAACAAGAACATCCTGTCCACCGTGAAGGATGTTGCCGAGAACCCGAAAAACGTGAAGTTCCGTGAGCTGGAAGCCGCCACCATCCCGCGCGTGCTGACCCAGGTCGATGCTGCCCTGATCAACACCAACTACGCGCTGGAAGCCAAGCTGAACCCGGAAAAAGACGCGCTGGCCATCGAAGGCAGCGACTCGCCTTACGTGAACATCCTGGTTGCCCGCCCGGACAACAAGGATTCGGAAGACATGAAGAAACTGGCGGCTGCACTGCACTCGCCAGAGGTGAAGCAGTTCATCATCGAGAAGTACAAGGGCGCTGTGGTTCCGGCATTTTAAGCTGAAACCCCTGGGGCCGCTTTGCGGCCCTTTCGCGGCACAAGGCCGCTCCTACAGGGGATCGCGTACCCCTGTAGGAGCGGCCTTGTGCCGCGAAAGGCCTGCAAAGCAGGCCCGAAATCTCAATCCCGCTTCACAAGCCCGGGCAACTGCGCCACCAGCTTCTGGTTGTTGAACGGCGCACGAATGAACCCGCGCTGACGCCCATCTGGCCCGACTACCGCCAGGTTGCCGCTGTGATCCACGGTATACCCCGGTTTGCTGGTATCCGCCGGAATGAACGGAATGCTCAAGGCATTGGCCAGCTTCTGGGTATCTTCGATCGATCCCGCCACCCCGACAAAGTCCTTGTCGAAATAGCCCAGGTACTGCTTCAGCTGGTTCGGCGTATCGCGGTTCGGGTCCACACTCACCAACACCACCTGCAGCCGGTCGACGGCTTCCTTGGGCAGCTCGCTCTTCACCTGGCGCAACTGGGCCAGGGTGGTCGGGCAGATGTCCGGGCAGTAGGTGTAGCCGAAGAACAACAGCGACCATTTGCCTTTCAGGTCATCCAGCTGTACCGGCTGCCCGTCCTGGTTGGTCATGGTCACGTCAGCCACGGTGCGGCTCTGTGGCAGCAGGATAATGCCGGCGTCGATCAGCTCGGCGGGGTTGGGCTGGTCGCGGCCATTGAGCACCTTGTTGACGGTAAGGCCCAGGATCAACGCGACCAGGGCGACGAGGATGAAGACGGTTTTCTGGGTTCGGGTCATAGGTTCAGCAATAGGTAGTGGTCGAGGAGCAACGCGATGAACAGCGCGAACAGGTAGCCGATAGAGTACTTGAAGGTGCCGATCGCCGCGTGCGGCCGGCTGCCACGGTACAACACCCAGGCCCATTGCAGGAAGCGCAGCCCCAAGGCCAGGGCACAAGCCAGGTACAGTGGGCCGCTCATGTGGATGGCATAGGGCAGCAGGCTCACCGCCAGCAGAATCAGGGTGTACAGCAAAATATGCAGCTTGGTGTAGCGCTCGCCATGGGTCACCGGCAGCATCGGGATATCGGCCTTGGCGTACTCTTCCTTGCGGTGGATGGCCAGCGCCCAGAAGTGCGGCGGGGTCCAGGCGAAAATGATCAGCACCAGCAGCAAGGGTTCGGCGCTGACATGGCCGCTTACCGCCACCCAGCCGAGCAACGGCGGGGCGGCGCCGGCCAGGCCGCCGATGACGATGTTCTGTGGCGTGGCACGCTTGAGAAAGCCGGTGTAGAGCACCGCATAACCCAGCAGCGAAGCCAGGGTCAGCCAGGCGGTGAGCGCGTTGGTGAACGCCAGCAGCAGGGCCATGCCCAGCAGCGCCAACGCCAGTGCAAACAGCAAGGCCGGTAGCGGCTCGACCCGGCCTTGGGCCAGCGGCCGCTTGTGTGTGCGGGCCATCAGCGCATCGATGCGCCGGTCTACCACATGGTTCACCACCGCCGCAGCGCCAGCGCACAGGCCGATGCCCAGGTTGCCGAACAGCAGCACGCTCCAGCCGACCCCCGCCCGTGTGGCCAGGAACATGCCGGCCAGCGCAGTGATCAGCATCAGTACCACCACCTTGGGCTTGGTCAGCTCCAGGTAATCGCGCCAGCTGGCCCGTCGTGCGCTCAGAAGCGTCGCCACGAGTCGTTCCTCATGTGATGGGAAATGCCCACGCCGGCCACCGGACGCAGGCGCCAACCTTGGCCGACACCCACGCGAACCTTGTCGACCACTCGAATGCGGTAGTTCACCAGCACCATGCTCAACAGCAACAGCGCTCCGCCGGCATTGTGCGCAACCGCTACCGCCAGCGGCAGGTGGAATACCACGTTGCTGATGCCCAGGCCCACTTGCAGGGCCAGCGCCAGCAGCACCAGCCGCGCCAGGCCGGGGAGGCCACAGCGGTACAGCTTCCAACTGAGCATCAGCAGCACGCAGGTGACCAGTAGCGCGCCCAGGCGGTGGCTGATGTGGATGGCCGTGCGGGCATCACTGTCCAGTTGCCCGCCAAGGTAATTGGGGCCGACGTGCTGGGTCAGGTGGAAGCCATTGCTGAAGTCCGCCGCTGGCCACCACTGGCCGTGACAGGTCGGCAGGTCAATGCAGGCGACCGCTGCATAGTTGGCACTGACCCAGCCGCCCAGGGCGATCTGGCCGACCACCACCAACAGCGCCAGCGCAGCGATCCGCCGCAGGCTCAGTGGCAGTTTCGGCAAGGGCGCAAAGGCCCGGGATAGACGCAGTGACAACAGGAATAGCAAGCTCAGGGTGGTGAAGCCGCCCAGCAAATGCGCCGTGACCACCTGCGGCCACAGCTTCAGGGTGACCGTCCACATGCCGAAAGCCGCCTGGGCCAGCACCACACCCAGCAACAGCACCGGCAGGCGGTAAGGCTGGCCATCGCGGGCATGCCGACGCAGCGCCTGGAAGGCGAGCAGGGCAATCACCATGGCCAAGGTACCGGCGAAATAGCGATGGACCATTTCCGCCCAGCCCTTGGCCTCTTCCACCGGGTGATCGGGGAAGTGCAGCTCGGCATGGGCAAGCTGGGCCTCGCTCTTGGGCACGCTGATGAAGCCATAGCAACCCGGCCAGTCGGGGCAGCCGAGGCCGGCGTGGGTCAGGCGGGTGTAGGCACCCAGCAGGACGACCAGCAGTGCCAACAGGGTGGCGAACACAGCAATGCGGAATCCAGGTCTGGCCATGGCAGGCTCCTAGCCGATGTTGGACAGCTTGAGCAGGTGGCGCAGGTCATCCAGCACATGCTTGCCGTTGGCCTTGCCGTCGTAACGCAGCACCAGGTTGCCGTGGGGGTCGACGATCCACAGTTGCGGGCCAGGCTCGCCCACCTTCTGCAAGTAGCGCGGGGCATCCAGCGGGTAGCGTTGCAGCTGCGGATACTCGCGGCTCAGCAGCGCCTGGTAGTCGGCGCTCAGCGGCTGGGCGGTGGCCAGTGCATGGCTGGCACGGCTGGCGTCGCGGCCCAGGCCCACCTGGATCTGCCGGGCGAGGTACACCAGGCGCTGGCAGTCCTCGGCACAGGCTTCGGGGGCGCTGACCAACAATTGCCAACGCTCGTCCTCGCCTGACACGCCGATATCAGTGCGGCTCTCACCGTTGCCGATCATATCGCCGTGGTAGCTGCGGCCCTCCGGCACCCAGAACTTCAGCTTGTACATGCTGGTGGCCAAAATCATCGGCCCGAGCACTACCAGCAGGATCAGCAAAAGCTGCAAACGCCCGCGGGCTCTGGGTTTGCTACGTTCAGGCACGTCCAGTGGAGTGGCGGTGGCCATGGCGTTTCTCCTTGTTGTGGTGCCAGCCGAAATAGAGGTAAAGCAGAACCAGTGCACCCGCCAGGGCAAACCACTGCACGGCGTAGGCCAGGTGTTTTTCCGGGCCCATGGCGACAACCGGCCAGTCCAGGCGATAGGCCGCCGGGCCGGGCTCCAGGCGCAACTCATGGGCAAAGCCTCCACGGCCCAGCGCCGGCCATAGCTGCGCGGCATCAACGGCAGTGAGCAGGTGCGGCCATTGGCCGCCTTCAGGGTCGGGATGCAGCTGGAACGTGCTCCCCGGCGATACATACACCGAAGCGTCCAGTGCCATGGCGTGTGCAGGGGTATCGAAATGCACCGGCACACGGCGGTCTGGCCATGGCAGCCAGCCGCGGTTGATCAGTAGCCACTGGCCACTGGCCTGGTCATGGAAGGGTTGCAGGAGTTCGACACCGGCCTGGCCATCGCGCATGCGGTTGTCCAGCAATACGCTGTGCTCGGCGTCGAAGCGGCCGTACAGGTGCACGCGGCGAAACGCATTGTCGTCGCTTGATGCGAGCTGGGCGGTGGTGATCGGCGCCTCGATGCGCCGCTCGGCATAGGTGGCCAATAGCGCGCGCTTCTCCTCGGCGCGGCCGAGTTGCCAGCAGCCGAGCGCAACCAGCCCCGGCAGCAGTGCAAGCACCACCAGGGTCGGTACCCAGCCTGGGCGAAACGGCCTCACGGGCGCCTCGCTATACTTATCCACATCACCGCATCCCCCGGGAGTAGCGCCATGCTCAAGGCCGCGATTGTCCTGATGCTGTTGGCCACGATTGCCAGCCTGTTCAGTGGCCTGGTGTTTCTGGTCAAGGACGACGAAAACTCGACGCGTCTGCTGAAGGCTCTGACCGTGCGGGTGACCCTGGCGGCCCTGACCATTGCCCTGGTCGCCTGGGGTTTGCTCAGCGGTCAGCTGGTTTCACACGCGCCCTTCTGAAACTGCACTCGTTTTGCCGGCGATTGGCCCTACAGCACATACACAAAGATGAACAACCCCACCCACACCACGTCGACGAAGTGCCAATACCAGCTGGCTGCCTCGAACCCGAAGTGTTTCTCGGGGTTGAAATGCCCGCGCAAGATGCGCACGAACATCACGATCAGGATGATCGTGCCCAAGGTCACGTGGGCACCGTGGAACCCGGTGAGCATGAAGAACGTCGCGCCATAGATCCCCGACCCCAACGTCAGCCCCAGCTTGGTATAGGCTTCGTGATACTCGAAGGCTTGCAATGCAATGAAGCTGAGCCCCAGCAGGATGGTCAGGGCCATCCAGAATTTCAGCGGCCCGCGGTGATCACGGCGCAGGGCGTGGTGGGCAATGGTGATGGTCACACTGGAACTGACCAGCAAGATGGTGTTGATCAGCGGCAGGTGCCACGGGTCGATCACTTCCTTGGGCGGCGGGAACAGCTTCGGGTCGGGCGTGTGCAGCAGCGGCCAGGTGAATTCGAACGTGGGCCACAGCATGTGTGCAACACCCTTGGCCCCGTCGCCACCCAGCCACGGCCCTGCCAGGACGCGCACGTAGAACAGCGCACCGAAGAAGGCCAGGAAGAACATGACTTCAGAAAAGATGAACCAGCTCATGCCCCAGCGGAACGAGCGGTCCAGTTGCGGGCTGTACAACCCGGCCCGGCTCTCCTTGACCACTGCGCCAAACCAGCCGAACAGCATGTAGGCCAGAAACAACGCACCCACGAAGAAGATCAGCGGCCCGTGCGATTCCGGGTGGCCGGCCTTCATGTCGTTGAACCAGGTGCCCAGGCCGAACACCGTGATGAACATGCCGATGGTGGCAATGATCGGCCACTTGCTCTGCGCCGGTACGTAGTAGTGCTGATGACTTGCCATTGCTGTTCTCCTTCCCTTAACGGGCGCCCTGGACGTCCTGGGCCGCGACATGCGCGACCGGCGGGTGGCGAGCGGTGATGTCGAACAAGGTGTAGGCCAGTGTCAGGTGCTTCACGCTGGCCGGCAGGTCGCGGTCGACGATGAAGCGCACGGGCATCTCGATGCGTTCGCCGGGCTGCAGCACCTGCTGGGTAAAGCAGAAGCACTCGGTCTTGTGGAAGTACGCTGCGGCCTCGGCCGGGGTGATGCTGGGTATCGCCTGCGCGCTCATGGGTCGGTCGGTCGGGTTGTGCGCGACGAAGATCATCTGGTTCACCGCCCCCGGGTTGACCTCCAGTTGGTCAGCCGTGGAGTAGAAGTCCCAGACCATGTCGCTGGCATTGGTCGACATGAACTGCACCCGCACCGAACGCGACGGGTCACTGACCTGGCTGCCCTCGTATTGCCCTCCGGTCTTGCCGTTGATGCCGAAGGCCTTGCACATCACGTCGTAGATCGGCACCAGGGCGAAGCCGAAGGCGAACATCACCACCGTCAGCATCAGCAGGCGCGTTACCAGGCGTTTCAGCGACAGGCCGTTCATGGCGGGTTTCCTATTTCACTTCCGGGGGTGTCTGGAAGGTGTGGTAGGGCGCAGGTGAGGGGATCGACCACTCCAGGCCCTCGGCGCCATCCCAGGGCTTGGCCGGTGCCGGCGCCCCGCCGCGGATGCACTTGATGACGATGAACAGGAAGAAGATCTGCGTGGCGCCGAACATGAACGCGCCGATGGACGACACCATGTTGAAGTCGGCGAACTGCAGGTTGTAGTCCGGGATGCGCCGCGGCATGCCGGCCAGCCCTACGAAGTGCATGGGGAAGAAGGCCATGTTCATGCCGATGAACGACAGCCAGAAATGCAGCTTGCCAAGGGTTTCGTCGTACATGTGGCCGGTCCATTTCGGCAGCCAGTAGTACGCCGAGGCGAAGATGCCGAAGATTGCCCCGGGCACCAGCACGTAGTGGAAGTGCGCCACCACGAAGTAGGTGTCGTGATACTGGAAGTCCGCCGGGGCGATGGCCAGCATCAGCCCGGAGAAGCCGCCGATGGTAAACAGGATGACGAAGGCGATGGCGAACAACATCGGCGTTTCGAAGGTGAGTGAGCCTTCCCACATGGTGCTGACCCAATTGAACACCTTCACGCCGGTGGGCACGGCAATCAGCATGGTGGCGTACATGAAGAACAGCTCACCGACTACCGGGATGCCGACCACGAACATGTGGTGGGCCCAGACGATGAACGACAGGAATGCAATTGCGCCGGTGGCGTACACCATCGAGGTGTAGCCGAACAGCGGCTTGCGCGAGAACGCCGGAATGATCGAGCTGACCGCACCAAAGGCCGGCAGGATCATGATGTACACCTCGGGGTGGCCGAAGAACCAGAACACGTGCTGGAACAGCACCGGGTCACCGCCCCCGGCCGCGCTGAAGAAACTGGTGCCGAAGTGAATGTCCATCAGCATCATGGTCACCACACCGGCCAGCACCGGCATCACCGCAATCAGCAGAAAGGCCGTGATCAGCCAGGTCCAGACAAACAGCGGCATCTTCATCAGGGTCATGCCAGGCGCACGCAGGTTGAGGATGGTGGCAATCACGTTGATCGCGCCCATGATCGAGCTGATACCCATCAGGTGGATGGCGAAGATGAAGAAGGTGACGCTGGCGGGGGCGTAGGTAGTCGACAGCGGGGCGTAGAAGGTCCAGCCGAAGTTCGGCCCGCCACCCGGGCTGAACAGGGTCGAGACCAACAGCAGGAAGGCTGCCGGCAGCAGCCAGAAGCTGAAGTTGTTCATGCGCGGCAGGGCCATGTCAGGCGCGCCGATCATCAACGGGATCATCCAGTTGGCCAGGCCGACGAAGGCCGGCATCACCGCGCCAAACACCATGATCAGGCCGTGCATGGTGGTCATCTGGTTGAAGAAGGCTGGCTCCACGATCTGCAGGCCAGGCTGGAACAGCTCGGCGCGGATCACCATGGCGAACGAGCCGCCAAGCAGGAACATGATGAAGCTGAACCACAGGTACATCGTGCCGATGTCTTTATGGTTGGTGGTCAGTACCCAGCGCATCAAGCCCTTGGCCGGGCCGTGGGCGTGCTCATGGCCGTGGGCGTGGTCGTCGATCACTGTGCTCATGTCCTGTCTCCTGCAACCCATTGATTGCCGCGAGTAACCCGGTTCACTTGGCTTCTGCCTGCTTCAGCGCCAGCACGTCCTTCGGCGTGACCATGTCGCCCTTGTTGTTGCCCCAGGCGTTGCGTTCGTAGGTGACAACGGCGGCAATGTCGACTTCCGAGAGCTGCTTGCCGAACGCCGCCATGGCGGTACCGGGCTTGCCGTGGAAGACAATGCTCAGGTGGCCTTCCTTCGGCCCGGTGGCGATCTTCGAGCCCTTGAGCGCCGGGAACATCGGCGGCAGGCCCTGGCCTTCGGCCTGGTGACAGGCCACGCAGGTGGTGTGGTAGACCTTGTCGCCACGTTCCACCAGCTCTTCCAGGGTCCACTCCTTGCTGGTCAGTTCCTTGAGCTTGGCGGCTTCAGCCTTGCGCTCGCCCAGCCAGGTGTCGTAGTCGGCCTTGGACTTGACCTCCACCACTACCGGCATGAAGCCGTGGTCCTTGCCGCACAGCTCGGTGCACTGGCCGCGGTAGATGCCGGGCTTTTCGATACGGGTCCAGGCTTCGTTGACAAAGCCGGGGATGGCGTCGCGCTTGACCGCGAAGGCCGGCACCCACCAGGAGTGGATGACGTCGGCGGCAGTCACCAGGAAGCGCACCTTGGCGCCCACCGGCAGCACCAGCGGCTGGTCGACTTCGAGCAGGTAATGCTCGTCCTTGGGGGCCTTGTTGTGAATCTGATCGGTGGGGGTGGCCAGGTTGCTGAAGAACTCCACATCCTGGCCCAGGTATTTGTAGTGCCACTTCCACTGGTAGCCAGTGACCTGGATGTCGATGTCCGACTCGCTGGCGTCGTAGATGTCGATCAGGGTCTTGGTGGCCGGGATGGCCATCACCACCAGAATCAGGAAGGGCACCACGGTCCACATGATTTCCACCCAGGTATGCTCGTGGAAATGCGCGGCCTGCTGGCCAGTGGAGCGGCGGTGGACGACCATGGACCAGAACATCGCGCCGAATACAACTACGCCGATGATCACGCAGATCCAGAAGATGGTCATATGCAGGTCGAAGACGGCGTTGGAAACCTCCGTCGCCCCCGGGTGCATGTTCACGGTCCAGGCGGCGTTGGCCTGACCAAAAACCGACCACAACAGGAGGCCCATCCAGACATGTGGATGTCGCATCATTGCGGGTTCCCCTTCTAATTCTTGTTGTCCCGGAGGCGTGGCCTGCGGCAAGAGGGAACGGCGGTCAAGACTGCCTGGCTTCGACGACCGAGCCCCTGCAAAAGCAGTCGGGCCTCATCAACGAATCACGTTCAACGGGAGTATAGACAGCGACCAATGGCACGCAATGAAGCCTGTGAAATGAACTTCACGAAATGACTGAATGGTCTGAAAACCGCGCGCTTGATAGGGTGTGGCGCAATAATGGCACTCCCATATACCTGAGAGCGCACACGTTTGCGCCGCTTATAACAAATGCGTCTTAGGTATTCTGTATACCGAGCTAATTTAGTGTCTTCCGTTTGAAACGTAATGTCCCTGGAGTTGTCATGAACATCGCTGCTGTACGCGAGCAGGTAAGCCAAGCCCATCAACATGAAGGCCAGACCGGCCAATTGAAACAGCGTCTCGAGCTGCAACTGCCCCATCTGCACCCCTCGATCCAACTGCCTGAGCAGGACGCCCAGGGTACTTTGGCGCGCTTCGTCAGCGCCTACATCGATCAGGTTCCGGAACTGCTGGAGGCCGCCCACGCGGTCGCCCGCGAAGCCGGGATCGAATCGCAGATCAAACCTGTACTGAAAATTGCCGAGGCCTACTTCCTGCAGCCGCCCAGCGTGATGCAAGGGCATGTAGGCCTGGACTGCCTACTGGATGAGGCCTACCTGGCGCACCGCCTGGTGGAAGAGGTGAATGACCTGTACATCCGCCACTTCCAGCAGCCGCTGATCCCGGTCGACACCACGGTCGCCAACCTGATTGCCCACCAGCTGATTGGCGAGAGCTTTGCCAACCAGCTAGATGAAGTGGTGCACCACTCGGTTGACGAAATGCTCAATGATGAAAGCTTTGCGGTGGAATCGGTGGAGGCTTACCGCGAAAAGCTGAGCAGCCCGGCAACCGGCGAGGCGTGGAAGCGCTGGCCTTGCCTGTCGCGACAGCTGGGTGTGGAGCTAGGTCAGCCAGCCTGAATCCAGAGCCCTGTGAGATCCCTGTAGGAGCGGCATTGTGCCGCGAAAGGGCTGCAAAGCAGCCCCAGCAATCTCAACTGTGAAACCTTGGGGCCGCTGCGCGGCCCTTTCGCGGCACAAGGCCGCTCCTACAAAAATCACCCTGTTCAGGACCGATATCAGGTACCAACCCCCGCCGTAGTCCGCAACCGTCCCTCGATCCGCCGCTTCAGGCGCCGCTGCTCGATCAACAACCGCGACCCATTGGCCGCATTACTGCGGTTCCAGTCCTCCAGCAGCTCAAGGCACGAGTGGTCGATGTAGCTCAGGTTGCCCAACGGCACATGCAACGTGGTGCCCGCGGGTACGGTATCCAGCACCTGGGTCAGCGCCGGCACCTTCAGGAACGTGGCCGCGCCACTGAGGCGCAGTTCCATGTGACCATCCTTGGCGAGGCTCACCAGGTTGATCTTCAGCCGCGCTGCCTTGAACGCCAGCTTCAGCAGGGTCAGGGCAAAGCCCAGCAGCACACCGGTCAGCAGGTCGGTGAAGATGATGGCCAGCGCCGTCGCCGCATAGGTGAACATCGGCATGCGACCATAACGGCCCAGGCCACGAAATGCCTTGAAGTCGACCAGCTTGACCCCGGTAAACACCAGCACACCCGCCAGGCTCGCCACCGGAATCTGCTGCAGCACGCTGCTCAACACCACCACGAAGGCCAACAGCCACAGGCCGTGGAAGATTGCCGATGCCCGCGTCTGCGCCCCCGCCTGCACATTGGCCGAGCTGCGCACGATCACACCCGTCATCGGCAGCGCGCCCAGCACGCCACAGAGCATGTTGCCGATACCTTGAGCCGACAGTTCACGGTCAAAGTCCGAACGCTGGCCGCTGTGCATTCGGTCTACCGCGGCGGCCGAGAGCAAGGTTTCGGCGCTGGCGATGAAGGCCAGGGCAAAGGCAGCGACCAGCAGGGTAGGGTCGGCCAAATGCATCAGGTCTGCCGGGCGGAGCCAGTCGATGGCCTCGGACAGGTCTGCCGGCACCTGCACGCGGTTTACCGGCAAGGCCAGCCACATACTGATGGCAGTCATGGCGGCAACACCCAGCAGGGCGCCAGGGACGAAGCGCAGCCGCTGCGGTCGCAGGCGTTCCCAGCCCCACATGATGGCGATGGTGCCCAGGCCCAGCGCACCGGCCATCCAGCCGGAGCCTGCGTTTTCCTGTGGCAGGGCTGCGGCAACGGTGGACGGGAATTCCAGCAGGTTCTGCAACCCGGAAGGCTGCGGCGCCGTGTCGAACATCACATGCACCTGCGACAACACGATCAGCACGCCAATCCCCGCCAACATGCCGTACACCACCGCTGGCGCAGTGACACGAAACCAGCAACCCAGGCGCAGGCGCCCGGCCAGCAACTGCAGCAGCCCGGCCAGCAACAGGATCGGCCCAAGCATGGCCATGCCATGCTGGCGCACCAGCTCGAACACCAGTACCGCCAGGCCGGCGGCTGGGCCGCTGACCTGCAACGGCGAACCGGCGAGGAAACCCACCACAATGCCGCCGATAATGCCGGTAATCAGGCCCTTGGCCGGCGGCATGCCCGAGGCTATCGCGATACCCATGCACAACGGCAGGGCCACCAGAAAGACCACCACCGACGCCAGCAACTCACGCGGCAGGGCCGCTTTCAACTGTGTAATGTTCACCGTGTTTCTCCTTTCTCTGTCGCACGGCCATTCCTCTGGCCGTGGGCACGTTTGCCCCTGACGAGCGCGCAAGCGCGGGCCGCCAGCGGGCTTGCCGGCAAGGCAGTCAGGGAATTCAAGGCAGCCGAAGGCCGCGCCACACCCCATAGGGTGCAGCCGGCTATCAAGGTTCTAGCGGTGGATGGGTCGCTTAGTAGCGGCCTCTCGGAGTAGCGCAGGGGACCGGCTCGCCAGCAGCCAGGGGCAGGAAGCTGTCGCTGATGGCGTCATAAGCTTCGATCTTGCTGGTTTCGATGTCGTAAACCCAGCCATGAATGAACAGCTCACCGGCTGCAAGGCGCGAGGCAACCGAAGGGTGGGTGCGCAGGTGATGCAACTGGGCGATCACGTTTTCCTTGGTCAGCACCTGCATGGTTTCGTGTTCGGTACCGCACGAGCAGTTGTTCTCGACCACGGTACGCGCCACTTCGGCATGGCGCAGCCAGGCGGAAACAGTCGGCATCTTGGTCAGCGATTGCGGGTTGAGTACTGCACGCATGGCGCCACAGTCGGAATGTCCACAGACGATGATGTGGTGCACTTTCAGCGCAAGCACGGCGTATTCGATGGCGCTGGAAACGCCGCCGTTCATCTGACCGTAGGGCGGTACCACGTTACCCACGTTACGGGTTACGAACAGGTCGCCGGGCGAGCTCTGGGTGATCAGCTCGGGGACGATGCGCGAGTCGGCGCAGGTGATGAACATGGCACGCGGCGTTTGCGCAGTGGCGAGCTTCTTGAACAGCTCTTGCTGTTCGGGGAAGACGTCATGGTGAAAGCGCAGGAAGCCGTCGACGATGTGCTTCAGGGCGGCATCGGCGCCCTCAGCGGGTACCTCCGGAACGACCTTGGATGGGTCCTTGACGGGCATGATTCATCCTCTTGACGGTGTGTTGGTAAATCCATTTTACCGGTGAAAGATTCTGGCTATGCAGGGTTTTAGATGACACGCACGGGCCATA
This sequence comes from Pseudomonas sp. BN505, assembly GCF_029873175.1. Taxonomy (NCBI): domain Bacteria; kingdom Pseudomonadati; phylum Pseudomonadota; class Gammaproteobacteria; order Pseudomonadales; family Pseudomonadaceae; genus Pseudomonas; species Pseudomonas sp. BN505. The sequence goes on from NZ_SSOI01000067.1 coordinate 66,844, forward strand.
GATCACAGTCGGTGTGGACTGATTTCCTACGCTAGCGGGGAAAACTTAACTGAAACTTAATTCGAAGGCTCTAGAACGGGCGTTCCAGATATAAAAGGCGGGTTCTGGATAATAGCAAAAAAACATCAACTGCCAATATGTATTAGCGCAATTATTAACTCGGATTAGTTGTATTGAGGGCTGGCAATGGGCCCCATTTGGGGACCTGAGACCTGCAAGCTGCCCGCTCCCACAAAAACCGTGATCTTTTCAAAATCAAAACAGGGCCATCTGCCCATTGGGCGGGCAGAAGGCAGAGCAGTCCAGCGTCTGCGCCTCGCGCCCTTCAAAATCCAGCCGCTTCATGGCTTTGGCAAACCGTTGTGCCAACAGCTCGGCAAATACCCCTTCACCGCGCATGCGCGCACCAAACCGGCTGTCATACAGCTCGCCGCCCCGGCTCTGGCGGATCAGGCTCAACACATGGGCCGCCCGTTGCGGGTAATGGTCCTGCAGCCACTGCTCGAACAGCGGCGCCACCTCCAGTGGCAGGCGCAGCATCATGTAGGCCGCGCTCTGTGCGCCCGCCTCCCTGGCAGCCTCCAGCAAACGCTCCAGCTCACTGTCGTTGATCATCGGAATCATCGGCGAACACAACACACCCACCGGCACACCCGCCTCGCGCAACACGCGGATGGCCCTCAACCGGGCACTGGGTGACGCCGCCCGCGGTTCCAGAACCCGCTTGAGGTCGTCGTCCAGCGTGGTCAGGCTGATCATTACCCGCGCCAAACGTTGCCGGGCCATTTCGGCCAGCAGGTCGAGGTCGCGCAACACCAGCGAACCTTTGGTCACGATGGTCACCGGGTGACGAAAACGCAGCAACACTTCCAGCAGCCGCCGGGTCAGCAACTGCTCCCGCTCGATCGGCTGGTACGGGTCGGTATTGGAGCCCAGGTTGATCGGCGCGCACACGTAACCCGGCTTGCTCAGCTGTTGCGCAAGCACTTCGGCGGCATTGGTCTTGGCGATCAGCTTGGTTTCAAAATCCAGGCCGGGGGAGAGGTCCCAATAGGCATGGGAAGGGCGGGCATAGCAGTAGATGCAGCCATGCTCGCAGCCGCGATAGGGGTTGATGGAGCGGTCGAAGGGCAGGTCGGGCGAGGTATTGCGGGAGATGACCGACTTCGCCGTCTCGCTGCGCACTTCGGTGCCCTGGGTCTGCGGCACTTCCTGATACCAGCCGTCGTCCTCGACCACCGAATGGTTGGGGGCAAAACGGTTGTGCGGATTGTGCGCCGTGCCACGGCCCTTTAGTGGTGCTGGAGGATTCATGGCTAACCCCTATACTGTATTTACATACAGTATCGCAGCTACCATGAATCCACCAGCGCCTCTGATCCGACAGCCAGTGCTTACTCTGTCGGTTTCTTCAGCTTCGGATTAGGGAAGAACTGCACCGTCTGGACCTTGGCCGGCGCCGCCTTGGGCGCCAGGTGGTTGACCCGGGTGCCGAGCTCCTTGGGCACCGACAAGCCCTGCTCGTTGAGGGTGTCGGTGAACCCGCAGGCGACGCACTCGCGGTGCGGTACGTCATCTTCGCTCCACATCATCAGCTTGTCGGGCTCGCTGCACGCGGGGCATACCGCCCCGGCAATGAAGCGTTTCTTGGTCTTGTTCACAACTACCTCGCTCACGCCGCAGCGCCTTCGGTAAGACCACTATGGCGCAGCAGCGCATCGATGGAAGGCTCACGGCCACGGAAGTCGACAAACAGCACCATCGGCTCGCGCGAACCGCCACGGGCCAGGATAGCCTCGCGGAAGGCACGCCCGGTCTCGGCATTCAGCACACCTTCTTCCTCGAAGCGCGAGAACGCGTCAGCCGACAGCACTTCAGCCCACTTGTAGCTGTAGTAGCCCGCCGCATAACCGCCCGCAAAAATGTGCGCAAAGCTGTTGGGGAAGCGGTTGTACGCCGGTGGGCGCATGACCGACACCTCGTCACGCACGCCTTCGAGCACCTGCAGTACGCTGCGACCGTCGCCATGGCTGGCGTGCAGCTCGAAGTCGAACAGCGAGAACTCCAACTGGCGCACCATCATCATGCCCGACTGGAAGTTCTTCGCCGCCAGCATCTTGTCCAGCAGGTCCTGGGGCAGGGCCGCGCCGGTTTCGTAGTGGCCGGAGATCAGCGCCAGGCCTTCCGGCTCCCAGCACCAGTTTTCCATGAACTGGCTTGGCAACTCGACCGCGTCCCAGGCCACGCCGTTGATACCGGAAACACCGGCATGCTCGATGCGGGTCAGCAGGTGGTGCAGGCCGTGGCCGAATTCGTGGAACAGGGTGGTGACTTCATCGTGGGTCAGCAGTGCAGGCTTGCCGGGTGCGGCCGGGGTGAAGTTGCACACCAGATTGGCCACCGGGCTCTGCAGCTCGCCACCGGCAGTGCGACGACGGTCGCGGGCGCCGTCCATCCACGCACCGCCGCGCTTGTTGGCGCGGGCGTAAAGGTCGAAGAAGAAGCGGCCGACATGCTGGCCGTTTTCCTTGATCTCGAACAGGCGCACATCCGGGTGCCAGCTGTCGAAGCCCTTGAGCTCGGCGATTTCGATGCCGTACAGGCGCTGCACGATGCTGAACAGGCCGCCCAGCACCTTGTCGATCGGGAAGTAGGCGCGCAGGGCTTCCTGCGACACGCTGTAGCGCTGCTCGCGCAGCTTCTCGCCAAAGTAGCCGGCGTCCCAGCTGGCCAGTTCAGGGCAGCCCTGTTCGGCGGCATAGGCCTTCAGCTGCTCCAGGTCCTGGGCGGCAAACGGCTTGGAACGCTTGGCCAGGTCCCGCAGGAAGCTCAACACCTGATCGCTGGACTCGGCCATCTTGGTGGCCAGGCTCAGCTCGGCGTAGTTCTTGTAACCCAGCAACGCAGCCAGTTCCTGGCGCAGGTCGAGAATTTCCTGCATGACCGGGCCGTTGTCGAACTGGCCGGCATTCGGGCCCTGGTCCGAGGCGCGGGTGCAGTAGGCGGCGTACACCTCTTCGCGCAGGGCGCGGTCGCTGGCGTAGGTCATCACGGCGTAGTAGCTGGGGAATTCCAGGGTGATCAGCCAGCCGTCGAGGCCCTTGGCCTGGGCAGCGGCAGCCATCTGCGCCTTGGCCGAATCGGTCAGGCCGGCCAGTGCGGCTTCGTCGGTAACGTGCTTGGTCCAGGCCTGGGTGGCGTCGAGCAGCTGGTTGGAGAAGCGGCTGCCCAGCTCGCTGAGCTTGCTTTGCACTTCGGCGTAGCGCTGCTGCTTGTCCGCCGGCAGGTCGATACCCGACAGGCGGAAGTCACGCAGGGCGTGTTCGAGAATAGTCTTTTGCGCCACATCGAAGCCCGCGGCTTCGGGGCTATCGATCAGCGCCTGGTAGGCTTCGAAAAGCGCGCGGTTCTGACCCAGTTCGGTCGAGTAGGCGCTCAATGCAGGCAGGCACGACTCGTAGGCTTCACGCAGCTCGGCGCTGTTGCACACCGCATTGAGGTGGCTGACCGGGCTCCAGGCAGCGCCCAGGCGGTCGTTCAGTTCGTCCATGGCCAGCACCAGGCCAGCCCAGGTAGGGGCCTTGCCCTGCTTTTCGAGGATCTCGGCAATGGCTTTACGGTTGTCGGCCAGGATAGCTTCGATCGCCGGCAACACGTGTTCGGCACGGATTTGCGAGAAGGGCGGCAGATCGTGGGATTGCAGAAGCGGGTTGTTCGCAGTCACGGTTTGGATACCTTGGCAGAAGAAACACTGCCCCATCTTAATTACAATCGACGCCGACCGCAGCAGGCAGCCTGCCTATCGGCACAGATGAGAGACGCTATCATGGCCATCCGAAGCTTCCAGCAACACACTCCGAAAGTTGGGCTACGTGCCTTCGTCGACCGCTCGGCAGTGGTGCTGGGCGACGTGGAGATCGGTGAAGACAGCTCGATCTGGCCGATGACAGTGGTACGCGGCGACATGCACCGCATCCGCATCGGCGCACGCACCAGCGTGCAGGACGCCAGCGTGCTGCACATCACCCACGCCGGCCCGTTCAACCCGGACGGTTTCCCGCTGATCATCGGTGACGAGGTGACCATCGGCCACAAAGTGATGCTGCATGGCTGCACCCTGGGCAACCGCATCCTGGTCGGCATGGGCAGCACCATCATGGATGGCGCCATCGTCGAGGACGAAGTAATCATCGGTGCCGGCAGCCTGGTACCGCCGGGCAAACGCCTGGTCAGTGGTTACCTGTACATGGGCAGCCCGGTGAAACAGGCCCGGCTGCTGAACGACAAAGAGCGCGCGTTCTTCTCCTACAGCGCCGGCAACTACGTAAAGCTCAAGGACCAGCACCTGGCCGAAGGCTACGACCAACCGGAATGACCGCTTCGCGGGTAAACCCGCTCCCACAGGTACGGCGCCGGCCTCAGGCCCTGTGATATCCCTGTGGGAGCGGGTTTACCCGCGAAGAAGACCACGCAGCATTCAAAGTGGAACCCGCAAATGCATCAGCAAAACATCCTCTTCGACCTCGACGGCACCCTGACCGACCCCCGCCTGGGCATCACCCGCTCGATCCAGTATGCCTTGGCCAAACTGGGCATCGACGAGCCGGACCTGGCCCGCCTCGAACATTTCATCGGCCCGCCTTTGCTACAGGCCTTCATGCAGTTCTACAGCTTCGACGAAGCCAAGGCCTGGGAGGCGGTGAACTTCTACCGGGAGCGTTTCCGCGTCACCGGCCTGTACGAAAACCTGGTGTTCCAGGGCGTGCCGGAGTTGCTCGAAGCCCTGAACGGGCAGGGCCGCACGCTGTACATCGCCACTTCCAAACCGTGGGAATTTGCCCGCGAAATCGCCCGGCACTTCGCCTTCGACCAACACTTCAAGGTGATCTACGGCAGCGAACTGGACGGCACCCGCACCAACAAGGTCGAGCTGATTCGCCATCTGCTGGATGAAGAAGGGCTGGACCCGGCGCAAACCCTGATGATCGGGGACCGCAAGCATGACCTGATCGGCGCGCGCAGCAATGGCTTGCAGGCAGTGGCGGTGGGGTATGGGTTTGGTAGCCAGGAAGAACTGATGGCAGAAGAGCCGGCCTACCACTTTGCGACCTTGGCCGAGATGCATCAGGCATTCATCAAGGCTTGAGTGCCCTAGGGGCTGCTTTGCAGCCCATCGCCGGCAAGCCAGCGCCTACAGGTCCTGCATCAAATTCAAACCTTGCGCGGTCCCTGTGGGAGTTGGCTTGCCGACGATGGGTCGCGCAGCGGCCCCAAGATGTCACAGGCTAACCACCAGACGCTGCAGCGCCGCTTTCCTTTCTTCAATCGGCAACCGCCCCAGCTGCTCGACCCGCTGATAAAACCGAAGCCAATCCCCACCCACCTCACGAAACACCGCCGCAAACGCCGGCACCCACTGGTCATACAGCCCGAACGGCAACAACTTGGCATTACTCATCGGCCCATAAATCCAGGCGTCATAACGCTTGTCACCGCCCCACTGGCCATCACGCACCTGCCGGTACTCACGCCTCAAACGCTCAAACTCGGCCTGCTTGGCCAGCCGCTTGTGCGCATCGTCCAGCGGCCCGCCATAAATCGCCTGCAACCGCTCACGGCTGGCCAGCACCAGCCTCATGAACTGGTCACGCTGCTGCCCCTGCTCCTCGCCAACAGCGGCAAGCCCACGCGCTGCACGCCATTGCCGGGTGCCTTCCTGCTCGACAAAGGAGGCAAACGATTCGTTGAACTCGGTATCGTCCTGCACATAGAAGCGCTGGTGAGCCAGTTCATGGAAGATGAGCGTGGCCAGGCGCTCGTCGCCCCAACCGACCATTGACGACAGGATCGGGTCGTCGAACCAGCCAAGGGTCGAATACGCCTCCACGCCCCCCAGATACACATCCAGGCCGTCCTGGCGCATCAATGCCGCCGCCCCGCGTGCCGCACCTTGCTGGTAGTAGCCGCGATAGGCCACGCACCCCGCAATCGGGAAACAGTGCGTCACCGGCTGCAACGACAGTTCGGGCGTGGCAAACACATTCCACACCACATAAGGCCGGCCAATGTCGGCATAAACCCGGTAGCTGCGGTTATCCGGCAGTTTCAACTGCTGGCTGGCGAACACCCGCGCCTGTTCAGCGTGCGCCAGGCGCGAGCGTAACTGCGGTGACGTGGTGGGGTCGGCAAGCACCTGCGCGACTGGCTGTCGCGCACGCAGCAGCTGCAATTGGCCCTCGGCCAGCTGCCCATAGTAGGCCACGCTGCTGCAACCGTTCAGCAGGAGCGCCCCCAGCAGGGGAACCAAACGGGTGAAAACGCGGTCGAGTGCCCCAGGGCCTGAGCGCTGCATAAAAAAAAGTCGAAGCATCCGGGCTGTATGACTCGCTCAAGGCCAAATTCGCTCCAAGACTATCTCGCCAAGGGGGAGTTTCGCCATGCGTGCATTGTTGGTCGCCGGTTCACTGCTGCTGATATCCGCCTGTTCCACGTTGCCGGCCCCGGACCCGAATCAGGCCTGGATCGACCTTACCCCCTACGACAACACCTCGCTGGACGCCGTGCAGGTCGATGAACGTGACTGGGCCGACAGCCGCTATTTCGAAGTACAGCCCGGCAGCCACGAGCTGACCGTGCGCTACCAGTTCCCGGTCACACCCAGCAATATCGGCCCGGTCGACGAGCCCTTGTGGCGCGACTGCCAGGTCAAACTGAGCTTCAAGGACTTTGCCGCCGGGCAGCGCTATCAGCTGCACGCTGGCAGTATCGGCTTCCGCCCCTGGATCAAGCTCTACGACGACCAGCAGAAAATGGTCGGCCAAGGCTTGCCTGCAGGCTGCCAACGCACCTGAACCGCACAAACGGCGCTATGCTTGTTACTTGTAAATCGCAAGTGGGAGTTTTGCCATGCGCCAGCCCATGATGCTGATCGCCCTCAGTGCACTGGGGGCTTGCGCCAGCCCCTTGCCCCCCGTCGACCCCAAGCAGGCCTGGGTTGATCTGTACACCATGACCCCCGGCCGCGTGATCATGGCCGACCGCCTCGATGGCAAGCGCCTGGAGGACGGCCGTTACTTTCAGGTAACGCCCGGCAAGCACGAACTGGTGGTGCGCTTCGATTATGAAATCTACTCGGGCGGCATCATGTCCGAACCCAGGGACCGAACCTGCTACCTGACCGTGCGCTTTGACGACTTCAAGGCCGGCGAGCGCTATCGCCTGGAAGCGCGGGCGCCGGTGATGGAGCCGCAGGTGCTGCTGTACGACGCCAGCCGCAAAGTGCTGGTGAACGAGCCTAGTAACGTGTTCTGCATTCCGTGAGCTGGGGCTGCTTTGCAGCCCATTCGCAGCACAAGGCTGCTCCTACAGGGATCGCGTACGTTTGTAGGAGCACCCTTGTGCTGCGATGGGCCGCAAAGCGGCCCCGAATCTACCGATCATTCTTCTGGTAAATGATCTTCTTCGTCCCGCCATCGCAAGTGCCGACGACCATATTCTGGTCCTTGACCTCACTGTTGGGCACGATCTCCAGGGTGTAGGACGGCACACCCTGAGCCTGGATCTTGGCCTCGATCTCGGCTTTCAGTTCCTCGCACGGCTTGACCGCCGCCAACGTGGATGTGGCGACCAGAGAAGCCAACACGGCGATTGCTACGCGAATCATGGAACGGCTCCTGAAAAGGCAGCGTGCTGCCGACGCTGTTTAGACTACAGCAAACCGCCTCCGTTGCGCCGCTTCAGCCCACCAGCGCTGCATCCAGGCTGATTTTTGCGTTCAGCACCTTGGACACCGGGCACCCTTCCTTGGCCTTGTTGGCAATCTCCAGGAACTGCGCCTCGCTCGCGCCCGGTACCTTGGCCCGGAGCACAAGATGCACGGCCGTAATGGCAAAACCATCCGGCAGCTTGTCGAGCGTCACCTCGGCAGCGGTGTCGATCCGGTCCGCAGTCAGCCCTGCTTCACCGAGCATCATCGACAACGCCATCGAGAAACAGCCGGCATGCGCGGCGCCAATCAGCTCCTCCGGGTTGGTTCCAGGCGTGCCCTCGAAACGGGTGTTGAAGCCATACGGGTTCTGCTTGAGCGCGCCGCTTTCGGTAGAAAGCAGGCCCTTGCCATCCTTCAAGCCACCTTGCCAGATCGCCGATGCTGTCTTTTTCATACTGCCTCCTGGTCATTCGGTTACGTGGTTATGGATTCAGAGGCCCGCCACTTACGGCAAGTTCAGACCAATCGCACAGCAAACATTGAATCCCCCGAATATGCCCATACAGAGTTACAAAGGCCTCTGGCCAACCACCTTTGCGGAGGCTCCCATGACGCAGCTGCGTGACCTGAAAATATCCACCCTCGACCTGGTGCCCGTGCGCGCCGATGCAGGCCCGGCGCAATCGCTGCGCAACTCGCTGGACCTGGCGCAACACGTCGAGCGTTTTGGCTACAACCGCTTCTGGGTGGCGGAGCACCACAACATGGACGGCATCGCCAGTTCGGCGACGTCGGTGCTGATCGGCTACCTGGCCGGTGGCACCTCGACCATTCGCGTAGGCTCTGGCGGGGTGATGCTGCCCAACCACGCGCCGCTGGTGATCGCCGAGCAGTTCGGCACCCTGGCCAGCCTCTACCCGGGGCGTATCGACCTGGGCCTGGGCCGTGCGCCGGGCTCGGACCAGATGACCGCCTACGCCCTGCGCCGCGACCGTGCCGGCGGCCCGGACGACTTCCCGGACGATGTCGAGGAACTGTCGCGCTACCTCGGCCCGCGTACCGATGATCAAAAAGTGATCGCCGTGCCGGGGCACGACACTGACGTGCCGATGTGGCTGCTCGGTTCCAGCCTGTTCAGCGCCCAGCTGGCGGGCATGCGCGGCATGCCCTATGCCTTTGCCTCACACTTTGCGCCGCGCTACATGCACGAGGCGATCCGCGTTTACCGCAATCATTTCAAGCCTTCGACCACACTGGACAAGCCGTATGTGATGCTGGGCATCCCCATGGTGGTGGCAGAAACCGACGAAAGGGCCGAATACCTGGCAACCTCGGTGTACCAGCGCATCCTGGCGCTGATTCGCGGCCAGAGCCTGATGCAGAGGCCGCCCGTAGAAAGCATGGATGGGCTGTGGTTGCCCCATGAGAGGGATACGGTAGGCAGTTTCCTCGGCCTGGCGATGATCGGCAGCCCGCAGAAGGTAAGGGCCAAGGTGGAGGTGCTGCTGGAGCAGACCGGGGCGGACGAGCTGATCTTTACCTGTGACCTGTATGAGCATGCGGACCGGATCCGGTCCTATGAGCTGTTGGCGCAGGCCCTCAAGACCGCCTGACCTTCTTCGCGGGCTCGCCCCCTCCCACAGGACTGCACGGGTGCCTGACCCTGTGTATTACCTGTGGGAGCGGGCGAGCCCGCGAAAAAGCAAACGCATCAACCGCGGCGGTACACAATCTCTTTGGTACCCGCCTCGCAGCTACCAATCACCTTGCCGGCCGGCTCGCCCTTGTTGACGACCTCCAGCTTGTAGCCAGTAACCCCTTTGGCATCCAGCTTGGCGGCAATTTCTGCCTTCAGCTCTTCGCACGGCTTGCCCGCCGCCAGCGCACCACCGGCCAATGTCATCAGGCCCAGCGCCAGAATCAGTTTGTTCATCGATCGCTTTCCTTGTGCAGATGAAATCAGAAAGGGCGCCCGCCAAGGCGCCCCTCTCCTGAATACCCCATTAGGCCGGGATCATCCAGACCGGCAGTGTTTCAGCTATTGGCGATACGAAAGCCCACCTTCAGCGTGACCTGAAAATGCGCGGCCTTGTTGCCTTCAATATGCCCACGGGTATCGACCACTTCAAACCATTCCAGGTGCTTGATGCTCTTGCCGGCTTCTGCCAGGGCATTGTTGATCGCGTCTTCGATGCTGGTTGGCGAGGATCCCACCAGTTCGATCTTCTTGTACGTATGATGGTCAGTCATGTTCACGCTCCTTGGATAACGGTGAAATTCAGCCTAGCAGGGTAGGCCTGGTTTACCTGCGAGCCGTCCGCCAAGGTGAAAGTTCGATCGCACTTTCGCGCGGGCCAAGGGTCGCAACCTTACAGCCCATACTGCAAAGGAGAGTCAACATGCACCGCAACTCGCTGCGTAAAACATCCCTGGAAAGCATGGAAGCGGAGATCGAAAGCCTTCTGAAAAGCCTGGAAAACCTCAAGCATGACGCCTCGGAAGAGTCCCAGAAGTCGGTGAAGGCAATCCGCAGCAACGCCGAAAGCGCGCTGAAACACTCGCGCAGCCTGCTCAGCGATGCTTACGAGGAAGTGAAGACCCGCACCCGCCAGACCGGTATTGCTACCCGTGATTACGCACAGGAGCACCCGGTTACGACAGCGGGCGTGGCGCTTGGCGCCCTCGGCCTGCTGGCGGCCTATCTGCTGACCCGTCGCAACTAACCCGCCTGGCGTTCCAATTCGCGGCGCAGCCACTGCGCCAACTGCTCGGCGCGCCCATCTGCGGCGCGCCGCGGCACCCACAAGGCCAGCGCTGCCCGGGTAGGGGAAAAGCCCCACGGCGCGCTGAGGCGCCCGGCCCTCAAGTCATCAGCCACCAGCGGCTGTGGCGCGATGGCCACCCCAAGGCCTGCAACCGCAGCCTCCAGCAAATAGTACAAATGCTCGAACGCCTGGCCGTACTGCAACCCGGCCGGGTCCAATCCCTGTTGCCCAGCCCATGTCGGCCATGCTTGTGGCCGCGAGGTGGTATGCAACAGGGCCTCCTCCAGCAGGGCTTTGGCGGGCGCATCTCGCAAGCGATCGAAGCCGGCAAAATGCGGGCTAAGCACCGGCCCGATACGCTCCTCAGCCAGCACATGCACCTGCATGTCCGCCGGCCATGGGGGTTCAGCGTATACCAGCAATGCATCGAGCCCTGGACGACGGGGGTCGAGGTCACCTTCACCTGCGGACAAGTGCAGGCGCAACTCAGGCAATTCCGCCTTCAGGCGACCAAGCCTGGGGATAAACCAACGCGCTAGCAGGCTCCCCGAGCAGCCCAGCACAAACGGCGCCTCGCTGACATCGCGGCTGAGTTCTGTACACACGCTGCGCAACCGGTCGAAGGCCTCACCGCTGGCCTCGCGCAGACGCACACCGGCATCTGTGAGTTTGATGCCACGCCCGTCCTTGACGAACAGCGCCACCCCCAGGTGCTCCTCAAGCACCTTGATCTGCCGGCTGACAGCGCCATGGGTAACATGCAGCGCTTCAGCCGCCTGGCTAACGCTGTTGAGCCTGGCGGTGGCCTCGAAGGCGCGCAGGGCATTCAGGGGAGGGAGATCGTGGGCCATTTTACCTGTGAGTTTTTCTGACAAGTTTGCGCAATCTTATCGGTTTTCAGCCGGGCTTGCCGTGGTTAGAGTAAAGCCCATCACTCATTCATTACGCCCTGGAGCGCCCCATGACCCAGTCCCAATACCGCCCCGGCCCCGACGCCAATGGCCTGTTCGGCTCGTTCGGCGGCCGCTACGTGGCCGAAACCCTTATGCCACTGGTGCTGGACCTGGCCCGCGAATACGAAGCGGCCAAGGCAGACCCCAAGTTCCTCGAAGAGCTGGCCTACTTCCAGCGCGACTACATCGGCCGCCCCAACCCGCTGTACTTCGCCGAGCGCCTGACCGAGCACTGTGGCGGTGCGAAGATCTTCTTCAAGCGTGAAGAGCTCAACCACACCGGCGCGCACAAGGTGAACAACTGCATCGGCCAGGTGCTGCTGGCCAAGCGCATGGGCAAAAAGCGCCTGATCGCCGAAACCGGCGCCGGCATGCACGGCGTGGCCACCGCCACCGTCGCTGCCCGCTTCGGCCTGCCGTGCGTGATCTACATGGGCGCCACCGACATCGAGCGCCAGCAGGCGAACGTGTTCCGCATGAAGCTGCTGGGCGCCGAAATCGTCCCGGTTACCGCCGGTACCGGCACCCTGAAAGACGCCATGAACGAAGCCCTGCGCGACTGGGTCACCAACGTCGAAGACACCTTCTACCTGATCGGCACTGTCGCTGGCCCACACCCGTACCCGGCCATGGTCCGCGACTTCCAGTCGATCATCGGCAAGGAAACCCGCGCTCAGCTGCAAGAGAAGGAAGGCCGCCTGCCAGACAGCCTGGTTGCCTGCGTCGGTGGTGGTTCCAACGCCATGGGCCTGTTCCATGAGTTTCTCGAAGAGCCAAGCGTACAGATCATCGGCGTCGAAGCCGGTGGCCACGGCGTGCACACCGACAAGCACGCTGCCAGCCTGAACGGCGGGGTACCGGGCGTACTGCACGGCAACCGCACCTACCTGCTGCAAGATGCAGACGGCCAGATCACCGACGCCCACTCGATTTCCGCAGGCCTGGACTACCCGGGCATCGGCCCGGAGCACGCCTACCTGCACGAAGTGAAGCGCGTCGAGTACGTCAGCATTACCGATGACGAAGCGCTGGATGCGTTCCACGCCAGCTGCCGTCTGGAAGGCATCATCCCGGCGCTGGAAAGCTCCCACGCCCTGGCCGAAGCGATCAAGCGCGCACCGAAGCTGCCCAAGGACCACCTGATGGTCGTGTGCCTGTCGGGCCGCGGCGACAAAGACATGCAAACCGTCATGAACCACATGGCCGCCCAGGAGAAACAGGCATGAGCCGTCTTGAACAACGCTTCGCCGAACTGAAGGCCGAAGGCCGATCGGCACTGGTCACCTTCGTCACCGCAGGCGACCCGGGCTACGACGCCTCGCTGCAGATCCTCAAGGGGCTGCCGGCAGCCGGTGCCGACGTGATCGAACTGGGCATGCCGTTCACCGACCCGATGGCCGATGGCGTGGCCATTCAGTTGGCCACCCTGCGCGCCCTGGAAGCTGGCCAGACCTTGGCCAGGACCCTGCAGATGGTTCGCGAATTCCGTGTGGATAACCACACTACGCCAATCGTGCTGATGGGCTACTACAACCCGATCCACCGCTTTGGCGTGGACGCGTTCGTGGCTGAAGCCAAGGAAGCAGGTGTCGATGGCCTGATCATCGTCGACCTGCCGCCAGAGCATGACGCCGAACTGGCCACCCCGGCCCAGGCTGCAGGCATCGACTTCATCCGCCTGACCACCCCGACCACCGACGATGCGCGCCTGCCGCGCGTGCTGGAGCGCAGCTCCGGGTTTGTGTACTACGTGTCGGTGGCCGGTGTGACCGGTGCCGGCTCGGCGACCACCGAGCACGTGACCGAAGCCATTGCCCGCCTGCGCCGGCATACCGACCTGCCTATCAGCGTCGGTTTTGGCATTCGTACCCCAGAGCAGGCTGCGAACATTGCCCGCCTGGCGGATGGTGTGGTGGTGGGCTCGGCGCTGGTCGACAAGATCGCCCAGGCTAAAAGTGCCGACCAGGCGGTGAGTGATGTATTGAGCCTGTGCTCGGCACTGGCTGAAGGCGTGCGCGGCGCCCGCCGCTAAACCGCGTCGCCTGCTTCGCGGGCTTGCCCGCTCCCACAGGGACTACACAGATGCTGAGAACTGTGGAGGACCTGTGGGAGCGGGCAAGCCCGCGAAGAGGCCATCACAGGCAATAGAATTACCCACCAAAAATCGACAGTTTCAATGGCCGCACGGCCCCCATCCAGATCGCATGATCCCGGTGGTCCGCCAGTTCATCCCCGGTTTCCGGGTGCATGAATACCACCAGTCCCTTGCGGTAAAGCGCCAACCAAGGCAAAACCACCCCTACCACTTCAGGCCCGAACGCCAGCTGGCAACTCCAGTCCGGGTGTGGCCCAACCGGCTTCTGATGCATGCGCCCCATCGTCACGGGAAACAGCCGCGCCGCCTCCTCGCACAGTTCACGGGCCTGCTCCATGGTCGCTGCGTCGTAATAAACGTGGGCGTGGTAACCCTTGATCCTCTGCACGATAACTCCTGATTGCGGTCCAACCATCACCACCTGCAAAGGGAGTGATGCAGTGAAAAACGCCGAAACCCCAGTGTTCAAACTGGTCTTGTTCGGGCCTGAAAGCAGCCTTGGCAATGCCCTGATGGCCGAGCTGCTGTCGCGCCAGCACGAAGTCACCGCCGTGGTCGATGACCTGAACCGCCACACCGCACGCCCGGGCCTGCACTTCAAGATAGGCGGGCTGGACGATGCCGACCAGGCAGAGCAGGGCGCGGCAGGCGGCTCGGCGATAATCGCCTTGTTGTCGGCGCTGGCGCCAGGTTACTTGCCGGGGCAAGCACGGCTGAGCGAGGCGCTGGTGGCGGGGCTTGAGCGTACGACTATACGCCGGCTGTTGCTGGTGGGCGATTTCGCTGTGCTGGATGAGCCGGCCAAGTACAGCGAGGTGGAGCGGGAATGTGTGGACCATGTGGTTGATGGGTTGCAGCGCAGTGCTTTGCACTGGACCTTGATCAATACGCCGCAGGCTTTGCCCGATGAGGGGTGGGCACGTGTGGCGGCGGGGATGGCGGATATGCTGGAACTGGACCTGCACCGGGGCGAGCATCTGAACTTCGTGGTCTAGGTCGCCGGCTGATGCGGTCCCCTCTAGGAGCGGCCTTGTGCCGCGATGGGCCGCAAAGCGGCCCCACAATCTCAAAGGCTGCGCTCATCCTCAAGCCACCCCACAAACCGCTCAATCAGCGCCCCACGCCGCTTGCGCGGCGGCAGCACCGCGTAATACCCGCGCTGCGAGCGCAAACTCCCCGCCAGCGGCCGGCACAGCAACCCTTGCTCCACCAACCCATCCACCAGGTGCCGCCAACCAATTGCCACCCCTTGCCCTGCAATCGCTGCCTGAATCAGCAACGTATAGTTGTCGAACCGCAATTGCCCCGCAGGCGGTGGGCTGGCCACGCCAAACCCGCGGAAAACCCCCGCCCAGTCAAACCAGCGGCTGGCCTGCTCGCCCTTCAAATGCAGCAAAGGCAAACGTTGCAAAGCCACGGCTGACAAGGGTTTGCCATCCGTCAGGCGGGGGCTGCACACCGGGAAAACTTCTTCATCGAACAGCCAGCGGCTTTCACCCTGGTGAAAGCGCCCATCGCCAAACAGCACCGCCACATCGATGTCCGGGCGCAACATCCCCTGGCTGCGTTCACCGGTCACCAGGCTCACATCCACCTGTGGATAAGCCTCGTGAAAGCGTTGCAGCCTTGGCATCAGCCAGAAGGCCGCAAAGGCAAAGTCGGTGGCCACCTGCAGCACTTCGCGCTGACCGCGCCCGCTGGCCTGGGAAATGCCGTCATCCATGGCTTGCAGGCCCTGGTGTACCTGTTCAAACAACAGCTGGCCGGCCTCGGTGAGCTCGATGCCGCGATAAATACGGTCAAACAAGCGCGTGCCCAGCTGGGCTTCCAGGCGTTTCACCTGTTGGCTCACTGCCGGCTGTGTCGTGCCCAGCTCCAGCGCCGCCGCAGTAAACCCCCGCAGGCGTGCCGCAGCTTCGAACACGCGCAAGGTATCCAGCGACAGCTCGGCAAGGTGCTCAAACATAAGCTCAGCTAATCCCAGTCATTGCCCGCCATGGGCTTTACCCATGTTATCCGCAGTCGCATCTTGGAAGGCAAGTGAATCGCATAACCCTCAACGATGGAAGCCACCATGACGCGCCCGAATATCCTGTTCATCATGGCCGACCAGATGGCCGCACCCTTGCTGCCGATCTACGCCCATTCGCCCATCCAGATGCCGCACCTGAGCCGCCTGGCCGAGCAGGCGGTGGTATTCGACTCGGCCTACTGCAACAGCCCGCTGTGCGCGCCGTCACGCTTCACCCTGGTCAGCGGCCAGTTGCCCAGCCGCATCGGCGCTTACGACAATGCCGCCGATTTTCCCGCTGATGTGCCGACCTATGCCCACTACCTGCGCCGCCTGGGCTACCGCACCGCGCTGTCCGGCAAGATGCACTTCTGCGGCCCGGACCAGCTGCACGGCTATGAAGAGCGCCTGACCAGCGACATCTACCCGGCCGACTACGGCTGGGCGGTGAACTGGGACGAACCGGATGTGCGCCCGAGCTGGTATCACAACATGTCTTCGGTACTGCAGGCCGGCCCATGCATACGTACCAACCAGCTGGATTTCGACGAGGAAGTGGTGTTCAAGGCGCGCCAGTACCTGTACGACCATGTGCGCGAGAACGATGGCCGGCCATTCTGCCTGACCGTTTCGATGACTCACCCGCACGACCCGTACACCATCCCCAAGCGCTATTGGGACCGCTACGAAGGTGTGGATATCCCCATGCCCCGCGCCGAGTTCAACCAGGCAGAACTCGACCCCCACTCGCAACGCCTGCTCAAGGTCTACGACCTGTGGAACAAGCCGCTGCCTGTGGACAAGATCCACGACGCCCGCCGCGCTTACTTCGGCGCCTGCAGCTACATCGACGACAACATCGGCCAGCTGCTGCAAACCCTGGAAGAGTGCAACCTGGCCGACGACACCCTGATCGTGTTCTCCGGCGACCACGGCGACATGCTTGGCGAGCGTGGCCTCTGGTACAAGATGCACTGGTTCGAGATGTCGGCGCGGGTACCGCTGCTGATCCATGCGCCCAAGCACTTTGCGGCGGCTCGGGTCAGTGCCTCGGTATCGACCTGCGACCTGCTGCCAACCTTGGTAGAACTGGCTGGCGGCACTGTGGATAACAACCTGCATCTGGACGGCCGCTCGCTGCTTGGCCACCTGCAAGGGCAGGGCGGCCACGATGAAGTGATCGGCGAATACATGGCCGAAGGCACCGTCGGCCCGCTGATGATGATCCGCCGTGGGCCTTACAAGTTCGTGTACAGCGAAGACGACCCATGGCTACTCTATGACCTGAGCCGCGACCCGCACGAGCGGGAGAACCTCGCCGGCAGCCCGGACCACCAGGCGCTGCTGCAGGCATTTGCCGATGAAGCACGACAGCGTTGGGATATCCCCAGCCTGCGCCAGCAGGTACTCGCCAGCCAGCGGCGCCGCCGCCTGGTGGCGGAGGCGCTGGCCATCGGCACGCTGAAAAGCTGGGACCACCAACCGCTGGTGGACGCCAGCCAACAGTACATGCGCAACCACATCGATCTCGACGACCTCGAGCGCAAGGCACGTTATCCACAGCCCGCACCCCTGGATTGAAAAGAGAGGCCGCCATGCACAAGTTCTCCGCCGCCGTGTTCGCCCTGGCCCTGGGCACCGCCACGGCCCACGCCGCCGACAGCGACGCGCAATGCAGTACCGTAAAAATGGCCGACCCCGGCTGGAGCGATATCGCCTCGACCAACGCCGTGGCCCGTCTGTTACTGGAAAGCCTGGGCTACAAGGTGAAGATCGACAGCCTGGCCGTGCCGATCATCTACGGCGGCTTGAAGGACGGCCGCGTCGATGTCTTCCTGGGCAACTGGATGCCGGCGCAGCAAGGCTTCCATGACAAGTTCATCGCCAACGGCGATGTGCAGCAACTGTCACGTAACCTGGAAGGAACCGAGTTCACCCTGGCGGTGCCCGACTACGTGTGGAATGCCGGGGTGAAGGACTTTGCCGACCTGCAGAAGCATGCCGACCAGTTCGACAAGAAGCTGTACGGTATCGGCTCCGGTGCACCGGCCAACCTGTCGCTGAAGGCAATCATCGACAAGAATGAATTCAACCTCGGCCAGTGGAAACTGGTGGAGTCCAGCGAGCAGGCGATGCTGGCCCAGGTCGACCGGGCGGTGAAGAAACAGCAGTTCATCACCTTCCTTGGCTGGACCCCGCACCCGATGAACGTGAAGCTGAAAATGCATTACCTGACTGGCGGGGAAAAGTGGTTCGGCAGCAAGGGCGAGGTGTACACGCTGACCCGAAAGGGTTATCCACAAGCCTGCCCGAATGCGGCGAAGCTGTTGGGTAACCTGAAATTTACCCTGGACATGGAAAACGCCATCATGGCCGAGGTTGTGGATAAGAAGATCAGCTTCGATGACGCTGCCAGGGCTTGGGTGAAAACGTATCCAGAGGTGCTGGAAGGGTGGTTGGCTGGGGTGACTACCAAGGCCGATGGCAATGCCCTGGAGGCCGTCAAAGCCAAACTGTAGTTTCAGACACGACGCGCCCCCTGTGGGAGCGGATTCACCCGCGAATGCTGCATTGCATGTACCGACGCATTCGCGGGTAAACCCGCTCCCACAGGGGACAGTGGACCTTTGGAAATGTGAATATCTCATGCATCGCATCATTCACCTGCTGCCCTTCCTCACCTGGCTCCCGCGCCAATCGGGCCGCAGCCTGCGCCAGGACCTGCTGGTGGGCCTGAGCGGTGCCATCCTCGCCCTGCCACAATCCATCGCCTACGCCCTGATCGCCGGCTTGCCTGCCGAATATGGCCTGTACGCCGCCATCGTACCGGTGCTGATCGCCTGCCTGTGGGGTTCGTCCTGGCACCTGATCTGCGGCCCCACCGCTGCCATCTCCATCGTGCTCTACGCCAGCATCAGCCCGCTGGCCGTGGCCGGCAGTGCCGATTACATCACCCTGGTGCTGCTGCTGACCTTCCTCGGCGGCATCTTCCAGCTGCTGCTCGGGCTTTTGCGCTTTGGCGCGCTGGTCAACTTCGTCTCCCACTCGGTAGTACTCGGTTTCACCCTGGGCGCCGCTATCGTCATTGCCCTGGGCCAATTGCCCAACCTGCTGGGCATGGACCTGCCCAGCCAGGCTACGGCACTGAAAACCGTACAGGACCTGGCCAGCCATGCAGGGGAGGTCGACCTGCCTTCCTTGCTGTTGGGCCTGGCCACCGTAGTGATCGGCGTGGCCTTCAAGCTCTGGCGCCCACGCTGGCCGAGCCTGTTGATAAGCCTGATGCTGGTCAGCTTGCTGGCTTGGCTGTTGCCGGGCTACTTCGGCGATGTGCCACGGGTGGCAGCGTTTACCGGGCAACTCCCGCCTTTCAGCCCGCTGCCTTTGCTAGACGTGGAGCTCATGTTGCGTCTGCTACCCAGCGCCGTTGCGGTAGGCATGCTGGGGTTGGTCACCAGCCTGTCGATTGCCCGCTCGTTATCGGCACGTTCAGAACAACTGATCGACCCGGACCAGGAAATACGCGCACAGGGCCTGTCGAACATTGCCGGTGCATTTTTCTCCGGCTACCTGTCCGCCGGTTCCTTCACCCGCTCGGGCCTGAGCTACGAGGCGGGCGCCCGTTCACCGATGGCCGGGGTGTTCTCGGCTCTGTGGGTGGCGCTGTTTGCCGTTACAGGCGCCGGCCTGATCGCGCACCTGCCGATACCCGCCATGGCCGGCAGCATCCTGCTGATCTGCTGGGGGCTGGTGGACCATCGGGGGATTCGCGCGTTGTTTCGGGTCAGTCGCTCGGAGTTTCTGGTCATGGCACTGACGGCGGCGGCGACGTTGTTGCTGGAGCTGCAGACGGCCATCTATGCCGGGGTGCTGGCGTCACTGTTTTTCTACTTGAAGCGCACTTCCCGGCCACGGGTGCAGCAAAGCCGTGAAGGAGACGCGGATGTGTTACGGGTGGGCGGGTCAATATTCTTTGGGGCGGCGCATTACCTGCAGGTGCGCTTGCAGCGCTGCCAGGGGCCACATGTGGTGATCGACGCGCGGCAGGTGAATTTTATCGATTACTCGGGTGTGGATATGTTGCACCGTGAGGCGCGGCGCTTGCGGCGCTTGGGCGGGAGCTTGACACTGCACCGGGCCAGGCCCCAAGTGATCGAAGAGTTGCAGAAGCTGGAAGGGGTGGAGTTGTGCCCGATCCGGTTTGAGGAGTGAGGCTGAGATTCTGGGGCTGCTGCGCAGCCCATTCGCGGCACAAGGCCGCTCCTACAGGGGATCGCGTTAGCCCGGATAGCGCGGGCGTTGTAGGAGCGGCCTTGTGCCGCGAATGGGCCGCAAAGCGGCCCCGACAATTTCAGCCCCGAGCCAGCTGCCGGCGCAGCTCAGCCAACACTGGCGCGGTATCAGGCCGCACCCCACGCCAGATAAAGAAGGCTTCAGCCGCCTGCTCAGCCAGCATCCCCAACCCGTCCAGTACTTTCGCAGCCCCCAGCTTGGTAGCCCACGCGCAAAACGGCGTCGGCTCCTTGCCATACATCATGTCGTAGCAAACCGTGCGCCCCGCCTCGACCAGGCTGTCGGCAATCGGCGGCATCTCCCCGGCCAGGCTCGCCGAGGTGGCGTTGATGATTACATCCACAGGCTCCTGCAACCAGGCAAACCCGCTGGCCACCACCGGCCCCAGCTCATCAAACTCTCGCGCCAGCTGCTCGGCTTTTTCCACAGTGCGGTTGGCAACCACAAGCGACTGCGGTTTGTGCGCCAGAATAGGCTCCAGCACGCCACGCACGGCGCCACCGGCACCGAGGATGAGAATGCGTTTGCCAGCCAGTTCGACCCCGGCATTCACTGTCAGGTCGCGCACCAGCCCCGCGCCATCGGTGTTGTCGCCCTGCAGGGTGCCATCAGCCAGCTTGCTCAGCGTGTTCACTGCGCCAGCGCGCTGGGCACGCGGGGTCAGGCTGTCGCACAGGCGGTAGGCCTCTTCCTTGAACGGCACGGTGACGTTGCCGCCGCTGCCTTGCTTGAAGAAGCCGCGCGCGCAATCGCTGAACTCGTCCAGCGGCGCCAGCAGGGTGGCGTATTCCAGATCCTGGCCGGTCTGCTCGGCGAACAGGCGGTGGATCAGCGGCGACTTGCTGTGGCCGATGGGGTTACCAAAAACGACGTACTGGTCCATGACGGCTCCTTGTTTATCCACAAGCTTACTGGCCAAGCCAGTCGCGGTCCTGCAGGAAGTACTCGGTCAGGCGCGCTTCTTCGCTGCCGGGTGCGGCCTTCCAGTCGTAACCCCAACGCACCTGAGGTGGCAGCGACATGAGGATGGACTCGGTGCGGCCACCGGACTGCAGGCCGAACAGGGTGCCACGGTCGTAGACCAGGTTGAACTCCACGTAGCGGCCGCGGCGGTATTCCTGGAACTCGCGCTGCTGCGGGGTGTAGGGCGTGTCCTTGCGGCGCTGGACGATCGGCAGGTAGGCGTTGACGAAGGCATCGCCGATGGCGCGGATAAAAGCGAAGCAGGTGTCGAAGTCCCACTCGTTCAGGTCGTCGAAGAACAGGCCGCCGATGCCGCGTGGCTCGCCACGGTGCTTGAGGTGGAAGTAGCGGTCGCACCAGGCCTTGTAACGCGGATACACGTCGGCGCCGAACGGTGCGCAGGCCTGTTCGGCCACTCGGTGCCAGTGGATGCAGTCTTCTTCGTTGCCATAGTACGGCGTCAGGTCGAAACCGCCGCCGAACCACCATACGGCCTCTTCACCTTCCTTTTCGGCGATGAAGAACCGGACATTGGCGTGGGAAGTGGGCACATGCGGGTTGTGCGGGTGGATCACCAGCGACACCCCCAGGGCCTCGAAGCCACGGCCCGCCAGTTCAGGGCGGTGGGCGCTGGCCGAGGGAGGCAGGCCGGCACCAAACACGTGGGAGAAGTTGACCCCGCCTTTCTCGATCACCTTGCCGTCGCCGATCACCCGCGTGCGGCCCCCGCCACCGGCTTCGCGCACCCAGGCATCCTCGACGAAACGGGCGCCGCCGTCTTCGGTTTCGAGGGCAGAGCAGAT
This sequence comes from Pseudomonas sp. BN505, assembly GCF_029873175.1. Classification (NCBI taxonomy): domain Bacteria; kingdom Pseudomonadati; phylum Pseudomonadota; class Gammaproteobacteria; order Pseudomonadales; family Pseudomonadaceae; genus Pseudomonas; species Pseudomonas sp. BN505. The sequence goes on from NZ_SSOI01000067.1 coordinate 88,435, forward strand.
GCGGTCTTGCAGGTCGAGCAGGTAGGCTTTCACGGCCTCGGTGCGGCTAGTCATCGGGTCACCAGGAACGGGCAGGGAAGAATTCGCGCGTAGCATACCACCGCCAGCGCGCGCGCCGCAGTTGACGGCGATCAAGCAAAGGCGTCCGATAGAAGGCCTTTTCCCGATCCCGACTACAGGAGTGCGAGATGGCCAAGCGTATCCAGTTCAGCCAGCATGGCGGCCCGGAAGTGCTGCAGTTTGTGGAATTCGAACCCACCCCGCCCGGGCCGCAGCAGGTGCGCGTGCGTAACCACGCCATCGGCCTGAACTTCATCGACACGTACTTTCGCAGCGGGCTGTATGCACCGCCGTCCCTGCCTTCTGGCCTGGGTACCGAGGCGGCCGGCGTGGTCGAGGCTGTGGGCGAGGGTGTGACCCGCCTGAAGGTGGGTGACCGCGTGGCCCATGCCGGTGGCCCGCTGGGTGCGTACAGCGAGGTGCATACGCTGCCGGAGGCCAACCTGGTCAAGCTGCCCGACAACATCAGCTTCGAGCAGGCGGCAGCGGTGATGCTCAAGGGTTTGACCGTTCAGTACCTGTTGAAGCAGACCTATGAAGTGAAGGCGGGCGATGTGATCCTGTTCCACGCCGCAGCGGGTGGCGTCGGTTCGCTGGCCTGCCAGTGGGCCAAGGCCCTGGGCGCCAAGCTGATCGGCACCGTGAGTTCTGCCGAGAAGGCCGAGCGGGCCAAGGCGCTGGGGGCATGGGAAACCATCGACTACAGCCACGAAGATGTGGCCAAGCGGGTACTGGAACTGACCGACGGCAAGAAATGCCCGGTGGTGTATGACGGCGTGGGCGCCGATACCTGGCTCACCTCGCTGGACTGCCTGCAGCCACGCGGGTTGATGGTGAGCTTTGGCAATGCCTCGGGCGCGGTGAGCGGGGTGAACCTGGGGATCCTGGCGCAGAAGGGCTCGTTGTACGTCACCCGGCCGACCTTGGCGACTTATGCCAATAATGCCGAGAACACCCAGGCCATGGCCGATGACCTGTTTGCGATGATTGCGAGCGGCAAGCTGGTTGTGGATATCCAGCAGCGGTATCCATTGAGCGAGGCGGCCAAGGCACAGGCGGAGCTGTCGGCGCGGCGGACTGTAGGATCGACTGTACTAATCCCCTGAGCCACACACGTTCCCTGTGGGAGCGGGCATGCCCGCGAAGCAGCCACCGCGGTGGATGGCACCGGCTCTGCCGGTGTTCGCGGGTAAACCCGCTCCCACAGTGTATTGAGTCGACCTGGATTACGGCGCAATCCCATATGGATTGCTTCGCCTTGATTAATCGTCGTAGTTGTATCGGCACTGCAAGATCGTCATCTGACCACCTTCGAAAAGGTATACCAACCGATGCTCGCGAGTAATACGGCGAGACCAGAATCCTGACAGGTCGCCCTTGAGCGGCTCGGGCTTGCCAGTACCTTTGAACGGAGTACGTAGGCACTCCCTGATCAGTGTGTTGATCGTCGCGAATACATCAGAGTCAGCATCCTTCCAATGGCAGTAGTCTTCCCAACCCTCTGAAGTGAACGCAACGCTTACAGAATTGCGAGCCTCAGTCTTGTTGCGTTGTTTTGACTTCATGTTCATCTATGGGCAGCTCATGGGTAGCCGCTTCACCCGACCGCAGCTGATCAATGGATGCGCGCAAGCGCTTGGCATTGGCTGAAGAACCCAACAGGTACATGGTCTCTTGCATGCCGTTGTAGTCTTCAAGCGAGATCATGACCACCGGCTCACCACGCTGGCGTGTAATGATCGCAGGTTCGTGATCCCGACATACATCATCCATCGTCTGCTTCAGGTCGGCGCGAGCCTGGCTAAAAGTCAGTACATGCATTTCTTCAAATCCTTCCCAGGCAGGGCCCGGATCAGGTTTTTCTCGACCCACTCAGCACTGCTGAATGGGCGCTAGGCTTGGTGGCTTCCTACCAACTCAAACATTGTACAAGCCTAGGTACAAACTTCAACATCCCATGGTCGGGAACCTTGAGGATGCAAAGCATAAATTGGATGTCTTCTGGTGGGCAGGTGTTTGCCTTCGCCAGAGCTTGTAGGAAATCGCTGCGAGAGCAGGCCTGCCTACTCCCACAGTAATCGCATCGAATTAAGGTACGACGCTGTTTTGGGGAGAACCGCTTGTGGATGGAGGGGTCGACTCGATGCCATCGAGTATCGCCTCAATCACACCCTCTGCCATCTCAATCGCATGCAGGTTCGACCAGAACATGCCACGGCCCTCTTCGCGCATGTAGTCCAGGGCTTTGTAGCCGGTTTCGTAGGCGCTGCGCAGGTACAGGGCTACGTGGACCAGAGCGTCCTCGGCGGAAATGTTCGGGTTGACGGTGAAGAGCGGGTCATGGCCGGCGTCGCAGCGGCCGAAGGGGCGGGTGGAGGTGCATGGAAGGGGTGGATCGGGGACTTATTTCTTGCTCATGGGAATTCACCTGATCAGGGCGGCCGCTCAATCCGTTACCACACGAAATGGGTGGCAGCTGCACGCGGGGTGGTAAACCGGACGAATCCCAAACCCGGCAGGCTCGAAAGCCTCACGCGCACAGCCGCCATGGCTGCCATTCAGAATTCGCACATCCGGGTTATCACACCCGATCGCCAAGTTATTCGGCGACGGTTTAAGCCTAAGGGCAGAGGTTCCCACTGAGAAGGTGATGGCAGAGGACGCGGCTCGTAGGATATTTCCCAAGCCGCAAGCTGGACAGCCATTTTGGCAAAATCAGAAAAATCTGCGGGGTTCTAGGGCCGCTTTGCGGCCCAATCGCCGGCAAGCCAGCTCCCACACCGACCGCACCGGCTTCAAGCCATGTGCAGTACCTGTGGGAGCTGGCTTGCCGGCGATCGAGGGCGAAGCCCTCGCCAGCGGTATCAGCCCGGGCGCACAACCTCGCCGGTTGCCAGGTCGCGAATCACACTCGGGTTCTTCCGCCCCCCCAGCGCCCCCCCAAGCACCAGGTCCAGCTGCCCGTGGAAGTACTGCTCCACCCGCAACCGGGTCTTCGCCGCCGGGCGACCGCCGGGGTTGCACGAGGTGGAAATCAGCGGCCCCACCAGCGCGCACAGTTCACGCACCACCGGGTGGTCACTGACCCGCAGCGCCACGGTGTCATGCTGCCCCGTTACCCACTCGGGCAGCAGGTCCTGGTGTGGCACCAGCCAGGTATTCGGCCCCGGCCAGGTGCTGCCCATGCGGTCGATCCAGTCTTCGGGGAAGTCCTCGAACAGGAAATCGAACTGGCGGATGTTGTCAGCGATCAGAATCAGCCCTTTATCCACAGGCCGCGATTTCAGCGCCAGCAGACGATAGACCGCGTCCTCGTTCCATGGGTCGCAGCCCAGGCCCCAGACCGCTTCCGTCGGGTAGGCGATTACTGCGCCCGCCCGGATCTCACGTGCGGCTTGTTGCACACGAAAACTGCTCACCATTGCTGTTTCTCCGCCTGAATACCTTGCTTGTGCGCAGTGTACTTAGCCCGCGCGGGCAAACCAACGCCCGGCTTCATTGCTTACCCGGCCTTCCAGCTCCAGCTCGGTCAGCTGCGCCAACACTTCGGCCAGCGGCAGCTCGCTGCAGTGTGCGAGGCTTTCGCTGGTTTGAGGCGCTGCATGCAGCAGGGCAAGCAGGGGATGGTCGAACCTGTCCACAACTGCAGGCGGCAGGTTCTGCCAACCCTTCAGGCTTTCCAGGATCTGCTCCACACTTTCCACCAGCAGCGCCCCATCACGGATCAGCTGGTGGCAGCCCTTGGCCCCCGGGTGGTGAATGGAACCCGGAATGGCATACACCTCGCGGCCTTGCTCGGCCGCCAAGCGCGCAGTGATAAGCGAGCCACTGGCCAAGCTGGCCTCGACCACCAGCACGCCCAGCGACAAGCCGCTGATGATGCGGTTGCGCCGTGGGAAGTTGCCGGGCAGTGGCCCGGCGTCCAGCGGATACTCGGAAACCAGCGCACTGCCGTTGTCGATCATCGCCTGCGCAAGCTCTTGATGGCGCTGTGGATAAAGTTTTTGCAGCCCCGTACCGAGCACGGCAATCGTGCACCCACCGGCCTGCAACGCGGCCCGATGAGCGGCACCGTCGACACCCACCGCAAGCCCGCTGGTAATGGTGAAACCAGCCTGCGCAAGGTAGCGGGAAAATCCCCGGGCGGTGTCGAGCGCCGGGGGTGTGGCACGTCTGCTGCCCACAATCGCCAACTGAGGGCGGTCGAGCAAGGCCCGGTCGCCGGCAACGAAAAGCAGCGGCGGGGCATCGTCGATTTCTGCCAGCAACGCTGGGTAGCCAGGGCCGTCCCACATCAGCAAATGCTGGCCGGGGCGCTCTAACCAGGCCATTGCGGCGAGCGCGCCCTCGCGTACCTCGGCACTGCGCCGGGCATCGATGGTGGCTTGGGGGATGCCCAACGCTCGCCAGGCCGAACCGGGAGCGCTAAGCGCACTAGAGGCGCTGCCGAACGCATCCAGCAAGGTGCGAAAACGTCGCAATCCTGTCTCGGGCAAGCGATGCAGGCGTAATCGCGCCTCCAGTTCGGCAGGCGGGCAGAGCGACGAATGGTAACTGGGCATGGGGATCGTCCTTGATCGAAACAGGGCCATCTACGTGGCACAACCTGTGGATAACTCTGTGAGTAACACTTTGAAAACCTGTCCATTGGCTGGGGGCTATAAAGCCCATAGACACCCTAGACGAGCTTGCCAGGTGCCGAAATCCCCGTTTCCCTTTATTATGTGTGCTCAGTTTTCAACCGAACGCACAGTGACTGCCTGACCTTATGGCCATCTTGAACATTCTCGAATTCCCGGACCCGCGCCTGCGCACTATCGCCAAACCGGTGACGGAGTTCGACGACGCCCTGCGTCAGCTGATCGACGACATGTTTGAAACCATGTACGAAGCCCCTGGTATCGGCCTGGCCGCCACCCAGGTCAACGTGCACCTGCAGGTCGTGGTCATGGACCTCAGCGAAGACCGCAGCGAGCCGCGCGTCTTCATCAACCCCACGGTCGAAGAACTGACCCACGACATGGGCCAGTACCAGGAAGGCTGCCTGTCGGTGCCCGGCTTCTACGAGAACGTAGACCGCCCGCTGCGTGTGCGGGTCAAGGCCCAGGACCGCGACGGCAAGCCTTACGAGCTGGAATGCGAAGGCCTGCTGGCGGTGTGCGTGCAGCACGAATTCGATCACCTCAACGGCAAGCTGTTCGTTGACTACCTGTCGCAGCTCAAGCGCGACCGGATCAAGAAGAAGCTGGAAAAGCAGCACCGCCAGCAAGCCTGATCCCTACCTTCCAGAAGGCTTGCTCCGGCAAGCCTTTTTCTATTTTGAAGCGAGAACTCCATGCGCATCGTCTTTGCAGGCACTCCAGAGTTTGCCGCCGAACACCTCAAGGCCCTGCTCGACAGCCCTTACGAGATCGTGGCCGTCTACACCCAGCCCGACCGCCCGGCCGGCCGTGGCCAGAAGCTGATGCCAAGTGCGGTCAAGGCACTGGCCGTCGCCCATGACATCCCGGTGTTCCAGCCGCAGACCCTGCGCAACGCCGATGCACAGGCCGAACTGGCCGCGCTGAAGCCGGACCTGATGGTGGTGGTCGCCTACGGCCTGATCCTGCCGCAGGCAGTGCTGGATATCCCGCGCCTGGGCTGCATCAACAGCCACGCCTCCCTGCTGCCACGCTGGCGCGGTGCGGCGCCGATCCAGCGCGCCGTGGAGGCCGGCGACGCCGAGAGCGGGGTGACCGTGATGCGCATGGAAGCTGGCCTGGACACCGGCCCGATGCTGCTCAAGGTGGTCACTCCCATCAACGCCGATGACACCGGCGGCACCTTGCACGACCGCCTGGCCGAAATGGGCCCGCCCGCCGTGGTACAGGCCATCGCCGGCCTGGCCGACGGGTCGCTGCACGGTGAAGTGCAGGACGATGCCCTGGCCACCTACGCACACAAGCTGAACAAGGACGAGGCGCGCATCGACTGGAGCCGCCCGGCGGTTGAGCTGGAGCGCCTGATCCGCGCCTTCAACCCGTGGCCGGTGTGCCACAGCACCCTCGATGGTGAAAGCGTGAAGGTGCTGGCCGCCAACTTGTCCACAGGCCAGGGCGCCCCGGGCGAAATCCTGTCCGCCAGCAAGGACGGGCTGGTCGTTGCCTGCGGTGATCAGGCGCTGAGCCTGACCCGCCTGCAATTGCCCGGCGGCAAGGCGCTTAACTTCAGCGACCTGTTCAACAGCCGCCGCGAGAAGTTCGCCGTCGGCAAGGTGCTGGGCCAATGAACCCACGTCTCGCCGCCGCCCGTGCCCTTGCCGCTGTGCTCAGTGGCAAGGCCTCGCTGAACAGCTCGCTGCCGGCACAACTGGACAAGGTTGATGAACGCGACCGTGGCCTGACCCAGGACCTGGCGTTCGGCACCGCACGCTGGCAGCCGCGCCTCGACCTGCTGGCCGCGCAACTGCTGCAAAAGCCTTTCAAGGCGGCCGACGCCGATGTGCAGGCGCTGCTGCTGGTCGGCCTGTACCAGTTGTTCTACACCCGCATTCCGGCCCACGCCGCCATCGGCGAAACCGTGGGCTGTGCCGACAAGCTGAAAAAGCCGTGGGCCAAGGGCCTGCTCAATGCCGTGCTGCGCCGCGCCCAGCGCGAAGGCGAAGAACTGCTCGCCGGCATGGAGCGGGACCCAGTGGTACGCACTGCCCACCCGCGCTGGCTGCAGAAGGCGCTGAAAGCCTTCTGGCCGGAGCAGTGGGAAGCCATTTGCGCCGCCAACAACGCCCACCCGCCGATGATTCTGCGGGTCAACCGCCGTCACCACAGCCGCGATGCCTACCTGGCACTGCTGGCCGAAGCGGGCATTGGCGCCAGCGCCTGCCAGTACAGCCGTGACGGCATCGTGCTGGCCGAGGCCTGCGACGTGCGCGGCCTGCCAGGCTTTGCCGAGGGCTGGGTGAGCGTGCAGGACGAAGCCGCGCAGCTGTCCGCCGACCTGCTCGAACTGGCCCCTGGCCAGCGCGTGCTGGACGCCTGTTGCGCCCCGGGTGGCAAAACCTGCCACCTGCTGGAGGCCGAAGCCGGCCTGGCGCAGATGGTGGCCATCGACCTCGAAGCCAAGCGCCTGACCCGCGTGCGCGAGAACCTCGACCGCCTGCAACTGGACGCCGAGCTGATCGCCTGCGATGCCCGCGACACCGCCAGCTGGTGGGACGGCAAGCCGTTCCAGCGCATCCTGCTCGACGCGCCGTGTTCGGCCACCGGCGTGATCCGCCGCCACCCGGACATCAAGCTGACCCGCCAGGCCGACGACATCCCGGCACTGGCAGCGCTGCAAGGCGAGCTGCTTGACGCCCTGTGGCCGACCCTGGAAGTAGGCGGCATGCTGCTGTACGCCACCTGCTCCAGCCTGCCGACCGAGAACACCGAAGTGGTAGGCGCCTTCCTTGCCCGCACCCCAGGCGCCCGTGAGCTGGACCTGGCCACCGAGGCCGGCTTGCGCCAGCCCCACGGCCGCCAGTTGCTGGCCCAGGAAGGCGGCCACGACGGCTTCTACTATGCCAAGCTGATCAAGATCGCCGCCTCTCGCGGATAAATACAAACGGTAGGGAGTAGCGGATGAAGATCATCATCCTCGGCGCAGGCCAGGTAGGCGGTACGCTGGCAGAGCATTTGGCCAGCGAAGCGAACGACATCACCGTGGTCGACACCGATGGCGAGCGCTTGCGCGACCTCGGTGACCGCCTGGACATCCGCACCGTGCAGGGCCGAGGCTCGCTGCCGACGGTGCTGCGTCAGGCCGGTGCCGATGATGCCGACATGCTGGTGGCAGTGACCAACAGCGACGAAACCAACATGGTCGCCTGCCAGGTGGCCTATTCGCTGTTCCACACCCCGACCAAGATCGCCCGGGTGCGCGAGTCGGCTTACCTCACCCGCGAAGAGTTGTTCGACAACGACCATATCCCGGTCGATGTACTGATCAGCCCCGAGCAGGTGGTGACCAACTACATCAAGCGCCTGATCGAGCACCCAGGCTCGCTGCAGGTGATCGACTTCGCCGAAGGCAAGGCCCAGCTGGTAGCGGTGAAGGCCTACTACGGCGGCCCGCTGGTCGGCCAGCAACTGCGTCAGATCCGTGCGCACATGCCCAACGTCGACACCCGCGTGGCGGCCATCTTCCGTCGCGACCGGCCGATCACCCCGCGTGGCGACACCGTGATCGAGGCTGACGACGAAGTGTTCTTCATCGCCGCCAAGAAGGACATCCGCGCCGTGATGGGCGAGCTGCGCCGCATCGACGAGACCAACAAGCGCATCGTCATCGCCGGCGGTGGGCAGATCGGCGAGCGCCTGGCTGAAGCCATCGAGAGCCGCTACCAGGTGAAGATCATCGAGATGAACCCGGCCCGCTGCCGGCACCTCTCCGATACCCTGGAAAGCACTGTGGTGCTGCAGGGCAGCGCCTCGGACAAGGACCTGATGCTCGAAGAGAACATCGCCGACGCCGACATCTTCCTGGCCCTGACCAACGATGACGAAGCCAATATCATGTCGTCGCTGCTGGCCAAGCGCCTGGGCGCAGGCAAGGTAATGACCATCATCAACAACCCGGCCTATGTCGACCTGGTGCAGGGCGGTGATATCGACATCGCCATCAGCCCGCAGCTGGCTACCATCGGCACCCTGCTTGCGCACGTGCGCCGGGGCGACATTGTCAGCGTGCACTCACTGCGCCGTGGTGCGGCCGAGGCCATCGAGGCGGTGGCGCACGGGGATTCGAAGTCGAGCAAGGTTGTGGGCAAGGCCATCGAAGACATCGCCCTGCCACCGGGTACCACCATCGGCGCCATCATCCGCGACGAAGAGGTGATGATCGCCCACGACGCCACCGTGATCGAATCGGGGGACCATGTGATCCTGTTCGTTGTGGATAAAAAACAAATCCGGGATGTGGAGAAGCTGTTCCACGTCGGCTTGAGTTTCTTCTAGGAGAAGAAGGCATGCGCGAATCGCTGGAGAAGATGCTGGCCAAGGGTGTGGATAACCCGCTGCTGAGGTTTGGCTTGGGCAAGGCCTGGCTGGATGAAGGCAACGGCGCTGAAGCGGCGGTGCACCTGGCACGGTGTGTGGAGCAGGATCCCAAGTATTCCGCGGCGTGGAAGCTGCTGGGCAAGGCGCATCAATTGCAGGGTGACCCGGCAGCGGCGCGCAAGGCCTGGGAAGACGGGATCGTGGCGGCGCAGGCCCATGGGGACAAGCAGGCCGAGAAAGAGATGACTGTGTTCCTGAAGAAACTCAACAAGGCCTGAGATTGCCGGGGCTGCTTTGCAGCCCATCGCCGGCAAGCCAGCTCCCACGGGGCCGAGCAAGCCCATGGGCCTTGTACAAGCCAGAGCTTGTCTAAGCCGAAAGCATGAGCTCGGGCCGGCAAGGTCAAGGTGGGAGCTGGCTTGCCGGCGAAAGGGCGCAAAGCGCCCCCAGAAATCTCAGTACCAGCGCGGCTCGCCAGCCGGGCGCTTCTTGAAGCGCTTCATGCTCCACATGTACTGGCTCGGGTACTCGCGCACATAGCGCTCGACCACCTTGCTCATCGCCGCCGCCGACTCGGTCACATCGGTGCTGTACATCGCTTCTGGCGCTGCTTCCAGAATCACCCGAAAGCCCGAACCATCCGGCAGCCGCAGCGCATGCAGGAATACCCCCACCGCCTTGCCACCCGCCAACATGTTCGGCACGAACTTGCTGGTCAGCGCCTGGGTGCCCAGGAACGGCACAAACACCCCTGCCGATTCGGCCGGCTCCGGGTCGGCAGGAATACCCACCTGGCCACCGCGACGCACTTCCTTTATCACGCTGAGAATGCCTTCCTTGGTCGAAGGCGCCACGCGGTTGCCCATCTGCACGCGCTGCTCGCGCAACAGGTCATCCACCGCTTTGAGCTTAGGCGGGCGGTAGAAGATGATCGGTTTGCACTGGTTGCAGTAGAAGTGGTTCAGCACTTCCCAGTTACCCAGGTGGCTGGTGATACCCACCACGCCCTTGCCCGAGGCCAGGGCCTGCTCCAGCACTTCCAGGCCGTGCACTTCCTTGACCAGCTCCAGCGAACGCTGCGGCGGCCAGATCCAGGCACAGGCACTTTCGACAAAGGATTTGCCGATATCCCGCAGCGCCTGGCCAACCAGCTGCTCACGGGCAACCGGGTCCATCTCCGGGAAACACTTGGCCAGGTTGATTCGCACCACATTGCGCGAACCGTTGGGGACCTTCCACATCAGCCAGCCAATACCCGCGCCGACGCGCTGCACAGCGCCCCAGGGCAGCTTGGCAAACAGGCGCAGCACCCCGACCATCAGGGCGCCCTTGAACTTTTCCACAGGCGAATTCCTTATTTCAGCAAGGCGCGCATTGTAACCCCTCAGCGCAACAAGGCGGCGTAGCGATCGCAATCGGTGGTGTGGTCCATGACCATGCCGGTGGCCTGCATGAAGGCGTAGCAGATGGTCGGGCCGACAAAGGTGAACCCGGCTTTCTGCAGGGCCTTGCTCATGGCCTTGGCTTCATCGGTAACCGCCGGCACATCGCTGCGGCCTGTGAAATGGTTGACCTTCGGCGCACCGCCGACGAACGACCACAACCATTCGGCCGGGTTATCCACAGCCAGCCACGCCTGGGCATTGCGCCGGGCAGCCTTGAGTTTGAGGCGGTTGCGGATGATGCCGGCATCCTGCATCAGTTCTTCGATGCGTTCGTCGCTCATGGCCGCCAGTTTCACCGGGTCGAAGCCGTACATCACCTGGCGATAACGCTCGCGTTTGCGCAAAACGGTTATCCACGACAGCCCGGCCTGGAACCCTTCGAGCAAAAGCATCTCGAAGAGCAACGCCGGGTCACGCTGTGGCGTTCCCCATTCCTGGTCGTGGTAGGCCTGGTACAACGGATCGTCGGTACACCAAAAGCAGCGTGGCATAAGGCTCCAATGAGTAGAGGGCGAGGCGAATCAGGTTATACTCCCGCTCTTTACATCCGCATCCCCAGATACAGGTGAATTTCGTGAGCCAGCCTACGCCAGCCGTGCGTACCTTCCAAGACCTGATCCTCGCCCTGCAGAACTACTGGGCAGCTCAAGGTTGTGTGGTGCTTCAGCCCTACGATATGGAAGTAGGCGCCGGCACTTTCCATACCGCCACGTTCCTGCGCGCCGTCGGCCCAGAAACCTGGAACGCCGCCTACGTGCAGCCTAGCCGTCGCCCTGCCGACGGGCGGTATGGCGAAAACCCAAACCGCCTGCAGCACTACTACCAGTTCCAGGTAGTGCTCAAGCCCAACCCGGCCAACTTCCAGGAGCTGTACCTCGGCTCGCTGAAAGCCATCGGCCTGGACCCGCTGGTGCACGACATCCGCTTCGTCGAAGACAACTGGGAATCGCCGACCCTCGGCGCCTGGGGCCTGGGCTGGGAAATCTGGCTGAACGGCATGGAAGTCACCCAGTTCACCTACTTCCAGCAGGTAGGCGGTATCGAGTGCTACCCGGTCACCGGTGAAATCACCTACGGCCTGGAGCGCCTGGCCATGTACATCCAGGGCGTCGATTCGGTGTACGACCTGGTGTGGGCCGACGGCCCGTTCGGCAAGGTCACCTACGGTGACGTGTTCCACCAGAACGAAGTGGAGCAGTCGACCTACAACTTCGAACACGCCAACGTCGACAAGCTGTTCGAACTGTTCGACTTCTACGAAAGCGAAGCCAACCGCCTGATCAAGCTGGATCTGCCGTTGCCGACCTACGAAATGGTCCTGAAGGCCTCGCACACCTTCAACCTGCTGGACGCGCGCCGCGCCATCTCGGTAACCGAGCGCCAGCGTTACATCCTGCGTGTACGTACCCTGGCCCGGGACGTGGCGCAAAGCTATCTGCAAGCCCGCGCACGCATGGGCTTCCCGATGGCCACCCCTGAACTGCGTGACGAAGTGTTGGCTAAGCTGGAGGCTGCACAATGAGTGCTCAAGATTTCCTGGTAGAACTGGGCACCGAAGAGCTGCCACCCAAGGCCTTGGCCACCCTCGGCGACGCCTTCCTGGCCGGCATCGAGAAAGGCCTGCAGGCCGCTGGCCTGAACTACACCGGCAAGCAGGTGTACGCCGCGCCGCGCCGCCTGGCCGTGCTGATCCGCCAGCTGGACGTGCAGCAGCCTGACCGCAGCATCAATATCGACGGCCCGCCCCTGCAGGCTGCTTTCAAAGACGGCGAGCCGACCCAGGCTGCTCTTGGCTTTGCCAAGAAATGCGGTGTAGATCTGTCGGAAATCGACCAGAGCGGCGCCAAGCTGCGCTTCTCCCAGCATATCCCGGGCAAGTCCACCGTCAGCCTGCTGCCAACCATCGTCGAAGATTCGCTCAACGACCTGCCGATTCCCAAGCGCATGCGCTGGGCGGCCAGCCGTGAAGAGTTCGTGCGCCCGACGCAATGGCTGGTGATGCTGCTGGGCGACCAGGTGGTCGACTGCACCATCCTGTCGCAGAAAGCCGGCCGTGAATCCCGTGGCCACCGCTTCCACCACCCGGAAAACGTCGTCATCACCACCCCGGCCAACTACGTCGAAGACCTGCGCACAGCCTACGTGCTGGCCGACTTCGCCGAGCGCCGCGAGCTGATCAGCAAGCGTACTGCCGAGCTGGCCATGCAGCAGGAAGGCACCGCCATCGTGCCGCCTGCGCTGCTGGACGAAGTGACTGCCCTGGTCGAGTGGCCAGTGCCGCTGGTGTGCTCGTTCGAGGAGCGTTTCCTTGAAGTGCCACAGGAAGCCCTGATCACCACCATGCAGGACAACCAGAAGTACTTCTGCCTGCTGGACAGCGAAGGCAAGCTGCTGCCGCGCTTCATCACCGTGGCCAACGTCGAGAGCCGCGACCCGAAGCAGATCGTGCAAGGCAACGAGAAGGTCGTGCGCCCGCGCCTGACCGACGCCGAGTTCTTCTTCAAGCAGGACAAGAAGCAGCCGCTGGAAACCTTCAACGAGCGCCTGAAAAACGTGGTGTTCCAGGCTCAGCTGGGCACTGTGTACGACAAGGCCGAGCGTGTCTCCAGACTGGCTGCGTTCATTGCCCCGCTGATCGGCGGCGACGCCCAGCGCGCCGGCCGTGCCGGCCTGCTGTCCAAGTGCGACCTGGCCACCGAGATGGTCGGCGAGTTCCCTGAAATGCAGGGTGTTGCCGGTTACTACTACGCGCTCAACGACGGTGAGCCGCAGGACGTCGCCCTGGCCCTGAACGAGCAGTACATGCCGCGCGGTGCTGGCGCCGAGCTGCCGCAGACCCTCACCGGTGCTGCTGTGGCCATCGCCGACAAACTCGACACCCTGGTTGGCATCTTCGGCATCGGCATGCTGCCCACCGGTAGCAAGGACCCGTACGCCCTGCGCCGTGCTGCCTTGGGCGTGCTGCGCATTCTGATCGAGAAGCAGCTGGACCTGAACCTGACCGGTGCGGTCGAGTTCGCAGTCAAGCAGTTCGGCGCCAAGGTCAAGGCCGCCGGCCTGGCCGAGCAAGTGCTGGAGTTCATCTTCGACCGCCTTCGTGCGCGTTACGAAGACGAAGGCATCGACGTGGCCACCTACCTGTCGGTGCGCGCCCTGCAGCCGGGCTCGGCCCTGGACTTCGACCAGCGTGTGCAAGCTGTGCAGGCGTTCCGCAAGCTGCCGGAAGCCGAAGCTTTGGCCGCGGTGAACAAGCGTGTATCGAACCTGCTGAGCAAGGCCGAAGGCGCCATCGCCGAACAGGTCGAGCCAAAGTACTTCGACAACGCCAACGAGTTCTCGCTGTACTCGGCCATCCAGCAGGCCGACCAGGCCGTGCAACCGATGGCTGCTGCACGCCAGTACAGTGAATCGCTGGCCCGCCTGGCGGCCCTGCGTGACCCGGTCGACGCCTTCTTCGAGGCGGTGATGGTCAACGCTGAAGACGCCAAGGTACGCGCCAACCGTTATGCCCTGCTCAGCCGCCTGCGCGGCCTGTTCCTGGGCGTGGCCGACATTTCGCTGCTGGGGTAAGCCTTGAAACTGCTGATTCTCGACCGTGACGGGGTCATCAACCATGACTCCGACGCCTACATCAAGACGCTGGAAGAATGGGTGCCGATCCCTGGCTCGGTCGAGGCCATCGCGCAGTTGAGCAAAGCGGGCTGGACGGTGGCCGTGGCCACCAACCAGTCCGGCATTGCCCGTGGCTATTACACACTGGCAACCCTGGAAGCCATGCACGCACGCCTGCGCGAGCTGGTGGCGGAGCAGGGGGGCGAGGTGGGCCATATCGTGTATTGCCCGCACGGGCCGGACGAAGGCTGCGATTGCCGCAAGCCAAAGCCTGGCATGCTGGTGGCGATTGCCGAGCATTACCGGGTCGCCCTGCAAGGCGTCTGGTTCGTCGGCGACAGCAAAGGTGACCTGGAGGCCGCCCTGGCCGTCGGTGCACAACCCGTGTTGGTAAAAACCGGCAAGGGCGAGCGGACCCTGGAAAAAGGTGTCCCTGAAACTACACTGATTTTCGACGATCTGGCAGCTATCGCCAGAGAACTAATTTAAACGGTGCGCCCTCGGGCGCATTTTTCTCAGGCGGGCATGCCCCGCAATGGTACAAGCCACTATGTCGATCCTGCAGGCGATCAGAATCTTTCTTTTTTACCTGCTGCTGGGCACCAGTTCGCTGCTGTGGTGCTCGCTGAGCTTCTTCATCGCGCCGTTCCTGTCGTTCCCCAAGCGCTACAGGTTCATCAACGTGTACTGGTGTCGCTGCGCGCTGTTCCTGGTGCGCACCATTCTCGGCATCGACTACAAGGTCACCGGCGCCGAGAACGTGCCGAATGAGCCCTGCGTGATCCTGTCCAACCACCAGAGCACCTGGGAAACGTTCTTCCTTTCCCAGTACTTTTCGCCGCTGAGCCAGGTGCTCAAGCGTGAACTGCTGTACGTGCCGTTCTTCGGTTGGGCCATGGCCATGCTGCGGCCGATCGCGATCAACCGCGACAACCCAAAGGAAGCGTTGCGCCAGGTGGCAAGCAAAGGCGACGAGCTGCTCAAGCAGAAGACTTGGGTGCTGATCTTTCCGGAAGGCACCCGCGTGCCGTACGGCACCGTCGGCAAGTTCTCCCGCGGCGGTACTGCGCTGGCCGTGAATGCCGGGCTGCCGGTGCTGCCGATTGCCCACAATGCCGGCAAGTTCTGGCCGAAGACCGGTTGGGGCAAGCGTGCCGGTACCATCGAAGTGGTGATTGGCGAGCCGATGTACGCCAATGGCACCGGGCCACGTGCCATCGCCGAGCTCAACGACCGCGCAGCGGCGTGGAACGAAGCCACCCAACGGGCCTTGGGTTCGCTGCCCCCAGCCGATGAAAAAACCCAACAGCAGACCGCTTGATGATCTGTGGATAACTTGTGAGCAGTTTTTCGATCAAATGCTTGAATTGAACGCTAAGTCGTTGAATTAGCTGTTTATTTCTACGTATGACTTTTTTCTTAAAATCGTGCATAAGTTTTTTTGAGGCATAAAAAAACCGGCTTTTACAGCCGGTTTTTTTGTGCCCTGTGAACAGCCTCAGACCTTGTCGAGATCCACGTCTTTGGTCTCTTTAAGGCAGAAAATCCCCACGACCAAACTGATCCCGGTCACCAGCACCGGGTACCACAGCCCGTAGAAGATATCCCCGGTATACACCACCAGCGCGAACGACACGGTTGGCAGGAAGCCGCCGAACCAGCCATTGCCAATATGGTAGGGCAGGGACATCGAGGTGTAGCGGATGCGTGTCGGGAAAAGTTCGACCATCACGGCTGCCAGCGGGCCATAGGTCATGGTAGCGATCAGGATCATCGCCACGATCAGCACCACCACCATGACCTGGTTGACCTGCCCTGGGTCAGCCTTGGCCGGGTAGCCAGCCTGCTCCACTGCGCTGCGCATGGCCGCTTCGTCGTAGCCATTGATGGTCTTTTCACCAATATTGACCACTACATCGCTGCCGGCCACGCTTACCGAGCTGTACGGCAGGCCCTGCTTGACCAGGAACGTCTTGACCTTGTCGCACGGGCTGTCGAAACGCGCTTTGCCCACCGGGTCGAACTGGAAGGTACAGCTTTGCGGGTCGGCGGTGACCACGATCGGCGCCTGCCGGCTGGCGGCGTCGATCTGAGGGTTTGCGTAGTGGCTCAGCGCCTTGAATAGCGGGAAGTACAGTACCGTGGCAAGCAGCAGGCCGAGCATCAGGATCGGCTTGCGGCCAATGCGGTCCGATAACCAGCCGAAGAACACGAAGAACGGCGCACCAATCACCACGCTGATGATCAGCAGGGTGTTGGCCTGGGCCGGGTCCATTTTCAGCATCTGGGTCATGAAGAACAGCACGTAGAACTGCGCCGTGTAGAACGTCACGGCTTGCCCGGCGTTGATGCTGAACAGCGCGGTAAGCACCACTTTCAGGTTTGGCCAGGAGGTGAACGACTCACGGATCGGCGACTTGCTGACCTTTCCCTGGGCCTTCATTTTCACGAAGGCCGGCGACTCGTGCATGCTCATCCGGATCCAGGTGGAGATGGCCAGCAGCACTATCGACAGCAGGAACGGCAAGCGCCAGCCCCAGGTTTCGAACTGGTCGCCACTGATGTAGCGGCTGCCCAGCACCACCAGCAGCGACAGCAACAGGCCAAGGGTGGCGGTGGACTGGATGAAACCGGTGTAGAAGCCCCGTTTGCCCTGGGGCGCATGCTCGGCCACATAGGTGGCAGCACCGCCGTACTCACCACCCAGCGCCAGACCCTGCAGCATGCGCAGGATCACCAGGATGATCGGTGCGGCTATGCCGATGCTGGCATAGGTGGGCAACAGCCCCACAGCGAATGTGGATAGGCCCATCAGCACGATGGTGACCAGGAAGGTGTACTTGCGCCCGATCATGTCGCCTAGGCGGCCGAACACCAATGCACCGAACGGCCGCACCAGGAAGCCGGCGGCAAAGGCCATGAGGGCAAAGATGAAGGCGGTGGTGTCGTTCACGCCAGCAAAGAACTGCTTGCTGATGACAGCAGCCAGCGCTCCATAGAGAAAAAAGTCATACCACTCGAAAACCGTCCCGAGGGATGACGCGAAAATGATCTTGCGTTCTTCACGGCGGCTGGGGCTGCTGGCCACCGCATCCTGTTCCTGGATGTAATCCGACATCGTTGCTGTCCTCGGCCCGCAGGCCACAGTGATTATTCTTTTTGTTCCACTGTCGGCGGCTTCTGACCGCGAGCCGCCGGTGTTGCACGCACCCGGGTCAGGGGGTCGGTATCGCGTCTTCGTTCAAGTAGGTCTGGGTAGCAGCTCCTTTGAGGATCAATTGCGCCGCCTTCTCGGCGATCATCAGGGTCGGTGAACAGGTATTACCGGAGGTGATCTGCGGCATGATCGAGGCATCGGCCACGCGCAAACCGGGGATGCCGTGTACGCGCAGCTGGTTATCCACAACGTCCTGGGCACCGCTGCCCATGCGGCAGGTACCCACCGGGTGGAAGATGGTGGTGCCAATCTTGCCGGCTGCCTCAAACAGCTCTTGCTCGGTTTGCAGGGCTGGGCCTGGCAGGTATTCCTTGGGGTCGAACGCTGCAAGGGCAGGGGCCTGCACGATGCGCCGGGTGAGGCGGATGGCATCGGCGGCCACGCGCAGGTCCTGTGGGTCGCTGAGGTAGTTGGGGTCGATCAGCGGCGTGCTGTTCATGTCGGTGCTGCTGATATCGATACGCCCGCGGCTGACCGGGCGAAGGTTGCACACCGATGCGGTAAAGGCCGGGAACGGGTGCAGCGGTTCACCGAAGCGCTCCAGTGACAGCGGCTGTACGTGATACTGCAGGTTGGCGGTGGCCTGTTCCGGGCTCGAACGCACGAACGCGCCCAGCTGACTCGGCGCCATGGCCAGCGGGCCGCTGCGGTCATAGAGGTAGCGCAGGCCCATGCCCATCTTGCCCCAGAGGCTATTGGCCATCTGGTTCAAGGTGCGGGTATTGCGGATCTGGTAGATCAGGCGCAGTTGCAGGTGGTCCTGAAGGTTGCCACCCACGCCCGGCATATCGTGGCGTACACCAATGCCCAGGCTTTCCAGCAGCTGGCGCGGACCGATGCCGGAGCGTTGCAGAATACCGGGTGAACCAACAGCGCCGGCGCAGAGGATGATTTCGCGACGCGACGCAAACTCGTGCCAGGCGCCTTGCCAAAATGCTTTCACGGCCCGCGCCCGGGTGTTGTTGAGCAGTACCTGGTCAACCTGAACGCCGGTCAGCACAGTGAGGTTGGCGCGGTCCTTTATCGGCCTCAGGAAAGCTTTGGAGGCGTTCCAGCGTACGCCGCTGCGCTGGTTGACCTGAAAGTATCCACAGCCCTGGTTGTCGCCGGTGTTGAAGTCGTCGACCTTGCCGATGCCGCTTTGCTCGGCGGCATCACGGAAAGCATCGAGGATCGGCCAGCTGTAGCGCTGGCGCTCGACCCGCCATTCGCCATCGCCGCCGTGGTGCTCACTGGCGCCGGCGAAGTGGTTTTCGCTGGCCTTGAACAGCGGCAGCACGTCCTTCCAGGCCCAGCCGTCATTGCCTTGCTCGGCCCAGCGGTCATAGTCCGCCGCCTGGCCACGCATGTAGATCATGCCGTTGATTGAAGAACAGCCACCGAGCACCTTGCCGCGTGGGTAGCCCAGTGCGCGCCCCCTCAGGCCTGGCTGCGCCTCGGTCTTGAAGCACCAGTCAGTGCGCGGGTTGCCGATGCAATAGAGATAGCCGACGGGGATGTGAATCCAGGGATAGTTGTCGCGGCCACCTGCTTCCAGCAGCAAAACGCGGCAGGATGGGTCGGCGGACAAACGGTTGGCCAGCAGGCAACCGGCGGGACCGGCCCCTACGACCACGTAGTCGAAGACAGAATCGGCTGATGGCATGTGCAACCTCGCGCCCGTTTTTTATTCTTGTCCCGATCCATCTTAGTGCGTAATTTCGTGAGTGAAACACGTGATTTCGCGCAGCCGTTGTGCGTTTTAGCACAGGGGTAAGCCTGGACCGACCTCTTCGCGGGCTCGCCCGCTCCCACAGGGATCTCGTTGCCTTCAGGATGTTCTCTGTACCTGTGGGAGCGGGCATGCCCGCGAAGAGGCCGGAACGAACTGCCAAAAAGGATCAGCATGTTCGACTGGAACGATCTGCGGTTTTTCCTAGAGTTGCAGCGCAGCGGCCGCCTGCTTACTGCCGCAAAGCGCCTCAACACAACCCACAGCACCGTAGCCCGGCACATCGAGAGCATCGAGCAAAGCCTGGGCACTGCGCTGTTCGTGCAGCATGCCCAGGGCTACGAGCTGACGCCCTCAGGCCAGGCCCTGCTCAAGCATGCAGAAGCCATGGAAAACGTCGCGCTGTTGGCGCAGGAAGAAATCACCCAGGCCATCACCCCGTTGGGCAAAATTCGCCTGGGGGTGACCGAAGGCATCGGCATCATGTTCTTCACCCCACGCATGAACGCGTTGTTCGAGCGCTACCCGGGCCTGGAGGTGGAACTGGTGGCGGTGCCGCGCTTTGTCAGCATCCTCAACCGCGAAGCGGAGATCAGCATTCACCTGGAACGCCCCAACGCCGACCTGTTGATAACCCGCAAGCTCACCGACTACCGCCTGGCGCTCTACGCCAGCCAGGGCTACCTGGACCAAGCACCGCCGTTGCGCAACCGCGAAGACCTGGCCCGGCACAACTGGATCGGCTACGTCGACGACCTGCTGTTCAGCCAGGAGCTGCTGTTTCTCAACAGTTTCTGCCGGGCACCGACCGTGGTGTTTCGCAGCACCAGCGTCATTGCCCAACAGGCTGCCGCCCGCGCCGGGCTGGGCATCGCCGTACTGCCCAACTACATGGCTCACGACGACCCGACGCTGGTGCGCGTACTGCCTGGCGAGACCATCCAGCGCAGCTACTGGATCTGCACCCGCCGCGAGCTGCACAAGTCAGTGCGCCTGCGGGTGGTGTGGGACTACCTGCTGGCGCTGTGCGCGGCAGAACAGGACTCGCTGCTAGCCCAATAGCGCCTTGCCAGCCAGCAGCAATGCCGCGGTCCAACCGGCCACCGCAAACATCTGCTGCAAACGCGGCCCGGCCAGCTTGGCCGCCAATGGCCGCGCCAGCAGCAGGCCGAGCACCGCGCCTGATGCGAACGGGGCTCCGACCTGCCAATGCATGACACCCGCCAGGCTGGCGCTGACCACACTGCCGGTGGACACCAGTGCGATCACCGCCAGCGAGGTGGACACGATGCTGGCCATGCGCAGGTTGGTATAGCGGTTCAGGGCCGGGATGATGACAAAACCACCGCCAACCCCGAGTAAACCCGACAGCAGCCCGGACAAGGCACCGGTGAATGCCAAGGCGCGTGCGCAGGGCAGGGTCCAGCGCAAGCGGCCTTGCAACGGGTTCAGCACACAGGGTTCGATATAGCGATGGGCGTCATTGGCCTCACCGCGCAGTTCCCTGGCCGCCTTACGCCAGATACGCAGGCAGGCATACACCAGCACCCCGGCAAACACCAACTGCAAAGGTGTATTCGGCAAGCGGTGCGCCAGCATCAGCCCGAACGGCGCCGCTGCTACGCCGATCAGCGCGATAAAAAGCGCCGCCCGATAACGCACCAACCCCTGACGCAGCCCCAGCACTGCGCCAACCGCCGCCGCCATGCCTACGGCCAACAGGCCGACCGGTGCAGCCTCGACCATCGACAGCCCCAGGCCGAACACCAGCAAGGGCACAGCAAGAATGCCACCGCCGGCGCCGGTCAACGCCAGCACCGCACCGATGATCGCGCCCAGGCCCGCCCCCAACAATTGATGTTCGATCACTGCCCACCCTCAGCTACCAGCTGCGGGCGCGCCAGCCACTCGCGGCCCTTGAGCATGCCTTGCCAGTACAGCGGCGGCAGCGCCTGCGCCTTGAGCAACCAGGCCAGGCGCGTCGGCTTGCGGCCATCCAGCAACCAACTGGGAAAGCTCGGTGCCAGTTTGCCGCCATAGGTGAACTCGGCCAGGACGATCTTGCCGCGCTCTACCGTCAGCGGGCACGAACCATAGCCATCGTACTGGGCGAGGGTGGGCAGCCGGCCCAGTGCCACCAGCACATTGTTGGCCACTACCGGCGCCTGCTTGCGGGCCGCTGCGGCGGTCTTGGCATTGCTGGTATTGGCCACGTCACCCAGGGCATGGATGTTGGTGTACTTGCGATGGCGCAGGGTATGCGGGTCGACATCGACCCAGCCGCCATTATCGGCCAGCGGGCTTTCGCGAATAAACGCCGGCGCCACTTGTGGCGGTACCACGTGCAGCATGTCAAAAGCCTCGATGCGGGTTTCGCTGCTGCCATCGGGCAGGGTGCGCACGAAGGTGGCGCGCTTGTTCGGGCCATCCACGGCGACCAGTCGGTGGGAGAAATTGAGGTCTACCGCGTATTTTTCGATGTACTTCATCAGCGCGGGCACATAGTCCGCCACACCGAACAAGACTGCACCGGCATTGAAGAAGCTGGCTTTCACCACACCAAGATGGCCGTTGCGCAACCAGTGGTCGCAAGACAGGTACAGCGCCTTTTGCGGCGCGCCCGCACATTTGATCGGCATGGGCGGCTGGCTGAACACGGCGCGGCCTTGCTTGAGTTTCTGTACCAGCTCCCAGGTATAGGGCGCGAGGTCGTAGCGGTAGTTGGAGGTGACACCGTTGCGGCCCAGGGTTTCGCTGAGCCCATCGATGGCCGCCCAGTCCAGCGTGAGCCCGGGGCAGACCACCAGCTGTTCGTAGCTGATGGCGCGGCCGTCCTCAAGGATGACCAGCTGGCCCAGAGGGTCGAAACCCTGCACCCGCGCCTTGACCCAGCGCACACCGCGCGGGATGGTCGAGGCCATGGTGCGGGCGGTACTCGGTGCCGTGAATACTCCGGCACCGACCATGGTCCAGCCGGGTTGGTAGTAATGCACGTCGGCAGGGTCGATCAAGGCAACGTCCAGCGACGGGTCACGGCTGACCAGGCTGGAAGCGGTGGCGATACCAGCGGCACCGGCACCGACGATGACGACTTTGTGATGGTCGGTATTGGCAGGGGACAACAAGGCAGGCATGGCGGTAAATCCTGGAAATCTGATTATGGGGCAGGGCGGTTACAGCTTGTTCAGCGGGATTTTCAGATAGCTCACGCCGTTCTCTTCCGGGGCGGGGAGCTGGCCGCTGCGCATGTTCACCTGCACCGAAGGCAGGATCAGCACCGGCATGTCGAGGGTCTTGTCACGGGCTTCGCGCATGGCGACGAAACTGTCTTCATCGATGCCTTGGTGAATATGAATATTGCTGGTGCGCTGCTCAGCCACGGTGGTGACGTACTGCATGTCGCGGCCACCTGGCAGGTAGTCGTGGCACATGAACAGCCGGGTCTGGTCGGGGAAAGCCAGCAGACGACGGATAGAGCGATACAGGGTACGGGCATCGGCCCCGGGGAAGTCGCACCGGGCAGTGCCATAGTCGGGCATGAACAGGGTGTCACCCACAAACACCGCGATCTCGCCGGCGTCTTCGATCATGAAGCTCATGCACGCGGGCGTATGCCCGGGCGTGTGCAGTGCCCGGGCGTGCAGGTTGCCGATACGGAACCCTTCCTCGTCTTCGAGCAGCACATCGAACTGGCTGCCATCACGGGCGAAGCCAGGCTCTGCATTGAACAAAGCCCCGAATACTTTCTGCACCTGGGTGATGTGCGCGCCGATAGCAGTATGGCCGCCCAGTTTTTCCTTCAGGTAGGCCGCCGCGGAAAGATGGTCGGCGTGCACATGGGTTTCCAGCACCCAGCGCACGCTGGCGTTCAGTTCGGTCACGCGTTCGATCAGGCGGTCGGCCGAAGCGCTGCAAGTGCGCCCGGACTTGGGGTCGTAATCCAGCACGCTGTCGATCAACGCGCATTGCCGGGTTTCACGGTCCATGACCAGGTAGCTGATGGTCGAGGTCGCCTCGTCGTAAAAGGCGTCCACGTGCAGGTTGTTGCCGATGATCATCACGTTCTCCAATTTATCCGCCCCACCTTGCAAGGCGTAGGCAGTGACAGGAGGTTTATCAAGATGCATGCCAGGCTTTGCAGCGCGCTTGCGCCAATGAAACCGGTCCGTCACAGGCAACTGGCAGCAATGGTGGCAGAACATGTGGCAGTCGACTGTCAGCCAATGGCAGTGTTTGGCAGTCCTTGTTACGCTGCCCCGGTCATCCAAACGGTGCCGTCATGTCTGAAGCCCATCCCCTCATCCTAGCTCTGGTTTCCTACCTTGAGCACGATGCCCTGCCAGCAATCGTGCTGGACACCGACTACAACATCCTGGCCGCCAACGCCGCCTATCGCCGTCAGTTCGGCCGTGATGACCAGGCACCGCTGGGTGAGAAGTGTCACAAGGTCTCGCACCACTATGCCGTACCGTGCGACCAGGCCGGTGAGCATTGCCCCCTGCGCAAGGCGTGGGACAGCAAGGTGCCCGAGCGAGTGCTGCATGTTCATCACACACCACGCGGCCCCGAGCATGTCGATGTCGAGCTGCGCCCGATTCTGGATGAACAGGGCAGGGTGGTGGCCTTTGTCGAACGCCTGACCACCATCACCCTCGCGTCAGCGCAACCTCAGGAGCAAGGCCTGGTCGGCCGGGCTCCAGCTTTCAAGGCTGCCTTGGCCAGCCTGCAACGTGCGGCGCCAGCGCAGATCCCGGTGCTGCTGCAAGGCGAGTCGGGTAGCGGTAAAGAACTGTTCGCCCGCGCGGTGCACATCGGCAGCCCCAGAGCAAACGGCCCGCTGGTGGTGGTCGACTGCACTGGCTTGACGGAGTCGTTGTTCGAAAGCGAGTTGTTCGGCTATGAGAAAGGCGCGTTCACCGGTGCCAACCAACGCAAGATCGGCTTGGCTGAGGCGGCCCATGGCGGCACGCTGTTCCTCGACGAAATTGGCGAAGTACCGCTGGCGATGCAGGTGAAGCTGCTGCGTCTGATCGAGTCTGGCAGCTTCCGCCCGGTGGGCAGCCTGCGCACGGTGCATTCGGATTTTCGCCTGGTATCGGCCACCCACAAGCCGCTCAAACAGATGGTGGCGGACGGCACCTTCCGTGAAGACCTGTATTACCGTATCAGCGGGTTCCCGATCCGCTTGCCGGCATTGCGAGAGCGGGTGGAAGATTTGCCGCTGCTTGCGCAGAGCCTGCTGCAGCGAATGTCTGGCAAGCCGACGCCCAGGCTGAGTGACGATGCCTTGCAGCAACTTGGGTTGCATGCGTTTCCGGGCAATATCCGCGAGCTGCGCAACATCCTGGAAAGGGCGCGTCTGTTTGCCGATGACGGGCTGATTCGACCCGAGCACTTACCGGAAGATATCGGGCCGGTGGGGGCGCTGAAAGGAAGCGGCCGTCGTAATGACTTGGGTGAGCTGGCGCAGGCGCTGGACCAGTTCAAGGGCTCGCGTAGCGAACTTGCCAGCCATCTTGGGATGAGTGAACGCACGCTCTATCGCCGCTTGAAGGCCCTGGGCCTGAATTAACGCGTATCGGCAACGCTCCCACGGTGTTCGCCCCACCTGCACCTTTACCCGACCTTTACCTCTGCCCTTACATTAAACGGCTAGAACCGTGGTCTGATTGGTTAACCGCACCCGGTACCCAGACAGTGATAACCGGGCGTTAACAGGCAGAGGACCGCAACAAATGAAGAAAACCCTAACCGTGATCTGCGCCGCGCTCATGTTCAGCGCACCGTTGGCCAGCTTCGCGCAGCCGGGCCCACCAGACCGACATGATGGCGGCCCATCGCACCAAGGCAACTCGCCTCATGGTCAGCCCCAGCAACAGGGCCGACATGACAACGGCCGCGGTCCTGCTTACCGTGATCCGAACTTCCGTCCACAACAAGGCATGCCGGTACCTCATCAGCAATGGCAGCGTGGTCATGCCGTTGACCCGCATTACCGTGGTGACCGTTACTGGGTAACCGACTGGAAAGCGCGCCACCTGTATGCACCACCACGCGACCACCGTTGGTTGTATGTGAACGGTGACTACGTGCTGGTGGCCATTGCCAGTGGTGTGATCGTGAACATTCTTACCGGCTACTGATTTTTTGCAGACACTAAAAAGCCCGCATCAGCGGGCTTTTTAGTGTCTGTCGATTTACACCTGATCAGAAGTCCAGGTTCGACACCGACAACGCGTTGCTTTCGATGAACTCACGACGCGGCTCGACTGCATCACCCATCAGGGTGTTGAAGATCTGGTCAGCAGCGATCGCATCCTCGATGGTGACCTTGAGCATACGGCGAACGGTCGGGTCCATGGTGGTTTCCCACAGCTGGTCCGGGTTCATCTCACCCAGCCCTTTGTATCGCTGGATGGTGTGACGCTTGGTGGTCTCATTCATCAGCCAGTCCAGGCCTTCCTTGAACTCGACAATTGCCTTACGGCGTTCACCACGTTGTACGTAAGCACCTTCACCCAACAGGCTGGAGAGCTTGGCACCGATGTTGACGACGGTCCGGTAGTCATTGCTGCCAAAGAAGTCACGGTTGAACGTGATGTAGCTGGCCAGGCCGTGGGAGGTGATTTCCACTTCCGGCAGCCATACGTTGCGTTCTTTGTCTTCACGCAGGCTCGCGTTGTAAGCCAGGCCAGACTTCTGGCTGGAGTTCAGACGCTCCTGCAGCTTGGCCAGCCAGGCTTGCATCACCGCGTGGTCACCCAACTGCTCCAGGGTCACCTCAGGCAGGTACACGAAGTGCTCGGTCAGCTCTTCCGGGTACAAACGCGACAGGCGCTTGAGGGTCTTCATGACACTACGGAATTCGTTCACCAGGCTTTCCAGCTGCACGCCAGAAACCGCTGGGGCCGACTCGTCCAGGTGCAGGCTTGCGTCTTCCAGAGCCGACTGGGTCATGTATTCTTCCATGGCCTCGTCGTCCTTGATGTACTGCTCCTGCTTACCTTTTTTCACCTTGTACAGTGGCGGCTGGGCAATGTAGATGTAGCCACGCTCGACCAGTTCCGGCAACTGACGGAAGAAGAAGGTCAGCAGCAGGGTACGGATGTGCGAACCGTCAACGTCAGCATCGGTCATGATGATGATGTTGTGATAACGCAACTTGTCGATGTTGTACTCTTCGCGGCCGATACCACAGCCAAGCGCAGTGATCAGCGTGCCCACTTCCTGGGACGAGATCATCTTGTCGAAGCGTGCTTTCTCGACGTTGAGGATCTTACCCTTCAGCGGCAAGATCGCCTGGGTACGACGGTTACGACCTTGCTTGGCCGAGCCACCTGCGGAGTCACCCTCCACCAGGTACAGTTCGGAAAGGGCAGGGTCCTTCTCCTGGCAGTCCGCCAACTTGCCTGGCAGGCCGGCGATATCCAACGCACCTTTGCGGCGAGTCATCTCGCGGGCTTTACGTGCTGCTTCACGCGCACGAGCGGCGTCGATCATCTTGCCAACGACGGCCTTGGCCTCGTTCGGGTTTTCCAGCAGGAAGTCAGAGAAGTACTTGTTCATCTCCTGTTCCACGGCGGTTTTCACCTCCGAGGAAACCAGCTTGTCTTTGGTCTGCGAGCTGAACTTGGGATCCGGTACCTTCACCGAGATGATCGCGGTCAGGCCTTCACGGGCGTCGTCACCCGTGGTCGCCACCTTGTTCTTCTTCGCCAGGCCTTCCTGTTCGATGTAGCTGTTCAGGCTACGGGTCAGCGAAGAACGGAAGCCCACCAAGTGGGTGCCACCGTCGCGCTGTGGAATGTTGTTGGTGAAGCACAGCAGGTTTTCGTTGAAGCTGTCGTTCCACTGCAGAGCAACTTCCACGCCCACGCCGTCTTCACGCTGAACGCTGAAGTGGAACACCTGGGAGTTGACTGGCGTCTTGTTGGTGTTCAGGTACTCGACGAAGGCACGCAGGCCGCCTTCGTACTTGAAGAACTCTTCCTTACCGCTGCGCTCATCCTTCAGCAGAATGCCAACGCCCGAGTTGAGGAACGACAACTCGCGAATACGCTTGGCCAGGATGTCCCAGCTGAAGTGGATATTCTTGAAGGTCTCAGCCGACGGCTTGAAGTGGATGTGGGTACCGGTGGTTTCGCTTTCACCGACAACAGCCATCGGCGCTTGTGGTACGCCGTGAACGTAGGTCTGCTCCCAGATCTTGCCGCTACGGCGAACGGTCAGCACGAGCTTCTCGGACAGCGCGTTCACAACAGAAACACCTACGCCGTGCAAGCCGCCAGATACTTTGTAGGAGTTATCATCGAACTTACCGCCGGCGTGCAGTACGGTCATGATGACCTCGGCTGCGGAAACGCCTTCTTCTTTATGCACGTCGACCGGAATGCCGCGACCATTGTCGCGCACACTGATGGATTCGTCCGTGTGGATGATGACGGTGATGTCATCGCAGTGACCGGCGAGGGCTTCGTCGATCGAGTTGTCGACCACCTCGAAGACCATGTGGTGCAGGCCGCTACCATCATCGGTGTCGCCAATGTACATGCCGGGACGCTTGCGTACGGCATCCAAACCTTTCAGCACCTTGATGCTGGAGGAGTCGTACGTTTGATTTTCGCTCATGCCTTCACTCCCGATGGTCGTGGGTCTGGGTGATACGGCCTTGTTCCACGTGGAACAAAGCAACTGGCGTTTCCGTCTGCCAGCCTTCCCTCAGTAATTCGTGATCTACACAGGTGATGAACACCTGGCAGCGTAATTCTTCAAGCAAGCGGCACAGTGCGCGGCGATGCTTGTCGTCCAGTTCGGACGGCAAGTCATCCACGAGATAAATACAGTTACCGCGACGAGCCTGGCTGACGAGGTGGCCTTGGGCAATGCGCAATGCGCACACCACCAGCTTTTGCTGACCACGCGACAGGATGTCGGCCGCGTTATTGGCAGCCAGACGAAGACGCAGATCAGCACGCTGCGGACCGGCCTGGGTATGGCCCATCTGCTGATCGCGAAGGAGAGAGGATGCGAGTACTTCTTGCAGTTCCCGGTCCTTGTCCCAGCCTCGATAGTAGCTCAGGGTCAACCCGTCCAGCTCGACCAGTTCGCTCAGGGTTCGCTCGAAGACAGGCTTCAAGGCCTTGATGTAGTTGCGACGGTATTCATCTATTTCCGCGCTGGCCAGGCACAATTCCCGGTCCCAGGCGGCTTGCGAAGCTGCGTCAAGTGTACCATGACGCAACCACGAGTTCCGCTGCCTCAGCGCCTTCTGCAGCCGTTGCCAGGCTGGCAAAAAGCGAGGTTCCACGTGGAACACACCCCAGTCCAGGAACTGGCGGCGTATTTTCGGGGCACCTTCCAACAGCCGGAAACTGTCTGGGTTGATGAGCTGCAGCGGTAACAGTTCCGCCAGCTGGGCGGCGCTACGTGCATTCTGCCCATCGATGCGTATGGTGAATTCTCCCTGCCGCTCTCGAGAGACACCCAGGTTACTGGTGCCACCTTCAGCCAACTGCACTTCACCAAACACGGTACAGGCAGACTGCTCATACTGGATAACCGGGTTCAGGCGGGTGCTGCGAAATGACCGCGCCAGCCCGAGCAAGTGCACAGCTTCAAGCACACTTGTCTTGCCACTGCCATTGGCGCCGTAAAGGATATTGATGCGGGGGGAGGGCGAGAGGGTCACCGGGTGCAAGTTGCGCACCGCGGTGACCATGATCCGTCGAAGGGACATTGCGCCTGCTACAGGTTACAGGCGCATCGGCATGACAACGTAGGAAGAATCGTCATTGCCAGCTTCCTGCAGCAGCGCACTGCTGTTGGAGTCGGACAGGATCAGACGAACTTGCTCGGTAGTCATAACGCCCAGCACGTCCAGCAGGTAGCTGACGTTAAAGCCGATTTCCAGCGAGCTACCTTCGTAGTCCACGCTGATCTCTTCTTCAGCTTCTTCCTGCTCAGGGTTGTTGGCCTGGATCTTCAGTTGGCCAGCAGCCAGTTGCAAGCGAATACCGCGGTACTTTTCGTTGGAAAGAATCGCAGTACGGCTGAAGGCTTCACGCAGCGCCTGGCGGTCACCGACCACCAGTTTGTCGCCGCCCTTGGGCAGTACACGCTCGTAGTCCGGGAACTTGCCATCCACAAGCTTGGAGGTGAAGGTGAATTCACCGGTTGTGGCGCGAATGTGGTGCTGGCCCAGGACGATGCTGACCATGCCTTCCGGGTCGGTCAGCAGGCGGGCCAGTTCCAGGATACCTTTGCGTGGCACGATGACCTGGTGTCGATCTTCCTGCTCGATTGGCGCGGTCATGGAGCACAGCGCCAGGCGGTGGCCGTCAGTGGAAACTGCGCGCAGGGTGTTACGGGAAACCTCCAGCAGCATGCCGTTGAGGTAGTAGCGCACATCCTGCTGGGCCATGGCGAAGCTGGTGCGCTCGATCAGACGGCGCAGCTTGCTTTGTTCCAGGTTGCAGGTCAGCGAACCCGGGCCTTCTTCTACAGTCGGGAAGTCATTGGCTGGCAAGGTCGACAGGGTGAAGCGGCTGCGGCCGGCCTTCACCAACAGTTTCTGCTCGTCGACCTTGATATCGATCAGGGCGTCGTTCGGCAGGCTCTTACAAATGTCCATCAGCTTGCGCGCCGGCACGGTGATTTCGCCAGGCTCGGCCGGCTCTTCCAGTTGTACGCGGCCTACCAGTTCGACTTCCAGGTCGGTACCGGTCAACGACAGTTGCTGGCCTTGTACGACCAGCAATACGTTGGACAGGACCGGCAAGGTCTGACGGCGCTCTACGACACCGGCGACCAGTTGCAGGGGTTTCAACAGGGCTTCGCGTTGAATGGTGAAATGCATGGTCTAGTCCCTTGCCTTCAATTAGCTGCGCAGACGGCCATCAGGTCGTCAGCGTCCGCAGCAGGTTCTTGTAGTCCTCGCGGATGTCCGCGTCGGATTCCTTCAATTCGTTGATCTTGCGGCAGGCGTGCAGCACGGTCGTGTGGTCGCGACCACCGAACATGTCACCGATTTCCGGCAGACTGTGGTTGGTCAGCTCCTTGGACAGGGCCATGGCCACCTGACGTGGACGTGCGACAGAACGCGAACGACGCTTGGACAACAGATCAGAGATCTTGATCTTGTAGTACTCGGCGACGGTTCGCTGAATGTTATCCACACTCACCAGTTTATCTTGCAGCGCCAGCAAGTCTTTCAGCGACTCACGGATCAGCTCGATGGTGATGTCGCGGCCCATGAAGTGCGAGTGGGCAATCACCCGCTTCAGTGCACCTTCCAGCTCACGTACGTTGGAGCGAATGCGCTGGGCAATGAAGAAGGCCGCATCATGTGGCAGCTCGACCTTGGCCTGGTCGGCCTTCTTCATCAGGATCGCTACGCGGGTTTCCAGCTCTGGTGGCTCTACAGCCACCGTCAGGCCCCAACCAAAGCGCGACTTCAGGCGCTCTTCCAGGCCTTCGATCTCCTTGGGGTAACGGTCAGAGGTGAGAATTACCTGCTGGCCGCCCTCAAGCAGGGCGTTGAAGGTGTGGAAAAACTCTTCCTGCGAGCGCTCTTTGCGGGCAAAGAACTGGATATCGTCGATCAGCAACGCATCCACCGAACGGTAGAAGCGCTTGAATTCGTTGATGGCGTTGAGCTGCAGCGCCTTGACCATGTCTGCGACGAAGCGCTCCGAGTGCAGGTACACGACCTTGGCGTTCGGGTTCTTCTTCAGCAGATGGTTACCCACAGCATGCATAAGGTGGGTTTTACCCAGGCCCACGCCGCCATACAGGAACAGCGGGTTATAGCCATGCTTGGGGTTATCGGCCACCTGCCAGGCAGCCGCGCGCGCCAACTGGTTCGACTTACCTTCCACGAAAGTGTCGAAAGTGAAGGTGCGGTTCAGGTAGCTGGTGTGCTTGAGCGCACCTTCCACCTGCACAGTGCGCTGTTCGGTCCGGTTGTTGCTGGCTGGCGGCGAGACGGGCTCGGCCATGGCATCGAAGCTGTCACGCGACGACGGCTCGGCCAATTCATTGACCAGCACAGGCTCTACCGCTGCTACAGCCGCAGGCTCGGCTGCGGCCGCTACCGGCAAAGGCCTTTGAGCTTGGGTCTGCGCCCGGGTCTGCGCCAGCGAGGCGGCCACGGCAGCGCTGACTGGCGCGTTGGGCGCAGCCCGTGGAGCCGAGCTGCGACGGCTGCCTATTAATAAGGAAAGGGCAGGCGCAATTCCGCTGCCGTTTTCACCCAACAGCTCGAGCAAGCGACCCAGGTACTTTTCATTGACCCAATCGAGAACGAAACGGTTAGGCGCATAGACGCGCAACTCGTCGCCTTCGGCTTCGACCTGTAGCGGACGGATCCAGGTGTTGAATTGCTGGGCAGGCAGTTCATCGCGCAGAAGCTCCACGCACTGCTGCCAAAGTTCCACTGACACGGATATCCCCTGAGTTTGAAAGCCGGATGAGGCAAAAACAATCCGCCATTGTACCGGTCGAGCGTTCAGTTATCCACATGTGGACACGTTAGGAACCATGACAAAACAGCCATTTATCGACCAAAACGTCTTCGTCGCACTGTGCATAAGCCCTGTGGATAAGCGACCATGAGGGCTATGCACAACCCTGGGTCGTAGTCTGTTGATAACTCTGCTGTGGGTAAGTGCCATTTTAATCCACAGCTTTCGACCACGATGAAAACAAGCGCAGCACCGGTTGAGAACAAAGTTTCAAAACTCTGTACATGGCGAATTTTGTGGCCTACAGAAGGTTATCCACAGAAGGTTATCCACCTAATATCTATAAGTTCTTCAGAAAAGCTTTTTATATGTCTCTTCTTTTTTTTCATGTTGTCCCCGATTCGTGTGTCCGATCAAGCATCCCCTCGAGGATGGACGAGCAAGCACCGTCCATCACACGCCCTATAGGGAAAGGCTGGTTGGAAATTGACCTATGGGCTTGCTTTCTCTAGAATCGCCGGTCTCTTAAAAAGGGGGCCATCCCGGCCCGTCGTCGACAAACCAGGTAACACGCCATGAAACGTACTTTCCAACCAAGCACCATCAAGCGCGCCCGCACCCACGGTTTCCGTGCCCGTATGGCTACCAAAAACGGCCGCGCCGTTCTGTCGCGTCGTCGTGCCAAAGGCCGTAAGCGTCTGGCCATTTGATTTTTCGGCACAGGTGGTGAGTCAGGACTTCAGTCGGGAAAAGCGACTGCTTACACCCCGACACTTCAAAGCGGTCTTCGACTCCCCAACCGGCAAGGTTCCAGGGAAAAACCTGCTGATCCTTGCTCGCGAGAACGGTCTCGATCACCCTCGTCTCGGCCTGGTGATCGGCAAGAAGAGCGTCAAGCTCGCCGTTCAACGCAACCGCCTCAAGCGCTTGATGCGCGATTCCTTTCGCCTGAACCAGCAGTTGCTTGCCGGGTTGGACATCGTGATCGTCGCGCGCAAGGGATTGGGTGAGATAGAAAACCCGGAATTGCACCAACACTTTGGCAAACTCTGGAAACGTCTGGCGCGCAGCCGGCCAACTCCAGCAGTCACCGCCAATTCCGCAGGGGTAGACAGTCAAGATGCGTAAACTGGCACTCGTTCCGATCCAGTTTTACCGTTACGCCATTAGTCCTCTGATGGCCAACCACTGTCGTTTTTTCCCCAGTTGCTCCTGTTACGCTTATGAAGCCATCGAAAACCATGGCGTCTGGCGTGGTGGGTGGCTGGCCGTTCGTCGCCTGGGGCGTTGTCATCCGTGGAATGACGGCGGTTTCGACCCCGTTCCACCCGCTCCTTCCTCCCGAACTTCTTCGATAGCCGAGTAATCATGGATATTAAACGCACGATCCTGATCGCCGCGCTGGCAGTCGTGTCCTACGTCATGGTCCTGAAGTGGAACGATGACTACGGCCAGGCTGCCCTGCCGACTCAGAATACTGCTGCCAGCACTGTTGCGCCGGGCTTGCCCGATGGCGTGCCGGCCGGTAACAACGGCGCCAGCGCCGATGTACCGAGCGCCAACGCCGAATCGAGCCCTGCCGAACTGGCACCGGTCGCACTCAGCAAGGACCTGATCCGAGTCAAGACCGACGTTCTGGAACTGGCTATCGATCCGGTCGGTGGTGACATCGTCCAGTTGAACCTGCCGAAGTACCCACGCCGTCAAGACCACCCGAACATTCCGTTCCAGTTGTTCGACAACGGTGGTGAGCGTGTTTACCTGGCACAAAGCGGTCTGACCGGTGCCAACGGCCCGGATGCCCGCGCCAGCGGCCGCCCGCTGTATGCCGCCGAGCAGAAGAGCTACCAGCTGGCCGACGGCCAGGAACAACTGGTGGTCGACCTGAAGTTCAGCGACAACGGTGTCAACTACATCAAGCGCTTCAGCTTCAAGCGCGGTGAGTACGACCTGAATGTCAGCTACCTGATCGACAACCAGAGCGACCAGGCCTGGAGCGGCAACATGTTTGCCCAGCTCAAGCGTGACGCCAGCGGCGATCCGTCCTCGAGCACTGCCACTGGCACCGCCACCTACCTTGGCGCAGCCCTGTGGACAGCTTCCGAGCCTTACAAAAAGGTCTCGATGAAGGACATCGACAAAGGTAGTTTGAAAGAAAATGTGTCCGGCGGCTGGGTTGCATGGCTGCAGCACTACTTCGTGACCGCCTGGATTCCGGCCAAGTCGGACAACAACGTTGTCCAGACCCGCAAGGACAGCCAGGGCAACTACATCATCGGCTACACCGGCCCAGCCCTCAGCGTCCCTGCTGGTGGCAAGGTCGAAACCAGCGCCATGCTGTACGCCGGCCCGAAGATCCAGTCCAAGCTGAAAGAGTTGTCCCCAGGCCTGGAACTGACCGTCGACTACGGCTTCCTGTGGTTCATCGCCCAGCCGATCTTCTGGCTGCTGCAACATATCCACAGCCTGCTGGGTAACTGGGGCTGGTCGATCATCGTGCTGACCATGCTGATCAAAGGCCTGTTCTTCCCGCTGTCGGCTGCCAGCTACCGCTCCATGGCACGTATGCGTGCTGTTGCGCCCAAGCTCGCCGCGCTGAAGGAACGCTTCGGTGACGATCGCCAGAAGATGTCCCAGGCGATGATGGAGCTGTACAAGAAAGAGAAGATCAACCCGCTGGGTGGCTGCCTGCCAATCCTGGTGCAGATGCCGGTATTCCTGGCCCTGTACTGGGTACTGCTGGAAAGCGTAGAAATGCGCCAGGCCCCATGGATGCTGTGGATTACCGACCTGTCGATCAAGGATCCGTTCTTCATCCTGCCGATCATCATGGGCGCCACCATGTTCATCCAGCAGCGCCTGAACCCTACGCCGCCGGATCCGATGCAGGCCAAGGTGATGAAAATGATGCCGATCATCTTCACCTTCTTCTTCCTGTGGTTCCCGGCTGGTCTGGTTCTGTACTGGGTTGTGAACAACTGCCTGTCGATTTCGCAGCAGTGGTACATCACTCGCCGTATCGAAGCAGCCACCAAAAAAGCTGCTGCTTGACGGGCTAGTACGCTAGCCTGTGAATAAAAAACGCCCCCTAGTGGGGCGTTTTTGCTATCTGTCGTTTTTGTCGTAGAGGCTTTCGAGCATGAACACTGTGCGTGAAACCATCGCCGCCATCGCTACCGCCCAAGGCCGCGGTGGTGTGGGTATTGTCAGGTTGTCCGGCCCTTTGGCCAGCAAGGCCGGGCAGTTGATCACCGGTCGTAAGCTGACCCCTCGCCATGCCCATTACGGCCCGTTCCGCGACGATGAAGGGCTGGTGCTTGACGAGGGGATTGCGTTGTTCTTCCCTGGGCCGAACTCGTTCACCGGCGAAGATGTGCTCGAACTCCAGGGCCACGGTGGCCCAGTGGTCCTGGACATGCTGCTGCAGCGCTGTGTACAAGTTGGCTGTCGCCTGGCCCGCCCGGGTGAATTCAGCGAACGCGCGTTCCTCAACGACAAGCTCGACCTGGCCCAGGCCGAAGCCATTGCCGACCTGATCGAGGCCAGCTCCAGCCAGGCGGCACGTAACGCCCTGCGCTCGCTGCAGGGGGAGTTCTCCAAGCGTGTGCACAGCCTGACCGAGGCACTGATTGCCCTGCGCATCTACGTCGAGGCGGCAATCGACTTCCCCGAAGAGGAGATCGACTTCCTCGCCGATGGCCACGTCCTGTCGATGCTCGATGCAGTGCGCGGCGAGTTATCCACCGTGCAACGTGAGGCCGGGCAGGGTGCCTTGCTGCGTGACGGCATGACGGTGGTCATCGCCGGGCGGCCGAACGCCGGCAAGTCGAGCCTGCTCAATCAACTGGCTGGTCGGGAAGCCGCCATTGTCACCGATATCGCCGGCACCACCCGGGACATCCTGCGCGAACATATCCACATCGACGGTATGCCGCTGCATGTGGTCGATACCGCCGGTTTGCGTGATACCGATGACCATGTGGAAAAGATCGGCGTGGAACGCGCCCTGAAGGCCATTGGCGAGGCCGATCGTGTGTTGCTGGTGGTCGACTCCACAGCGCCCGAGGCCAGCGACCCGTTCGCTTTATGGCCCGAGTTTCTCGATCAGCGGCCCGACCCTGCCAAGGTCACGCTGATTCGCAACAAGGCCGACCTGAGTGGCGAGCGGGTGGCGCTGGAACAGTGCGATGACGGCCATGTGACCATCACCCTCAGTGCCAAGGGCGACGACACCGGGCTGCAACTGCTGCGTGACCATCTGAAGGCCTGCATGGGTTACGAACAGACGGCGGAGAGTGGTTTCAGTGCCCGCCGGCGGCACCTGGATGCCTTGCGCCAGGCCAGCGAGCACCTGGAGCACGGCCGTGCACAGTTGACCTTGGCGGGCGCAGGAGAGCTGCTGGCAGAGGACTTGCGCCAAGCACAGCACGCCCTGGGGGAAATTACCGGGGCGTTCAGCTCGGATGACCTGCTGGGGCGCATTTTCTCCAGCTTCTGCATCGGCAAGTAATCCACAGCCAGGAAAGGCCAAGCGCCGCTCCTTAGGGAGCGGCTTTTT
Source organism: Pseudomonas sp. BN505 (assembly GCF_029873175.1). Taxonomy (NCBI): domain Bacteria; kingdom Pseudomonadati; phylum Pseudomonadota; class Gammaproteobacteria; order Pseudomonadales; family Pseudomonadaceae; genus Pseudomonas; species Pseudomonas sp. BN505. The sequence continues at coordinate 124,513 of NZ_SSOI01000067.1, forward strand.
TTTGCCTCAAATTCGTTGCAGGAGATAACCACAGCGAGGTCAACAGCGCACCTGTGGGCGCGGGCATGCCCGCGAAGACGCCAGTACAACCGCTAGATCTCTATGGCTGGGCCGACGCTTTTGCGGAAATCCGGCTGTCGCCTTGTCCGCGTCGGTCGCGATCTTGAGTATTTTTTCATCCACAACCTGAAAACTGCGCTCAGGAGCCCTGTGGAAAACCCATCTTCAGCTCAGTTGATAAGCAGGCTTTTTTCCTGAGGAGAAATCCGCCTGTGGGTAAACAGGCATTTCATCCACAGGCTAAATGACGTTATCCATAGCCCTCATGGCACTCCAGACACAGGGTTTAATTTCTCTCTACACAGCGCCATTCATGGCCTACAGAGTTTTATCCACAGATATCGTTGTGCATAAGAATAAACATAAAAACAAAGCTTTTATAAATTTCTTCTTGTTGATTTCTGTTGTCTGCCACTCATCCACAGACTGGTCAAAATTTGCGCAGACGGTTTCTTTAAAGGGGGTGAAGTCCCTATACTTGTCGGCTTACCTTCTCTATTCGCAAAAACAGGCACGAGGTGCGTGGTGGATTTCCCTTCCCGTTTTGAAGTGATCGTCATCGGCGGCGGCCATGCCGGTACCGAGGCTGCGCTTGCGTCTGCACGCATGGGTGTGAAAACCCTGCTGCTGACCCATAACGTGGAAACCCTCGGTCACATGAGCTGCAACCCCGCCATCGGCGGTATTGGCAAAAGCCATCTGGTCAAAGAGATCGATGCCCTCGGCGGCGCCATGGCGCTGGCCACCGACAAGAGCGGCATCCAGTTCCGCGTTCTGAACAACCGCAAGGGCCCGGCGGTACGCGCCACCCGTGCGCAGGCCGACCGCGCCATCTACAAGGCGGTGGTGCGTGAAATCCTGGAAAACCAGCCGAACCTGTGGATATTCCAGCAGTCCTGCGACGACCTGATCGTCGAGCAGGACCAGGTCAAGGGCGTAGTTACCCAGATGGGTTTGCGTTTCTTCGCCGAATCGGTGGTACTGACCACTGGTACTTTCCTCGGCGGGCTTATCCACATTGGTCTGCAAAACCATTCCGGTGGCCGTGCCGGTGATCCACCCTCGATCGCCCTGGCCCACCGCATGCGTGAACTGCCGCTGCGCGTCGGCCGCTTGAAAACCGGGACTCCGCCACGCATCGATGGGCGCTCTGTGGATTTCTCGATGATGACCGAGCAGCCAGGTGATACGCCGATCCCGGTCATGTCCTTCATGGGCAATGCCGAAATGCACCCACGGCAGGTGAGCTGCTGGATTACCCATACCAATGCGCGTACCCACGAGATCATCGCCTCAAACCTCGATCGTTCGCCGATGTACTCGGGTGTGATCGAAGGCGTCGGTCCGCGCTACTGCCCATCGATCGAAGACAAGATCCACCGGTTCGCCGACAAGGAAAGCCACCAGGTGTTCATCGAGCCGGAAGGCCTGAACACCCATGAGCTGTACCCCAACGGTATTTCCACTTCGTTGCCGTTCGACGTGCAGCTGGAGCTGGTGCGTTCGATCCGCGGCATGGAAAACGCCCACATCGTCCGCCCGGGCTACGCCATCGAGTACGACTACTTCGACCCGCGTGACCTCAAGTACAGCCTCGAGACCAAAGTCATCGGTGGCCTGTTCTTCGCCGGGCAGATCAACGGCACCACCGGTTACGAAGAAGCCGGTGCCCAGGGCCTGCTGGCCGGGACCAACGCCGCATTGCGCGCACAGGGCCGCGAAAGCTGGTGCCCGCGCCGCGACGAAGCCTACATCGGCGTACTGGTCGACGACCTGATCACCCTGGGTACTCAGGAGCCGTACCGCATGTTCACCTCACGTGCCGAGTACCGCCTGATCCTGCGCGAAGACAACGCCGACCTGCGCCTGACCGAGAAAGGCCGTGAACTGGGCCTTATCGACGATCAGCGCTGGGCCGCCTTCTGCGCCAAGCGTGACGGCATCGAGCGTGAGGAACAGCGCCTGAAGTCGACCTGGGTTCGGCCGAACACCGAACAAGGCCAAGCCATTGTGGATAAGTTCGGCACGCCGCTCAGCCACGAGTACAGCCTGCTGAACCTGTTGGCGCGCCCGGAAATCGACTACGCCGGGCTGATCGAGGCGACCGGCGGTGACGCAATCGATCCACAGGTCGCCGAACAGGTCGAGATCCGCACCAAGTACGCGGGCTACATCGACCGCCAGCAGGATGAAATCGCTCGCCTGCGCGCCAGCGAAGACACCCGCCTGCCTGTGGATATCGACTACACGACGATTTCCGGCCTTTCCAAGGAGATTCAGGGCAAGCTTGGCCAGACCCGCCCGGAAACCCTGGGCCAGGCTTCGCGCATCCCAGGCGTGACCCCGGCGGCGATTTCCCTGTTGCTGATTTACTTGAAAAAACGCGGCGCTGGCCGCGAATTGGAGCAAAGCGCTTGAGTTCCCTGGTCACCCCGCAACACGCTGAAGAGTTGTCCACAGGCGCGCGCCAGCTCGGTGTCGAGCTGAGCGCCGAGCAGCACGAGAAACTGCTTGGCTACCTGGCCCTGTTGATCAAATGGAACAAAGCCTACAACCTCACGGCCGTGCGCGACCCGGACGAGATGGTGTCGCGCCATCTGCTCGACAGCCTGAGCGTCATGGCGTTTATCCACAGCGAGCGTGACAACTGGCTGGATGTCGGCAGCGGCGGTGGCATGCCGGGTATTCCGTTGGCTATCCTGCATCCGCACAAGCGCGTGACGGTGCTGGACTCCAACGGCAAGAAGACCCGCTTCCTGACCCAGGTGAAAATGGAGCTCAAACTGGACAACCTCACGGTTATCCACAGCCGGGTCGAAGCCTTCCAGCCGGCGCAGCCGTTCGACGGAATCATCTCCCGCGCTTTCAGCAGCATGGAGAACTTCACCAACTGGACCCGCCATCTGGGCGACACCGGGACGCAATGGCTTGCAATGAAGGGGCTGCATCCTGCCGATGAACTGGTAGCATTGCCCGCAGACTTCACAGTGGAAAGCGAACAGGCCCTGACCGTTCCAGGTTGCCAGGGCCAGCGCCATCTGCTGATACTGCGCCGCAAGGCATGACTGGGAACACGCGCATCAATGGCTAAGGTATTCGCAATCGCGAACCAGAAAGGTGGTGTAGGCAAGACCACCACCTGTATCAATCTCGCCGCCTCGCTGGCCGCGACCAAGCGTCGTGTGCTGCTGATCGACCTCGATCCGCAGGGCAACGCCACCATGGGCAGCGGTGTGGACAAGCACGAGCTCGAGCACTCGGTCTACGACCTGCTGATCGGGGAATGCGACCTGGCCCAGGCCATGCATTACTCCGAGCACGGTGGGTTCCAGTTGCTGCCGGCCAACCGCGACCTGACCGCCGCCGAGGTGGTGCTGCTGGAAATGCAGGTCAAGGAGAGCCGTCTGCGCAACGCACTGGCGCCTATCCGTGAGAACTACGACTACATCCTCATCGACTGTCCGCCGTCGCTGTCGATGCTCACGCTCAACGCCCTGGTCGCTTCCGATGGCGTGATCATCCCCATGCAGTGCGAGTACTACGCACTGGAAGGCCTCAGCGACCTTGTGGATAACATCAAGCGCATCGCCGCCCGGTTGAATCCGGAGCTGAAGATCGAGGGCTTGCTGCGGACCATGTACGATCCTCGCCTGAGCCTGAACAACGATGTTTCGGCGCAGCTGAAGGAACACTTTGGCCCGCAGCTGTACGACACGGTCATTCCGCGCAATATTCGCTTGGCCGAGGCCCCCAGCTTCGGCATGCCGGCCCTGGCCTACGACAAGCAATCGCGCGGCGCGCTGGCTTATCTGGCCCTGGCCGGGGAACTGGTTCGCCGCCAGCGCCGTCCATCACGCACTGCACAAACAACTTAAGGAATCCGTATGGCCGTCAAGAAACGGGGTCTCGGACGTGGGTTGGATGCACTGCTCAGTGGTCCTTCCGTCAGCGCGCTCGAAGAGCAGGCTGTGAAGATCGACCAGAAAGAACTGCAACACCTGCCGGTCGAGCTGATCCAGCGTGGCAAGTACCAGCCGCGTCGGGACATGGACCCGGAGGCGCTGGAAGAGCTCGCGCATTCGATTCGCAGCCATGGCGTCATGCAACCGATCGTGGTCCGCCCGATTGGCGACAACCGCTTCGAGATAATCGCCGGTGAGCGCCGCTGGCGCGCGACCCAGCAGGCCGGCCTGGACACGATCCCGGCCATGGTCCGCGAAGTGCCCGATGAAGCCGCCATTGCCATGGCGCTGATCGAGAACATCCAGCGCGAAGACCTCAACCCGCTGGAAGAGGCCATGGCCCTGCAGCGTCTGCAGCAGGAATTCGAGCTCACCCAGCAACAGGTGGCCGACGCCGTGGGCAAGTCGCGGGTCACCGTGGCCAACCTGCTGCGCCTGATCACCTTGCCGGAGGCGATCAAGACCATGCTCGCCCACGGTGACCTGGAGATGGGCCATGCACGCGCATTGCTCGGCCTGGACGAAAATCGACAGGAGGAGGGGGCGCGTCATGTTGTCGCACGTGGTCTCACTGTGCGCCAAACCGAGGCACTGGTTCGTCAGTGGCTCAGTGACAAGCCTGATCCGGTCGAACCAAGCAAACCTGATCCGGATATCGCACGCCTTGAACAGCGGCTCGCAGAGCGCCTGGGGTCGGCCGTCCAGATCCGTCATGGCAACAAGGGCAAGGGCCAGTTGGTTATTCGTTACAACTCGCTTGACGAGTTGCAAGGCGTGCTTGCTCACATCCGCTGAAACAATTCCTGTTGTAGCGCGCAGTCGGAAATCACTACGAAGAGTTGAATAGGGGTTAATCCACCCCTATACTCTGCGCGCATTTTGTCGGCACAAATTATGCCAAGTCATAGCTGACTTGTTGGTCGACTTCCGAGGAGCAGTTGTGATGGAAATCCGCACGCCAAACCGCCTGCCTTTCCATCGCTGGGCGGTTTTTCCGGTACTGCTGGCTCAATTCGTCGTACTGCTGCTGGCAACCCTGGTGTTGTGGCAGTGGAAAGGGGCGGTCAGTGGATATTCAGGCCTTTGCGGAGGTTTGATTGCGTGGCTGCCCAATGTGTATTTCGCCTGGAAGGCTTTTCGCTTCAGCGGAGCTCGGGCAGCACAAGCCATCGTCAAGTCGTTCTACGCTGGCGAGGCAGGCAAGATGATTTTGACGGCAGTGCTTTTTGCACTGACCTTCGCAGGAGTGAAGCCACTGGCGCCGTTAGCAGTATTCGGCGTCTTCGTGTTGACCCTTTTGGTCAGCTGGTTCGCGCCCCTGCTGATGAATAAAAGACTTTCGAGACCTTAGGGCGTTTGAGGCAACCATGGCAGCAGAAACCGCTTCGGGCTATATCCAGCACCACTTGCAGAACCTGACCTACGGTCAACTACCAGACGGCAGCTGGGGCTTTGCCCATTCTGCTGCAGAAGCCAAGGCAATGGGCTTCTGGGCGTTCCACCTGGACACCCTGGGTTGGTCCGTCGCGCTGGGTCTGATCTTCCTGTTCATTTTCCGCATGGCGGCAAAGAAGGCGACTTCCGGCCAGCCTGGCGGTCTGCAGAACTTCGTGGAAGTGATGGTCGATTTCGTCAACGGCAGCGTGAAGGACTCCTTCCACGGCCGTAGCCCGGTAATCGCACCGCTGGCACTGACCATCTTCGTCTGGGTATTCCTGATGAACGCCGTCGACCTGGTACCGGTCGACTGGATTCCTCAGCTGGCCATCCTGATTTCCGGTGATCCGCACATTCCGTTCCGCGCCGTGTCGACCACCGACCCGAACGCGACCCTGGCCATGGCCTTCAGCGTGTTCGCCCTGATTATCTTCTACAGCATCAAGGTCAAGGGCCTGGGCGGCTTCATCGGTGAACTGACCCTGCACCCGTTCGGCAGCAAGAACATCTTCGTGCAGATCCTGCTGATTCCGGTCAACTTCCTGCTCGAATTCGTCACCCTGATCGCCAAACCGATCTCGCTGGCACTGCGTCTGTTCGGCAACATGTATGCCGGCGAACTGGTGTTCATCCTGATCGCGGTCATGTTCGGCTCCGGCCTGCTGTGGCTCAGCGGCCTGGGTGTGGTGCTGCAATGGGCGTGGGCTGTGTTCCACATCCTGATCATCACCCTGCAAGCTTTCATCTTCATGATGCTGACCATCGTCTACCTGTCGATGGCGCACGAAGATAACCATTAAGACCGCCTGGCGTGTCTGATAGCCTTCCCCGCCTGTTCGGGGGGAGGGCTTAAAAAGTCCGCAAGGGCAGCTGTACTCACGATTTGTTTTACCGCTTCAAACTAAAAACCTAACCAATACGACGTAAAAGTCGGGAGGAAAGATGGAAACTGTAGTTGGTCTGACCGCTATCGCTGTTGCTCTGCTGATCGGCCTGGGTGCTCTGGGTACCGCCATTGGTTTCGGCCTGCTGGGCGGCAAATTCCTGGAAGGCGCTGCTCGTCAGCCAGAAATGGTTCCGATGCTGCAGGTCAAAATGTTCATCGTTGCCGGTCTGCTCGACGCCGTAACCATGATCGGTGTTGGTATCGCTCTGTTCTTCACCTTCGCGAATCCGTTCGTTGGTCAGATCGCCGGCTAATCACTCGTCACCACGAGTTGATGGCTGTATGAATTAAGACCGAGCGAGGTGTTGGCGTGAACATTAATGCAACCCTGATTGGCCAATCCGTTGCTTTCCTGATTTTTGTACTCTTCTGCATGAAGTATGTATGGCCTCCGGTCATCACTGCTCTGCAAGAGCGCCAAAAGAAGATTGCCGACGGTTTGGACGCTGCCAACCGCGCAGCTCGCGACCTGGAGCTGGCCCAAGAGAAAGCGGGTCAGCAACTGCGTGAAGCTAAAGCACAGGCAGCCGAAATCATTGAGCAAAGCAAGAAACGCGCTGCTCAGCTTGTCGAGGAAGCCCGTGAACAGGCCCGCGTCGAAGCTGACCGTGTGAAGGCTCAGGCTCTGGCCGAGATCGAACAGGAACTGAACAGCGCTAAAGACGCCCTGCGTGCCCAAGTGGGTGCTCTGGCCGTTGGCGGTGCTGAAAAGATCCTTGGCGCCACAATCGATCAAAACGCGCATGCGGAGCTGGTTAACAAACTGGCCGCTGAAATTTAAGCGAGGGCGATCATGGCAGAACTGACCACGTTGGCCCGACCTTACGCTAAGGCTGCCTTTGAGCATGCCCAGGCCCATCAGCAACTGGCCAATTGGTCAGCCATGCTCGGCCTGGCTGCTGCGGTGTCGCAAGACGACACCATGCAGCGCCTGCTCAAGGCCCCGCGACTGACGAGCGCAGAAAAGGCCGCCACGTTCATTGACGTGTGCGGTGACAAGTTCAATGCACAGGCACAGAATTTCATTCATGTTGCCGCGGAAAACGACCGTCTCCTGCTTCTGCCGGAGATTGCCGCTCTGTTCGACCTGTACAAGGCCGAGCAAGAGAAATCCGTGGACGTGGAAGTCACCAGTGCCTTCGCGTTGAACCAAGAACAGCAAGACAAACTCGCCAAGGTTCTCAGTGCACGGTTAGGCCAGGAAGTGCGCCTGCACGCGTCGGAGGATGCCAGCCTGATTGGCGGCGTCGTCATCCGCGCTGGTGACCTGGTAATCGATGGCTCTGTTCGCGGCAAAATCGCGAAACTGGCCGAAGCATTGAAATCTTGAGTTTGAAGGGGCAGCAGAGCAATGCAGCAACTCAATCCTTCCGAAATTAGTGAAATCATCAAGGGCCGCATCGACAACCTCGATGTGAGCTCCCAAGCCCGTAACGAAGGTACCGTCGTTTCGGTTTCCGACGGTATCGTGCGGATCCACGGTCTGGCCGACGTCATGTACGGCGAAATGATCGAGTTCCCGGGTGGCGTCTACGGCATGGCACTGAACCTGGAGCAAGACTCCGTAGGTGCTGTGATCCTGGGTGCCTACGACACCCTCGCCGAAGGCATGAGCGCCAAGTGCACCGGCCGCATCCTGGAAGTTCCAGTTGGTAAGGAACTGCTGGGTCGCGTCGTCGACGCACTGGGCAACCCGATCGACGGCAAAGGTCCTCTGGGCAACACCCAGACCGACGCGGTCGAAAAAGTTGCTCCAGGCGTGATCTGGCGTAAGTCGGTAGACCAGCCTGTACAGACTGGCTACAAATCCGTCGACGCCATGATCCCTGTCGGCCGTGGCCAGCGTGAGCTGATCATTGGCGACCGTCAGATCGGCAAGACCGCCATGGCCATCGACGCCATCATCAACCAGAAAGACTCCGGTATTTTCTGTGTTTATGTAGCTGTCGGCCAGAAGCGTTCCACCGTCGCCAACATCGTTCGCAAGCTGGAAGAAAACGGCGCCTTGGCCAACACCATCGTGGTTGTTGCCAGTGCTTCGGAATCCGCCGCACTGCAATTCCTGGCGCCATACGCCGGTTGCACCATGGGCGAGTTCTTCCGTGACCGCGGTGAAGACGCTCTGATCGTTTACGATGACCTGTCCAAGCAGGCCGTTGCCTACCGTCAGATCTCCCTGCTGCTGCGCCGTCCACCAGGACGTGAAGCGTACCCAGGCGACGTGTTCTATCTCCACTCCCGTCTGCTGGAGCGTGCATCGCGCGTTTCGGAAGAGTACGTCGAGAAGTTCACCAACGGTGCTGTCACTGGCAAAACCGGTTCCCTGACCGCTCTGCCGATCATCGAAACCCAGGCTGGCGACGTTTCCGCGTTCGTTCCGACCAACGTGATTTCCATCACCGACGGTCAGATCTTCCTGGAATCGGCCATGTTCAACTCGGGCATCCGCCCTGCAGTGAACGCCGGTGTTTCGGTATCCCGCGTAGGTGGTGCCGCTCAGACCAAGATCATCAAGAAGCTGTCCGGTGGTATTCGTACCGCGCTGGCTCAGTACCGTGAACTGGCTGCATTCGCCCAGTTCGCGTCCGATCTGGACGAAGCGACCCGCAAGCAGCTGGAGCATGGTCAGCGCGTTACCGAGCTGATGAAGCAGAAACAGTACGCGCCAATGTCCATCGCGGACATGGCACTGTCGCTGTACGCCGCTGAGCGTGGCTTCCTGACCGACGTAGAAGTCTCCAAGATCGGCAGCTTCGAGCAAGCACTGATCGCCTTCTTCAACCGTGATCACGCTGAACTGATGGCGAAGATCAACGTGAAGGGTGACTTCAACGACGAAATCGACGCAGGCCTGAAAGCCGGTATCGAGAAGTTCAAGGCCACCCAGACCTGGTAAGCCGCAGCGGGGGCCCTGGCCCCCGCTTGCTAACCTGATAGGTGATACATGGCAGGCGCAAAAGAGATTCGCAGTAAGATTGCGAGCATCAAAAGCACGCAAAAAATTACCAGCGCCATGGAGAAAGTGGCGGTCAGCAAGATGCGCAGGGCACAAATGCGCATGGCTGCTAGCCGTCCTTACGCGGAGCGTATCCGCCAGGTGATCGGTCATCTGGCCAACGCCAACCCGGAATACCGCCACCCGTTCATGATCGAGCGCCCTGTAAAGCGCGCCGGTTATATCGTGGTGAGCAGTGACCGTGGTCTGTGCGGTGGCTTGAATACCAACCTGTTCAAGGCCTTGGTCAAGGACATGAGCGCAAACCGCGAACAGGGCGTTGAAATCGACCTGTGCGTGATCGGCAGCAAGGGTGCGACTTTCTTCCGCATCTTTGGCGGCAACGTCGTAGCAGCGATCAGCCACTTGGGCGAAGAGCCATCGATCAACGATCTGATCGGCTCCGTCAAAGTGATGCTGGACGCCTACCTGGACGGCCGTATCGATCGCCTCTCCGTGGTTTCGAACAAGTTCATCAACACCATGACCCAGAAGCCAACGGTCGAGCAATTGGTACCGTTGGTGGCAACCCCGGATCAGGATCTCAAGCATCACTGGGATTACCTGTACGAACCCGACGCAAAAGAGCTGCTGGACGGCTTGATGGTGCGTTACGTGGAGTCGCAGGTATACCAGGCGGTGGTCGAGAACAACGCTGCTGAACAAGCGGCCCGGATGATCGCCATGAAGAACGCCACAGACAACGCCGGTGATTTGATCAAAGAGCTTCAGTTGATCTACAACAAGGCGCGTCAGGCTGCGATCACCCAGGAGATCTCGGAAATCGTCGGCGGCGCTGCCGCGGTTTAACGGTTCAAAAATTCAGAGGATCCAGCTATGAGTAGCGGACGTATCGTTCAAATCATCGGCGCCGTCATCGACGTGGAATTCCCACGTGATGTCGTGCCGAGTGTATACAACGCGCTGAAAGTACAAGGCGCGGAAACCACCCTGGAAGTTCAGCAGCAGCTGGGCGACGGCGTGGTTCGTACCATTGCGATGGGCTCCACCGAAGGCCTGAAGCGCGGTCTGGAAGTCGTTGACTCCGGCGCTGCCATTTCCGTTCCTGTTGGTAAGGCCACCCTGGGCCGTATCATGGACGTACTGGGCAACCCGATCGACGAAGCCGGCCCGATCGGTGAAGAAGAGCGTCGCGGTATCCACCAGCCAGCGCCTTCGTTCGCTGACCAGGCAGGCGGCAACGACCTGCTGGAAACCGGCATCAAGGTTATCGACCTGGTTTGCCCGTTCGCCAAGGGTGGTAAAGTTGGTCTGTTCGGTGGTGCCGGTGTCGGCAAGACCGTAAACATGATGGAACTGATCCGTAACATCGCCATGGAACACAGCGGTTACTCCGTGTTCGCTGGTGTGGGTGAGCGTACTCGTGAGGGTAACGACTTCTACCACGAGATGAAGGACTCCAACGTTCTCGACAAAGTAGCACTGGTCTACGGTCAGATGAACGAGCCACCAGGAAACCGTCTGCGCGTAGCGCTGACCGGCCTGACCATGGCTGAGAAGTTCCGTGACGAAGGTAACGACGTTCTGCTGTTCGTCGACAACATCTATCGTTACACCCTGGCCGGTACCGAAGTATCCGCACTGCTGGGCCGTATGCCTTCGGCAGTAGGTTACCAGCCGACCCTGGCTGAAGAGATGGGCGTTCTGCAAGAGCGCATCACCTCCACCAAGGAAGGTTCGATCACCTCCGTTCAGGCCGTATACGTACCTGCGGACGACTTGACCGACCCGTCGCCAGCGACCACCTTCGCCCACTTGGACGCCACCGTCGTTCTGTCCCGTGACATCGCCTCCCTGGGTATCTACCCAGCGGTCGATCCACTGGACTCGACTTCGCGCCAGCTGGACCCGAACGTGATCGGCAACGAGCACTACGACACCGCTCGTGGCGTTCAGTATGTTCTGCAGCGCTACAAAGAGCTGAAGGACATCATTGCGATCCTGGGTATGGACGAACTGTCCGAGACCGACAAGCAACTGGTAGCCCGCGCTCGTAAGATCCAGCGCTTCCTGTCGCAGCCGTTCTTCGTGGCCGAAGTCTTCACCGGTTCGCCAGGCAAGTACGTTTCCCTGAAAGACACCATCGCTGGCTTCAGCGGCATCCTCAAAGGTGACTACGACCACCTGCCAGAACAAGCGTTCTACATGGTCGGCAGCATCGACGAAGCGATCGAGAAAGCCAAGAAACTGTAATTCCTGCGCCCCGCAAGGGGCGCTATCAGGTTGAGGCAAGCAGATGGCTATGACAGTCCATTGCGATATCGTCAGCGCGGAAGGAGAAATTTTCTCCGGTCTGGTCGAGATGGTGGTTGCGCACGGTAACCTGGGTGATCTTGGTATCGCTCCAGGCCACGCGCCGCTGATCACCAATCTGAAGCCAGGTCCGATTACGCTGACCAAGCAGGGTGGCGCCCAAGAGGTGTTCTACATCTCTGGTGGTTTCCTCGAGGTTCAGCCGAACATGGTCAAGGTGCTTGCCGATACCGTGCAACGTGCTGCAGACCTGGATGAAGCGCAAGCTCAGGAAGCCCTCAAGGCTGCCGAGAACGCCCTGAATCTGAAAGGCGCGGACTTCGACTACGGTGCCGCCGCCGCACGTCTGGCCGAGGCCGCAGCCCAGCTGCGTACCGTCCAGCAAATGCGCAAAGGCAAGTAATCGGCCTCGGCTGATAACTTCTGTTGCGATTGAGTAAAAGGGTAGCCTCGGCTACCCTTTTTCTTTTTCTGATTTTTCTCCCCTCGGTCTTTCACTGACCGCCCAGGATTGGTAGCCAGTAATGTCACTCGATATCGTTATTCTTGCCGCCGGCCAAGGCACCCGCATGCGTTCGGCGCTGCCCAAGGTGCTTCACCCGGTAGCCGGCAACTCCATGCTCGGCCATGTTATCCACAGCGCGCGCCAGCTGCAGCCGCAAGGTATTCACGTGGTCATTGGTCATGGTGCCGAGCTGGTTCGCGAGCGCCTGGCTGCTGACGACCTGAACTTCGTCATGCAGGAAAAACAGTTGGGTACCGGCCATGCGGTAGCCCAGGCACTGCCGGCCGTGACCGCCGACACCGTGCTGGTGCTGTACGGCGATGTGCCGTTGATCGAAGTGGAGACCCTGCAACGCCTGTTGGCCAAGGCCAATGACCAGCAGTTGGGCCTGCTCACGGTCACGCTCGACGACCCGACCGGCTATGGCCGCATCGTGCGGAACGATCAAGGCCAGGTGACTGCCATCGTTGAGCACAAGGACGCCAACGACGCGCAGAAAGCGATCAAGGAAGGCAACACCGGTATTCTGGCCCTGCCAGCCGCGCGCCTGGCCGACTGGATGGGCCGCCTGTCGAACAACAACGCCCAAGGCGAGTACTACCTGACCGACGTCATCGCCATGGCAGTGGCCGACGGCCTGGTGGTGGCCACTGAACAGCCACACGACCCGATGGAAGTGCAGGGCGCCAACGATCGTCGTCAGCTGTCCGAGCTGGAGCGTCACTACCAGCTGCGTGAAGGCCGCCGCCTGATGGCCCAGGGTGTGACCCTGCGGGACCCGGCGCGCTTCGATGTACGGGGTGAAGTGACCGTTGGTCGTGATGTGCTGATCGACATCAACGTGATTCTCGAAGGCAAAGTGGTCATCGAGGACGATGTTCAAATCGGCCCTAACTGCGTCATCAAGAACACCACCCTGCGCAAAGGCGCGGTGGTCAAGGCCAACAGCCACCTTGAAGGCGCCGTGATGGGCGAGGGCAGCGATGCCGGCCCGTTCGCCCGCTTGCGCCCTGGCAGCGTGCTGGACGCCAAGGCCCATGTGGGTAACTTCGTCGAACTGAAAAACGCCCACCTGGGTGAAGGCGCCAAGGCCGGTCACCTGACTTACCTGGGCGATGCTGAAATCGGTGCACGCACCAATATTGGCGCTGGCACCATCACCTGCAACTACGATGGCGCCAACAAGTTCAAGACAGTGATGGGCGAGGACGTGTTCATCGGCTCGAACAACTCGCTGGTGGCGCCTGTGGAAATCAAGGCCGGCGCAACCACCGCAGCCGGTTCGACCATCACCCAGACCGTCGAAGCCGCCGACCTGGCTGTGGGTCGTGCGCGCCAGCGTAATATCTCGGGCTGGAAGCGGCCGGAGAAAATCAAGAAGAGCTGAGTTATCCACAGCTGCTTCGATCGAAAGCCGACTTATGCGAATAAGTCGGCTTTTTTATTGGCCGATCGGTAATCCCGTGGGACCGCGCCAAATCTGACAAAACTATCCACAGGGCAGCAACTGCTTGACGAAACGAGCGTGTTAGGTTTTGATTGCAACCATTATCTTTCGAAACGAAACTTAAGCGCTCATGTCGAAACGAAACACACCGCAGCGGCGGCACAATATCCTGGCTTTGCTCAGCGAACAGGGTGAGGTGAGCGTGGACGCCTTGGCCAAGCGTTTCGAAACTTCGGAAGTGACCATTCGCAAAGACCTCGCTGCCCTCGAAACCAATGGCCTGTTGCTGCGGCGCTATGGCGGTGCGGTACCGGTGCCGCAAGAACTGCTCGGTGAGCCGGCCCAGCCTGTGTCCTCCTACAAGAAGGCCATTGCGCGTGCCGCCGTCAGGCGTATACGCGAACATGCGCGCATCATCATCGACAGCGGCAGCACCACGGCAGCCATGATCCCCGAACTGGGGCGCCAGCCCGGCCTGGTGGTGATGACCAATTCGCTGAACGTGGCCCGAGCCATCTGCGACCTCGAACACGAGCCGGTGCTGCTGATGACCGGTGGTACCTGGGATTCACATTCCGAGTCGTTCCAAGGCCAGGTTGCCGAGCAGGTATTACGCTCTTACGATTTTGATCAGCTGTTTATTGGCGCCGACGGCATCGATCTGGGCCGGGGTACCACCACCTTCAACGAGCTACTCGGGCTTAGCCGCGTCATGGCCGAAGTCGCCCGTGAAGTGATCGTGATGGTCGAGTCGGACAAGGTGGGGCGCAAGATCCCCAACCTTGAGCTGCCCTGGGGCAGCGTACACACCCTTATTACAGACGAACGCCTGCCTGCAGCGGCACGCGAACAAATTCAAGCTCGCGGCATCAACCTGATCTGCGCCGCGATCAGCCAGGAGAAATAAAACATGTGTGGAATCGTTGGTGCTGTCGCCGAGCGCAATATCACAGCCATCCTGATCGAGGGCCTCAAGCGTCTTGAGTATCGTGGTTACGACAGCGCCGGCCTGGCCGTTCTGACCCAGGCCGGTGAGCTGGAGCGCCGCCGTCGTATTGGCAAGGTCAGCGAGCTGCAAGCCGCTGTTGCCGCTGACCCGCTGGCCGGCCAGCTGGGCATTGCCCACACCCGTTGGGCCACCCACGGTGCGCCAACCGAAGGCAACGCCCACCCGCACTTCTCGGGCGATGAAGTGGCTGTGGTGCACAACGGCATCATCGAGAACCACGAAGAGCTGCGCGAAGAGCTGAAAGGCCTGGGCTACGTCTTCAATTCGCAGACCGACACCGAAGTCATCGTCCACCTGATCCACCACACCCTGAAGAGCATCCCGGACCTGGCCGAGGCCCTGAAAGCCGCTGTGAAGCGCCTGCATGGCGCCTATGGCCTGGCACTGATCAGTGCCAAGCAGCCTGACCGCCTGGTGGCTGCACGCAGCGGCAGCCCGCTGGTCATCGGCCTGGGCCTGGGTGAAAACTTCCTGGCGTCCGACCAGTTGGCCCTGCGCCAGGTGACCGACCGCTTCATATACCTGGAAGAAGGCGACATCGCTGAAATCCGCCGTGATCAGGTCACCATCTGGGACCAGCAAGGCAACAAGGTCCAGCGCGAAACCGTGCAGTACCATGAAGGTGCCGAAGCTGCCGACAAGGGCAACTATCGCCACTTCATGCTCAAGGAAATCCACGAGCAGCCAAGCGTTGTTCAGCGCACCCTGGAAGGCCGCCTTGGCAAGGACAACGTGCTGGTCCAGGCTTTCGGCCCGAAAGCTGCCGACCTGTTCGCCAAAGTGCGCAACGTGCAGATCGTTGCCTGCGGCACCAGCTACCATGCCGGTATGGTCGCCCGTTACTGGCTCGAAAGCCTGGCTGGCATCCCGTGCCAAGTGGAAGTGGCCAGCGAATTCCGCTACCGCAAGGTGGTGGTGCAGCCGGATACCTTGTTCGTCTCCATCTCGCAGTCTGGCGAAACCGCCGACACCCTTGCCGCACTGCGTAACGCCAAGGAGCTGGGCTTCCTCGGCAGCCTGGCAATCTGCAACGTGGGCATCAGCTCGCTGGTGCGTGAGTCGGACCTGACCCTGCTGACCTTGGCCGGCCCGGAAATCGGTGTGGCCTCGACCAAAGCCTTCACCACTCAGCTGGTGTCGCTGATGCTGCTGACCCTGGCCCTGGGCCAAGTCCGCGGTACCCTGGAAGAGGGCGTCGAAGCCGAGCTGGTTGAAGAGCTGCGTCGCCTGCCGACCCGCCTGGGTGAAGCCCTGGCCATGGACGCTACTGTCGAGAAAATCGCCGAGCTGTTCGCCGACAAACACCACACCCTGTTCCTCGGCCGTGGTGCACAGTACCCGGTGGCGATGGAAGGTGCGCTCAAGCTCAAGGAAATCTCCTACATCCACGCCGAAGCCTACCCAGCCGGCGAGCTGAAGCACGGCCCGCTGGCACTGGTGGATAACGACATGCCGGTGGTGACCGTTGCCCCGAACAACGAACTGCTGGAGAAGCTGAAATCCAACCTGCAGGAAGTGCGTGCCCGTGGTGGCGAGTTGGTAGTGTTCGCCGACGAGCACGCTGGCATGACCAATGGTGAAGGCACTCATGTGATCAAGGTTCCGCACATCGTCGATGCGCTGGCGCCGATCCTTTACACCATTCCGCTGCAACTGTTGTCCTACTACGTGGCCGTGCTGAAGGGCACCGACGTGGACCAGCCGCGCAACTTGGCCAAGTCGGTTACTGTCGAATAACCAACGCTGATTGTCCGGTTCGATTGATCTTAAATAAATAAGTCAGTCTCGGAATAAATAAGTCAGTCTCGCTTGGAGCCTTTAGGGGCTCCAAGCGACGTGATGTCCCTTGCCTCTCTCGTGCTTTGACCCCCCTGGTGCGCCACCTTGCTGCTGACCATCCAACCGCAGGAGTCCTTACGTTCCTTTCTGGAAAGGCATTTCTTTGTCGATCCACGCTCACCTGAGTCGATTGAGTTCAAGAAAATCTCCAGGTACTACATGCGAGGATTATCGATTGGGTTAATCGCGGATGTACTTGGAAGGTCTGATACCTACGAGTTCAACCGCCTGCTCCACGATCACACAAGTTACTCGCAAGTGGCAGTTTTTCCTGATGCCAGCCAGGACAGCTATACCCGAGGAGAGTATAAGGACTCTTATACAAGATTTGAAACTGAGAGCCAGCTGGCCGGTATTTGCATCGACTGTACAAAAGAGGATATTAACTCACTTGGCTTCCCATACTGGAGACGTGATCATAGATACGTAAAAGTATGCGCTAAACACAATACAGTCCTGCTTAGAAAATGTCCTGTTTGCGGTTATGACTTTAGTCGTCACAGCTTTGGATATGGCCAAGATCTGTTATGGAAAGGATGTAAAGGGCGCTATTTTCATGAATATGAATCTGAGAAAAACCATGACGAAGAAAAGCTTATATTTGCGAGAATATTCGCGGAGATTGGACAGTCGGAAGTCGCCGTTAACCTTGAATGTGTGCTAGCGCATCTTGCAGATGAGGCAAAAATACTGTGCAGCTCTGGGAAGATTTCTGAAAAATATCTTACCTATATTTCTTGGAGGCTAGATGCCTCTAGAAGAATCTCAAATACGGATAGAAATTATCGTCCTGATGTTATGTACAGCGACGACATAATAGACACAATTGCAATTGTGCACGGTAGCTTCGCAGGTCTGATAGATAGCTTGCGTAGAAAAGGTGTATTAGTCCGAAGCGTTGATGATCTAATGCGTGTCGAGTATACCGATCGTTCAAGATATTAATCATCCTTCTTATCATCGAAGAACTCGCTGAAACCGCTCCCCAAATCATCATTTGTCGGTTTCCCTAATGGCTTGCGCTTAGGCCGCTTTGGGGGCGCAGCCTTCATGTCAATATCCAGCTTCAAGCTTTTGTGCGTTTCGCGTTCCTCTGCTGTAAGCGCACCTTTGAAAGCAGCCTGAGCCACACGGTTATCACGCTCTTTCCTTACGAACTGCACTACATTCGACCGAGTGGGTGATCCGAAAGGGCACAGAAGATCGTCTCGCTTGGTTTTCTGTTTGATTGCGATGCGTTCCAGCTCTTCAACGTCGGTTCTGTAAGTATAATACGCACTTGAGGTGTAAGCTTTATGGACATCTCCTAGTTCAATCCACGTGCGATTAGCCAGGCGAGCTTGAATATATGCTTGTACAATAAGATGGATGGCTGCACGTTTAAGCCCATAACTACCACGATAGATTTCATGTGAAAAATCTGAGCGATCGGCACGAATACGACCATCACTCGCTGCGATGCATTCATCTATGAAATCGGCCCAGATTTTTGACTCTGGCGCGTCCGGCCACATGATTCTTGGATGTGCTACCAACCGCTGTGTGTCTTCCTGATTACGCTTAAGCAGCTTATGTCCCAGGCTAAAGTTCGATACAAATACCATAGGCAAGCCGAGGCCGGACATGGTTAGCAGTATATCGGTTGTTAGGGCTACACCTTTTCCTGGCGTTAAATGCTGCATTTCCTCAAGGACGGCCAGTGAGATACCACGCTTGTTCGCTTGCTGCTGTGCCCTAAGTTGTAGGCTTGCTGCGTTCTCACGGGTCGTCGCTTCAATGCCGAGAAAGTCGGTGAGGAGTTGCTTACCAGATGACTTGCCCTTAGCGCTAGCGTACCAGTGTGACTCTGCTGTCAGAGGGGTCATGCAGTGATCGATCTGGAACTCAGTCGGGCCGGGCATAACACGAAGAAGCGCTTCGATGGTCGCCGACTTACCTACACCGGCTAAGCCAGTCAGGCAAATCGGGAATGTTTCAGTTGGACTTGGGTAATACATTCCTTTGACAAACGCTTGTTCAGATGTCGAACGCAGCGCCGAGTGTGCCGCTGCTTTCCCTACCAACTCTGCAATTAGTTCAATGCTGAATTGATTGGGTAGGAAAATCTGTCGTAGCGTCATTTCTAAAAAGTGCGCGGCTAACATAGTAGGCAGCTGATCGATGTCGCCGACTGGTACAGGACGAATCGTTACCTTCCTTCGAATGTGCTCGTTGTCAATCAGACCGTCGAATCTTGTTCGCATTATTTCGATCATGATTTATCACCCATCAGTCTTCTCTGATCATCCAAGTCCCGCTGCGCTTCAGCACTTTTTGCAGGTCGTCCCAGCTTTCTCACACCGGCATGCCAGGATTTTCCTGTCTCTTTTTCAAATTCTTCATAGTGGTGCTGATCGATGGCAACCTTTTCGCTCCGGCGTTTTGCTTGAGCTTGGAGCCGCGATTGGTTAATGAACTGGAGATCTTCAAGGGAGATATCCCCACTGCCTGCTCTCGTGCTTGCGGTGTAGATGAAACTTAGCTCGTAGAGCCTGCCTTCAACCTCGACCCATATGTGACGTACGCACATAGTCATGCTGTAAGCTGTAACTTGAATCGTCCTACCGGGCCCTACGCGATCAAATATTCCAGTAGCTGTTAATTCTTTTGAGTTATATTTCCGTCCAAAAAAATGTACTCCGCTTTGCTTGATTACCGCAGTCATGGGCGTCAAGAATTCCCTAACCGCTTGGTCGAAAGACATTTTGATGCCATGGTCTCGACCTAAATCATGGTGATATTTCCAGACGTTCAGCGGGGTTGGTGAGAAACCTTCCAGCCACATATCTCCATCCATCCGATCGCTAGCATCAGAATTCTCATTGTCCTTTAATGCTCGACGGATTTCTCTACGAGCCATCTCAACAAGATTGAGACCGCTATGAACGTATACCGCCGCATCGTCCAGTTGCTTGTCCCTTGGATGTGAGGATTCAACGGTAGCTTTTGATTGACCAGAGTGCGTAGGTGTAACCTCCAAACGGCCCAGCCAATCCTGGGCTTCAGACACATCCATGTGCGCTGCGGGGCCTCTGTCGAAGATCATCTGGCTGGAAAGTCCTTTACAGGGCCATTCTTCCGGCTTTATAGAAATACCAAAGAGCTCGCAGTATTTGACTTTACCCACTGCTAAACAGAATAACGCCATCCGGTACGCCTCCATGCTTTCTCTGCCCCTCGCAAAACCTACGGCTACAATTGCTCCTGACAGTGCGCACGCGGTTCGTACCACGCAAAACGAATCCAGGGGCGCCCCCTCGATCATCCCCGATATTTTTTCGCTCGGATAATAGCCGTCAAACTCCAGGCGCTGGTTTAGGTTGCCAATCATCTGCGCATAAGTTCCGACGTCGCCAGATTTTGCGCGGGCAGCGCTTGGTCCTTGCATTTCTATTGCAAGTGCAGCTGGCTCTGTTTGTTTTTTGACCCAGTACCAGAATTGAGTGAAGCTTGGAAAGGGCTCACCTTTGGGATGGTAAAGCTCTTTCCCTGTTGCCCCTTCGCGAGTACGGCAACCAAACGTCTTTCTCAGTGACTCTCCGTAGACTTCGTCTCTGGTTCTGTCCACTCGTTTATGCTTCAGGAAGCCATCCAGAATCTTCACTTTCATGTCAGTTGTTACGGGATTCCCATGATTATGACCGTGGGCGGAGGGGCGACCCATCTTTTTATATTCATTCCCACTCCTGTTCGACTTTCCACACCGGTCAAAACGGGGTAATAAGGCCCATTTCGTCTGCCCGAACACCATATATGTGAAGAACAACAGTCTGGTTCGTGCAGGATGCTGCCTTGGCTTTGCGGCTCTGGCGTGAGCATTGATGATTGCCTCAGGGTCCTCTGAGGCTAGTATTTCCGCCCTATTAGGGATCAGTTCAGCAATGCTCATGAGGCGCTGATCCACCATTTCTTCATACGACATTTTTGCGCTAACGCGTCGGCTCTCACGCCATTTGGTTTCGACCCCTGCCGCTGCCGTCAGCCATGGTGGATGGTCGTGGCTGCTTATCTCCACGATCTCACCGTTCTTCAGTGCCGCTTCGAAGCGCATGCGGGTCATCGTGAGCAGCTTGGCGGAAGCCCCTTTTTCGTCGAACTCAACCATGCGGACACGGTTACAGCTCCCATCGCTGATGAGAAAGTAGTAGTCATGTCCTTTGACAAGCTCACCGCAGCCCTCTGGCGCGGTGAGTCGAGATCCCGCCATCATTGAGCGGCTTCCGAGAAGAACCCGCGATAATGATCAATGATCTCGCATTGAGCCTGTCCAAGCGGTTGGTCAATTTGTATGTATCGAAACAGGTCTACAGGCAGCGCTCGATTCCAAATATCTTGATATATCCGTGCAATAAATTGATCTCGATGACCCCACTTGTTGGCATACGCAATCGCAGCAGGCGCTAAAGGGCGACCGATATCAAAATCCTCTTTCAATTTAGAGCTAAAGTCTTCTAGCAAATGAGTGTCGAGGCTCAAAGGGCGATCATGTAAGCCAAACATCTGATCAAGGTTGGCTGCGACAATGGGATCTATATCGTCGAGAGAGAGATTAACTGTTCTAATGCCAGCACTTGAATAATATGTTTCTTCGAGACGGAGCCGTAAATCAGCAAGTACCCTATCTTTCCTTCGCGCTTCCAATGATTTCAATTTGGAGCGACTTTTTTCCATGAAATCGTACTTGGAAAGCTTGATGTTCCAGTTGAGAGCATAGGGTTCTGAATCAGGCCCGCTAAGGTAGAGGAGCAGGTCCCCAAGGTAGGGATAGGCGGACCATTGCCGTTCCCCATTGGATGACTCGACTACCACCTTGGCATGGTTCATCCCAATTTCCTGTGCTGCGGCGAGCGTGCCAACCAATGGGCTGAGGCTCAAACCGCTGGCTAGCGGGTGACCGTGCAGTGGATGCACATGTGGCAGCGGTTGAAGCATTTTCTGTTCATGGATTTCAAATACAGCTGGATTGAACAATGCCAGCTGTGTGAAGACCCGTTCAGGAATAGAGAGCAGGTGAAGCGTGCGGCCAAGCTTGCGGCTGTTCAGGCGGCAGATTCTGGAAGTCTTAGGTGCTTCACCCGGCACTGCAAAGATGGCGGGGACATAATCATCTCCCCAGCGAAAATTTCCCTGGCGGTCTCTGATGCGCTTTAGCGTTTTTTCGGAAATCATTTTTGTCCATACCCATGCCACTTGGTATTCAGAGGTGGCCATGCATGAGTACATGCATACGAATGGTGTATGCATACGACCAGGTGCTGTTGCGACCCGGATTTACGTTTCTAGGGACGAGGGGAATCGGCAGGGCTTGACGCCCCGCGCACGCGGATAGACAATGGCCGTGTCAGGGCTCGAATCTTGACACGGGGGTCTGGGGTAAAACTCAGGCCCTTGTCTATTCTGGCTCCCCAAAAAAGCTAACCAGAATTCTTCATTTTTCCCACCTCAGTATTATTACAATCGGGCTAGTTTAATTAGCTCTCCAACTACTTGCCTCAAGCATGTAGCAAAGTTTGGAGACTAATCATATCCCGCTATCTATGTTTTTTTAGATCGATTTGCAGTTATGCCTATTCCGATCACGGCGCATGGTAACGCTATGAAAGCGGCCTTGACAACCATAAAAGTTTTCCTAAGAGCGCACACAGGATTCCGGTCCCTCTCATAGATTCTTGAAGTTCTGATCATTTCTACCGATGCGTGTGCGGACGGCTTCACCAGCCGGTTATTGGATAATCTGAAAGTTATCCACACGGCCTGAAAGTTGCGGAATATCTGACTCAACTCTTATTCCCAAAAAAACTATCCACAATTGCCTTCGGGCTACAATGAGTTATCCACAGCGCCATATTCCTTCCCACGTCTCAAGTTCTACAGAGAGGTGACCATGGATGCGTCCTGTTCGGGTGCTTGCCCCTGTTGGCTACCAGGAGAGACCTTTTTCAGTCTTTGCAGTCGCCTTCACTTAATGTCCGGGCACCAACGGCCGGCCTCCACTGCGCAGGAGCTATTCAACCTGACGGAGCGGAGCATCAAGCATGACCTCCCGTGCGGCCTAGATGCCTTCGAGCGGAACACCGCTGGCCTCTGGGGAGCAGCCATCCCCATCATCGAGCACCACACAATTTTCCCTTTCTTCTCTCCTTTTCAGTCAGCCAGTGCGGTCACTGGGGCGCTTGCTCAGATCAGAAGCTCATCACTCGGGCCGTTGAAGTATCGATTGGGCCTCGTTTGTGGAGGTTTCGGTGCGGATCACCCTCTACGAGCGTGTAGGTCTTGCATGGATCGGGATATGGCTTCGAACGGCGTCTCGTATTGGCACCTGTGTCATCAGTACCCTGGCGTGGTGGTTTGCCCCGAGCACGGCGAAGTGCTGTACGAGTGCATCCAAAACCGTCGTTGGTGTGGACGCTTCACTTGGACAATGCCCTGTACCGGCACTTTGCGCGATTCGGACTATGGTGTGATCACCTCACTGGAACAGAAGCGCCTCGTCCAACTGGCCTCCGCGTGCCGTGACTTGGGGTCTATAGGCCTGGCCAAGCACCTTGATCCGGTATTGGTCGCGCAGCTCTACCGGAAGTGGCTACCGGCAGAAAATGCGGCACAGAGCTTATTGGCGCATATCGGTGCGTTGCGAAGGTTTCGTCCGTATGGAGAGCTACCATCCACGGAGTCCGCTACCACCAGCTTCATCAGGCAAATGGTGCGATCGCCACGCCGGCACATTCATCCCCTCAAACACCTCATGATGATTACCTGGTTGTTCGGCGAGGTTTCGTCCTTTGTTGAATGCCACGATGTTGCTTGCGCCCAGCAGAATGCGCTCCCGGCACAGCCGGCGTTGGCTCCAATGCCTGGAGCGTCCGTATCACCGGCCAGCAGAAAGGGCCAACCTCGACCGAAGCGACTTAAGCCTGAGATCAGGGCAGTTTTAATAAGCCAGCTGGCTGTAGGGACGGCAAAGGCTGACATTTGCCGGGAGTTCCAACTCACCATCTCCACAGTAAACAAGCTGCTCCGATCAGAGCCGGGCGTCCAGGCTTCCTGGGCAGCTCGACGGATGGCTCTCGCTCTGGCTGATCATCGCTTACGATGGGCTGAGCTTCAGGCGCGATTTCCATCGCATTCACTCACTGAGCTTCGCCGCGAATGCCAAGCGCTTTACGCCTGGCTACATCGAAACGACAGAGGTTGGTTGAGTTCGCAGGTTAGTGAAATGGCCAAATCTGCCAGAGCCCATAATCCGCGAGTCGATTGGAACAGCAGGGACGAAGGCCTGAAACGTAAGCTGGAGGCTGAAATCATTCGGCGATTCGGATCGAATCAGAAACTGGGTCTCAAGCAGTCGCAGATTTTCACCATACTCCCACGCCTTGCGCAGCGTCTGGAGCGTCGAGATCGCTATCCCCAGACTCGGGCCTATATGAAGCTGCTTTCCCAACGATAGGGTATTTCTTATTGCCTGGGTGCCCATCATGAACCACATGCAGAAAGCGGCCGATGTGCTGGCAGAAGCCAGGCGAATCGTGTTCTTCACGGGTGCGGGTATATCAGCAGAAAGCGGCATACCAACCTTCCGAGATAAGCTCACCGGGTTGTGGGCAAAGCATGACCCAGAGCGTTTGGAAACGGCTGACGCGTTTCGACAGAACCCCGCGCTGGTATGGGGTTGGTATCTGTGGCGCCGGCGCCAAGTCACCCTTGCTCAACCTAACGCTGGTCATCACTCAATCAGCATTTTGGCGGATGCTGGCTGGGACGTATCGGTGATCACTCAGAATATCGACGATCTGCATGAGCGGGCCGGAGTAGATGCAGTTATCCATCTGCATGGAACCCTGCTGAAGGTGAAATGCTTTGCATGTCACCGTCCGATTGCATTGGAGCCAGAACAGTTGAGTATTTCCAAAGAGGGCGAACTGGTTGAGCCGCCCAGGTGCAGTCGCTGCAATGGTCGGGCTCGACCCGGAGTGGTGTGGTTTAGGGAGAGTTTACCTGAGGATGCTTGGCTGTCGGCTGTGCGGCTCGTCAGGACCTGCGATTTGCTTATCTCCGTAGGAACATCGGGTGTAGTTCGGCCGGCAGCGGACCTACCTGAGATGGCCATCAGAGCGAATGCCACCGTGATCCACGTAAACCTTGAGGACGTGAGCCTGGGGAGCGATAGGGAGATCATGTTGCTAGGCAGCGCTGCGCAGGTACTGCCGGAATTGCTGAGGTGTTTGGGTGTGAGGGAGTGATCATGAGCGATCAAGTGCCCAAGGGGGATCAGCTCACTGGCTGAAGCGGCTGATCACTCCGTTGCAGCATCGGGAATGTAGGGGATGTTCTCCAGCTCAACGACGTTGTTCAAGTGCTCAATGAGGGCTGTCCTGACCTTGCGAAGGCCGCCATTGCCCAATTTTTTGTCAGCACTGTAAATGGAGGCGTGGCCAGGATTACCCGGCAAGTCCACCGACTCCAAGACTGGTGATGGCTGAATCTCGAAGTAGTGTTGCCCGTCAGCGTTCCGATCTTCTTTGAGCTTGGAATAGAAAAGCTGTGAATACTTGGGAAACTCCCGCTTTTCAGGATTTTTCGCACGCTGGTTATCCACTCGATGCGTCAGCACAGATAGCGGTGTCAGCGTCGGGCGATCGACACTGAACCCTCGGTCCTTTAGGTCATCGAGGCTCACAGCAGTGGCCAGGAACACCTGGCCGTCGTGCTGTTCTGGGCAAAAAAAGGCTCTGACCAAGCTCTCGTCGTCGGACAGTGGCGGCACATCCATGAACTCAGTTTCCCCGGATAATCTTCAAAACCTGCTCTGGAAGGTGCTCAGTGAGAGAAGATTCATCACTCATGAACTCCTGGCCTACTGCTGTCTTGGCATAGTAGGAGTAGCTTCCGTCACCGTAGAAGCCCAGATCAATATAGCCGAGAGCATTCTTCCAGGAGAAGTTAACCTCGCCGTCTGCCGCTGCCGTGACCGTGGGCAATTGAAACCCCTCGGCGGGCAGCACGTTGCTTGAAAATTGCTCGGCCTCGTCAATAGCCGCGCCGGCTGGGGCTTTCGCTGTGTAGCCATCCCATCCTGGTTCCAAATCGAGCAGCCCGCGAATCTTCGATAAGAGACTGTTCTTCAGCGTTAGAGCCGGACGGAAGTCGTAAAGCGGGAATTGAGTAGCTCTCGCTTGTCCGCGCAGCGTACCCTGAATTTGGCTCCCGGCCGCGAGAACTCGTGAGGTCCAGGTATACGACCCGGAAAAACAATCCGTGCTTTTCACTGTTCTCTGAACCGTGCCGGCCTTCGCGTAGATAATCTTGCTCTTACCCTTTCCCTTTACGGGCGGCAGCCATTTACCACCGCCAGTAGTGGTTTCCTGAGCATTCGCAAACGGGTTGCTGAGCATCGTTGCGTTCATTGCTTCCCTCCTACGACCAGGCTGAGACGACGGCATGCGTCCTCCGTCAATAGGTCGTTGATCACCAGCTTGTTCTGATCGTGAAGCGGCTCAAAGAACTCATGGACCACGCGAGAGAACTGGTCTGCGTCGACCGAACTGAGCAATGCATACCCTTCCTCCTCACGTCGCAGGACTTGGACATGATCAATGGTCACGTAGGTGTGAGGAGCTTTGTATTGAACCGCTACCGCTGATGAATTCACATTCAGGTGATTCAGGATCTGTTTCCCATTGGGGTGCGCCCAGAACCAGCCGGAATTGTTGTGCCAGCGTTCACCTGACTCGAAGTTTTTGCGGGCCAGGTAGCTGCTGGTCGGATCGCAGAGCTGACGTAGGTCATAGGGGCCTTCTGACGGCTCGTACCGGAACTGATCTACGACCTTGAACCCCAAGGACCTTAAATCGAGTGCGTTCTCGGCGTGCATTGCCAGCTTATCCAGGAACTGGAAGGCCTGTTTCGATACGGCATCCCATCGGGTGTAGGCAGTGCAATGAATGGAAATCTGAATCCCATCGATTATGCGCACAGCCCATTCAGGAGCCTCGGATTCTTCATCGCCTCCGTTGGAAAACGTGTACGTGAAGATCTCGCGCTGGCTCGAAAGGCGAGTAGCTGCATCGAAGCTGACCTCAATCGAACCTGTTTTATCAACGCGATCAAGGATATCGGCATAGGCGGCCGGCAGACTTCCCTCGATTGCCTCGTCCGACAGAATCGGAGCCGCAAACTCGAAGAAAAACACTGTTTCAACCACGGCGTGGGCGCCGTGAACCGGCTTGAACATGCCTGTACTCATGGGTAGGAAGCTCCGAATTCCGAGCAATGTGGAACGCTGGCCAAAGGCAATCGAGAAGGGTGTGGGCAAGGGTTCAAGCCTTGCTGCGCGCCGATTTCCATTTGGCTGACTTCCTCGTCTGTAGTGTGGCAGATCCAACGAAATTCAAGGGGTGAATTCCTCGTCAGGCTCTGGCCAACGGCCACCCTGTAGGGGCCGTTGGCCAGAGCCTAGCTGCTCGAAATGCCTATGACAACCCCCTATTTGATACCTCATTTCGAAAGATTTGGTTCTGATTGGGCGTTTTTTGAGGTATGGGCTTGGCAGGCGCGAATCGCTGACTCTGAACAGCATCCTCGTGCGGTGAAAGACGCTAATCTGAGAGAAGCGATTGGGAGGTCAGGCATTGATTTATGGGATCACAAGTCCCCTGGCAGGGGGCAGAGCTCCACCACCTACGTTCCATCTGACTCATGCTGAGAAGGGAAGCTTGAGCCAATTGGAAATTCTGCGCCTTATTCAGGCGGGTTTTGCGCTCAGTGACGTGCAAGCCATGGTGGATTCTTCGTGCTTGTTCACATCCCAAAAGCTGCTTGAGCGAATCCTGGGAAAATCTACTCGCACGATCCAAAGATTGAAGCACGCCTCGAATGAAATTCGATTGAATGCTCAGCAGAGCGCAGTAGCCTTCCATTACGCCAACGTACTCGAAGCCTCCGCAATGACCTTCGGCTCTGTAACGTCAGCCGAGCATTGGCTCAAAAGCCCGTGCATTCGGCTATCTGGCATCATCCCATACGAAGCGGTCGATACAGCGCTCGGTTTTTCTCTTGTGATGGACTACTTGGAACGCATTCGATTGGGTGTGTATCAATAATGTTGTCGTGTCGAGCCAGTGGATCGTCCAGGTTTGCTAGTCATGATCACGCCAAGCTTGGCTGAGAAATTAGGCTGCTCAGTCCTTAGCCATCTGCTGGGCGCAGCAGGAGCGGGCTTGCTGTTGTCGAGAAAGGCCACTGCTTAGCATGGAGAGGATCAATCTTCGCCCTGGACTCTCTTACTGCGCAAAAAACCAAGTCACGAATCAAGTAGCGCTTTGAGCGGCCTCATCGTCTAGCTCTTTTTGATCAAGATAACGGTTTCCAATTCGTGGATGTGCGCAACCACCATGCCACTCAGCGGTTTTGGTCGATTGTCATCGCCTGGCCTGGCGGGGCTTCCGGCACCTTGATACCGAAGCTTAAAGAGTCCTCAGCTTTGCAGGTACATAGGGAACAGTCAGAGACTCCGAAGTGGCGGCCCGTCGATTGCCGACACCGGCAGCGCCAAAATCTACGTCGAAAGAGTGTATGTTAGGTAAAAGACACGAGTGGATGAAACGATCCGCTTGCGAAACCAAGAATCCCGAGGAGCTACCCCCACGCCCTGCTGAACTTGGTGTCTTGCGAGGCAGCACCAACGTTGGCCACCGTTCAAGGTGTGTTAGCCGCGCTATGCTGAGTAGAGGAGCTTGGAAAGGTGGAGGGAGCCCATGCAACCGGTGTATCCGCAAATCTTCGTGCCTCAACTCATGAATATTGAGGTGGCTTTTCAGCATTACCTCCAGGTGCTGGCCGAGGTCACGACAGCTTTCGAGCTGGGGGTGGACCCAGCTGAGGCGGAAAATCTGCGATTGAGGGCTTCGGAGGCCAGGGAGGCTTATCATGATCAGCATGTTTGCCTCTCCATGCTTATCCTTTCGCTGGTCCAAGAGACTCAGCAGTGAACCTGGGCGACTGCCCGCCCTGATCTGGACCATCAATCACAAATAGGGTCATCCTCGGATCACAGGTGATATCCATATGTTCTGGCGTACAGCCGCTGCGCTGGCAGTGGATGTCAGTGGCGTGGAAATAGAGTCTTACCTAGCTTGGCTGCGGCCCCGATCCCATTTTGAGCTTCATTCAAAATGTCACGTGAGAAGTAGTCCGCGAGCCGAGCGCGGCTCTCGATTTCCTGCCTTATACAAGCAGAATCGATGTTTGGGTAATTCGCACGGTAGGCAGCGTGGTGAACCAACGCGGCAGCCTGAAAAAGCGCGTCTGACAACCTGTGCCCATCCAGCCCCATTGAGGCACACGTCTCCAGGATGGAAGCGGCATCACTTTCAACCTGATTTACCAGCCGTTGATTCGGCAACGAACGACGGGCTCGCAGATGCTCTAGATAATGGCGCAGAGTAGGGATCGAGAGGCTCACCGTGTAGTGCCTGTTGTACCAGGGACCAATGATGTCTACTTCTTCCTGCGTTATGGCCATTTCCTGGAAATAGCCTGCCCAGGCTTCTTGAATCTCCTCATCAATTCGCTCGTCACCGAGGTTAGTCAGGTACTCATTGAGCCGTTTAACTAGGCGGAAGTAATCGAGTCGAACCGGTGCTTCACGATGCTCATCCATAATCAGCTCCGAGATGAAGGGTGAGGAGAGTTTTGGCTCGCATGCAGAAATTGGTCAAGTGCTGGTCATTCCCCATCACCGAGTGAATGCGTCGGGGTAGTGGTGAAATAGGATATTGTGACATTTTCACTCAAAAACGCAGCGAAGCGCTCGGAAAGGCCTGATTTTCCTATGTCGAAAAACAGGCGCCGAAACGAAGCGTTGACCCTTGTTTACAAGGAGTATAAATAGCGCTGTGTGACATCCTTTGAGAACGATCATGGCTGACAATGCGCTCATCGACCTGCTGAAGCAGACCGGACCCCTGCTGAGCAGTGATTTATCCAAGCTCCTAGAAACCAGATCTGGTCTGACTCCTGAAGCGGCCAGGAAGCGGGTCGAGCGCGGGTGCGCTGGGATGACCCGTCTCAATCACATCATCTTTCCCCATCGAGCACGCTTTTGCTATCTCCAAGAGGACTATGGGTCTCCCTACTTCTTCGACAATTTGATGGAAGCGCTGAAGAAAACCCGCAGCGCCTATTTCGCGGCATTACAGGCGCTCGCGCTTCGCGGCAATGTGATGCCTCGTCGGCATTTTCTTATTGCGTGCGGCGCGCCCGTGGCTCAGAAGAAACACATCTCAGCAGAAACCCTGTTGGAGCGACTTGTGAAAGCCACGCTTGTGAAGGAGGTGGCACTCCCAGGTGGCGAATCCTGTGTGGTGCGATGCGATCATCACCAGATGCTCGAAATGACCTCCATGTGGGCAAAGATGAAAGGCCGGCTCATTGCAGAGAAGGTAACTCTTTTGGCGGTGAAGGATTGGGCCCGCAACCTGGGGATGGTGAGCTACGACTCTGTTGAAACACGCGAGGATGAGGGCTCAGAGGCGTTACCCAAGGTCGGAACGTTCAATTGGGACTTGGCCGGCCCCTCCTACTTATTTCCGATGCGAGAGTACGTCAGCACAACTCTCAAACCAGGCTTCTTCGTTTGCGACCTTGCGCTAAACGGGTGGGTGACCGCTGCTCACCTGACAGGGTTCGTCAACAAATGCGTCACGCTTCGTAGTCTCAGGAAGGTGGGCAAATGCCTTCAGGTTTTTGTCGCTGAGAGCTACCAAACTGAGGCGTTTGCCCTTCTCAAGGAGCAGGGCATCATTCCGGCGACCACCGAGAGCCTGTTTGGCCGGGATGTCGCAGTAGCCTTGAAGAACCTTTGTATGGTTTTGACTGATACTGCGAAACTCACTCAAGACCCGGAAGCACTGGACAAAATTTTCAACGACTTGTCCCGAATCGAAGGCGCGGCTTCGACGCTGCGCGGCAGCCTTTTTGAATTTGCGGTTGCCCAGATAGCGCGTTCAACGTTCTGGGGATATCCCCAGGAGATGAACCGGATTGTCAAAGATAGCATCGGAGCGGAAGCGGAAGTCGACGTGCTGGTACACCGTCCGAATCATGAAGTCGTGTTCATCGAGTGCAAGGGGATACACCCCATCAGCACCTTGGATGATGCCGAAGTGGAGAAATGGCTGCTCAAGCGGATTCCTGTAATCAGGGGGTTCGTCAAAACGCACTCTGAATGGTCTGGCATCCGCCAAAGGTTCGAGCTGTGGACGAGCGGCAAGCTTTCCGAAAATGCGATTGCGATGGTGAACGCAGCGCGGTCGCGGAATCCAAAATTGGATATCCAGTTACGTGATTCCGATCACGTCCTTGCTGAAGCCATGAATAGCAATGATCAAGGGCTGATCAAAGCCTATCGACAGCACTTCGTGACCCATCCAATGCAGGAGTTTGAAGAAGCCCGCAAACGTGAGCAGCGGAAGGCCGAAAAAGCTAAGGCTAGGTTAAACGCACCTTCTTCACAGTCCCCAACCGCGCAACCGATCAGTCCGCCACCAGCCATTGCATTGGCCGTTTCCCCCTTATCGAACCTTTAATTTTTCCCTGCTCGGTAGACAAAATGAACGCAACAAACAACCTAGAAAGAGCTGAGAGATTTGGTGAAATCTGCCAAGCAATCGGCTTCACGTTATGGCAGCTACAGACGCTTGAGGGCTCAACTGCCCAATTTTTCGTATTGGTCGAGCAAGCCGTACCGCAGATGGGGGAGGAAGAAGGCAACCTTCTTGTAGCAGACGCTCAAAAGAAGACCTTCGGAGGCAGCATTTCGCGGCTATCCAGAAGTGAACACCTCCCGAAAGACGTATTGGTGCGCTTCCAGGCCTTGCTAAAAGACCGCAACTGGCTAGTGCATAGCTCCAACGCGGATAGCAAAAACGCTTTGAATGACGATGCTGCCTATATTGGGCTTCACAGAAAGCTGGAATCTATAGTGGAGGAGTCTGCGCAGCTGTTGAGGGAAATTTTGGCACTCTCGGAAAAATTCGTCCTTGGACACGGTGTGTCCATAGCGGATCTTGAGACTCGAACTGCCGAAACACTCAAAGAGTGGCAGAGTGAGATGGCCTACCCCTGAGCTCTATCTGCTGTCCAACGTGGAATATTCTACCCATTGCAGTGAAGTCGAAACCGCCGTCTACGTGCATGATTTAACCGCTAACGCCCGACGCTAAGTCTGAGCACAAAAAGGCAGCAGCGTTGCCGACTCCGTCATGGTGACGTTGCGGCGCAGCGGGGTCTGATTCTCGTTTTTCGTAGAGTATCTTGCGAAAACTCTGGATGCCCGAAGCGGCCAGGGTGCGGATCGGACCTGCCGAATGGCGTTGGCGCGAGTGCCTTCCGGGCCGAGGCTGCCGGCCAGATAGCGCACGCCGGCTTTCAGGCTGGCCTTGGCCATGCCCCTGACATAGTAGTTCGGCATGGTGCTGCGTCTGCTAGGGCAGTGGGCACGTCGGCACGAGGTGCCTGATTGTCCCTGAACCACGCCGCCGCTATCATCGCCCGCTTTGCCACGAAGTATCGCGGCGTTTAATGAGAGGGATTTCAATGACGTTGTGGGGACCGGTTAACGGTGTGTTTACGGCTTCGGGGTCGTGGTTGCCGAACTTGGATTTTCTAGACAAATTCCAATGGTTTCCCTTCATCTTGACGGCCACCGCAGCCCTCATCACTGCGTTGATCGGCGCTCGCCGTGGTGCATCGGCAGCTCAAAAGATCGCGAAGGACAGCAAGCAGCACGACGACCTCATAAAGGAAATCCGGGCCTGTAACGCTGGCATAACGATATCTACTTTCATGCTGGATTATGCCGTAGGTGTTTACGAAGTCGCACACCCTATGCGTGAAAACTACCTAGAATCCATGCGGTTGCACAACCTCGGCACACCAGCCATGACCCCACAGGAGGTTCGTGGCATTTCAGCCTCGACTCCTCCAATCGTTGAGCTGAGGAAGATTATCTTTGAAGACGTGACAGCGCCAGTGAGCGCGCTGCGAGCGATTATGTCGTTGTCCCAAGCGGTCGAGCATGCCGTTAATGCTATCGAGAGTCGCAACGAGCTTCTCGAAAAATTCAGGAACAACCAGTATCCCGACGGGTTCGGCTTTGCCGAGATGTACTACGGCATACCTGTGGGTGGGGTGGCCCACAGAGATTACAATGACATCGTTATGAACCTCGCCGAGACAAGTGACGAAATGCTGTTTTTTAGCGAAGTGCTGTGCTTGGAGTTGTATAAGCACGCCTCTGCGTTGAGGAAGAGCCTAAAGACGTTCTCCAAAGAGCCAGTGGTTGTCAGGAAATTGCTGTTGAGACCAGATGCAGAGGCTCGGCAGGTTCGAGTCAGAGAGAAATATAAAGATTGGTACGCGTCGATGAAGCCGATTCAAGATATGCGCCGTAAGTGGTGGCAGTTCTGGCGCTAGTAAGGTTACCCCTTGGCCTATCTGCAAGGATCACGATGCGTGAGGGGGTTCGGTACTCGTTGGCCATCACCTGATGATTACCAAGCGGCACCTGAGAAAGCTAACGCGTCGGGCGCGAAGCTGCCTGCAAAGAAGCAGGATGTAGAGGCGAGGTTGGCCTTCGTCCATGATGGTTCGAGATAGGATTCGCCAGCGAGGCGCGCATGCGAGCTCGGTTGCCAGGTGGCAGGGCATTTGAGGATGTAGCAGAAATGGAAAGCTTTAAAAAGGACAACCACTACGTGCCTCAGGCGTACCTGAGGCACTGGATGATCCAGGGCAAAGTCCTCGCCTACCGTCTGCTAGTGCCGCATGAAAAAAGCGCGATCTGGAAGCCGCTTTCAACTAAAAGCGTGGCCGTGCTTCGGCATCTTTATACTCGTCTCTCTGGCTCTGAGGAGAGCGACGAAGTCGAGCGCTGGCTTGAGCGGGGTTTCGAAGGTCCAGGACTCGCATCCATCGAAAAGGTAGTTAGCGAGTCGCAGCTGACCCGCGAGGATTGGAACAACTTGTTCCGCTTTGCTGTTGCGCAATCTGTCCGTACGCCTGCCCAAATGCAGAGCTTTATCAAACGCCACACTGAAACGCTTGAGGCATTCCTGTCTGAGACTATGGCGTGGTCAGTGGGCCAAATTGAGGCAGCTTCAGCCGCTGGAGTTCAGCCTGAACCCCCTATGGTTCTAGACCATTACAGTAAGCTGCCGCTGAAGATTCAACGTGTGAAGAATGAGCATGGCGAAGAAGGCATCCAAGCCGAGATCCTGGTCGGGCGGAAATTTTGGCTCTGGCAGATCGAACACGTGCTTAAGGGCACTATCAATCGATTGCCGAATCATCGTTGGACCATCTTACACGCTCCACCTGGAGTCACTTGGCCAACGTCCGATAATCCGTTCATGAGGGTCGGAGTTGGGGCGAATGGAGCACTTAGTCTTGAGGGCGGTTGGGATGTACCAGGCACGATGCTGTTCATGCCACTCAGTCCCAAGCACCTCCTGTTCACGTGTGTTGGCTCACCGCCCCCTCGGCGCGGCACCACGTTAAGTCTCGCTCAGTCAGCATTTTTCAGGACGATGATTTTGACCGGGGCCCATCACTACGTATTTGCGACAGATACGCGAGATATTGAGGAATACAGGCCCCGCACCGTCTGTCCCGAGCAATTTAAAGCAGTACGTAAGCATTGGGAGGAATGGCATGAGACCCAGTCGAGAGAGGAAGCCAATTATCCTGACATGTGATCAATCGAGTCCTTTTTGCTTTGGGCAGGTGTATCCCGACTGCACCATGGCCTTGGTGCTGCCGGGATACTGGTGAATATTCACTAATCAGCGAAGTACGCACATAGAAAAGCCCGCCTTAGTGGGCGGGCTATCAGGTGTCTCCGAGGGGAGGCTGAGCGCCAACGAGGTCTCGGAGCAAGCTGTCACAGGTTACGTTTTCTGATCTGTGTCTACCAGCGTTATCAACGTAACCATGACAAGCGGGGCTAGCCGCGCATCACCTTATTCCAATCAATCTCATAACCGGCGTCTTGGAGCTCACGACTCAAGGCTTGCTTCCAACCGTCGTCGTTCATCGGCGTCCAGACTACGCCTGCAAAGTCGCTTGGAATCTCAACCTGACCGCGCTTCAGTGCGCAGACTCTCTCGCGCCCCAGGCAGCCGAGGAAATAACCGAGCTCCAACAGGACGTTTTGCCTTGCGCGGGGCTCCAATTCCCCACCCTTTACACCGCCGTGGTCGTCAGGCGTGAGCAGTACAACGGCAAATCCTACGTCTCGGTGTCTTTCTATCTTCTCGATCACCGTCCCGCCACGGTTTGCCTGTTCATGCAGAATGATTGGCTCTAGACCAAGCTTTTCAAGGAATCGAGCTACCGACTCTCGTGCTCCCTCGTCATGGCCATGGACAACGAACACTCGGCCTGAATGGACGACTCTGTCTTCAGGGGATGAAGTGACCTGAACCTCCTCCGAGGCTGAGAGATCCGCCAGATCCTCCTTCAAACTTTTCTGCGCTTGCTCCAGCAGAGCAATAGAGTTTTGTACCCTGCGTTGAATTGGGGTGTGGTAGTCAATCTGCTGTCCGGTACTGACGATCATCGGATAGTACGTGAGGTCTGTGGCGGCTGCGTAGGTCCGATAGGCACTGGTTTCTTCCCCGAAGCATCTGGTCAGACTGTCCTTGATGGCAACCTGCATAGCCTTAAGCTCAGGTGTGTTTCCATTCCGAACGGTGTTGAGGTCAAAAGCGTGGAGCTCTGCAATTCGTTCAGATAGCCGAGCAAGGCCACGGTCGATCTCTTGCGATGTCAGTTTCAGCTTCGGCTGTGGAGGTACAACAGAGGGGGTCTTTCGTGCCATGGTCTACACATTCCTTGGTAGCGGTAGGCCATTATTGCTGATTTGAAATGTCCAATCACCCTTGGGAGGCTCCGGTCGCGCCTTGTCTCTGCGAGACTGACTTAATTATTTTTGCGAAGCCCAAAACCGCGCCGGCGATGTCGCGAGACTGACTTAAAAACTCATTCCGACAAGCTACAGAGCCCAAGCCACGTTGCAGGGCGAGACCGACTTATTTATTTAAGATCACGATAGCCCTCCAGAAGGAGGGCTTTTTGCTTTCTGATGCCTACTAAACACCGCACCCAGACATACGATTCGGCAGCATCAACCTGGCGGCTCCGCTCAGATCTGCATCGCCATGCCGTCCACATTCATCGCTGCCTGGCGCAAGGCCTCGGAGCGGGTCGGGTGGGGGTGGCAGGTCAGGGCGATGTCTTCTGCCGAGGCCGAGAACTCCATGGCCACGCAGAACTCACCGATCATCTCGCTGACGCTTGGGCCCACCAGGTGCACACCCAGCACTTCATCGGTTTGGGCATCGGCGATGACTTTGGCGAAGCCTTCGGTCTCGTGGTTGATCTTGGCGCGGCTGTTGGCGGTGAAGGGGAACTTGCCTACTTTATAAGCACGCCCTTCGGCTTTGAGCTGCTCTTCGGTCTTGCCCACGGTGGCCAGCTCCGGGCGGGTGTAGATCACGCCAGGGATGAGGTTGTAGTTGACCTCGTGGGGCTTGCCGGCAATGCGCTCGATGCAGGCGACCGCTTCGTCTTCGGCCTTGTGCGCCAGCATCGGGCCGGAAGTGACGTCACCAATCACCCACACACCGGGCACTGAAGTGCGGTGGTGGTCGTTGCCAAGCATGCCGCGCTTGTCGGTTTCCAGGCCCACGCTTTCAAGGTTCAGCCCCTTGGTATAAGGGCGGCGGCCGATAGCCACAAGCACGTAATCGGCCTGCAGCGATTCTGCGGTGCCGCCGGCAGCGGGCTCCAGCGTCAGGCTCACGCCATCGGCACTTGCAGTGGCTTGGGTCACTTTGCTGCCCAGCTTGAACACCATGCCTTGCTTGGCGAGTGCCTTTTGCAGGGTCTTGGCGGTTTCCGTGTCGGTACCTGGGCAGATGCGATCGAGGTATTCGATAACGGTGACCTGGCTGCCCAGGCGGCGCCAGACGGAACCCAGCTCAAGGCCGATCACGCCGGCACCGATGACGACCAGGTGCTTGGGCACTTGCGGCAGCGACAGCGCGCCGGTCGAGTCGATGATGCGCTGGTTGTCGATGGTCACGCCCGGCAGAGGGGTAGGCTCGGAGCCGGTGGCGATGACCACGTCCTTGGCTTGCAGCGCCGTTTCGCTGCCATCTTCAGCCTTGACCACAACCTTGCCGACGCCGTCCAGGCGGCCCCAACCCTTGATCCAGTCGACCTTGTTCTTGCGGAACAGGTATTCGATTCCCTTGGTCAGGCCGGTCACGCTCTCGTCCTTCTGTTTCATCATCTGGGCGAGGTTGAGGGTGGGCTTGACTTCGATACCGAGGTGGGCGAACTCTTCACCGCTGGCGGCCTCGTACAGCTCGGACGCATGCAACAGTGCCTTGGAGGGCATGCAGCCCACGTTCAAACAAGTGCCGCCCAAGGTTGAGCGGCCTTCCACGCAGGCGACGCTCAGGCCCAGCTGGCCAGCGCGGATGGCTGCGTTGTAGCCGCCAGGGCCACCGCCGATGATCACCACGTCATAGGATTTCATGGGTTCAACTCCAGGATGTAGAAGCGCGAGAGGGGCACAAGGTTAAGCTGAGATGCGAGAATTGTATACAATCTGCTGTGTGGATAAGATCAGTTGGTTCTAGACCTTGGTCTCGTTTAGAGGAAACCTCCCACCAATGAACTACTCTGATCCGGCGACGTTCGAAATATCAGGCGTCGTGGTCAAACACGGATAGGAGGGTTGTTCATGCTCGCGCAACTTCCACCTGCACTGCAGAGCCTGCATCTGCCGCTGCGGCTGAAATTGTGGGACGGTAACCAGTTCGATCTGGGGCCTAGCCCGCAGGTCACCATCCTGGTCAAAGAGCCACAGTTGATCAGCCAGTTGACGCACCCGAGCCTGGAGCAGTTGGGCACCGCGTTCGTCGAAGGCAAGCTGGAGCTGGAAGGCGATATCGGTGAAGCCATCCGGGTATGCGATGAGCTGAGCGAGGCGCTGTTACCTGATTTCGAAGAGGCTTCGCCGGCGCGGCTTGCCCATGACAAAAGCACTGACGCCGAAGCCATCTCCTACCACTATGATGTTTCCAACGCGTTCTACCGGCTGTGGCTGGACCAGGACATGGCCTATTCGTGCGCTTACTTTCGCGAGCCTGATAACACGCTCGATCAGGCGCAGCAGGACAAGTTCGACCACCTGTGTCGCAAGTTGCGCCTGAATGCCGGCGACTACCTGCTGGACGTTGGCTGTGGTTGGGGGGGCCTTGCGCGCTTCGCTGCACGGGAATATGACGCCAAGGTATTCGGCATCACCTTGAGCAAGGAGCAGCTCAAGCTTGGCCGGCAGAGGGTCAAGGCCGAAGGCTTGGCTGACAAGGTCGACCTGCAGATTCTCGACTACCGTGACCTGCCTCAGGATGGCCGCTTCGACAAGGTTGTCAGCGTTGGCATGTTCGAGCATGTCGGGCATGCCAACCTGGCGCTGTATTGCCAGAAACTGTTCGGCGCCGTGAGGGAAGGGGGGCTGGTGATGAACCACGGTATCACCGCCAAGCACATCGATGGACGCCCGGTAGGGCGTGGTGCAGGTGAGTTCATCGACCGCTACGTGTTCCCCCATGGCGAGCTACCTCACCTGTCGATGATCAGCGCCAACATCTGTGAAGCGGGGCTGGAGGTGGTAGACGTGGAAAGCCTGCGCCTGCACTACGCCAAGACCTTGCATCACTGGAGCGCCAACCTTGAGAACCAGTTGCACAAGGCCGCAGCGCTGGTGCCGGAAAAGACCCTGCGTATCTGGCGCCTGTATCTCGCAGGGTGCGCGTATGCCTTTGAGAAGGGCTGGATCAACCTGCACCAGATCTTGGCAGTGAAGCCATACGCCGACGGGCACCATGACCTGCCTTGGACGCGCGAAGATCTGTATCGCTAAGCATGTAGATGCGGACGTTATGGGAGCGGCCTTGTGTAGCGAAAGAGCCGCTCCCATACTCAGACTGCTTAGCTTAAAGGATTGGCGAAATCAGCCGTGCAATCCGCATCCCCAATTGCTGCAGTCGATGAGTGTCGAGGCTGTCCTCCGCAGTAATTTCCCGCGATTGTTCAAAGTCGTTGATCAGCATGTGCTCGACCTGGTCTGCGAAGCTGCGGTCGACGGTCAGCAGGGTAATCTCGAAATTCAGACGGAAAGAGCGGTTGTCCAGGTTGGCGCTACCGATCGCGCTGACATCATCATCCACCAGCACCACCTTCTGATGCAGGAAGCCCGGCTGATAGCGGAACATGCGTACACCTGCGCGCACCGCTTCGAAGGCGAACAGGCTGGAGGCGGCATAGACCACCCGGTGGTCTGGCCGCGACGGGATCAGCACTCGCACATCGACCCCACGCAGGACTGCCAGGCGCAAGGCGGCGAACACTGCCTCGTCAGGGATGAAGTAAGGGCTGGTGATCCATACCCGTCGGGTAGCGGAATGAATTGCTTCGAGGAAGAACAGCGAGCAGGTTTCCTGCGGGTCGGCCGGGCCGCTGGCCAAGGCCTGGCATAGCACCCCGTTATCTGGGTAGGTATCTGGCAGGATCAGCGGCGGCAGCTGGCGCGTGGCCCAGTACCAGTCCTCGGCGAACGACTCCTGCAGGCAGGCCAGCACCGGCCCGCTGATCTGTACATGGGTGTCGCGCCAGGGGGAAAGCTTCGGGTGCTCACCGAGGTATTCGTCACCTACGTTGTGCCCACCAATGAAACCCAGCAGGCCGTCCACTACCACGATCTTGCGATGGTTGCGGAAGTTAACCTGGAAGCGGTTGAACCATCCGCGGCGAGTGGCGAAGGCATGAATCTGTACACCACCGTCGCGCAGCTGCTGGCTGTATCTGGCTGGCAAGGCATGGCTGCCAACGCGGTCATACAGCACGAACACCTGCACCCCTTCGGCAGCCTTGCGTAGCAGAAGCTGCTGTAATGCCTTACCGAGGGTGTCGTCATGGATGATGAAGAACTGCACCAGCACCACGTCGCGGGCTTTGTCGATGGCGGCGAAGATGGCATCGAACGTGGCTTTGCCATCGATCAGCAACTTCACCTGGTTATTCGCCAGGCAGGGCATGCGCCCCAGTTTTGGCATTGCGCGCAGGGCTGCATAGCTTTCTGATTCACGGGCGGTCAGGGCTTCTTCCACCCAGGGCCGCCAGTTGAGACTGGCCATGGCCACGTGCATTTCCTGGTTGGCCTGGCGCCTGGCCTTGATGTAGGCATAGAACGAGCGAGCGCCGAAGACCAGGTAGGGGATCAAGGTAAGGTAGGGGATGAAGACCAACGGCATGGCCCAGGCGATTGCGCCTTGGGCGGTACGCACGGTGAAGATCGCGTGCAGTGCGGCGACGATACCCAGTAGGTGAATCAGTCCGAGTAGGTAACCAAAAAAGTAGGGGCTGTGGTAGTCCATATGCATCCTGCTTGCCGAGTACACTTGAGCTAACAGAACACGTTCCCGGTCCGCCTTGCAACCTGAAGGTGGATTTGGCGTCCAAGGTTGAGCCCGGCCCGCTTGGCCGGTTTTTTCAGGAGCGATCGTCCATGAAGATTCGTCTGCCACTGTTGGCGTTGGCCCTGGCTGCGAGCAGCCCGCTGGTGCATGCGCAGGTGCTGCAACCAGGTTTGTGGGAGCTGACCACCAGCAACATGCAGGTCGATGGCAAGCCGCTACCCGACATGCAGTTCATGCTCGGTCAGTTGAAAAACCTGCCGCCAGAGCAGCGCGCGATGATGGAAGGGGTGTTGGCCAAACAAGGGGTGACGGTCGGTGGCAACGGCGTGCGTTCGTGCCTGACGCCAGAGCAGGTGGCAACCAACGACATCCCACTGCAGGACCCGAAGTCAGGCTGCACCCAGAAGATCACCGACCGTACCGGTAATGTTTGGAAGTTCCAGTTCAGCTGCCCCAAGGCACAGGGCACTGGCCAGGCCACCTTCCTCAGTGACCGGGAATTCACCACGCAGGTCAGTGGTACCTTCAACGCTTCGGGTGTACAGCAGCAAGGCAGCATGAACACCCGTGCGGTGTGGCTGGGCAATGACTGTGGCACGGTCAAACCGCGCAGCTGACGTCCCATTGCCATTGGCTGGTGGCGACGGCGTCGTGGGCATGCAGGCTTTCTGCATGCTCCACGCGCAGCTTGAAGGCCGTGCTCCATTCCAGTTGCCGTAGCGCCTTGTGCAGGCGTCGTGCGGCGTCTTCACAGAACATCAGGTTCTGCCCGTTGGCCAAGGCGAACGCTTGCTCGTCCGCACGCTTCACAGCGGTCTGCACAGCGGTCCCCAAGCTTGCCTCAATGCAATCGATCAATTCGGTGATGGGTAATACGTGCTCATTGCTGCGCAGCCTTACCTGAATGTGTGCGGTACTTCGTTGGCTGTGCGGCGTCGCCACAATACCTGCGGCACTGCCAAGCCACTGCATTACTGCGGACTTTTCGACTTGGTCTTCGCTGAAGTCGTCCAGGAACTGCTGTTGGATCATCTGGCGTGCAAGCGCAGCCGAGCATGGACAGGTAGAGGAGTAAGGTACGGAAACAGATAGTTCCACGTGGAACATTTCGTTTTCTATCCGTGCATCGACCGTAGCGGCGTAGCTTTTCCAGCCTGCCAAGGGGCTGATCAAGGCCGGCCTTTTCAGCAGATGCTCAAACCGCAGGCGCAGGTAGGCTGCCGAAGAAAGGCCTTCATGGCTGCTCAGGAACTCAGCCAGTAGCTGTCTGATTGCTAGTGGAGTGAGGGGCTGGTGCTCCAATGTCTCAAGGGCAAGGTAAAGTCGCGACATATGGATACCGCGTGAACTGCCGTCTACCAGGCTTACCCCTGCATCGATTTTGGCGGCTGCGGTGCGCCCTTCGAATTGCACAGGCAAGGCAATCCCGCACATGCCCACCCAGTCCAAAGGCAAGGTGTACTCCAGGGTTTGTGCTGCGATGTCGGGGAGCTTGAGCTGGGTCATCTGGCTTTCCAAACAAAAAGGGGCAATCAGTGGCAACCGCCGATCAAGCTGCAATGCAGCTTGAAGCGCTGCCCACTGGAGCTGGATACGCGGTTCAGGGTGG
The DNA here is from genome assembly GCF_029873175.1 of Pseudomonas sp. BN505. Classification (NCBI taxonomy): domain Bacteria; kingdom Pseudomonadati; phylum Pseudomonadota; class Gammaproteobacteria; order Pseudomonadales; family Pseudomonadaceae; genus Pseudomonas; species Pseudomonas sp. BN505. The sequence continues at coordinate 166,184 of NZ_SSOI01000067.1, forward strand.
TCCAGCCAACTCGACGGCTGTAACCCACCCAGGCTTCGCCATCGCTGGCCAGGCCGGTAAAAAAGGTCAACGTGCCATAGCGGCTGTTGGTTTGTGCCCACAGGCGCCGGCTGCTGAAGTCGTAGCCCCGCAGGTAGAACGTACTGCCTTCGCTGCGCACGCTGTAAGAACTGCCATTTCCGTCCTGGCAGGCAAGCAGTGTCGCGCTGCGTGTACACATCGCTAATGGGCTGTTCTTGGGCATGGCGAACAGCGAAGTAGGCATGGCGAGCAACAGCAACACCATGGCGCGCAGCAGGTTCATTTTTCATCCCCGGTGAATACTCGTCCGTCGAGAACGGCTTGGCGAAATTGTATTGTTACTTTATAACATTGTGCAATGCATCGTTTCGAATGCGCTCGCCTGAAGAGGTTTCGCCATGTCCAATCGTCTCCCTGTCACCGTGCTGTCCGGCTTCCTTGGCGCCGGCAAGAGCACCTTGCTTAACCATGTGCTGCGTAACCGCGACAACCTGCGGGTCGCGGTCATCGTCAACGACATGAGTGAAATCAACATCGACGCCAGCGAGGTGCAGCGCAACGTCAGCCTCAACCGCGCTGAAGAGAAACTGGTCGAGATGAGCAACGGCTGCATCTGCTGCACACTGCGTGAAGACCTGCTCGAAGAGGTGGCGCGGCTGGCCGAGGAAGGCCGCTTCGATTATTTGCTCATTGAGTCCACGGGTATCTCGGAGCCGCTGCCGGTTGCCGAGACGTTCACGTTTCGCGACGAGCAGGGCCGCAGCCTTTCCGATATGGCGCGGTTGGACACCATGGTCACCGTGGTCGATGGCCTGAATTTTTTACGCGATTACCAGGCAGCAGACAGCCTGGCCAGCCGTGGCGAAACCTTGGGCGAAGAGGACGAGCGCTCGATCAGCGACCTGTTGATCGAACAGGTGGAGTTCGCCGATGTGCTGTTGTTGAGCAAGATCGACCTGATCGGCCAGCACGAGCGTGAGGAACTCATGGCCATTTTGCGTAGCCTCAACGCCCGGGCGCAGATCGTGCCCATGGTCATGGGCCAGGTGCCGCTGGCGCGCATCCTGGACACTGGCCTGTTCGACTTCGACCAGGCTGCTCAAGCGCCTGGCTGGTTGCAAGAATTGCGCGGCGAGCATGTGCCGGAGACTGAAGAGTACGGCATCGCGGCCACGACCTGGCAGGGGCGGCGGCCACTTCATCCACAACGCTTTTTCGATTTTATCCACAAGCCTTGGAGCAATGGTCGGCTGCTGCGTTCGAAGGGTTTTTTCTGGTTGGCCAGCAAGTACCAGGAAGCCGGTAGCTGGTCCCAGGCAGGTGGCATGATGCGTCACGGCTTGGCGGGCCGTTGGTGGCGTTTCGTGCCGCGCGAGCAGTGGCCCCAGGATGTGGATAACACCGCCGATATCTTGAAACACTGGCACGCCGAAACCGGTGACTGCCGGCAGGAATTGGTGTTCATTGGTCAGAATATCGACTTCAAAAAGTTATCCACAGAGCTTGAGACCTGCTTGTTGACGGATGAAGAAATGGAGTTGGGGCCTATGGGATGGTTGCGTCTGCCCGATCCATTTGGTCCTTGGCACGAGGAGGCAGCAGCATGAACCAGGCGCTAAAGCCTGTGGATATCTTTCAGGTGTCTGGCGAAACGCCGCTGGTGTTGACCGACGTGCTGCAGGACGGCGTGAACCTGGCGGTATGGCGCCGGCGCTTGCCGCCACAGCTGGAGGATTTCGCCGAGCTGGTAGTCAGCCTTGGGCAACCCCTGGCAGATCACTGGGTAATCGATGTGGACGAACAGCAGATGCCGGTTTTGCCGGATTTGCTACGCGAAGCGGCGGACTTCCACGGTTACGAAGCATTCGTGGCCGATGTAGCCTGGCTGATGGCGGCATATACCTGCCTGGTTGGCGCGCGGCGGGTCGGTTTGCGCCTGCGGGTGCTGACCGGGCCCATGTGCCCGCGCTTTCATGTGGATAACGTGCCGTTGCGATTGCTCACCACCTATGCGGGCCCGGGTAGCGAGTGGTTGCGAGAGCAGGAGAGCCGGCGCGGGGAGTTACACACAGCTCAAGTGCCTGTGGATAAAATTCAGAAGCTGCAAGTAGGTGAAGTGGCTGTACTCAAGGGCGAGAAGTGGCAGGGCAACGGAGGTGCAGGGCTTGTGCACCGCTCGCCCTCGGGCCAGCAGGGGCGCCTGCTGCTCAGCCTTGACTGGCTAGCCTGACGGCGCATAGTGAGCCATCACCCCGCCTGAAGCCATCCCATGCTGCAGAACATTCCCACCCATGTAATTGCTGGCCCACTGGGGGCCGGCAAGACCACCCTGATCCGCCATCTGCTTGCCCAGCGCCCGGGCAACGAACGCTGGGCGGTATTGATCAACGAATTCGGCCTGGTTGGCCTGGATGCGGCCTTGCTCAGCCGCGACGAAGATGGCATCGCCATCGGCGAGGTTGCAGGCGGCTGCCTGTGTTGTGTCAACGGCATGCCGTTTCAGGTTGGCCTGGGCCGGTTGTTGCGCAAATCCCGGCCTGACCGGCTGTTTATCGAGCCGTCTGGCCTGGGCCACCCGCTGCAGCTCCTTGCTCAGCTGAAGCAGGCTCCGTGGGCTGGAGTGCTGACAATTCAGCCGTTGTTGATGGTTGTCGATGCGCAATCCATGGTGCGAAACGAGCCGCTTCCGGAGGCACAACAGCAGGCTTTCAACGCGTCTGAATACGTGGTTTTCAACAAGTCAGAGGCTGTGGATGAAAAATCTAAGTTGTTGATAACTAATAAATTTAACGACAAGAATGTGATTTGGTCGGTACAGGGCCAGGTGCCGCTATCAAGCCTTCCTGGCGCGCTGGTAGAGATTGTCGACAGCCCATTTGAGGAAAATCAGATTGTCGACAATCTTGGGGGGCCCCCAATAATATTGTGGACAGACCCCAGCCAGCCGATCTGTCTTGCCCAGGAGGGGGAGGGAGGTTGGAGCATTGGCTGGCGCTGGCATCCCGCACAGCAGTTTTATCCACAGCGGCTACTGGCGTTCTTGCGGACCTTGCCATGGCGGCGTGCGAAAGGGGTTATCCACAGCGTGGAAGGTTGGCAGTCATTCAATGGGCTCAAGGGTGACATGCCGATGTGGCAGCCCAGTGAATGGCGAAGGGATAGCCGTATCGAGCTGATTTTTGATCAGCCGCAATCGCAACCCATGCTGCAAGCGGGGTTGAGCGAATGCCGCGTCAGCTGATCAATTGCGCCAGCGATTGTGCTCCTGGCGCCACTGCTGCATCTCGATAACATTGTCGGTGCGTGGCGGGGTCTTGATTTCGAACGGGTAGGGCGCCAGCTCGATCTGTACGCTGTGCGCGCCGAACTGGGTCACGGTACCGGGGTGGCGTTGCTCGCCGGTAACGGTGAATTCGAAGGCATAGACGCGTGCCAGGCGCTTGCGGCCATTGGCATCACGGACAAAGGCGATGCGCTTGAGTGCGACGGCATCGTCGAGCAGCTCGAGGTCGAGCTTGGCGCAGTGCTGTTTGACCCGTTCAAGGGCTTTTTCGCGCAACCCATGGTTGTGCCACAACCAGCCGCCCGCCGTGGCTAACAGCATCAGGACGAAGACATTCTCCAGGGTCAACATTTGCATATGCTCCAAACAGGTAGATCCAGCTTAACTGCGTCCCTGGCCTGTCGTACAGGTGGCAATCGAGTTCATACTGCGCTGCGCACAATCCTTGAAACAGCTTTGGAAACCCCCGCATGAAACGTACCCCGCACCTGCTCGCCATCCAGTCCCATGTGGTGTTCGGCCACGCCGGCAACAGCGCCGCGGTGTTTCCCATGCAGCGTATCGGGGTCAATGTCTGGCCGCTCAATACCGTGCAGTTCTCCAATCACACTCAGTATGGCCAGTGGGCGGGTGAAGTGCTTGCCCCGGCGCAAATTCCAGCGTTGGTGGAAGGTATTTCCAACATTGGCGAACTGGGTCACTGCGATGCGGTGCTTTCTGGCTACCTGGGCAGTGCCGAGCAGGGGCGGGCTATCCTGGCGGGTGTCGAGCGGATCAGGGCGGTAAACCCGAAGGCTTTGTACTTGTGTGACCCGGTCATGGGGCACCCGGAGAAGGGCTGCATCGTACCACCGGAGGTCAGCGAGTTCCTGCTTGACGAGGCGGCGACCCGGGCCGACATTCTGTGCCCCAACCAGCTGGAGCTGGACAGCTTCTGTGGGCGCCGCGCGCAGTCGCTGGAGGATTGCGTGAGCATGGCGCGCAGCCTGTTGCAGCGTGGGCCGCAGGTGGTACTGGTCAAGCACCTGGTTTACCCCGGGCGGGCCGAGGACCAGTTCGAAATGCTGTTGGTGACCGCCGAGCAAAGCTGGCACCTGCGCCGCCCGCTGCTGGCGTTCCCGCGTCAGCCGGTGGGGGTGGGTGACCTGACCTCAGGTTTGTTCCTGGCCCGCGTGCTGCTCGGCGACAGCTGGGTGCAGGCGTTCGAATTCACCGCTGCAGCCGTGCATGAGGTGCTGCTGGAAACCCAGGCCTGTGCCAGCTACGAACTGCAGCTGGTACGGGCCCAGGACCGTATCGCCCACCCGCGGGTGCGCTTTGAGGCGCAGTTGCTGGCGTTTTAGATCGCGTCGGTTTTCAGGTCTTGGTAGCGCTTCTCCAGCTCTTGGCGGATCTGGCGGCGCTGCTGGCCTTGCAGGAAGCGGCGTTTTTCTTCGCTGCTGTGCGGCTGGCGCGGCGGCACCGGCACCGGGCGGCGGTTGTCATCGACTGCGACCATGGTGAAGAAGCAGCTGTTGGAATGACGCACCGAGCGCTCGCGGATGTTCTCGGTCACCACTTTGATGCCGACTTCCATCGAGGTGTTGCCGGTGTAGTTGACCGACGCCAGGAAGGTCACCAGTTCACCCACGTGCACGGGCTCGCGGAAAATCACCTGGTCGACCGACAGGGTCACCACATAGCTGCCGGCATAGCGGCTGGCGCACGCGTAGGCCACTTCGTCGAGGTACTTGAGCAAGGTGCCGCCATGTACGTTGCCAGAAAAGTTGGCCATGTCCGGGGTCATCAGGACGGTCATGCTCAGCTGGGCGTTTCCAGGTTCCATAGTGTGCTCACGGTGAGGTTGCGCTGAATCGGGCGAATGGAGGGCGTTATCTGCTGACACTTCTGTTCCCCTCTTTTGAATTTGCCGTACGAATACGGGACGTTGCCTGACGCGCCATCGTCACGCTGATCATGCCATCAGCGGCGCTTTTCCAGCCGATCTGTTTCTGCATATTGCACCGGCTATTTGCGGCGAGGCGCGATGTTAACCTGAGTACGCCCATGCACCATGGGCTTTCCTGCACTCAATACAGTATGTACTTGCTGCTCGCTCAGGTTTGCCTTGGCAGAGGAGCGGTCTGCCCAGGCATCCATAAAAAGACGAGAAAAGGAGTATCACGCCATGCATGCCATCAGCTTCATCCAGGACCTGGCAGTCATCATGATGGTCGCTGGCGTGGTCACCATTGTTTTTCACCGCCTCAAGCAGCCGGTGGTGCTGGGCTACATTGTCGCCGGCTTCATCATCGGCCCGCACACCCCGCCATTCGGCCTGATCCATGACGAAGAGACCATCAAGATCCTTGCCGAACTGGGGGTGATCTTCCTGATGTTCTGCCTGGGGCTCGAATTCAGCCTGCGCAAGCTGTTCAAGGTGGGCGCCACGGCGTTCATCGCGGCGTTCCTGGAAATCGTGCTGATGATCTGGATCGGTTTCGAGATCGGCCGCTGGTTCGGCTGGAGCACCATGGATTCACTGTTCCTCGGCGCGATCCTGGCCATTTCCTCGACCACTATCATCGTCAAGGCACTCAACGACCTGAAGATGAAGAACGAGCGCTTCGCCCAGCTGATCTTCGGCGTACTGATCGTGGAGGACATCCTCGGCATCGGCATCATCGCCCTGCTGTCCGGCATCGCTGTCAGCGGCTCGGTCAGTTCGGGGGAAGTGTTCTCCACCGTAGGAAAATTGTCGCTGTTCATGATCGTTGCCTTGGTCATCGGCATTCTGCTGGTGCCGCGGCTGCTGGCCTATGTGGCCAAGTTCGAAAGCAACGAAATGCTGCTGATTACCGTGCTTGGCCTGTGCTTCGGCTTCTGCCTGTTGGTGGTGAAGCTGGAATACAGCATGGTGCTGGGCGCCTTCCTGATTGGCGCGATCATGGCCGAATCGCGTCAGTTGCTGAAGATCGAACGCCTGATCGAGCCGGTACGTGACCTGTTCAGCGCCATCTTCTTCGTCGCCATCGGCCTGATGATCGACCCTCAGGTACTCGTCGATTACGCCTGGCCGATCGTGGTCATTACCTTGGCGGTGGTACTGGGCAAGATGCTCTCCTGTGGCATGGGGGCGTTCATTGCCGGTAATGACGGGCGCACGTCGCTGCGGGTGGGCATGGGCCTTTCGCAGATTGGCGAGTTTTCCTTCATCATCGCGGCGCTGGGCATGACGCTGCAGGTGACCAGCGACTTCCTATACCCGGTGGCGGTCGCAGTATCGGCCATCACCACGCTGTTGACGCCTTACCTGATCCGTGCGGCGGACCCGCTGTCGCAAAAGCTTGGCAATGTGGTGCCCAGCCGCCTGGCGCGGGTGCTTTCGTTGTATGGCGAGTGGTTGCGCAACATCCAGCCGCAGGGCGAGAGCGCCATGCTGGCCGCAATGATCCGGCGCATCCTGTTGCAGGTGGGGGTGAACCTGGCGCTGGTGATCGCCATCTTCTTCAGTGGTGGTTACTTTGCAGGGCGTATCGGCAACTGGCTCAGCGAGTGGGTCAGCGATGTCAGCCAGCAGAAGGCGATGATCTGGGGGGCGGCGTTGTTGCTGTCGCTGCCATTCCTGATCGCTGCCTATCGCAAGCTCAAGGCGCTGTCGATGCTGCTGGCAGAAATGGGCGTGAAGGCGGAAATGGCCGGGCGGCATACCCAGCGTGTACGCCGCGTGATCGCCGAAGTTATTCCGCTGTTGTCACTGCTGGTGATTTTCCTGCTGCTGTCGGCATTGTCGGCGAGCATTCTGCCCACCAGCGAGTTGCTGTTGGTCATTGCCGTAGTGGCCGCAGTGGTGGTGGCCTTGTTGTGGCGCTGGTTCATCCGCGTGCACACGCGCATGCAGATTGCCTTGCTGGAGACGCTGGAAAACAGTCGCGAGAATACGCACTGAAGGGAGCAATGCTCCCTGCGCAAGATTTCATCGTCGTCCGAGGGGATGGAGCGGTAGCAATGTCGCCAGGCGCAGAAAGCCTGGCGATTTTAATCAGGGTGGTGGCACTAAGCCATAAATTTTACAGCTGCAGGCTGTGAACGGGCTTGGTGGGAGCAACTTTCTTGCACATCACACATCACTTGTAGGAGCAGCCTTGTGCTGCGAAGAGGCCGGTAAGGCTAACGACTATCTGCGGCTGCAATGGCCTCTTCGCAGCGCAAGGCTGCTCCTACAGGGATCGTGGTAACGCAGGCAATGGGGGATCAGCTCTCCAGCCACACATCCCGCGCCCAGTGCCACACCGACTCCCAGCTCTCTTCACCGGCGATTTCCTCTTCCGCATCCCAAAGCACCACGGTGCCGTCTTCTTCGACGCAGTAGTAGTTGTCGCCATCCTGGCACAGCGGAATCAGGTCGCGCGGCACGCCGGCATCCCAGGCGTTGGCGGCGACGTCGGGCAGGTAGGTGTGCGATTGTGGGTCGGTGACAGTCACCGGCTCCAGCGAGCCATACACCACGTCGCTGACGGTCAGTAGAAACTCTTTGAACACGAAGGGTATGTTGATGAACAGCTCTTCTTCGATTTCGACCAACTGGTCCTCGTCGGGAAGCTCCAGGGGCACCGGCACTGGCTGATTGGCTTCACGGAGTTGTTCGATCACTTCTTCCACGGTTCACTTCCTCTGACCTAGATGACAACGCTGCGCGTTATACCCTAGTAGGCCACTCTGGCAAAAGCAAAAACCCCGGGACAGGCCCGGGGTTTTTTGTACAGCACGCTGCGGTTAGCCGTTTTGACGGATACCGGCGACCAGCCAAGGCTGGTTCTCGCCTGGGGCGCGAACCATGTGCCAGCTTTCGCTGAACACTTCGCCCTGGTCGAAGCGCGAGTTCTTCGACACGCCACGGAAGGTCAGGGTGGCGTCGGTACGGTCGGCTCGGTCGTCGATACCGTCCAGCTGTACTTCGAGGTTGTCGATGTAGGTGGACTGGAAGCCGTCACCCAGTTCCGCACGCTCACGCTTGAGGAACTCGAGCATTTGCGGGGTGACGAACTCGGTGATCTTGTCCATTTCGTTGGCATCCCAGTGCTGCTGCAGCGACTGGAAGTGGTTACGGGCAGCAGCCAGGAAGCTTTGCTCGTTGAACCAGGCCGGGGCGTTGATCACCGGGGCAGCGGCGGCAGGTGCAGCCGAACCACCAAACACCGATGGCTGTGCCGGCTGGTTGTGAGCTTCACGCTGCATCGGCGCATGGCCTGGCATGGCCATTTGCGGCTGCTGCTGGCGGCGGCGTGCGGCAATGAAGCGGAACACCAGGAAGGCGATGAGCGCCACGATCAGGAAGTCCATGATCTGGAAGCCCTCGAAACCGTCGCCCATGAACATGGACGCCAGCAGGCCACCGGCGGCCAGGCCGGCCAGTGGGCCCAGCCAGCGCGAAGCACCGCTGGCGGCCGGAGCTGCACGACCAGGTGCGGCAGCCGGTGCGGCGGCAGGCGTGGTTGGCGTAGCCTGACGGGTCTGGTGGATAGGCGCGGAGCCCGAGCTCTTGCCGCCGCCGAAACGCTTGGCGTTGGCGTCCAGGCTCAGCGTCAGGCCGACGCAGAGCGCCAGTGCGATGCTAAGAAAACGTTGCATAAGTGGGATATCCCCTGTTGTGGTTTGCACGCGCGTCATGGTGCACAGGTTCCCGGGCACATGACCAGCGACATAGTGTTTCGAGCTTTTGCCTGAATGTTACAAGGCCCCCCGGCAGGGCGGCCTTGGTCTTCAGATGGCTTCGAGCTTGGCGTACCCCAGCATCAGCCACTTGCTGCCTTCGGCAAAGTTCACCTGCACCCGTGCCTGGGCGCCCGAACCCTCGAAGTTGAGGATCACGCCTTCGCCAAACACCGCATGTTGCACACGCTGACCGAGGTTGAACGCTGTCTGCGGAATATTGGCATTGGCGAACAGGTTGCTGTTGGTGGCCGTCTTGGCCCCACTGAACGGGCGGCTGACGCTGTTGGACAGGCGCACTTCCTGAATCAGGCCGGCCGGAATTTCACGTACGAAACGCGACACCTTGTTGTAGGTCTCGCTGCCATACAGGCGACGTGTTTCGGCGTAGGTCATGACCAGTTGGCGCATGGCGCGGGTAATCCCGACATAGGCCAGGCGGCGTTCCTCTTCCAGGCGGCCGGGCTCTTCCAGGCTCATCTTGTGCGGGAACAGGCCTTCTTCCATACCCACCAGGAACACATACGGGAACTCCAGGCCCTTGGCGCTGTGCAAGGTCATCAGCTGGACGCTGTCCTCATGCTCGTCGGCCTGGGTATCGCCGGCTTCGAGCGAGGCATGGCCGAGGAAGGCCGAGAGCGGCGAGAGATCGGCGTCTTCGTCGGTGGACTCGAAGTTGCGCGCCGCGCTCACCAGTTCCTCAAGGTTTTCTACCCGTGCCTGGCCCTTTTCACCCTTTTCTTCCTGGTGATAGGTGATCAGCCCGGACTGTTCGATGGTGGTCTGGGTCATGGTATGCAGGGGCATGTCCGTGACCTTGGCAGCCAACCCCTCGATCAGCTCGATGAAGGCACCCAGGGCGCTGGCGGCGCGGCCCTTCATGGCCTTGGCCGCCAGCAGCTGGCACATGGCTTCCCACATCGACACCTGGCTGTGGCGGGCATGCTCACGGATGGCTTCGACGGTTTTCTCGCCAATGCCGCGTGGCGGCACGTTGATCACCCGCTCCAGGGCCGCGTCGTTGCCACGCCCTTCGATCAGCCGCAGGTAAGCCATGGCGTTCTTGATTTCGGCGCGTTCGAAGAAGCGCTGGCCACCATAGATGCGGTAGGGGATACGCTCGCGCAGCAGGGCCTCTTCCAGCACCCGCGACTGGGCGTTGGAACGGTACAGAATGGCGATTTCGTTACGCGCATTGCCCTGCTTGACCAGGCTTTCGATGGTTTCCACCACGTAGCGCGCTTCGTCGTGCTCGTTGTAGGCCGCGTACAGGGTCAGCGGTTCGCCTTCGCCCATGTCGGTCCACAGTTCTTTGCCCAGGCGCCCGGTGTTGTTGACGATCAGCGCGTTGGCGGCCTTGAGGATGCCGCCGGTGGAGCGGTAGTTCTGCTCCAGCCGGATCATTTCGGCGTCGGGGAAGTCGGCCGTGTACTGGTGGATGTTCTCGATCTTGGCACCGCGCCAGCCGTAGATCGACTGGTCGTCGTCGCCCACCGCCATCAGGCTGGCACCACCGCGCGCCAGCAGGCGCAGCCAGGCGTACTGCACGGCGTTGGTATCCTGGAATTCGTCTACCAGCACATGCTGGAAGCGCCGCTGGTAGTGCTCAAGCAGGCCCGGGTGGTCGCGCCACAGGTCCAGGGCGCGCAGCAACAGCTCGGAGAAGTCGATGACCCCGGCGCGCTCACAGGCCTGTTCGTAGGCGGTATACACCTCGCGCATGGTCGCCAGGAACAGGTCGCCCCCAGCCTGTATATGCTGCGGGCGCAGGCCTTCGTCCTTCTGCCCGTTGATGAACCACTGGGCCTGGCGTGCCGGCCACTTCTGCTCGTCCAGGCCCAGTTCGCGCATGACCCGCTTGATCAGGCGCTGCTGGTCATCGCTGTCGAGGATCTGGAAGTTCTGCACCAGCCGTGCTTCCTGCCAGTGGGCCCGCAGCAGGCGATGGGCCAGGCCGTGGAAGGTGCCGACCCACATGCCTGCCGGGTTGATCCCCAGCAGTTGCTCGATCCGGTGGCGCATTTCTGCCGCCGCCTTGTTGGTGAAGGTCACCGACAGGATCGAATGCGGCGATGCCTGCTCCACCTGGATCAGCCAGGCGATGCGGTGCACCAGCACGCGGGTTTTACCGGAGCCGGCGCCAGCAAGCACCAGTTGACGCCCGAGCTTGGCCGCGACGGCCTGGCGTTGAGCATCGTTGAGGGAGTTCAGCAGGAGGGAGAGGTCATCTGTGTGCATCGGGCCATTCTAGGGCGCAGCAGGGGAAGGGTAAATGGCACTGTATAAATATTCACCCTGCCAAACATACAAAGCGGCCACTACAGGCGATGCGCTTGCAGTGGCCACCGCGTCTACATCAATGGGTTTCCACGATGTCGGCAATGGAGGCGATCAGTTTACCGTCGTGGATAATGTCCACCCTCGGGATCAGGCCGTGCTCGTCTTGCGTTTCGAACGTCACTTCCTTGTCGCACACAACCTGTATGAAGTTACCGTCCTGTTGCTGCAGTTCAAGCTCCAGGGCCAGTGCAAAGGACTTGTCCTGCCTTCTGCGCTTGACCAGTACCGGCACTATGCCTGGGTGGCTTACGGTGATGGTCCCGTTCACCCGCAGGCGAGTGCCTGGTGGCATTTTGTCGTGCTGGGCTTGCCAGTCTTTGCATTCGATGATCATGGTAAAACTCCTGTCCTGGAAAGCGCGGTGTGCACCTTCCGAACGACAGATTGCTTGCAGCACCTACCGGCAAAGCAGAGCGAAGCGCTTCAGCTGTACCAAAGCCTGCCATGCCTGGCCAGCAGGCTAACGGCCTGCTCCGGGCCATTGCTGCCGGCGGCATAGTGGCGTGGCGCCTGAAAGTGTTCCTGCCAACCCTTGATTACCGGGTCGACCCAGTGCCAGGCCGCCTCCACCTCATCGCGGCGCATGAACAGTGTCGAATCACCCTCCACGATGTCCAGCAGCAGGCGTTCGTAAGCTTCCCAGCGGCGGGTCTGGCTGAATACCTGAGCCAGGTTCAGGTCCAGCTCGACCGGTTCCAGCCGCATGCCCCTGCCCGGGCTTTTGGTCATCATGCGCAGGCTGATGCGCTCCTCCGGCTGCAACTGGATCAAAAGCTGGTTGACCTGGCCACCGCTGAACAGCTCGTGGGGTACCGGCTTGAACTGGATGACGATCTGCGACGAGCGGCGCGCCATGCGCTTGCCGGTGCGCAAGTAGAAAGGCACACCTGCCCAGCGCCAGTTGTCGATGTGCGCTTCGATGGCCACGAAGGTTTCGGTATCGCTGTCGTTGTCGACGTCCTTTTCGAAGTAATAGGCCGGCACCTCCTGGCCGCCGATGTGCCCGGCACCATACTGACCGCGCACGGTCTTGTCCTGCACGTCCTGGCCGGTGATGGGTTTGAGGGCCCGCAGGATCTTTACCTTTTCGTCGCGCACCGCTTCAGCCTCGAACTGCGCAGGTGGCTCCATGGCCACCAGGCACAGCAGCTGCAACAGGTGGTTTTGCAGCATGTCGCGGGTTGCCCCGGCGCGGTCGTAGTAGGCGCCGCGGTTTTCTACCCCCAGGGTTTCGCAAACGCTGATCTGGACGTGGTCGACCTGATTGTTGCGCCACACCGGCTCCAACAGGGCGTTGGCGAAGCGCAGGGCCATGAGGTTCTGCACGGTTTCCTTGCCCAGGTAGTGGTCGATGCGAAATACCTGGTTTTCGTCGAACACTGCGCCAATCGCTTCGTTGATGGCGGTGGCCGAGGCTAGCGAGTGACCAATCGGCTTCTCCAGCACGATGCGCGCTTCGGGGTCGGCCAGGCCTGCGTTACGCAGGTGATTGGCAATCGGCACGAACAGGTTGGGAGCTGTGGCCAGGTAGAAAATGCGCGTCAGTCCGCCAGGTTCGCCCAGGTAGCGCGCCAGGCGGCCGAAGTCGGCGCTTTGCGAAGCATCCATGGGGAAGTAGTCGAGGCGCGCGGCAAACCGTTGCCATATGTCTTCGTCGAAGTCATTGCGGGCAATCTGCGCTCGGCAATGGCGTTCTGCGAGCTTGAGGTATTCGTTACGGCTTATGTTGCGGCGGGCGAGGGCGATGATGCGTACCGCGTTGTTCAGACGCGCCTCGCGATACAAGTGATAGAGCGCCGGGAGGAGTTTGTGCAGGGCCAGATCGCCGGTGCCACCGAACACCAGAATGTCGCAAGGAATAGTCAAACCGCCACTCTCCACGTTCGTTTAACTGGGCGGGTTGGCGTCCATGTAGTATAACTACAAGAAAGCTACAACCCGGCCAGTCGATCATAACCGAGTCCAGCCCGTGAATCTGTTGCAACATATCGCCCAATCGCGCCACCTGCTGCGCAAATCGGAACTCAAAGTGGCCGACCACGTGCTGCTCGACCCGGCTGCGGTCATGCACAGCTCGATGGCCGACCTGGCGCACAGCGTGGGTATCAGTGAACCGACGATCGTGCGTTTCTGCCGGGCGATCGGTTGCTCGGGCTTCCAGGACCTGAAATTGAAACTGGCGCAGAGCCTGGCCGCCGGGGCCAGTTTTGGCCAGTTCGCCATTCATGAAGACGACTCGGTTGCCGACTACAGCCTGAAGATTTTCGACACCACCCTGCATACGTTGATGGAAGTGCGCGAGCACCTCGACCCGCATGCGCTGCAACAGGCCGTGAGCGCCATGGCCCAGGCGCAGCGTGTGGAGTTCTATGGCTTTGGTGCATCCGGCGCGGTTGCGGCGGACGCCCAGCACAAGTTCTTCCGCCTGCTGCTCAGTGCGGCCGCGTATTCCGACCCGCACATGCAGGCGATGTCGGCAGTAACCTTGAGGCCTGGCGATGTGGCGGTGTGCATTTCCCAGTCGGGCCGTTCCAAGGACCTGCTGATCACCGCCAACCTGGTGCGTGAGAGCGGTGCCAACCTGATTACCCTGTGCCCAAGCCAGACGCCGCTGGCCGAGCTGTCGACCGTGAACCTGGCGATAGACGTGCATGAAGACACCGAAATCTACACCCCGCTGACCTCGCGTATCGCTCACCTGGTGGTAATCGACGTGCTGGCCATGGGCGTGGCCATGGCGCGCGGCCCGAGCCTGGTCAACCACCTGAAAAGCGTGAAGCGCAGCTTGCGCAGCCTGCGTTTGTCGCCCAAGTCGATCAAGGCTACAGACGACTGATTTCTTTGTCTGCGCAGGCCCTTTCGCGGGTAAACCCGTTCCCACAGGTACTGCGCAGCTCTTGAAATCGGCGTTCTCCCTGTGGGAGCGGGTTTACCCGCGAAAATGCCAGCATAGGCGAAGCAGATTTAACTGTTTTGTCATCGTTCCACAGCAAAACCGTAAACCTTCAAGGCCAGTCTGAAACTCCCGCATCCTATCTGGGAGACAGGCAATGGCACGTGACCACGACGGTATCTACCAACCCAACGCCAAAGCTCGCAAGCAGCAGGAAAAAGATCAGCGCCGCATGGAATACCGCCGCGCGATCGAGGTGTATTGCGACCAACGTCAACTGCTGCGCGACCTGGTGGATTATCCCGAGTTGCAAGCACTCACAGTGTGGCAGTCTTCAGCGGCAACTTCCCCGAAAAACGCTCAACAAGCGCGCTGATCAGCGCACGTTCGCTGCGGATGAACGCCAGAAACGCCAAGGCCACCGGCGACTGCCGCTTGGCCTTGGACTGCACCACGCACCAGCTGCGGTACAGCGGCAGCTCTTCCACCGGTAGCTCCTTCAGCGCACCGGTGGCCAGTTCCAGGTTGACAGCATGGCGGGTCAGCAGGGCAATCCCCAGGCCGGCGATGACGCACTCGCGCTGGGCATCGGCCGAGGCCACCTCCAGGGTCTGGGTGAAATGCACGCGCTTGTCCTTGAAATACTCCTCGCAGGCCTTGCGCGTACCTGAGCCTTGTTCGCGTACCAGCAGGGTATGAGGCTCCAGGTCCTGAAGGCGCAGCTGCTCAAGCTTGCACAGCGGGTGCTCGGGCGGTGCCACCGCGATGATCGGGTTGTTGAGGAACGGCAGAAACTCCAGGCCCATGTCCTGCGGCACCATCGACATGATGATGATGTCGTCGCGGTTGTCCGAAAGGCGGCGGATGGCCTGGGCGCGATTGACCACCGTAAGGGTCAGGTTGACCTCCGGGTGACGCTGCTTGAAGGCGGCGAACAGGTGTGGCACGAAGTACTTGGCGCTGGACTCGATCGCCAGTTTGAGCTGCCCCTGCAATGAGCCCTGCATGTCCGACAGCTGCATGTCCAGGCTCTCGAGGCGCCCGAAGATGTCGCGGCTGGCGCGTTGCAGGGCTTCGGCCGCTTCGGTCAGGTAGAGCTTCTTGCCCACGTACTCGAACAGCGGCTGGCCAATCAGCTCTTCGAGCTGGCGGATCTGTAGACTAACGGCGGGTTGCGTCAGCGACATCTCCTCCGCCGCACGGCTGTACGAGCGCAAATCGCACACCTCATTGAAGATCTGCAATTGACGCAAAGTCATACGCATCAATGACTTACGCATTTTTACCCGCCCTTCGGCAACACCTTGTAACTGCACTATAAGCTTTTACTAATGTTGCCTCTAACAAATATTGATTTTTGTTTATCGAACCACAGCGCTAGGGTGAATACGCGACTGGCCAGCAACGCCTGGCCACGCGCCGACCGGTAGAACCGGCTCGACTGTTCCTACGGCTTTGGGAAGACTCCAGTGATAAAAAAAATCCTGATCGCCAACCGAGGTGAAATCGCAGTTCGGATCGTGCGTGCCTGCGCCGAGATGGGCATACGCTCGGTAGCGATCTATTCCGACGCCGATCGGCACGCATTGCACGTCAAGCGCGCCGACGAAGCCCACAGCATTGGTGCCGAGCCGCTGGCCGGTTACCTGAACCCGCGCAAGCTGGTGAACCTGGCTGTGGAAACCGGCTGTGATGCCCTGCACCCGGGCTACGGCTTCCTGTCGGAAAACGCTGAACTGGCAGAGATCTGCGCCGAGCGCGGGATCAAGTTCATCGGCCCCGCCGCAAACGTCATTCGCGGCATGGGCGACAAGACCGAAGCGCGCCGCACCATGATTGCCGCCGGTGTACCGGTAACCCCGGGCACCGAAGGCAACGTTGCCGATATTCATGAAGCCCTGAGCGAAGGTGAGCGCATCGGTTACCCGGTGATGCTCAAGGCCACCTCCGGAGGCGGCGGCCGCGGTATTCGCCGTTGCAACAGCCGCGAAGAGCTGGAACAGAACTTCCCACGGGTGATTTCCGAGGCCACCAAGGCCTTTGGTTCGGCCGAAGTGTTCCTGGAAAAGTGCATCGTCAACCCCAAGCATATCGAGGCACAGATCCTCGGTGACAGCTTCGGCAACGTGGTGCACCTGTTCGAGCGCGACTGCTCGATCCAGCGCCGTAACCAGAAGCTCATCGAAATTGCTCCAAGCCCCCAGCTCACGCCCGAGCAGCGCGCCTACATCGGCGACCTGGCGGTACGTGCGGCCAAGGCGGTGAACTACGAGAACGCCGGCACCGTGGAGTTCCTGCTCGCCGATGGCGAGGTGTACTTCATGGAAATGAACACCCGGGTGCAGGTGGAGCACACCATCACCGAGGAAATCACCGGTATCGACATTGTCCGTGAGCAGATTCGCATCGCCTCGGGCCTGCCGCTGTCGGTGAAGCAGGAAGACATCCAGCACCGCGGCTACGCGTTGCAGTTCCGCATCAACGCGGAAGACCCGAAGAACAACTTCCTGCCTAGCTTCGGCAAGATCACCCGTTACTACGCCCCCGGCGGCCCGGGTGTTCGTACCGATACAGCGATCTACACCGGCTACACCATTCCGCCGTTCTACGACTCCATGTGCCTGAAACTGGTGGTGTGGGCGTTGACCTGGGAAGAGGCCATGGACCGCGGCCTGCGAGCCCTGGATGACATGCGCGTGCAAGGGGTGAAGACCACCGCCGCGTACTACCAGGAAATCCTGCGCAACCCGGAATTCCGTAGTGGGCAGTTCAATACCAGCTTCGTCGAAAGCCACCCTGAGCTGACCAACTACTCGATCAAGCGCAAACCCGAAGAGCTGGCCCTGGCCATCGCCGCCGCCATCGCCGCCCACGCAGGCCTGTGAGGAAACCTATAATGTCCAAGAAAATTCACGTAACCGACACGATCCTGCGCGACGCCCACCAGTCCCTGCTGGCCACCCGCATGCGTACCGAAGACATGCTGCCGATCTGCGACAAGCTCGACAAAGTCGGCTACTGGTCGCTGGAAGTCTGGGGCGGCGCCACCTTCGACGCCTGCGTGCGCTTCCTCAAGGAAGACCCATGGGAGCGCCTGCGCAAGCTGCGTGCAGCCTTGCCCAACACCCGCCTGCAAATGCTGCTGCGCGGCCAGAACCTGCTGGGCTACCGCCACTACAGCGACGACGTGGTCAAGGCCTTTGTCGCCAAGGCTGCGGTAAACGGCATCGATGTGTTCCGCATCTTCGACGCCATGAACGACGTGCGTAACCTGCGCGTGGCCATCGAAGCGGTCAAGGCCGCCGGCAAGCACGCCCAGGGCACCATCGCCTACACGGTCAGCCCTGTGCACACCATCGACGCCTTTGTTGCCCAGGCCAAGCAGATGGAAGCCATGGGTTGCGACTCGGTGGCAATCAAGGACATGGCCGGCCTACTGACCCCATTCGCCGCTGGTGAACTGGTCAAGGCGCTGAAGGCCGAGCAGTCGCTGCCGGTGTTCATCCACTCCCACGACACTGCCGGCCTGGCCGCCATGTGCCAGCTGAAAGCGGTGGAAAACGGCGCCGACCACATCGACACCGCGATCTCCAGCTTCGCCTGGGGCACCAGCCACCCGGGTACCGAGTCGATGGTTGCTGCGCTCAAGGGCAGCGAGTTCGACACCGGCCTGGACCTGGAGCTGCTGCAGGAAATCGGCTTGTACTTCTACGCCGTGCGCAAGAAGTACCACCAGTTCGAAAGCGAGTTCACCGCCGTGGACACCCGCGTGCAGGTCAACCAGGTGCCGGGCGGCATGATTTCCAACCTGGCCAACCAGCTGAAAGAGCAGGGCGCGCTCAACCGCATGAACGAAGTGCTGGCAGAGATCCCGCGTGTGCGTGAAGACCTCGGCTTCCCGCCGCTGGTGACGCCGACCTCGCAGATCGTCGGTACCCAGGCGTTCTTCAACGTGCTGGCCGGCGAGCGCTACAAGACCATCACCAACGAAGTGAAGCTGTACCTGCAAGGCGGTTACGGCAAGGCCCCGGGTGTGGTCAACGAGCAGCTGCGCCGCCAGGCCATCGGCAGCGAAGAAGTGATCGACGTGCGCCCGGCCGACCTGCTGAAGCCGGAGATGACCAAGCTGCGTGCCGACATCGGTGCCTTGGCCCGTTGCGAAGAAGACGTGCTGACGTTCGCCATGTTCCCGGACATTGGCCGCAAGTTCCTCGAAGAGCGCGAAGCCGGCACCCTTACCCCGGAAGCGTTGTTGCCAATTCCAGAGGCTGGCGCCGTTTCTGCGCCAGGCGGTGAAGGCGTCCCGACCGAGTTTGTCATCGACGTGCACGGCGAAACCTACCGTGTCGACATCACTGGCGTTGGCGTGAAGGCCGAAGGCAAGCGCCACTTCTACCTGTCGATCGACGGCATGCCGGAAGAAGTGGTGTTCGAGCCACTCAACGAGTTCGTCGGCGGGGGCAGCAAGCGCAAGCAAGCCACAGACCCAGGCCACGTCAGCACCAACATGCCAGGCAACATCGTCGATGTACTGGTCAAGGAAGGTGACGTGGTCAAGGCTGGCCAGGCCGTGCTGATCACCGAAGCCATGAAGATGGAAACCGAAGTGCAGGCGGCCATCGCCGGCAAGGTCGTGGCCATCCATGTGGCCAAGGGCGATCGCGTGACGCCGGGTGAGATCCTGATCGAGATCGAAGGCTGAGATAAGCCTTCATCTACAAGCGGTTAACCTCTGGGGAGCGGATGCTCCCCTTTTTTTGTGCTGGATTTGCCGGCCTCCTCGCGGGTAAACCCGCTCCCACAGGATTTCCACAAGCCTTGAGGTCAGAGGTGAACCTGTGGGAGCGGGTTTAACCGCGAAGAGGCCAGCTGATCAGCCACATTTGTCAGCTTTTACGGCATGCCTCAAGCGTTTCTACCTGGCCTCCCGGCTGCTGGTTTTCCTCGCTCAACCACCGTTCGAACCCCGCAGCCACTGCTGGCCATTCATCATCGGTGATCGAATACCACGCCGTATCGCGGTTGTGGTCCTTCACCACCAGGTGCTTGCGGAACACCCCTTCGTAGACGAAGCCGAACCGTTGCGCCGCGCGCTTGGAGCGCGCGTTGGCGTTGTTGCACTTCCACTCCAGCCGGCGGTTGCCCAGTTCGAAGCCCAGCTTGCCCAGCAGGTACACCGCCTCGGTGCCCTTGGGTGTGCGCTGCATGGCGGCGCCGAAGGCGATGTGGCCGATTTCGATGCGGCCGTGGTCGGGCACGATCGACATCAGGCTGAGAATGCCCTGGGCCTGGCCGCTGGGGCGGTCGATGACGGTGTAGAACAGCGGGTCGCGCCCCGCGGCGTTGCCCTCCAGCCAACGGTCGAAGGCAGCACGTTCGGCGAACGGGCCATAGGGCAGGTAGTCCCACAGCGCCGGGTCGGCGGTTGGGCCTTGCAGCACTTCCCAGAGGTCGTCGCCATGGCGCGCCGTGTCGAGCTTTTCCAGGCGGATGAAGCGGCCGTCAATAGGCTCGGCCTCGGGCGTTGCGGCGGGTTTCCAGTTCAATACGTCTGTCATGTTCGGCCTACAAGCCTTTGCGGAATTGAATGAAGCCCGAGCGCTCGGCAACCTGCTGATACAGGCTGATGGCGGTGGCATTGGTTTCGTGGGTCAGCCAGTGCACCTTGATGCAGTTGTCGGCCTTGGCTGTGGTGTAGACGTGCTCGATCAGCTGGCGACCAATGCCCAGGCCACGTTGCGAGCTGTCCACGTACAGGTCCTGCAGGTAGCAGGAGTTTTCGATGCTCCAGTTGGAACGATGGTAGATGAAGTTGACCATCCCCACCGCCTTGCCATCGACCCAGGCCAGTGCCGAATGGGTCGGCTCACGTGGGTCGAGCAGGCGCTGCCAGGTGCTGAGGCTGACTTCATCGGCCAACTCGGTTTCATAGAAGTGCAGGTAGGCCTGCCACAGGGCGAGCCAGGCGGCATGGTCTTGGGCGTTGACGGGGCGCAGGGTAACGCTGGGCATGGGGCTATTCCTTCACAGTTGGCGCATGTGCGCCGCGAGTTGGTTGTCCAGTTGATCAGGGCTGGCGCTCAGGCCTTCACGCACGCCGGAGATGTCTTGCTCGGAGCGGTTCTGGCTGAGCTTGCGCGCACCTTGCAGGCGGGCGATGGGCAGACGGATACCGACGATGGCGCGGAGCATGCCGTCGATGTAATCAGCCGGGGCATCGGCGACGCTCCATGGTTCGTTGCGGCCTTGTTCGTGGCGCTCGGTCAGGCGGCTGACGATAGTCAGTAACGTTGCTGCGTCGTGGATCACCTCCGCCGGGCCATAGGCGTGTACGGCCAGGTAGTTCCAGGTCGGCACGACCTTGGGGTTATCGGCTTTGCTTGGGTAGTAGCCGGGGCTGACATAGGCATCGGCGCCGGGGAAGACCAGCAGGGCTTCGCCACCTTGTGCCAGGTCCTGCCATTGGCGGTTGGCCCGTGCCAGGTGCGCATAGACGGTGCCAAACTCGCCTTCGCCCGTGTCGACCAGTACCGGCAGGTGTGTGGCCAACAGGCCTTGCTCCCCTTGGCTGACCAGCACGGCCAGGCGGGTGTCGAGCATGTGCTGGTGCAGGCGGCCGAGGTCGTGCTCCTGGTGGGGTTTGCTGTTGTACATGCTCGGTTTCCTTGTGCAATGGTGCCATCCTAGGCAGGCTATTGGTTCTGGGTAAGAGCCATTACTGCCTGTTTTGATAGGTCCAATGCCATGCGCGATAACCCCCTCGTCTTGCCTTTCGACCCTTCCGGAATCGCCTTGGACCGCCGCCGCGGGCTCAGCCAGCAGCTGTACCAGGCGCTGCGCGCGCGAGTGCTGGACGGCCGTTTGAGCAGCGGTACCCGGCTGCCGGCCACCCGCGAGTTGGCCACCATGCTGGTGCTGTCACGCAACAGCGTGGTGCGGGCCTATGACCAGTTGTACGCCGAGGGCTACATCGAAAGCCGGGTGGGCGATGGCACCTATGTAAGCCGGCTACCAAAACTATCCACACAAGTATCCACAGGGTTATCCCATGGGTTATCAACAGACTTATCCACATTTCCAGTAAAAGACACTGAGGATTTATCCAGCAACCGACGTTCCAGCGGGGCTTTTCAGCGGCTGAAAACCAACCACTTGCCGCCGCCAAGAAGCGGCCAGCCGCGTGCTTTTCGCGTCGGTATTCCCGCATTCGACCTGTTCCCGTTTGACGTCTGGGCCAAGCTGCAGGCGGGTTTCTGGCGTAATCCTAGCCCCGCACAACTGGGTTATGGCGACCCTGCGGGCGAGCCGATGCTGCGCGAACTGATCGCTGCCTACTTGCGTCGCTCGCGTGGGCTGAGTTGCATGGCTGAACAAATTGTGATCACCAGTGGTGCACAGCAGGCCATCAGCCTTTGTGCACAGTTGCTGTTGCAACCTGGCGACGGTGTGGCTGTGGAAAACCCGGGGTATCGGGCGGCTGGCCATGCTTTCACACTGGCGGGTGGCCGAGTGCTTGGCGTACCGGTGGATGAAGAGGGGATGGACTGCGGCCGGCTCGGTCAGTTGGAGGATTGCCGGCTGGCCTACGTGACGCCTGCTCACCAATACCCGACCGGGGTAACCATGAGCCTGGCGCGTCGCCTGGAACTGCTGGCCTGGGCTGACCGCAACGATGGCTGGATCATCGAGGACGACTACGATGGCGAGTACCGGTACAGCGGCGCGCCTTTGGCTCCGTTGGCGGCACTCGACCGGCACGGGCGGGTACTGTACGTCGGCACCTTCGGCAAGATTGCCTTCCCGGCGCTGCGCCTGGGCTATCTGGTACTCCCACCGCAGTTGGCGCAGGCGTTCAGCCAGGGCAAGGCGCTTGCGGTGCGACATTCAGAGGTCAGCAACCAATGCGTGATGGCCGAGTTCATCGCCCGCGGGCACTTTCAGCGGCATATCCGGCGCATGCGCAAGGCAGCGTTGAGCCGACGCAATGTGCTCAAGGCAGGCTGGCCTGTGGATATTCCAGGTTTGGGCGCCATGCCGGCAGTGGCAGCCGGGCTGCATGTGAAGGTTGATGTGGATAACTTCGCGCGGGAGCAGGCACTGGTGGCCAAGGCTGAAGCGGTGGGTGTGGAGGTTACGCCGCTGAGTAATTTCTGGTTGGCGGACAGCGAGGTGCCTGTGGATAAGCGGGCAGGGCTGGTGCTGGGCTTTGCAGCGGTACCGGAGGTGGAGATTGCCGAGGCGTTGTTGAAACTGCGCAAGGCCTGGAGAAAGTGAATGGGGCCGCTATGCGGCCCAATCGCCGGCAAGCCGGCTCCCACAGAGTCCGCGTGGCATGCGACCAATGTGGAAGTGGGCGACTCAGGTGCCGGACTTGATCCGCGTCCAGGCCCGGGTCCTGGCCCGCTCGGCATCCCGCGCAAGGGGCTTGAGGGTATACAGCTTGGCCATCGCCTCCGCCGTCGGGTACAGGTTGGGGTTGTTGCGAATCGCCGGGTTCACCTTGTCGGTCGCATCCTTGTTCGGGTTGGGGTACCCGACAAAGTCGCTGATCGGCGCAATCACCTCTGGCCGCAGCAGGTAGTTGATGAACGTATGGGCATCTTCCGGGTTGGCCGCATTCTTCGGAATCGCCAGCATGTCGAACCAGATCGGCGCGCCTTCCTTGGGCAGGCGCATGTCCACTACCACGTCGTTCTTGGCTTCGCGGGCGCGGTTGGCGGCCTGTGAGAAGCTGCCGCTGTAGCCCACCGCCACGCAGATATCGCCATTGGCGATGTCTGCCATGTACTTCGAGGAGTGGAAGTAGGTGATGTACGGGCGAATCTTCAGCATCAGTGCCTCAGCCTTCTTGTAGTCGGCCGGTTTGTCACTGTTCGGTGGCAAGCCCAGGTACTGCAGGGCCAGCGGCAGAATTTCCGAAGGCGAGTCGAGCAGGGCCACGCCGCACTGCTTGAGCTTGGCGATGTTCTCTTCCTTGAAGATCAGGTCCCAGCTGTCTACCGGCGCATTATCGCCGAGCGCCGCCTTGACCTTGGCCGGGTTGAAGCCGATCAGCACGGTGCCGTACATGTACGGCACGGCAAACTTGTTGCCCGGGTCGTTGGCCTCGATCAGCTTCATCAGTGCCGGGTCCAGGTGTTGCCAGTTCGGCAGCTTGCTGCGGTCCAGCGGCTGGAATACCCCGGCCTCGATCTGCTTGGCGAGGAACACGTTGGATGGCACCACCACGTCATAGCCGGAGTTGCCGGTGAGCAGCTTGGCCTCCAGCGCTTCGTTGGTGTCGAAGATGTCGTAGATCAGTTTGACGCCGCTGTCCTTCTGGAAGTCGGTCAAGGTCTGCGGGGTGATGTAATCGAACCAGTTATACACACGCAAGGTGCGCTGCTCGGCCTGGGCTTGCAGGGCACCGGTGAACAGGGTGGCAGCGATGAACGGGGCGAGCAGACGCTTGAGTCGGACCATTACCGGGCTCCTGGCTGGGCGCGCTGGAAGCCTTCCAGCACATTGACCGCGTTGATACCGATTTCTTCCACAGCGTAGCCGCCTTCCATCACGAACAGGGTCGGCTTGCCGAGCTGGGCGATGCGCTTGCCCATTTCCAGGTAATCGGGGCTGTCGAGCTTGAACTGGGAGATGGGGTCGTCCTTGAAGGTGTCCACGCCCAGCGAAATGACCAGCACATCGGCGTCATAGCGGGCAATGCGCTGGCAGGCGTCTTCCAGGGCGGCGTTCCAGGCGGCCCAATCGCTACCGGCCGGCAATGGGTAATTGATGTTGCAGCCCTCGCCGGCACCCTCGCCGGTTTCGTCGGCATAACCGAGGAAGAACGGAAATTCATCCTGTGGGTCACCGTGGATCGAGGCGAAGAACACGTCGTCGCGGCTGTAGAAGATGTCCTGGGTGCCGTTGCCGTGGTGGTAGTCGACGTCGAGGATGGCGACTTTGCGCTTGCCCTGGTCGAGGAACGCCTGAGCGGCGATGGCAGCGTTGTTCAGGTAGCAGTAGCCGCCCATCACTTCACCTGCGGCGTGGTGCCCTGGCGGACGGCACAGCGCGAACGCCGAATGGGCGCCTTGCTGGATTGCTGCCTGGGCGGTAAGGGCGACCTGGGCAGCGCTGTAGGCCGCTTGCCAGGTGCCAGCGGTGATCGGCGCACCGGCATCGAAGCTGTAATAGCCCAGCTCACCGTGCAGGCCAGTGGGTTTTACCTGGCGCAGGGTGCGAGCAGGCCAGGTGAACGGCAGCAGGTCGCCTTCCTGGCCCAGTGCAGCCCAGCGGGCCCAGGCGCCTTCGAAGAAGTTCAGGTAATCGGCGCTGTGGACACGCAGCAACGGCGCGCGGCCGAAGTCAGTCGGGCCCTGGATATCGCCGAGGTTGCGCTTTTTCACCTGGTCGAGCACATGGTCGGCGCGCGAAGGCATTTCGAAACAGGGCATCAGCTTGCCGTCGATCAGCTCGCAGCGGCCATGGTGCAGGCGGTGGTCATCGGAATAGATCGTCAGCATTGTTGTTCTCCGGTGGGTACTGGCGTGGGTCCATTGTCAGCGGCGGGTCAGTAGCGGAGAACGACGCAAATGGCCAAAAGGGGATCGATGTGGCCAAGGTTGATTAGCCTGTGCTGGCCCTATCGCCGGCAAGCCAGCTCCCACAAGTACCGCACAGGCCTTGAATGCAGCGCAGTACCTGTGGGAGCCGGCTTGCCGGCGATAGGGCCGGAACAGGTCAACCGCGGAAGTGGCTGGGTGCCACACCACTCCAGCGCTGGAAGGCATGGCGGAAACTGGCCGTCTCGCTGAACCCCAACGTTTCGGCAATACGGTAGATGGGCATCTGCTCATCGGCCAGCAACTGCTTGGCGCGCTCGAACCTGAGCTCGTCCAGCAGCTGTTGATAACTGCTGCCCAGCGCCTGCAAATGCCGGCGCAAGGTGCGCGAGGAGCAGTTCATCTGCCGTGCCAGGCCTTCCAGCCCAGGCGCGGCATCCAGTTGCTGCGTAAGCAACTGACGGATCCGCCCCAGCCAGGCCTGACGGCCGGTGAACTCAAGGTTCAGGCGCCGGCAGCGCTCGCTCATGGCTTGGTGGGTAATCGGGTCGGCCAGCGGCAGGGGCGTATCCAGCCAGCGCCGCTCGAAGGCAAAGGCATTGTCCTCGGCGGCGAAACCGACGGGGCACTGGAATGCACCGGCATAGCGCGCGTGATAGCCGGGCCGTGGGTGCTCGAAGCGGGCGGCCAGCAATGGTAGCGTGCGGCCAAGCAGGTCGTCGCAAATGACTTTCAGCGACACCATGCAGAATTCTGCGTTGAAAGCGCTCAGCGCCGGGCTGTCGTGGTAATCGCTGGCGCTGAACCAGACCCGCTGGCCATCGTCGATCAACCGCAGCTTGAAGACTGTTCCCAGCAGTGCCGGATATTGCAGCGCCAGGCGCAAGGCGTCACCCAAAGTGGCACTGGAGAGCAGGGCGTAACCCAGCATGCCGTAGCACGACACGTGCATGCGGCGGCCCAGTTCCAGGCCGATGTCCTCGCGCCGGGCTACGGCGTTGGCGCACACCTGCAGTTCCTGCTGGGTGGTGATGCGCGCATCGGCGTGCCCCAGGTCTGCCGGGCCAATGCCGCTGCCGGCCAGCAGCGCAGAAGCCTCGCAACCGTCTGCCTGGAAGACGTTGAGGATCAGCGAAACTGCGTTCAGGGTGGTCAGGTGACTGTGCAGCATGCTGGGTAATCCCGGGGGGCTGGGATGCATTATGGAGCAAGTTGTGTGCCGATATCCCGGTGCCGCTTGCGACCCCACCATCTCTCAGGCAAAAAAAAGGCCCGAAGCAATCGCTCGGGCCTTGAAAGGTTGAGAGGTGTCTAGTCCCTTAACCTGGTGAGACTGTTTGCAGCGGCCGGGTTACGCCTTCAGCGGAACCAGACGTGGAGCGATCATGTTTTCCGGACGCAGGATGTCGTTGAGCATCTCTTCGTCCAGCAGCTTCTCTTCGCGCACCAGTTCCAGTACGCCGCGGCCGGTTTCCAGGGCAACGCGGGCGATACGGGTGGCGTTTTCGTAGCCGATGTACGGGTTCAGGGCGGTGACCAGGCCGATCGAGTGCTCGACCAGTTCACGGCAGCGCTGTTCGTTGGCAGTGATGCCGACGATGCAGTGCTCGCGCAGCATGTCCATGGCGCGTTGCAGCAGGCGGATCGAGTCGAAGATCTTGTAGGCGATCAGCGGCTCCATCACGTTCAGCTGCAGCTGGCCACCTTCGGCGGCGACGGTCAGGGCCAGGTCGTTGCCCATGATGGCGAAGGCGACTTGGTTGACGGCTTCCGGGATAACCGGGTTGACCTTGCCTGGCATGATCGAGCTGCCTGGCTGACGCGCTGGCAGGTTGATCTCGTTGATGCCGGTGCGCGGGCCGCTGGACAGCAGGCGCAGGTCGTTGCAGATCTTCGACAGCTTGACCGCGGTACGCTTGAGCATGCCGGAGAACAGTACGAAGGCGCCCATGTCGGAGGTGGCTTCGATCAGGTCGGCAGCCGGTACCAGCGGCTGGCCGCTGATGGTTGCCAGGCGCTGTACGGCGAGCATCTGGTAGCCCGGGTCGGCGTTGATGCCGGTACCGATGGCAGTACCACCCAGGTTGATTTCGGTCAGCAGCTCAGGCGCCAGCGAACGCAGACGGTTGAGGTCTTCGGTCATGGTGGTGGCGAAGGCGCGGAATTCCTGGCCCAGGGTCATCGGCACGGCGTCCTGCAGCTGGGTACGGCCCATCTTCAGTACGTGGTCGAACTCTTTACCTTTGGCAGCGAAGGCCTGGATCAGGCTGTCGAGGCTGGCCAGCAGGGCATCGTGACCCAGCAGCAGGCCCAGGCGGATAGCGGTCGGGTAGGCGTCGTTGGTCGACTGCGCCATGTTCACATCGTTGTTCGGGTGCAGGTACTGGTACTCACCCTTCTGGTGGCCCATGGCCTCCAGCGCGATGTTGGCGATGACTTCGTTGGCGTTCATGTTGGTAGAAGTACCAGCACCGCCTTGAATCATGTCCACCACGAACTGCTCGTGGTAGTCGCCCTTGATCAGTCGTGCGCAGGCTGCGCTGATCGCGGCGTGCTTGGCATCGCTCAAGTGCCCCAGCTCACGGTTGGCGTCAGCAGCTGCCTGCTTGACCATCGCCAGGCCGACTACCAGTTTCGGGTAGTGCGACAGCGGAACGCCGGAGAGGTGGAAGTTGTTGGCAGCGCGCAGGGTCTGGATGCCGTAGTAGGCATCAGCAGGAACTTCAAGGGTACCCAACAGATCTTTTTCGACGCGGAACGATGCAGCGGAGGACATGATGTATATCATCTCGATATTGACCCGGCACATGCCGGAATGGCGCCAATCCTAGGCCTGAAGGTGATTTTGCGGCCAATGCTGTTGCACGCTAACCTATGCACAAACGGCATAGTGTTTCATGTGACGCCAATTGACATTCGAGCGTGTTCCATTTTGGTGCACGCCGGGAGATGTGCTTCGTGAACCTTGAAAGCAAATGGCTGGAAGATTTCAGTGCGCTGGCTTCTACCCGCAGTTTTTCCCAGGCCGCAGAGCGGCGTTTCGTCACCCAACCGGCCTTCAGCCGGCGTATCCGCAGCCTCGAAGCGGCGTTGGGGCTGCAACTGGTGAATCGTTCCCGCACGCCCATCGAACTGACAGAGGCCGGCCAGCTTTTTCTCGTCACGGCGCGCACTGTTGTCGACCAGTTGAGCGAAATTCTCCGCCATTTGCATCATCTTGAGGGCGGGCAGGGCGAGGTGGTGCAGGTGGCTGCGGCACACTCCCTGGCGTCGGGCTTTTTCCCCCGGTGGGTGGCCCAGTTGCGCAACGACGGTTTGAACATCGCCACCCGCCTGGTTGCGACTAACGTCGGAGATGCCGTGCATGCATTACGTGAAGGTGGCTGCGACCTGATGCTGGCCTTCTATGACCCGGACGCGGCCTTGCAGATGGATGCCGAGATCTTCCCGTCGTTGCACATGGGCAACACCGAAATGTTGCCGGTGTGCGCCGTGGATGGCGAGGGCAAGCCGTTGTTCGACCTGGAAGGTGAGGGCAGCGTGCCGTTGTTGGCCTATACCGCTGGCGCCTTCCTGGGCCGGTCGGTCAATTTGCTGCTGCGTCAGCGCAACCTGCGCTATACCACGGTCTATGAAACCGCCATGGCCGACAGCCTCAAGAGCATGGCGCTTGAGGGCATGGGTATTGCCTGGGTACCGCGCCTGTCGATGCGTGGCGAGCTGGAACGGGGCGAGCTGGCCGTCTGCGGCGGCAGCCAGTGGCACGTGCCACTGGAAATTCGCCTGTACCGCTGCGCCCTGGTGCGCAAGGCCAACGTCAGGCTGTTGTGGCGCAAGCTCGAGGGTACGGCGACGGTTGACCCAAAAGTCAGCCAAAGCCCCGAAAAATAAGGCCCGACAGTTGGTCGCCGGGGTGCCTTAAACGCACCACCTTACGGTATACTGCGCGGCCTTTCGACCGGATGCGTCCGGTCCAGATCAGCAAACAAGCCACGCCGGTCGTCCCGCGTGGCTTGTTGTTTTTTGACGCGCCCGCGGGCGCACAAGCGAAGAGGCTCGACGATGAGTGCACTGGTTGGCGTGATCATGGGCTCCAAGTCCGATTGGTCCACCCTTAGCCACACCGCCGATATGCTGGAAAAACTCGGCATTCCCTACGAAGTGAAGGTGGTTTCTGCCCACCGCACCCCGGATCTGCTGTTCCAGTATGCCGAGGAGGCCGAAGGCCGCGGCATCGAGGTGATCATCGCCGGTGCCGGTGGCGCAGCCCACCTGCCAGGCATGTGCGCCGCCAAGACCCACCTGCCGGTGCTGGGCGTGCCGGTGCAGTCGTCGATGCTGTCGGGTGTCGATTCGCTGCTGTCGATCGTGCAGATGCCAGCCGGCGTGCCGGTTGCCACGCTGGCCATCGGCCGTGCCGGTGCGATCAACGCCGCGCTGCTGTCGGCCAGCATCCTGGGCGCCAAGTACCCGCAGTACCACGCGGCGCTCAAGCAGTTCCGCACGGAACAGACCGACACTGTGCTGGACAACCCAGACCCGCGCCAGGCTTGAGGCTCAACCCATGAAGATCGGTGTAATCGGTGGCGGCCAGCTGGGCCGCATGCTGGCCCTGGCGGGCACCCCGCTGGGCATGAACTTCGCTTTCCTCGACCCGGCACCGGATGCTTGTGCCGCGCCGTTGGGCGAGCACCTGCGGGCCGACTACGGCGACCAGGACCACCTGCGCCAGCTGGCCGACGAAGTCGACCTGGTCACCTTCGAGTTCGAAAGCGTCCCGGCCGAGACCGTGGCCTTCCTCTCGCAGTTCGTGCCGGTGTACCCCAGCGCCGAAGCGCTGCGCATCGCCCGCGACCGTCTGTTTGAAAAGAGCATGTTCCGCGACCTGGGTA
The DNA here is from genome assembly GCF_029873175.1 of Pseudomonas sp. BN505. Taxonomy (NCBI): domain Bacteria; kingdom Pseudomonadati; phylum Pseudomonadota; class Gammaproteobacteria; order Pseudomonadales; family Pseudomonadaceae; genus Pseudomonas; species Pseudomonas sp. BN505. Next base: position 195,848 of record NZ_SSOI01000067.1, read on the forward strand.
TCCCGACCCCGGCCTTCGCCGACATCCTCTCCCAGGCAGACCTGGACGCTGCGGTAGCCAGCATCGGCCTGCCGGCCGTGCTGAAAACCCGCACCCTGGGTTACGACGGCAAGGGCCAGAAGGTGCTGCGCACGCCAGAAGACGTGGTAGGCACCTTCGCCGAGCTGGGCAGCGTGCCGTGCCTGCTGGAAGGCTTCGTACCGTTTACCGGCGAAGTGTCGCTGGTGGCCGTGCGTGCCCGTGATGGCGAAACCCGCTTCTACCCGCTGGTGCACAACACCCACGAAAGCGGCATCCTGCGCCTGTCGGTAGCCAGCCAGGCGCACCCGCTGCAGGCCCTGGCCGAAGACTACGTGGGCCGTGTGCTGCAGAAGCTGGACTACGTCGGCGTCATGGCCTTCGAGTTCTTCGAGGTTGACGGTGGCCTGAAGGCCAACGAAATCGCCCCGCGCGTGCACAATTCCGGGCACTGGACGATTGAAGGTGCCGAGTGCAGCCAGTTCGAGAACCACCTGCGCGCCGTTGCCGGCCTGCCGCTGGGCTCGACCGCCAAGGTGGGCGAGAGCGCGATGCTCAACTTCATCGGTGAAGTGCCGGCCGTGGACAAGGTTGTCGCCATCGGCGACTGCCACCTGCACCACTACGGCAAGGCCTTCAAGGTCGGCCGCAAGGTTGGCCACGCCACCCTGCGCTGCCATGACATGGCCACCCTCGAGCGCAAGATTGCCGAGGTAGAGGCTCTGATCAGCAACTGATCGGGCTGTAAATCGAACTTCTGCAAGCGGCTTGCCCTCTGAACATGGCAACAAGCTAAAGCCCGTCTAGGCTTTGGCTTGTTCCATATTCACTGCAGAGGGATTGCCATGGGCATCATTGGAACCATCTTCATCGGCCTCATCGTCGGCCTGCTGGCCCGCTTCATCAAGCCGGGCGACGACAGCATGGGCTGGATCATGACCATCCTGCTGGGTATCGCCGGCTCCTTGTTGGCTACTTATGGCGGCCAGGCCCTGGGCATCTACCAGGCCGGGCAGGCGGCGGGCTTCCTTGGCGCGCTGGTCGGCGCCGTGGTCCTTCTGGTGATCTACGGATTCATCAAGAAACGCTGAATACTGGTTAGAATGCCCGGCAATTCATTCGAGCTGCCGAGCATTGCCATGCGAGCCTTTTTCCTCGTCCCCCTATTGTTGGCCAGTACCCTGGCCCATGCCGAATTGCCTGAAACCGACTGGCTGGAGCTGATGCCCAAGTCGGACCAGAAGGCGCTCGAGCAAATGCCCGAAATCGACCACAACTCGCCGGAAGCCATGGGCACCTTTACCGACAAGGGCGGGCTGAAGCAGAGCAAGGGCCTGCCAGCGGTGATGTATTCGACCAAGACCGTGGCGGCCATGAACGGCAAGGACATTCGCCTGGGCGGCTACCCGGTGCCACTGGAAAGCGACGCCAAGGGCAACAGCACGCTGTTCTTCCTGGTGCCTTACCCAGGCGCGTGCATCCATGTGCCGCCTCCGCCGCCGAACCAGCTGGTGCTGGTGCGCTACCCGAAAGGGTTGAAGATCGATGATATCTACACACCGCTGTGGGTCAGCGGCAAGCTGAAGGTGGAAAAGGTCAGCAATGACCTGGCCGATGCGGCCTATGCGCTGGATGCGGGGAAGGTGAGGGTGGTGGAAGACGCCGACCTCTGACACCTGGCCCGGCCTCTTCGCGGGCTTGCCCGCTCCCACAGGTAACCCACAATCTTCGAGGCTTGTGGAGAACCTGTGGGAGCGGGCAAGCCCGCGAAGAGGCCGGCAAAAACATTTCAGGCCTCAGATCATTTCACAACCGATCTGTACACCCAGCGAATGACTCGCCCCAGGCTTCAATTCCACCAGGTCATTCCACACATTCGCCGTCTCGATGCACAGCATCCGCTGCCAGCCGTCGTCAGCCATGTCCGCCAGCTCCCGCGCCCGATCAGTCCATGGGTTCCAGATCACCGCCGACCGCGAGCCGCTGCTGGTCAGGTTTATCCGCCGGTTCCAGTGCGGGTCGACAATGCTCAATTGCGAAGGGGTGTCGAGGTAGATCCGGTCAGTCTCCCCGGCAAACGCCAGTGCCCCCTGCTGCTGACGCTGTTCCCAGCCCGCCAGCGTTTCGATATAGCCCAGGCCTTCGACGCCTTCGACCCGCGCCTGGCGCACATCGCTGACCGCGAAGTAGCTGTGCAGTGCCTGGCTGATAGTAACGGGGGTGTTGCCCATGTTGCGGCTGGTCAGGTTCAGCTTCAGCGCCTCGTCCAGCTCCACCACCAGCTTCAGTTCGACATCATGAGGCCAGCCGGGTAGATCGCCCCGCGCTTCAGGCAACTGGAATTCGATGCGCAGGCCGGTGCCCGCTTCCTCGATACCTAGCAGCTGCCAGTCACGCGAGCGCGCCAGCCCGTGAGCAGGCGCCTGCTCGCCGTGGTACATGGCCTGAACGGCTTGGGGGTTGCGCTGCAGGTTGCCGAACCACGGCCAGCACACCGGCACACCGGCGCGGACCGACTTGCCCTGGCGGAAGATGGCTTGGTCGCTCAGCCACAGCAGCGGCGGCTCGCCGACCCGCTGGTAGCTGAGGATCTGCGCGCCCTGCTGGGCGATCAGGAGTTCGGCGCGGTCGCTGCTGATACGCCAGCAGTTGAGTTCGCCATGTTGCTCGGTTACGACCTGGTAGGTAGCCATTGCGTTAGTCTCATTGATTGCCAGTGGGCCTTGGACCCGGGCACATGCAATGAGTTTACCGCCCGCGTGGCTCAGCGACGAGGCACGGAACGGGTGCGGCCACTGCCGTCGATGGCAACGAAGACGAATGCTGCTTCGGTCACCTTGCGCCATTCACTGGACAACGGGTCGTCGCTCCACACTTCGACCATCATCTGGATCGAGCTGCGGCCGATTTCCAGGGTCTGGGTATAGAACGACAGCTGTGCGCCCACCGCGACGGGTACCAGGAACGCCATGCGTTCGATGGCCACGGTCGCCACGCGGCCACCGGCGACGCGGCTGGCCATGGCGGTGCCGGCCAGGTCCATCTGGGCAACCAGCCAGCCGCCGAAGATGTCGCCAAATCCGTTGGTCTCGCGCGGGAGTGCGGTGATCTGCAAGGCCAGGTCGCCTTGCGGGATTGGATCTTCTTGTTCGAGCTCAATCATGCGATGGGGCCTCTGACCCGTGACGCTTTCCGTTGATGTGGCGCAAAGGCCGGGTAAACGATTCAGCTTGAAACATACTACGCCGATTTCGTTTCACTGGACGGCCGTAGGGAAACTCTGCGAAACCGTCTGACATAAAGACCGGCGTTTTCGCACAACATCCCACGCTGGCAGCAACCTTTTCCTACGAATCGCCAGTATATAGAGCATAACCGCCAGCGACGACCGCGCATTCATGAATATCTGTATGGATTTTGTATCGCTTTCGGCGCGCCTCGGCAATTTGCTATCTTCGCCTGTCTCCCAATCCAGAAGCCGCGTGCCAAGCGGCCTGCATGCCCTACAAGAGAACAACGAGCGATGACTTCCGTGCCGAGCAGTATCGAGCAGCCCCCGCGGCCGCTGACCCGCAGTGATTACAAGACACTCTCACTGTCCGCCCTGGGTGGCGCACTGGAGTTCTACGACTTCATCATCTTCGTGTTCTTCGCCACGGTGGTCGGCAAGCTGTTCTTCCCGGCCGACATGCCCGAGTGGCTGCGCCTGATGCAAACGTTCGGCATCTTCGCCGCCGGCTACCTGGCGCGGCCGCTGGGCGGCATCATCATGGCCCACTTCGGTGACCTGCTCGGGCGCAAGAAGATGTTCACCCTGAGCATCTTCATGATGGCCCTGCCGACCCTGATCATGGGCCTGCTGCCTACCTATGCACAAATCGGCATGTGGGCGCCGATCCTGCTGCTGCTGATGCGGGTGATCCAGGGCGCTGCGATTGGTGGCGAGGTGCCGGGCGCCTGGGTGTTCGTCTCCGAGCACGTACCGGCGCGCAACACCGGCTATGCCTGCGGCACCCTCACCGCAGGCCTGACGGCGGGCATTCTGCTGGGCTCGCTGGTGGCAACCCTGATCAACAGCGTGTACAGCGCTGAAGAAGTGGCCGATTACGCCTGGCGTATTCCGTTCCTGCTCGGCGGTGTGTTCGGCCTGTTCTCGGTGTACCTGCGCCGCTGGCTGCACGAAACCCCGGTGTTCGCCGAGATGCAGCAACGCAAGGCGCTGGCCGAGGAGCTGCCGCTACGCGCCGTGCTGCGCGACCACCGCGGCCCGATCATCCTGTCGATGCTGCTGACCTGGATGCTGTCGGCCGGTATCGTGGTGGTTATCCTGATGACTCCTGCGCTGCTGCAGAGCTTCTACCACATCAGCCCGATCGACTCGCTCAAGGCCAACAGCATGGCCATCGTGCTGCTCAGCTTCGGCTGCATCGGCGCTGGCAGCCTGGCCGACCGCTTTGGCGCGGGGCGGGTGTTCGTGATCGGCAGCCTGTTGCTGCTGGCCAGCTCCTGGACCTTCTACCACAGCCTGCCGACCCGGCCCGAGCTGCTGTTCCCGCTGTACGCGCTGACCGGCCTGTGCGTGGGTGTGATCGGCGCGGTGCCTTATGTAATGGTCAAGGCATTCCCGGCGGCGGTGCGCTTCAGCGGGCTGTCGTTCTCGTACAACGTGGCCTACGCGATCTTCGGCGGTTTGACGCCGATGGTGGTGACCGCGCTGCTGAAAGTAAGCCCGATGGCGCCTGCCTACTATGTGGCAGGGCTGTGCGCCGTTGGTCTGGCCGTGGGCCTGTACCTGCTCGCCAACAAGCGCTGATCTGTTTCGGGGCTGCTGGCCTCTTCGCGGGCACGCCCGCGAAGAGGCCAGACCTGCTATCAGTGATGGCCTTTCATCCAATTGTCACAATGAAGTCATATCGTGTTCATGCGGCCTGCCGATACTTGGGCCCGTTCCATCCAACACCCCAATATTCCTGCTAGGAGCAAGGCATGAAACTGAAGCGTTTGATGGCGGCCCTCACCTTTGCCGCCGCTGGCGTTGCAACCGCCAACGCGGTAGCCGCTGTCGATCCTGCAATCCCGACCTACACCAAAACCACCGGTGTTTCGGGCAACCTCTCCAGCGTCGGTTCCGATACCCTCGCGAACCTGATGACTCTGTGGGCCGAGGCCTACAAGAAGGAATATCCGAACGTAAACATCCAGATCCAGGCTGCCGGCTCTTCCACTGCGCCACCCGCGCTGACCGAAGGCACCGCGAACCTCGGCCCGATGAGCCGCAAGATGAAGGACGTCGAGCTGCAGGCCTTCGAGCAGAAGTACGGCTACAAGCCGACCGCCATCCCGGTCGCCGTCGACGCCCTGGCCGTGTTCGTGCACAAGGACAACCCGATCAAAGGCCTGACCATGGAGCAGGTCGACGCGGTCTTCTCCTCCACCCGCCTGTGCGGTGGCAAAGCAGACGTGAAAACCTGGGGCGACCTGGGTGTGACCGGCGACCTGGCCAACAAGCCAGTGCAGCTGTTCGGCCGTAACTCGGTGTCGGGCACCTACGGCTACTTCAAGGAAGAAGCCCTGTGCAAAGGCGACTTCAAGCCTAACGTGAACGAACAGCCTGGCTCGGCTTCGGTCGTGCAGTCGATCAGCAGCTCGCTGAACGGCATCGGCTATTCGGGTATCGGCTACAAGACCGCCAGCGTGAAGACTGTTCCGCTGGCCAAGAAAGGCAGCACCGAGTACATCGAGGACAACGAAGAAAACGCCCTGAACGGCAAGTACCCGCTGTCGCGCTTCCTGTACGTCTACGTCAACAAGGCCCCGAACAAGCCTCTGGCCCCGCTGGAAGCCGAGTTCGTCAAGCTGGTGCTGTCGCAAGCGGGCCAGCAGGTCGTGGTGAAGGATGGCTACATCCCGCTGCCGTCCAAAGTCGTCGCCAAGACCCTGGCTGACCTGGGCCTGTCGCACGCTGGTAACGTAGCAAAGAAGTAAGTAACTGAAGAAGGGGCCGGTGCTGACGCCCGGCCTCTTCCACGAATTTCCAGTCCGAAGCCAGGTCCCCTGTGCGGCGGGCTTTCGTGCGTCACCACTTTGTAATGTTTTTGTCACACGGGACCGCTAGGGTGTGCGCATGAATGATCTGGCCAATTCCAACATGACCCAAAACTCCCAGCCCGTGCGCATTGATTTCAATACGCCCGAGTTGCAACGCAAGCGCCGCATCCGCGCGCTGAAGGACCGCCTGACCCGCTGGTACGTGCTGGTGGGCGGGCTTGCCGTATTGGCGGCAATCACCTTGATCTTCTTCTACCTGGCCTATGTGGTGTTGCCACTGTTCCAAGGTGCCGAGCTGACCAGCAAGAAGGCCCTGGAGCCGACCTGGCTGCAGCAGGATGCCGGCAAGCCGCTGCTGATTGCGCTTGAAGAACAGAACCTGGTGGGGATGCGAGTTTCGGACAAGGGCCAGGCACTGTTCTTCGATACCAAGACCGGTAACGAGCTCAAGCGGGTCGACCTGCCAGTGCCGGCAGACACCCAGGTAACCTCGATCAGTAGCGACCAGCCGGGCAGCCCGTTGGTGGTGCTGGGCTTGTCCAATGGTCAGGCGCTGGTGTTCCACCACACCTACAAGATCACCTACCCGGACAACAAGAAAACCATCACCCCCGGCATCGACTACCCCTACGGCGAGCAGCCGTTCGTGCTCGACGAACAGGGCCGTGCGCTGGAGCACGTCAACGTCAACGTCAATGGCGACACCCTGGTATTGGCCGGGTCCACCGGCGCGCACCTGCAGGTGGTGCAGCTGACCCGCACCGAAAACATGATGACCGAAGAGGTCACCACCGAGCAGAACCGTATCGTGCTGCCGCAGATGACCGAAGCAGTGAAGAACATCTTCATCGACCCGCGTCAGCAGTGGCTCTACGTGATCAACGGCCGCGCCACCGCCGACGTGTTCAGCCTGCGTGACAAGAGCCTCAACGGCCGCTACAAGCTGGCCGAAAGCGCTGACACCGAAATTACCGCCAGCGCCCAGTTGGTCGGCGGCATATCGCTGATCATCGGTGACTCCAAAGGTGGCCTGGCCCAATGGTTCATGGCACGAGACCCGGACGGCGAATCGCGCTTCAAGCAGATCCGTACCTTCCAGATGGGCAAGGCCCCGGTTGTGCAGATTGACGCCGAAGAGCGCCGCAAGGGCTTCATCGCCCTGGACGCCGACGGCAAGCTGGGCGTGTTCCACAGCACCGCGCACCGCACCCTGTTGGTCGAGCCCGCTGCCGAAGGCCCTGGTATTCTGGCCCTGTCGCCGCGTGCCAACCGCATCATTATTGAAGAAGGCGGCAAGCTGCTGCCGCTGAGCCTGCGCAACCCGCACCCTGAAGTCTCCTTCAGCGCGCTGTGGGGCAAGGTGTGGTACGAGAACTACGACGAACCGAAATACGTCTGGCAATCGACCGCTTCCAATACCGACTTCGAACCCAAGCTGAGCCTTTCGCCGCTGACCTTCGGTACGCTGAAAGCCGCGTTCTACGCGATGATCCTGGCCGCCCCGCTGGCCATTGCCGCCGCCATCTACACCGCCTACTTCATGGCCCCGGGCATGCGCCGCAAGGTCAAGCCGGTGATCGAGTTGATGGAAGCGATGCCGACGGTGATCCTCGGCTTCTTCGCCGGCCTGTTCCTGGCCCCTTACCTCGAAGGCCACCTGCCAGGCGTGTTCAGCCTGTTCCTGCTGATGCCGCTCGGCATCCTGCTGGCCGGCTTCACCTGGAGCCGCCTGCCGGAGTCGATCCGCCTGCGTGTGCCCGATGGTTGGGAAGCCGCGATCCTGATACCGGTCATCCTGTTCACCGGCTGGTTCGCCCTGACCATGAGCCCGCACCTGGAAAACTGGTTCTTCGGCGGTGACATGCGCCTGTGGATCACCAACGACCTGGGCATCACCTACGACCAGCGCAACGCCCTGGTCGTGGGTATCGCCATGGGCTTTGCGGTCATCCCGAACATCTATTCCATTGCCGAAGACGCCGTGTTCAGCGTGCCGCGCAGCCTGACCCTGGGCTCGCTGGCGCTGGGTGCGACGCCTTGGCAGACCCTGACCCGCGTGGTCATCCTCACCGCCAGCCCGGGTATCTTCTCGGCGCTGATGATCGGCATGGGCCGTGCGGTGGGCGAGACCATGATCGTGCTGATGGCCACCGGCAACACTCCGGTGATGGAGATGAACCTGTTCGAGGGCATGCGCACCCTGGCCGCCAACGTGGCCGTGGAAATGCCGGAATCGGAAGTCGGTGGCAGCCACTACCGCGTGCTGTTCCTGGCCGCGCTGGTGCTGTTGATGTTCACGTTCGTCATGAACACCTTGGCCGAGCTGATTCGCCAGCGTCTGCGCAAGAAATACTCGTCGCTTTGATAGAAAGGTAGCGATCCGTGAAAAAGGATTCCCTCAAAGGCTGGTTCAAGAGCGGCGCCCCAGGCGTCTGGATGAGCGGCGGCGCCGTGGCCATGGCGGTGATCATGACCGTTGGCCTGCTGGCGGTAATTGCCGTGCGCGGCCTGGGCCACTTCTGGCCGGCCGATCTTGTCCAGGCCACCTACAAGGTACCGGGCCAGGCTGACCACATCGTCATCGGCGAAGTGGTGCAAAAGGAAGAGGTACCCCGTGCCCGCCTGAAGGGGGCCGGCCTGCCGGTACCGGAGCAGGGCCCGGAGTTCATGACCCGCGAGCTGATCAAGGTGGGTAACCGCGACCTCAACGGCAGCGATTTCACCTGGGTGGTCGGCGACTGGCTGGTCGATGAACAGCGCCCGGCCGACCTCATCGCCCTGGAGCGCCGCGAGTGGGGCAACTTCTATGGCTACCTGGTCAGCGTCAAGGAAGAAGGCCGCGTGGTTGCCGAAGGCCCTGCTGCCTGGAACGAACTGCAGGCCCGCCTCAAGCGCGCCAGCCAGCTCAACGGTGAGCTGCAGCAGCTGGAGAAGAAGGACATCGGTGCCATCAACCATGGCCTCGAGCGCCTGCGCCTGCAGGCCCGCAAGCTGGAGCTGGACGGCAAGCTGGACGCCGCCGCCCAGGCCGACATGGACGCCGACCGCGCCGAGCTGAACAGCCGCTACAAGGGCATCGAAGACCGCTTGAGCGGCCTGCACCAGGCCTTCGCCCGCGACAGCCTGGTGGCACGCGATGGCAACGGCCGCGAAGTGGAAATCAACCTGAGCAAGGTGGTGCACGCCATCCAGCCGAACGGCATGTCCGGCTTCACCAAGCTGGGTACCTACTTTGCCAAGGTGTGGGAATTCCTCAGCGATGACCCGCGTGAAGCCAACACTGAAGGCGGTATCTTCCCCGCCATTTTCGGTACCGTGATGATGACCCTGATCATGGCCGTGATCGTCACCCCGTTCGGTGTGCTGGCTGCCGTCTACCTGCGCGAATACGCACGGCAAGGCCCGGTGACCCGCCTGATCCGCATTGCGGTGAACAACCTGGCTGGCGTGCCGGCGATTGTCTACGGCGTGTTCGGCCTGGGCTTCTTCGTCTACGTGCTGGGTGGTTCTATCGACCGCCTGTTCTTTCCTGAAGCACTGCCGGCGCCTACCCTGGGTACCCCGGGCCTGCTGTGGGCATCATTGACCCTGGCACTGCTGGCCGTACCGGTGGTGATCGTGGCCACCGAAGAAGGCCTGGCGCGTATTCCGCGTACCGTACGCGAGGGCTCGCTGGCCCTGGGCGCGACCAAGGCCGAGACGCTGTGGAAGATTGTCTTGCCCATGGCCAGCCCGGCCATGATGACCGGCATGATCCTCGCCGTGGCCCGCGCCGCCGGTGAAGTGGCCCCGCTGATGCTGGTGGGTGTGGTGAAGCTGGCGCCTTCGCTGCCAGTGGACGGCAACTACCCGTACCTTCACCTGGACCAGAAGATCATGCACCTGGGCTTCCACATCTATGACGTCGGCTTCCAGAGCCCGAACGTCGAGGCCGCGCGGCCGCTGGTGTACGCCACGGCACTGCTGCTGGTACTGGTGATCGCCTCCCTCAACCTCTCGGCCGTGTGGATCCGCAACCACCTGCGCGAGAAGTACAAGGCGCTGGACAGCTGATCAGAGCTTTAAGTCACAAGCGGCAAGCTCCAAGCAGATTGCCGCTTTGCCCTAACTTGCAGCTTGCAGCTTCAAGCTCGCAGCTACAAACGGAGTGAGACCATGCAGCAAGATTCTCATACCCACGGCATCGACATGTCTGCCCTGGGCCGCAACAAGCAGGGCCTGCAACTGGCCGAAGAAACCGTGGCCATCGAAGTGCCGGGCCTGAGCCTGTTCTATGGCGACAAGCAGGCGCTGTTCGATGTCAGCATGAACATTCCCAAGCAGCGCGTGACCGCCTTCATCGGCCCGTCCGGCTGCGGCAAGTCGACCCTGCTGCGCACCTTCAACCGCATGAACGACCTGGTTGACGGCTGCCGCGTGGAAGGCGCCATCAACCTGTACGGCAACAACATCTACCGCAAGGGCGAAGACGTGGCCGAGCTGCGCCGCCGTGTGGGCATGGTGTTCCAGAAGCCCAACCCGTTCCCCAAGACCATCTACGAGAACGTGGTCTACGGCCTGCGTATCCAGGGCATCAACAAGAAGCGTGTGCTGGACGAAGCTGTCGAGTGGGCGCTGAAAGGCGCGGCCCTGTGGGACGAGGTCAAGGACCGCCTGCACGAGTCGGCGCTGGGCCTGTCCGGCGGCCAGCAGCAACGTCTGGTCATCGCCCGCACCATTGCCGTGGAACCGGAAGTGCTGTTGCTCGACGAACCTTGCTCGGCACTGGACCCGATCTCGACCCTGAAGGTTGAAGAACTGATCTACGAATTGAAATCCAAGTACACCATCGTCATCGTGACCCACAACATGCAGCAGGCGGCCCGGGTTTCGGACTACACCGCGTTCATGTACATGGGCAAACTGGTCGAATTCGGGGACACCGATACCCTGTTCACCAACCCGGCGAAGAAACAGACCGAAGACTACATCACCGGTCGCTACGGCTAGCAGCCACGCGGCCCGCTCCCACAGGGAATGACACGAACTACATGAAGCTTGCAGCCTCTTCGCGGAGCGAACGATGATCAACAAAGAAAGCCTTACGCACCATATTTCCCAGCAGTTCAACGCCGAGCTCGAAGAAGTGCGCAGCCATCTGCTGGCCATGGGTGGCCTGGTGGAAAAACAAGTCAACGACGCCGTTACGGCGCTGATCGAGGCCGACTCGGGCCTGGCCCAGCAAGTGCGCGAAGTCGACGAGCAGATCAACCAGATGGAGCGCAACATCGACGAGGAATGCGTGCGTATCCTCGCCCGTCGCCAGCCGGCGGCGTCTGACTTGCGCCTGATCATCAGCATTTCCAAGTCGGTGATCGACCTTGAACGCATCGGTGACGAGGCGACCAAGATCGCCCGCCGCGCCATCCAGCTGTGCGAAGAAGGCGAGTCGCCGCGCGGCTACGTCGAGGTGCGCCACATTGGCGACCAGGTGCGCAACATGGTTCGCGATGCGCTGGACGCCTTTGCCCGCTTCGATGCCGACCTGGCGTTGTCGGTGGCCCAGTACGACAAGACCATCGACCGCGAGTACAAGACCGCCCTGCGCGAGCTGGTGACCTACATGATGGAAGACCCGCGCTCCATCTCGCGGGTTCTGAGCGTGATCTGGGCGCTGCGTTCGCTGGAACGTATCGGTGACCACGCGCGCAACATTTCCGAGCTGGTGATCTACCTGGTGCGCGGCACCGACGTGCGCCACATGGGCCTCAAGCGCATGACGGCAGAAGTGCAGGGTACCGCTGTCGCCGATGGCGAAAAGGCTAATGTTTCGGGCGAATCTGACGATAAGTAAGGTTGCTCCCGAGCTTCGACGCCCGGCCTCGGCCGGGCGTTTTCGTTTGCGGTCGAGGAGCCGGCAGGCACCCGCGAACGATGTGAAGAAGTCCCGGCGTGACCAGGTTGTAGCAAATAGCCATTATTTGGCAGTAGGCTAGTCGGGATTCAGAAGGAGTGTTGATGAGTAAAGTGAATGTGCTGGTCGTGGATGACGCCCCGTTTATCCGTGACCTGGTCCGCAAGTGCCTGCGCAATGCCTTCCCGGGCATGGCCATCGACGACGCAGTCAATGGTCGCAAGGCCATGGCCATGCTCGGCAAGGAAGCCTTCGACCTGGTCCTGTGCGACTGGGAAATGCCGGAAATGTCCGGCCTGGAATTGCTCACCTGGTGCCGTCAGCAGCCTGCGCTGAAGAACCTGCAGTTCATCATGGTGACCAGCCGTGGCGACAAGGAAAACGTCATTCAGGCGATCCAGGCGGGCGTGTCCGACTTTGTCGGCAAGCCGTTCACCAACGAGCAACTGCTGACCAAGGTGAAAAAGGCGCTGACCAAGATTGGCAAGCTCGACAGCCTGATGGCCATCGGCCCGGCGCGGGCCAACTCGGCATTCGCCAACGATTCGCTGAGTGCCCTGACAGGTGGCAAGCCAGAGGCGGCCAAGGTGACGGCCCCCGCGCCAGCGCCGGGCGCTGCCAAGCCATTGGTCAATGCACCCACGCCGTCGGCCCCTGCTCCGACGGGGCGTGGCCAAGGCCAGTTGCGCCTGGCTAGCGGCATGCAACCGTGCGTGATCAAGGCGCTGAGCCTGAAAGAGGCACTGCTGGTGGTACGCCGCAGCGAAGCGCTGCCGCAGGTGCTGGAGGGCGCCGTGCTGGACCTGGAGCAGGGCGAGAACGCTGAAGTTGCGCGTTTGAACGGCTACCTGCATGCCGTCGCAGCCTTGGAGCCCAAGCCCGACAGCGACTGGCTACAGTTGACCTTCAAGTTTGTCGACCAGGACGCCCAGAAGCTCGATTACCTGTCGCGCCTGATTGCCCGCGGGACGGCGCAGAAGCACTTCACCCCCGGCGCCTGACAACCAGGCAGCAGGTCAACCCTTGTGGGAGCGCCCCGGCAAGGCCGCTCCCACAGAGAAAGCGCCATCCGACCAACTGCAATACCTGCCTCAAAACCCGCTGCTAGGCTTCGATAGATCATAACTGTCAAAAAGCCACTATCATGCCCGCCCGCCTGCTGCTGTTCTGTGCATTGCTCATGGCCTCGGCGTCGAGCCTGGGTGTGACGCTCTACAAGATCACCGACGACTTCGGTGTCATCTCATATTCCGACCGGCCAGGCCCGGGCGCCAAGCCCTTGGTGCTGCGCGAGCCCATGGTCGAAACGCTCGAAGGCCAGGTGCTGCTGAACGCGAAAACCTTCGACGGCGGCGTCAGCTTTTCGGCACGCAACGAGCTGCATGTGCCGGTAGAGGTCGAATTGCGCCTGGACAACCTGGTAAACGCGCAAGGCGGCGATGCCCCGCGTATCGTGCGCCGGCTGCTGCCGCCGCGCACCACGCAAATGCTTAGCGTGCTCAGGGGGCGGCCCGGGCTGTTGCTGAACTACCGTTCGACCCTGCTGCAGGCCATGGGTGACCCGGGCAAGCGGCCCCAGGGCTTCCGGTATGCGTTCCCCTGGGTCGGTGGGCCGTTCCGCGTCACCCAGGGCCCTAACGGCCGTGTCAGCCATTTTGGGCCCAAAGGGCGCTACGCCATGGATATCGCCATGCCCGAAGGCACTACCATCATCGCGGCGCGCGAGGGCGTGGTGGTGAAGATGGAAAACAGCCAGAGCGGGCGCGCGCCCAACCCCTCGGGTAACTTTGTCAGGATCCTGCACCCGGACGGCACCATGGGTGTGTACCTGCACCTGATGCGTGGTTCGGTGGTGGTGGCGGAGGGGCAACGGGTACGCCAGGGGCAGATGCTGGCCAAGTCGGGCAATACCGGCAACAGCACAGGCCCGCACCTGCATTTCGTGGTGCAGCGCAATGTGGGGTTGGCGCTGGAGTCGATACCTTACCGGTTCGACCGGCCGATCAGCGGGTTACCCGACTTTACTGCGGGTAACCCTTGAGATTTTTGGGGCCGCTTTGCGGCCCTTTCGCGGCACAAGGCCGCTCCTACAGGATTACGCGAACCCCTGTGGGAGCGGCCTTGCGTCGCGATGGGCTGCGCAGCAGCCCCATACCCCTCAATCCAGCTTGAGCACCTTGGCCAGCACGATCTTGGGCCCTTTCATCTTCTTGATGATGATGCGCAGCCCTTCGACCTCCAGCACTTCCTCTTCTTCGGGCACACGCTTGAGCGTCTCGTAGATCAGCCCCGCAAGGGTTTCCGCCTCGATGTGATCAAGGTCGATGCCGAGCAGGCGCTCCACCTTGAACAGCGGCGTATCACCCCGTACCAGCAGCTTGCCCGGCTGATAGGCGAGGATGCCGCGCTCGGTCTTGCGGTGTTCGTCCTGAATATCGCCCACCAGTACTTCCAGCACGTCTTCCATGGTCAGGTAGCCGATGACCTTGCCGTCAGCTTCCTCCACCAGCACGAAATGCGCGCCGCCCTTGCGGAACTGCTCCAGCAGTTGTGACAGCGGCATGTGCCGCGATACGCGCTCCAGCGGCCGGGCGAGGTCGTCCAGGTCGATGGTTTCGGGCAAGTGCTCCAGCTCGGCAAGCTCCAGCAGCAGGTCCTTGATGTGCAGCAGGCCGGTGAATTCTTCACGCTCGGCGTCGTACACCGGGTAGCGGCTGAATTTGTGGCGACGTATCAAAGCCAGGATCTGCTTCAGCGGCGCATGGGCATCGATGCTGACCATGTCTTCACGCGAGTTGGCCCAGTCGACCACTTCCAGCTCGCCCATTTCCACGGCCGAGGCGAGCACACGCATGCCTTGGTCGCTCGGGTCCTGGCCACGGCTGGAGTGCAGGATCAGCTTCAGCTCTTCACGGCTGTAGTGGTGTTCGTGGTGCGGGCCCGGTTCGCCCTGGCCGGCAATGCGCAGGATGGTGTTGGCGCTGGCATTGAGCAGGTAGATGGCCGGGTACATCGCCCAGTAGAACAGGTACAGCGGCACGGCCGTCCACAGCGACAGCAGCTCGGGCTTGCGGATGGCCCAGGACTTGGGCGCCAGCTCACCGACCACGATGTGCAGGTAGGAAATGACAAAGAACGCGACGAAGAACGAGATCGCCTTGATCAGTTCGGGCGAGTCGACACCGAAGTACGCGAGCAGCGGCTCGAGCAAGTGGGCAAAGGCCGGCTCGCCGACCCAGCCCAGGCCCAGGGAGGCGAGGGTGATGCCCAGCTGGCAGGCCGACAGGTAGGCGTCGAGCTGGTTGTGTACCTTGCGCAGGATGTTGCCGCGCCAGCCATGCTGCTCGGCAATGGATTCCACGCGGGTGGCGCGCAGCTTGACCATGGCGAACTCGGCGGCAACGAAAAAGCCGTTGAGCAGCACCAGCAGCAAGGCAAAGATGATCATGCCGAAATCGGCGAATAACGAGGTGACGCTGATACCAGGGGAAGGGTCCATGATGGAGTTTTTACGGGGTCCGTCTTTGAGATTGAGAGAAAAAAAGTGCCAGCTCTTGCTGGCACAGGGGATCCAATGTAGCGGCTAGGGCCGTAAAAGCAAAGGGTAGCGGGCTTATTGCGGTCCCTGAGGGCGCGGGCGTGCCCGCGAAGGGCTGCGCAGCAGCCCCGATCTCAAGCCTTTTCGTTGGCCAATTGGGTCGGCGCAAAGTGACAGGTAAAGGTGCTGCCATGGCCCGGCACGCTGCTGATGTCCAGCTTGCCGCGGTGGCGCATCAGCACATGCTTGACGATCGCCAGCCCCAGCCCGGTGCCACCGGTATTTGATGCACGGCTGGAGTCCACCCGGTAAAAGCGTTCGGTCAGGCGCGGCAAGTGCTTGGCGTCGATGCCCACCCCCGAGTCCTGCACAGACAAGTGCGCACCCTGTGCATCGGCCCACCAGCGGATGCGGATGTTGCCCTCGTCCTGGGTGTACTTCACCGCGTTGAACACCAGGTTGGAAAAGGCGCTGCGCAGTTCCGACTCGCTGCCCTTCAGCTTGACGCCGGGCGCGGCTTCGAGGGTGATACGCTGGTTGCGTGGCCCAGACAGGGCTTGGGCGTCGTTCTTGATCGCGGCGAGCAGGGCTTCGACCGCCACCGGCTGGTTGTCCGACGGGTAATCGGTGGCTTCCAGCTTGGCCAGCAGCAGCAGGTCGTTGAGCAGCGTCTGCATGCGCGAACCTTGCTGGCTCATCTGCTGCAGGGCGCGGGTCCAGCGCGGGTTCACATCCTCGACGTTGTCCAGCAGGGTTTCAAGGTAACCCGTGATCACCGTCAGTGGTGTGCGCAATTCGTGGGACACGTTGGCGACGAAGTCCTTGCGCATCTGTTCCAGCTGGTGGATGCGGGTGACATCGCGCACCAGCATCAGGTGTTCGTTGTTGCCGTAGCGGGTGATGTGCAACTGCACGCGCATGCGGTCGTTGATGGGCGAGGGGATTTCCAGCGGTTCGAGGTAGTTCTCCGCCTCGAAGTATTCCTTGAAGCGTGGGTGGCGCACCAGGTTGGTGACCTGCTGGCCACCGTCCTGTGGGGTCTTGAAGCCCAGCAGGGTTTCGGCGGCACGGTTCCACCATTCCAGGTTGCCGTCGCTGTCGAGCATGATCACCGCGTCGCGCAGCGCGGCGGTAGACTCCTGAACCCGGTCGATCACTGCCTGCAGACGGCCCCGCACGCGCTGGTCGCGGCGTTGCAGGTGGTAGATGCTGTCGAACACCTCGCCCCACAGGCCGTAACCATCGGGCGGTGCTTCATCGGGCTGGTGGTTGCGCAGCCAGTCGTGCAGGCGCAGCAGTTGCTTGAGGGTCCAGCCCAAGTAGAGCGCCAGGCCAATGGCCAGGCTCCAGCCATAGTAGCCGCTGACCAGCCCGCCGATCAGGCAGACGGTAATCAGCAACAACAGATGGCGAATCAGGGTTGCGTGCCAGTTCTGGTTCAATTGACGGTCCTTGTACAACGACGTGCAGCTTGGCGCTCTGGAGCTCGATCAGCTCTTGGTCGAGAAGCGGTAGCCAGTGCCCCGGACGGTTTGTACCAGATTTTCGTAGGCTTCACCCAGCGCCTTGCGCAGACGACGGATGTGCACGTCGACCGTGCGTTCCTCGACATAGACGTTGCCGCCCCACACCTGGTCCAGCAACTGGCCACGGGTGTAGGCGCGCTCCTGGTGGGTCATGAAGAACTGCAACAGGCGGTATTCGGTGGGGCCCATCTCGGCGGGCTTGCCGTCAATGGTGACGCGGTGGCTGATCGGGTCGAGCAGCAGGCCGCCGACTTCGATCGGTGCTTCGCTGTCGCTCGGGCCGGTACGACGCAGCACGGCTTTCAGGCGCGCTACCAGCTCACGCGGCGAGAACGGCTTGGTGATGTAGTCGTCAGCGCCCACTTCCAGGCCCTGGATCTTGTTGTCCTCTTCACCCTTGGCGGTGAGCATGATGATCGGGATGTCGCCCGTCAGCTCATCACGCTTCAGGCGGCGGGCCAGTTCGATACCGGAGGTGCCGGGCAACATCCAGTCGAGCAGGATCAGGTCCGGTTTGCGGTCGACGATGATCGCGTGGGCCTGTTGGGAGTTTTCCGCTTCCAGGCAGTCATAGCCGGCCATTTCCAGGGCAACGGCGATCATCTCGCGAATGGGTGCTTCGTCGTCGACGATCAGAATGTTCCTGCCAACCATGCTCAAAACCTCTCCTGGATTCGGTGTCTTGGCCCGCATTAGATAACGGAATTATTGCAGCTGTGTGACAGGGTGTTGGCCGTTCTGGCGACATTGCGTGACTGAACTAGGCTTGAAAGGGCCGCAATTGTGGCACCTGAACCCAATTTCCCCCGAAACAATGGTGAATCCAATGACACGACAAACGCTGAGCTGGATGGCCCTTTTCACTGCGCTGGCGCTCCCGGGGGTGGCGTCGGCCCACCATGCCATGGAGAAGGACGGCATGTGGGTCGATCATGCCGGCATGACCCTGTACACCTTTGACAAGGATGCGGGCGGCAAGTCGATGTGCAATGGCGATTGCGCCACCAACTGGCCGCCATTGAAGGTAATGGATGGCGAAAAGGCCGATGGCAAGTGGACGCAGATCAAGCGTGACGACGGCTCGATGCAGTGGGCCTACGACGGCAAGCCGCTGTATACCTTCATCAAGGACAAGAAGGCCGGGGACAAGACCGGTGACGGCGTGAAAGACGTCTGGCATATCGCCAAGCCTTGAGATTGCCGGGGCCGCTGTGCGGCCCATCGCGACACAAGGCCGCTCCTACAGGGGCCTGCATACGCCGATCAGTGTGGGAGCGGCCTTGCGTCGCGATGGGCTGCAAAGCAGCCCCATGATATTCAGCGCAACGCGTAATCCAGCACCACACCAATGAACACCAGCAACCCCGCCCAGTGGTTGTGCAAAAACGCCTTGAAGCACGACTCGCGGTCCAGCTTGCGCGTCGACCAGTACTCCCAGGCAAAGCACGCCGCAGCGCCCAGCAACCCCAGGTGGAACCAGCCCCCCAGCTCGAAGCGGCTGCCCGCCAGCAACAGGCAGCCCAGCGACAGCAGCTGCAAGGTGAGGATGATGGAGCGGTCGGCCTCGCCGAACAGAATGGCGGTCGACTTCACGCCGATCTTCAGGTCGTCATCGCGGTCGACCATGGCGTAATAGGTGTCGTAACCCACCGTCCACAGCAGGTTGGCGATGTACAGCAGCCAAGCGCTGGCCGGCAGCTCGCCGCCCGCGGCAGTGAAGGCCATGGGGATGCCCCAGGAATACGCCGCCCCCAGCACCACCTGTGGGTAATAGGTGTAGCGCTTCATGAACGGGTAGCAGGACGCCAGCGCCACCGCGCCGAACGACAGCCACACCGTGCGGCTGTTGGTGCACAGCACAAGCAGGAAGCTTACCGCGACCAGAATCGCAAACAGTGCCAGCGCCTCGCGCGGCTTGACCCGGCCGCTGGCCAGCGGCCGGTCGGCGGTGCGTTTGACGTGGCCGTCCACCTTGCGGTCGGCAAAGTCGTTGATGCAGCAGCCCGCGGCCCGCATCAGCACCACGCCAAGGCCGAAGATCAGCACGTTGGCCACGGTGGGAGAACCGTTGCCGGCAATCCACACCGCCGACAGGGTTGGCCACAGCAGCAGATAGATACCGATCGGGCGGTCCATGCGGCTGAGCTGGACGAAGTCCCAGGCGCGCGGGTGCAGGCGGTTCAGCGACTTGAGCAGTTGCAGGTACATCAGCGGTTTTCCTCCCTGGCCGCTTGCCACAATGCCGGCAGAAACACTTCTGCCACCAGCAGCTCCAGGCCGCCTCGTTCAAAGCGCGAGCGACGGCCCCACAGGGCTGCATGGGCTGCGTCGGTCGGTAGCCAGGCCTGTGGATAACTGCACACTTCGATCGGGTGGCGGATGAACGCCTGGTCGCAGAACAGCAACTCGCCCAGCGAGCGGCTACCGAGGGTTTCCAGGTCCAGCCCGCCGCGCTCCAGGGCGCTGCGGCTGGCCACACTGCGGGCGAACACCCAAGGCTGGCCATGGCCGCGCAGGTACACCTCGCGCACCCAGCCTTCGCTGCCGGCAGCAATGCCCAACGCCTGGCATTCATCCTCGCGCAGCGCTTGCCAGCCCTCGAACAGCGGGGTAACGGAGAAGTGATCAGAAGACAGGCGGGTCAGGCGGCGGGTCAGCGAGCCTTCGTCGAACAGCCAGTCAAGGGTAGGCTGGTCGAAGTCGGTCGCCAGCTGTGAATACGGCAGCCACGCGACAGCGGCTGCTTGCGGGGATTCGTACGACACGTCGGTCTGCTTGTTACAACCAATGAGGCGGCGAGCTTAGCATGATTGCCCCGACTGCTTGCATAATGCCTGAAGCAGGGCGAAGACCCGCCAGATAAAGCCCCCAGCCTGAACCGAGGAAAAAGACCTGATGAAAAAGTGGCAATGTATTGTCTGTGGCCTGATCTACGACGAAGCCGAAGGCTGGCCCGACGACGGCATCGCCCCCGGCACTCGTTGGGAAGATGTGCCTGACGACTGGCTGTGCCCGGACTGTGGCGTGGGTAAAAGCGACTTTGAAATGATCTCCATCGGCTAATCGAGGAAAGCACGACATGACGTCCCCTGTGGTAATCATCGGTACTGGCCTGGCGGGCTACAACCTGGCCCGTGAATTTCGCAAGCTCGATGCGCAGACGCCGCTGCTGCTGATCACCGCCGACGATGGTCGCTCCTACTCCAAGCCCATGCTCTCCATGGGCTTTGCCAAGCAGAAGGACGCCGACGGCCTGTGCATGGCCGAACCGGGCGTCATGGCCGAGCAACTGAACGCCGAGATTCGCACCCATACCCGCATCAGCGGCATCGACCCGGGCCACAAGCGCCTGTGGATCGGCGAAGAGGCCGTGGAGTACCGCGACCTGGTGCTGGCCTGGGGGGCGCAGACCGTGCAGGTGCCGATCGAAGGCGATGGCAGCCATCTGGTGTTCCCGATCAACGACCTGGAAGATTACGCACGCTTCCGTGCCGCCGCCGTAGGCAAACAACGTGTGCTGATCCTCGGTGCCGGCCTGATCGGCTGCGAATTCGCCAACGACATGAGCCTGGGTGGCTTCCAGGTCGACGTGGTGGCACCGTGCGAACAGATCATGCCGACCCTGCTGCACCCGGCCGCTGCGGCAGCGGTGCAGGGCGGGCTGGAGGGCCTGGGTGTGCGCTTTCATCTGGGGCCGGTGCTGACCCGCCTGCAGCAGGTGGCCCAGGGTCTGGAGGCGCACCTATCGGATGGCAGTGTGATAGCCTGCGACCTGGTGGTTTCGGCCATCGGCCTGCGCCCCCGGATCGACCTGGCTGCCGCAGCCGGCTTGCAGACCAATCGTGGCGTCAGCGTAGACCGCGAGCTGCGTACCTCTCACGCCAACATCTTCGCCCTCGGCGACTGTGCCGAGGTCGATGGCATCAACCTGCTCTACGTGATGCCGCTGATGGGCTGTGCCCGGGCGCTGGCGCAAACCCTGGCCGGCAAACCGACCGCGGTTGCCTACGGGCCCATGCCGATCACCGTGAAAACCCCGGCCTGCCCGCTGGTGGTTTCGCCGCCGCCCCTGGACCACGAGGGCATTTGGCAGGTAGAGGGGCAGGGCAGTGACCTCAAGGTGCTCTGCCACGGGGCTGACGGCGCATTGCTGGGCTATGCCCTGACCGGGGCTGCCGTGATGGAGAAGCTGGCACTGAATCGCCAGTTACCGCCGGTAATGGCGTAAATAGAGGGCGTTCTGTCGGATTTATCCTGTTGTTGCCTGCACAATGGCCGGCCTGATACTGGCGCGGCCCCTGAGCACGTGCCATTCTCACTTCCGTCTGCCGCAGATTAGAGCCTGCGGTGCCTTGAGCGCTGCTCCCAAAGGCAGCACGGCATAACAACAAGAATTCCGTCAAAGAGGCTTCACTATGCGCAAACCAGAACTCGCCGCCGTCATCGCCGATAAGGCTGATCTGACCAAGGAAAAGGCCAATCAGGTGTTGAACGCGATTCTCGACAGCATCACCGGTGCCCTGGACAAGGACACGGTGACCCTGGTCGGTTTCGGCACCTTCGAAAAACGTCATCGCGGCGCGCGTACCGGCAAAAACCCGCAGACGGGTGAGCCGGTAAAGATCAAAGCCAGCAATACCGTGGCCTTCAAGCCAGGCAAGAACCTCAAGGACAGCGTCAATCCACCGGCCGCGCCAGCCAAGGCCGCCAAGAAAAAGTAAGCTTCCGCTGACGATTCGTTGATCCCGAACGGGCGCCTTCATGGCGCCCGTTGTGCTTTACACGGGGTAACTGCTGCGAACTTGCATAAAAAGGTCGTTAAGAGGATAAACTGCGAAACTTAGTCACTTTTCAATCGAGGCGTGTCGATGAAGTTCCGCTTTCTTCTCTGGGCCATGGGGCTTTTGATGGCCAGGGCCAGCCGTAACAACCCGGCATTCCAGCAGCAGCTCAAGGGCAAGGACCTGGTGTTCCAGATGCAGACCCTGGACGGCAAGGTTGCCCGGCACTTCGTCGTCAACAACGAGCGCATCAGCAGCAAGGGCGGCGCACATCCGCAGCCGGCCTTCGCCATCGCCTTCAAGGACGCTGCCTACGGCTACGCCACGATGCAGGCGGGCAACAAGCAGTTGGCGTTCATGCAGGGAATTCAGGACAAGAACATCCAGATCAAGGGCAACCTGGCGCTGGTGATGTGGTTCCAGGGGCTGATGAAGTACCTGAGACCGAAGAAGAAAGGCTGAAATTGCCGGGGCCGCAAAGCGGCCCCTCGTGATATCAGTGCGGTGCTTGAAACTGCGAAGCCAGTTCGCGCAACAGGTTCTCGGCTTCGAGCACCTTGTTCACCACATCCTCGGCCTTTTCCCTGGTAATCCCAAGGCGCTCCAACAGCTCGTCAGGAATCTCTTCCTGCGGCCCGGAGCCAATCCCCCGCGAGCGCAACAGGCGGGTGGCCAGGCACACCAGGTTGGGGAACGCCGAGAACTCGCCGTCGTAGGCCGGGTCGTGCTGGAAGCGCAGCGCGGTCGACAGCTCTTCGGGCATGTCCCACAGCTTCATCAGCCAGGCACCGATCTGTTCGCGGTTGATGCCCAGCAGGTGCTGTTCCACATAGGTGTGGTTCAGGTGCGGGTTGACCTCCAGGTGGCGGCAAATCAGCGAGAAGTGTGGCGGGAACACGTGCGCCAGCAGCAGGTAGCCGAAGTTGTGCAGCAGCCCGGCCAGGTAGGTCAGACCGGCTTCGGGGCGCTCTGCCCGAGGCATGGCGCGGGTCAGGCCTTCGATGATCGCGGCAGTGTAGATCGACTGCTGCCAGTAGGGTGTGGCCTGCTGCGGCTGGTCTTTCGGCAGGCTCAAGGTCTTGCCCAGCGCCAGGCCCAGGGCCAGGTTGATCACCAGGTCGAAGCCCAGCACTCGCACGATGGCGTCTTCTACCGAGCGGATCTTGCCCGGCGAAGCGTAGTAGGGCGACGCGGCCCAGCTCACCACCTGTGCCGCCAGCGCCGGGTCGGTTTCGACCACGCCGGTGATGTCATCGATGCTCGCGTTGGGGTCTACCCGCAGCTTGATGATCTTCTGCGCGGTATCGGCCAGTGGCGGGATCTCGATGGTTTCTTCCAGGCGTTTCTGGATGCGGCGGGCGGTGAAGGCCTGAACGGCATCGGTGATTTCCTGGGTGTCGTCATGGGGGCGGTCGAGGTTGGGGCTGATGGCCTCGACCTCCTGGCCGAAGCTGCTTTCGCTGGCCTTGGCCAGCATGCGCTTGAAGTGGGCGCGCTCGATCTCCAGCAGCAGCCCGCTTTCGCCAGACTGGATGTACACGGTCTCGGCGCTGAGCAGGCTCTTTTCGTACTGGCACGGTGAGCTGGTCAGGGCGGGAATGCCGGGCAGGGCCTTGAGATGGTGTTTGTCGAGCATTTGCTTGAGGCGTGGCACCGACACTGCGGTCAGCTTGCGCCCGGTCAGCTCGGCCAGGCGGCTAAGGTCCAGCAGTTGGCTCTGCGGGAACAGCACCATAAGGGCGCCGACCTCGTCGTCGAGAAGCACCGCCTGTACCCGCGAAGCCGCAGGCAGCTGCGGGTGTTCGACCACCTCGCGGTAGACCACGCCGAGCTTGTCGAGCAGCAGCTTGATGACAGAGGGGGCGTGTGGGGTTGCGGTGTCCAGGGCAACTTCAGTCATGGTCCGTATCCACTGATTCTTTTAAACGCGAAGTATAACCAGCCTGCGAGCAAATCTGGATCCATTCTGGGACTAGCGTCACACTTGGCCATATTGCTGGCCATGGCGCAGCCAGCGGTCGAGCAGCGGGCTGACATGGTCCGGCCAGCGGGCCACCAGGGCCTGGGCGGCATCGCGCACAGCCGGTAAAAGGTCGGCATCGCGCATCAGGTCGGCGACCTTGAATTGCAGCAGGCCGGTCTGGCGTGTCCCCAGCATTTCGCCTGGGCCGCGTAGTTCGAGGTCTTTCTCGGCAATGATGAAGCCGTCGTTGGTCTCGCGCATGATCCCTAAGCGTTCGCGGCCGATCTGCGACAGCGGCGGGTGGTACAACAGCACGCAATGGCTGACGGCACTGCCCCGGCCAACCCGGCCGCGCAGCTGGTGCAACTGGGCCAGGCCCAGGCGTTCGGGGTTTTCGATGATCATCAGGCTGGCGTTGGGTACGTCCACGCCTACTTCGATGACGGTGGTCGCGACCAGCAGCTGCAATTCACCTGCCTTGAACTGCGCCATGATTTCGGCTTTTTCAGCCGGCTTCATACGGCCGTGGATCAGGCCCACACGCAGTTCGCCCAAGGCGCTGCCGAGTTCTTCATACGTGCTTTCGGCGGCCTGGCAGGTCAGCTCTTCGGATTCTTCGATCAGGGTGCACACCCAGTAGGCCTGGCGCCCCTCGGCGCAGGCTGCGCGAACCCTTTCGACCACCTCGAAGCGTCGGCTGTCGGCTACCAGCACGGTGTTTACCGGGGTGCGCCCAGGCGGCAATTCGTCGAGCACCGAAGTGTCCAGGTCGGCGTAAGCACTCATGGCCAGGGTGCGCGGAATAGGCGTGGCGGTCATGATCAGCTGGTGCGGGCACAACTGGCCGGCTACGCCTTTCTTGCGCAGGGCCAGACGTTGCTGCACGCCAAAACGGTGCTGTTCGTCAATGATCGCCAGGGCCAGGTGCTTGAACTTCACTTCTTCCTGGAACAGCGCGTGGGTGCCGACCACCATCGGCGCACCGTTGGCAATCTGCTCCAGGGCGCTGGCCCGGGCCTTGCCCTTGAGCTTGCCGGCCAGCCAGGCCACTTCAATGCCCAGCGGCTCGAGCCAGCGCTTGAAGGTGATGAAGTGCTGTTCGGCGAGGATCTCGGTGGGCGCCATCAGCGCCACCTGATAGCCGGCTTCCAGCCCTTGCAGCGCTGCCAGGGCGGCGACCACGGTCTTGCCGGCACCGACATCTCCCTGCACCAGGCGCATCATCGGCTCGTGCTGGCTGAGGTCGTAGGCAATTTCGTTGGCCACCCGCTGCTGTGCGCCGGTCGGTTGAAAGCCCAGGTTGGCCAGGTACTGCGCCTGCAGGCGCGTGGCCTTGGGCAGCACCGGCGCCCGCAGGCTGCGCAGGCTCTCGCGCAGGCGTTGCTGCGACAGCTGGTGGGTCAGCAATTCTTCGAAGGCCAGGCGGTGCTGGGCCCAGTGCTGGCCTTCGGCAAGTTCGTCGAGGTCGGCGTCGGCTGGCGGGTTGTGCAGGTAACGGATGGCATCGTCCAGCGGCGCCAATTGGTAGTCCCGGGCCAGCTCGTCAGGCAGCCAGTCGGGCAGGCTGCGGGGGCCAAGCAGGCCCAGGCTCTGCTGGCACAACAGGCGCAGGCGTTGCTGGGTGAGGCCTTCGGTGGACGGGTAGATCGGCGTCAGGGTCTGTTCGACCGGTGGCGGCGGCTCGTCGCCGTTCAGCGCGCGGTACTCCGGGTGGTAGATTTCCAGGCCCGAGGCACCGGGGCGGGCTTCGCCGTAGCAGCGCAGGTGGGTGCCACGTTTCAGGCCTTCCTTCTGCGCGTTGCTGAAGTGGTAGAAGCGCAAGGTCAGCACGCCGCTGCCGTCGCCCAGGCGTACCACCAGGCTGCGGCGCTTGCCCATGGTCACGTCGGTACCACTGACCACACCTTCGATAACCGCATCCTGGCCGGGGCGCAGTTGGCCGATCGGCACCACGCGGGTGCGGTCCTGGTAGCGCAGGGGCAGGTGGAACAGCACGTCCTGCAGGTTCTCCAGGCCAACCTTGGCGAGTTTTTCCGCCATGGCCTCGCCAACACCCTTGAGTACCGTGACCGGGACCTTCGACAGCTCACTCATGACTCAGGCCGGTTGTTCCGCAGGGGCTTTGGCGACCGAGCACAGGCGGATCGAGTCGGCGAGGATCTCGATGGCCTTCGGCCGCGGGAAGCTGGCGCGCCAGGCGATGGCCACGGTACGGAACGGTGCCGGTGCAGTCAGTGGGCGCACTTCGATGATGCCTGGGGCGTAATGATGGCTGTGCACCGCCGACAGCGGCAGGATCGACACGCCAAGGCCCGAGGCCACCATGTGGCGAATGGTTTCCAGCGAGCTGGATTCGACCGTGGTGTGCCTGGCGCCTTCGCCGCCCTTGTTCAGGGTCGGGCAGGCTTCCAGTACCTGGTCGCGGAAACAGTGGCCCTCACCGAGCAGCAACAGGCTCTTGTCGTTGAGCATGGCGGTGTCGATGGTCTTTTTTGCCGTCCATGGGTGGTCGGCGGGCATCAGGGCGCAGAACGGCTCATCGTACAGCGGCAGGGTCAGCACATCGGCTTCGTTGAACGGCAGGGCGATGATTACTGCATCCAGCTCGCCATTACGCAGCTTTTCACGTAGCACGTGGGTGAAGTTTTCTTCGATGTACAGCGGCATCTGCGGCGCTACGCGGTGCAGTTGCGGGATCAGGTGCGGGAACAGGTAGGGGCCGACGGTGTAGATGGCACCGACCTTGAGCGGGGCGGTCAGCTGGTTCTTGCCAGCCTGGGCCAGTTCGCGAATGCCTTGGGCCTGCTCCAGTACCTTCTGCGCCTGGGCGACGATGCTTTCGCCGACCGGGGTCAGGCGTACCGCGCTTTTGCTGCGCTCGAAGATCAGAACGCCAAGCTCGTCCTCGAGCTTCTTCACACCGACCGACAGAGTCGGCTGGCTCACGTGGCAGCGTTCGGCGGCATGGCCGAAGTGCTGTTCCTGGGCGAGTGTGACGATGTAGCGTAATTCGGTGAGGGTCATAACGTGCGTCCATGAAGTTGCGGGCCCAGCATAGCGGCTGCAATCGATAGACGCACGTTATCAGAGTTGCCGATTTGTGACAGAAGCAAAAGTCTTAGCGGCGGTCCAGCGAGTAGACGAACGGTGCCACGACTTCGATCGTGCCATTGTTCAGCAACTCGGGTGGCGGCTTGGGTACCGTGCCGGCCCGACGGATCATTTCCAGGGTCGCCCGGTCCAGTGCAGCACTGCCCGAACCACCTGCCATGGAGTACGACACCACCTTGCCTTCGGCATCGACCACGAAGCGCAGGCGGTTGATGCCTTGCAGGCCGCGACGGCGCGCGTCTTCCGGGTAACGCTTGTACTTCGCCAGGTGGCGCAGCAGGTCGCTCTGCCAGGTTGGCAGGGCGTTGCTGTTGGACGCAATGCTCGGCGCCGGTGCCGCGGACTTCTGCGGTGGCGTGTTGCTTGGCGGTGCGTCTACCGTTTGCTCAGTGGGTGGCGCTTCCTTCGGCGGCTCAGGCTTTTTCTCGGGCTTCGGCGGCTGGGGCTTGGCCTTCGGCTTGGGCGGCTTGGGGATGGCGATCTTGGGCTTGGGGGCTTCGGCCAGCTTGGGCAGTGGCGGTTCTTCGACCGGTGCCGGTGGCTGTGGCGCCGCTTTCGGTGGCGGTGGTGGCGCTGGCTCCGGTAACGGTGCCAGCT
Organism: Pseudomonas sp. BN505; assembly: GCF_029873175.1. Classification (NCBI taxonomy): domain Bacteria; kingdom Pseudomonadati; phylum Pseudomonadota; class Gammaproteobacteria; order Pseudomonadales; family Pseudomonadaceae; genus Pseudomonas; species Pseudomonas sp. BN505. The sequence goes on from NZ_SSOI01000067.1 coordinate 223,323, forward strand.
CGACCATCATCGCTGCCGGGGGCAGTTCGATGGCCTGGGGCACCGACCAGTTGAGCGTCAGCAGCACGGCGACCACGTGCACGCCCAGCACGATCGCCAGGCTGCCACCGTAGCGCGCCATGTTTGAGCGCGTTTTCGTCATTTCTTGGCTGCCGTCTCGAGACCTACCAGACCGACCTTGAGGTAGCCGGCCGCGCGCATGTTGTTCATCACTTCCATCAGGTCGCCGTAATCCACGCCTTTGTCAGCCTGGAAGAAGATGGTGGTTTCCTTGTCACCCTTGGTCTTGGCGTCGAGCATCGGGCCAAGCTGGTCGGGCGCAGCAACCTGATCGTCGCCGACGTACAGTTTCTGGTCGGCCTTGACGCTGACGAACACCGGTTTCTCGGGCCTCGGCGCCGGTTTGGCGGTTGAAGCGGGCAGGTCGACCTTGATGTCGACCGTGGCCAAGGGGGCCGCGACCATGAAGATAATCAGCAGCACCAACATCACGTCGATGAACGGCGTAACGTTGATTTCGTGGTTTTCGGCGAGGTCGTCGCCACCTTCGTTGAGATGCAGGCCCATGGCTTACCCCACTTTCACCATGTGCGGGGCAGCGCGCTCGCTGCCCTGGTGGTCCAGGTCACGGCTGACCAGCAGCAGTACCTGGGCGGAGGCGTCGGACACCTGGGCCTTGTAGCCTGCGATAGAGCGGGCGAAGACGTTGTAGATGACTACAGCCGGGATTGCAGCGACCAGGCCCAGGGCGGTGGCCAGCAGGGCTTCGGCGATACCTGGTGCAACTACGGCCAGGTTGGTGGTCTGGGTCTTGGCGATGCCGATGAAGCTGTTCATGATGCCCCATACGGTACCGAACAGACCGACGAACGGCGCGGTGGAACCGATGGTGGCAAGTACGCCGGTGCCGCTGCTCATGGTGCGACCGCTGGCATGAACCAGGCGCTCCAGGCGGAAGCTGACGCGCTCCTTGATCCCTTCTTTTTCGCGGGCATTGGCCGACAGGCGCATCTCCTCGAGGGCGTCGTGGACCAAGGTGTGGGACAGGGTGCCTTCCTTGTTGGAGAGGTCACTGGCTTCTTTCAGGGTGGTGGACTTCTTCAGCTGGGCGATTTCACCACGCAGACGACGCTTGGCGCCCATCAGCTCGAAGCCTTTGGCGATCCAGATGGTCCAGGTGATGATGGAGGCGATGGCCAGGCCGATCATGACGATCTTCACCACGATGTCGGCGTTCTTGTACATGCCCCATGGGGACAGGTCGTGGGCCATGCCCAGCGAGGTGTCTTCTACCAAGGCTTGAACGTTCGAGTCTGCCGGGGGCGTTGCATCGGCCGGGGTGGCAGCAGTGGCGTTGGCAGCAGGCGCCTGCGCGTCGGCAGCCGGGGCTGCAGCAGGTGCGGCCGGGGCAGTGGCAGCAGCAGGCGCGGCGGCGCTGGCGGTGGGCTCATCGGCCATGGCCACCGGGGCCAGCACCAGGCTGAGTGTCAGCGCGGCGATGGCGCGCCAGGCGCGCGACGGGGTTGGCGAAGCGGAAGGTTGAATACGTGTCATGCTGGCCGGACCTGATGAAGAAATAAAGTGAGCGTTCTCCAAGGCCTCGAGGTAGGCCGAGAACAAATTGGCGGCCATTATTGCAAGTAATTCTTGTTAACAAAAGTAATCTTGTTGCTTTTTTCGCCTATGGTCTAGCCGCCCATCGTGTAGCGTGGCCGGGCTGATCAATTGGTCTAGGGAGTTCAGAGATGTCAGACCTTTCCGTGATGGTGGTGGGTTGTGGTGATGTAGGTGGGCGTCTGGCCCTGCAAATGCTGGGCAAAGGCTGGCAGGTAAGCGGCCTGCGCCGCGCTGTCGGGCAGCTGCCTGCGGGCGTTCAACCGGTTGCCGCGGACCTGGCCGAACCGTCGATCCCGCAAGCCTGGCCACAGGGTCCGCTGGATTACCTGGTGTACTGCGTGGCGGCCAGCCAGCACGACGAGGCCGGTTACCAGGCGGCCTATGTGGATGGCTTGCGCCATGTGCTGGCCTGGCTGGCCGAGCGAGGCCAGCGCCCCCGTCGCCTGCTGTTCGTCTCCAGCAGCAGTGTGTATGCGCAGAAGGACGGCGAGTGGATCGAGGAAGGCGCGGCCACCGAGCCTGAAGGTTATTCCGGGCGGGTGATGCTGGAGGCTGAGCGGCTGGCGCTGGCCAGTGGTATCCCTGCGAGCGTTGTGCGCCTGACGGGCATCTACGGCCCAGGCCGCGAGTGGCTGCTGAGCCAGGTGCGCCAGGGTTACCGTGTGGCCGAGGAGCCACCGCTGTATGGCAACCGCATCCACGCCGAGGATGCCGCCAGCCTGTTGGCGTTTCTGCTGCAGGCCGATGCCGATGGCAAGGTACTGGACGACTACTACATTGGCGTTGATGACGACCCGGCGCCGCTGGCTGACGTGGTGGCCTGGCTGCGGGCATACATGGGGGTTACCGAGTGGTCCGATGAACAACGGGTGCGGCGGACCGGCAGCAAGCGCTGCAGCAACGCCCGGGCACGGGCGCTGGGCTGGGCGCCGGTGTACCCAAGCTACAAGGAAGGCTATGCCGCCATCCTGAAAGGAGGGCGTTGAATTTACCGGCCTCTTCGCGGGTAAACCCGCGAAGAGGCCAGTGCATTCAGTGCAAACGCAGCAGGACTCAGCTGCGCTCCAGCACCCACTGGCGCTTGCCCGCAGCCAGTTCCGGCATTTCATCCGGTTGCGCACGGTTTACCGCCTGGAAAATCTCCAGCTTGTCGCCATCACGCTTGATGATGAACGGTGCACCGCGCTGGTTACGCTCCAGCCACAGGCTGTCATTGCTGCCGCCCATGGTCGCGCAGTCGCCTGCCAGGCACAGTGCGAAACGGTCTGGCCCCGGCAGGCCTGTGACGTTGCCGGTGTCGCTGAAGCGCACGCTGGCACCTTTGCCCTCGCCTTCGACCACCTTCCAGTTGCCGCCCAGGTAGGCCTGGTACAGCGCTTTCTCGAAGCTGCTGCCCAGCGGCGCATTGGCAGTCGCCGGTGCCTTGGCACGGACGAAGGTCTGCTTGGCGCCACGCTGGTCGACGGCTTGCAGCTCGTCACCGTCGAGCGACAGCTGCTCGGTCTGGCCGCCCTCGAAGCTGGCCTGCCATTGCTTTTCGTTGCTGCTCAGCTGGCCGTCAGCGGCCTCGAAGCCATTGCTGTAGCTGGCCTGCTGGCTGGCAACGTCGAGCTTCCATTCGAACACCGGGCCGTGTTCATTCAGCGCTTGGCGCAGGCTTCCGCCTTTTACCGCAGCAGTGATGGCCTCCTGGTTGATCCAGGTGCCGTTGAAATCTTCGGGTTTGTGGCTGGCGCAGCCGCCCAGTAGCAGGGCTGCCAGCGCGAGGGGCAGTGCTTGACGCATGACGGGGTAACCTTGCAAAGGAGGGGTGACGGGCAGGGCGCCCGTCACCGGGGGCATCATTCGATGACCAGGATGGCGTCCATTTCGACCTGGGCGCCTTTCGGCAGCGCGGCAACGCCAATGGCGGCACGGGCCGGGTAGGGCTGTTCGAAGTAGCGGCCCATTACCTCGTTGACCTTGGCGAAGTGGCTCAGGTCGGTGAGGAAGATGTTCAGCTTGACGATGTCCTTGAACGAACCGCCCGCGGCTTCAGCCACGGACTTCAGGTTCTCGAACACCTGCACGGTCTGGGCTTCGAAGCCTTCGACCAGTTCCATGGTCTTAGGGTCCAGCGGGATCTGGCCCGACATGTACACCGTATTGCCGGCCTTGATCGCCTGCGAGTAGGTGCCGATGGCGGCTGGGGCCTTGTCGCTAGTGATGACGGTCTTGCTCATGATGACTCCTTGCGGTTGGCGGACTACGTACGCATGCGGGTGATGCGGACCACACCGGTCAGGGTACGCAGCTTCTTGATCACACGCGCCAGGTGCACACGGTCGTGCACGCTGACCACCAGTTGGACCACGCTGATACGGCCGTCGCGTTCGTCCATGCTGATCTTCTCGATGTTGCCGTCGGCGGCGTTGACGCTGCTGGCCAGCAGGGCGATAAGGCCGCGCTGGTGCTCCAGTTCGACACGCAGTTCGACATTGAACTCACCGGTGATGTCCTTGGCCCAGGAAAGCTGTACGCACTTCTCCGGGTTATGGCGGATTTCACTGATGTTGCGGCAATTCTCCAGGTGCACGACCATGCCCTTGCCGGCTGACAGGTGGCCGACGATCGGGTCGCCAGGGATTGGCGTGCAGCACTTGGCGTAGCTCAGCACCAGGCCTTCGGTACCACGGATCGCCAGCGGGCCTTCAGGTGCAGGCAGTTGCTCGCCGTCGGCCGACAGCAGGCGGCGTGCGACCACGTAGGCCATGCGGTTGCCCAGGCCGATGTCTTCGAGCAGGTCTTCGATCAGTTCCAGGCGGTACTCGGCGAGAATCGCCTGGATGCGCTCCTGGGGGATTTTCTCCAGGCTGCTGTCGAAGCCGGTGAGCACCTTGTTCAGCAGGCGTTCGCCCAGGCTGATGGACTCGGAGCGGCGCTGTTGCTTGAGCGCGTGGCGGATGTGCGTGCGCGCCTTGCCGGTCACCACGAAGTTGAGCCAGGCCGGGTTCGGCCGTGCGCCTGGGGCGCTGACGATTTCCACCGTCGAGCCGCTTTGCAGCGGTTCGGACAGCGGCGCCAGGCGGCGGTTGATGCGGCAGGCGATGCAGCTGTTGCCGACGTCGGTGTGCACCGCGTAGGCGAAGTCCACCGCCGTGGAGCCTTTGGGCAGCTCCATGATGCGGCCTTTGGGCGTGAACACGTAGACCTCGTCCGGGAACAGGTCGATCTTCACGCTCTCGATGAATTCCAGCGAGTTGCCGGCACGCTGCTGCAGTTCGAGGATGCCCTTGACCCACTGGCGCGCGCGGGCGTGGCTGCCCTTGGGCTGTTCATCGTCGTTGGACTTGTACAGCCAGTGCGCGGCAATGCCGTTGTTGGCCATCTCTTCCATCTCACGGGTGCGGATCTGGATTTCGATGGGCACGCCGTGCATGCCGAACAGCGTGGTGTGCAACGACTGGTAGCCGTTGGCCTTGGGGATCGCGATGTAATCCTTGAAGCGACCGGGCAGCGGCTTGTACAGGTTGTGCACGGCGCCAAGCACGCGGTAGCAGGTATCGACCTTGTCGACGATGATGCGGAAGGCATACACGTCCATGATCTCGTTGAAGGCACGGCGCTTGCCGCGCATCTTCTTGTAGATGCCATAGAGGTGTTTCTGCCGGCCGCTGACCTCGCCCTCGATGCCGTCGGCAGCCAGGCAGTTGGCCAGCGAATGCTCGATCTTGGCGACGATCTCTTTGCGGTTGCCGCGTGCGCTTTTCACCGCCCGGTGAATCAGCGACGAGCGCATCGGGTGCATGGCCTTGAAGCCGAGGTCCTCGAACTCCACGCGCACGGTGTGCATGCCCAGGCGGTTGGCGATGGGGGCGTAGATTTCCAGGGTTTCCTTGGCGATGCGCCGGCGTTTTTCGCCGGACAGCACTTCCAGGGTGCGCATGTTGTGCAGGCGGTCGGCCAGCTTGACCAGGATCACGCGAATGTCGCGGGCCATGGCCATGGCCATCTTCTGGAAGTTTTCGGCCTGCGCCTCGGCCTTGGTCTCGAAGTTCATCTGGGTCAGCTTGCTGACCCCATCGACCAGTTCGGCCACCGTCTCGCCAAACTGCTGGCTGAGGGCTTCCTTGGCGATACCGGTGTCTTCGATGACATCGTGCAGCATGGCCGCCATCAGGCTTTGATGGTCCATGTGCATGTCGGCGAGGATGCTGGCCACGGCCAGCGGGTGGGTCACGTAGGGCTCGCCACTGCGGCGGCGCTGCCCATCGTGGGCCTGTTCGGCGTAGAAATAGGCGCGCCGAACCAGGTTGACCTGTTCGGGGCCAAGGTAGGTCGACAGCCGTTCGGCCAAGGCTTCTATACCCGGCATGGGTTCACCTCCTGCGGAGGACGAGGGCCTTGCGCCGTGCGACGTCGACCTGGCATCAATCAGACAGCCTCGTTGTTCTCGTCCTCGAAGGCGGCGAAGACCGGATCCTCGGTGACGATCTCTTCAGCGGCGATGAACTCGTTGGTGACGATGCCTTCGGCGATTTCACGCAGGGCAACAACGGTCGGTTTGTCGTTTTCCCACGCAACGCGGGGCTCTTTGCCGCCGGTCGCCAGCTGGCGAGCGCGCTTGGTCGAGAGCATGACCAGCTCGAAGCGGTTATCCACGTGTTCCAGGCAGTCTTCAACAGTTACGCGGGCCATGGTCTTCCTCAGTAGCAAATGCGGTGGGCGTGCAGCCCAGTAATGGGCAGGCGGACTCGATAGTATAAAAATTCACCAGCCAATAGGGAAGCGCTGTTTTGCCGGGTGGTCACCTTGAAGCACTGTGTTTGCTTCTTCGCGGGCCAACCTGCCCCCACAGGCACCGCCTACCCTGTGGGAGCGGGTTTTCCGGCGAAAGGGCCGGACCAGACAGCCGCAATACTTGAGCCGACGATAACCTCAGAGCATCGCGCCACGCAACCGCGGCGTCAGCTCTTCGAAAAGGGTCTGCACCGAGCGCAGCGCCCGGCAGTCCGGCCGGGTCAGCAGCCACAGCTGCGTGTCGCAACCCGGCAGCGGTCCGCTCAGCGCATCCACGCCGGGCAGGGCGTGCACCATGTAGTCCGGCAGCGCCGCCACGCCCAGGCCGGCAGTTACCAGCTGGGCGATGGTCGACATGCCGCTGCACTGATAGCGCGGGCTCAACCCAGGGTGCTGCCGGTTGCGCCAGACCACCGTGGGGTGGTCCTGCATCGAGTCGTCTGGGGCGATCCATGGCACGCTGACGGCCGACTCTGCCAGGCGCTCGCGCCACTGCGGCTTGCCGCAGACCACATAGGAGGTGGACCCCAGGTTGCGACCCACCAGGTGTTCCGGTGGTGTATTGGTCAGGCGCAGGGCAATGTCGGCATCGCGCCGGCTGAGGTTGGCGAAGGTGTTCGAGGTGCCCATCTCCAGCGACAAGGCCGGGTAGTTGGGCATGAACTCGGCCAGCGCCGGCAGCAGCAGGCTATGCATCACCGCCTCGGTGCAGGTCACCCGCACCGTGCCGCTTACAACCTGCTCGCCACTGGTCATGGCAATGCGCGCCGCCTCCAGCGCCTGTTCCGCGCGCTCGGCCTGCTCGGCCAGGGCCTGGGCAGTGTCGGTCGGCAGGTAGCCCTTGCGGCTCTTGACGAACAAGGCGGTGCCCAGCGCCGACTCCAGCCGTCGGATCGAGCGGAATACCGTCGAAACGTCGACTTTGAGGAGCTCGGCGGCTTTGGCCAGTGAGCGGCCGCGCTCCAGTGCCAGGACCAGGGAGAGGTCGGCGTGGGTGATCTGATATTGCATTGGTGCACGCTCTGCTTGCCGAATTGCCAATGTCTGTTGCGTCGGGGCCATTTTATAGTGAAACGGCCCCCCGGAATCAATGCGTCCGGTCGGGTAACCAATCCCCACGATGGGAAAGTGAAAAAAACAACAGCTGCAACCATCGTCGCCCGTGAGGCGCCAGCCGTATCCCCACATCGCCGCAGCACATCAAAGGATGTACACCATGACGTCGGTAACCCCGTGCGCCAGTTCTTCCAGCGAGATGAATGACTTCCTCCAGGCCCATCCGGAAACGCAGTACGTCGACCTGCTGATCTCCGACATGAATGGCGTGGTACGTGGCAAGCGCATCGAGCGGGCCAGCCTGCACAAGGTGTACGAGAAAGGCATCAACCTGCCGGCTTCGCTGTTCGCCCTGGACATCAACGGTTCCACGGTAGAGAGCACCGGCCTTGGCCTGGACATCGGCGATGCCGACCGCATCTGCTTCCCTATCCCCGGCACGCTGTCGGATGAGCCGTGGCAGAAACGCCCCACCGCCCAGCTGCTGATGACCATGCACGAGATCGAAGGCGCGCCGTTTTTCGCCGACCCGCGTGAAGTGCTGCGTCAGGTGGTGAGCAAGTTCGACGACCTGGGCCTCACTATTTGCGCGGCGTTCGAGCTGGAGTTCTACCTGATCGATCAGGACAACCTCAACGGCCGCCCGCAGCCGCCGCGCTCGCCCATTTCCGGCAAGCGTCCGCAGTCGACCCAGGTGTACCTGATCGACGACCTCGACGAATACGCCGACTGCCTGCAGGACATGCTGGAAGCGGCCAAGGAGCAGGGCCTGCCTGCCGATGCCATCGTCAAGGAAAGCGCCCCGGCGCAGTTCGAGGTCAACCTGCACCACGTGGCCGACCCGCTGAAGGCCTGCGACTACGCGATCCTGCTCAAGCGGCTGATCAAGAACGTTGCCTACGACCATGAGATGGACACCACCTTCATGGCCAAGCCCTACCCGGGCCAGGCCGGCAACGGCCTGCACGTGCATATCTCGCTGCTGGACAAGAAAACCGGCAAGAACATCTTCTCGAGCGATGACCCGCTGCAAAGCGACACGCTGCGCCACGCCATTGGTGGTGTGCTGGAGACCATGCCAGCGTCGATGGCCTTCCTCTGCCCGAACATCAACTCGTACCGCCGCTTCGGCGCGCAGTTCTATGTGCCCAATGCGCCGAGCTGGGGCCTGGACAACCGCACCGTCGCCGTGCGCGTGCCTACCGACAGCAGCGAAAACGTGCGCCTGGAACACCGCGTGGCCGGCGCCGATGCCAACCCGTACCTGATGCTCGCGGCAATCCTTGCCGGCGTGCATCACGGCCTGACCAACAAGGTCGAGCCGGATGCCCCGATCGAGGGCAACTCATACGAGCAGTTGGAACAGAGCCTGCCGAACAACCTGCGTGATGCCCTGCGCGCGCTGGACGACAGCGAAGTGCTCAACCAATACATCAGCCCGGACTACATCGATATCTTCGTGGCCTGCAAGGAAAGCGAGCTGGCCGAGTTCGAAGTGTCGATTTCCGACCTTGAGTACAACTGGTACCTGCACACGGTGTAAGCCCATGAGCGCAAATGCGGTCCCCTTGATCGGTGTCAGCGCCTGCCGCCAGCAGGTGGGGAAGAACTCGTCGCACACGGTAGGCGACAAGTATGTCGAGGCGGCCGGCTTTGCCGGTTTGCCGCTGATCCTGCCGGCCCGAGACGGGGGCAGCGACACGCAGGCGCTGTTGGCCCGGCTGCACGGCATTGTTTTTACCGGCTCGCCTTCAAATATCGAACCGCATCATTACAATGGCGCCCCTAGCGTAGCCGGCACCCGGCACGATCTGGCGCGCGATCGCCTGACCCTGCCGCTGCTGCAGGCAGCGATTGCCGCCGGCGTGCCGGTGTTCTGCATCTGCCGTGGCTACCAGGAACTGAATGTGGCGCTTGGCGGCAGCCTGCACCAGCGCGTGCAGGAAATGCCCGGGTACCTTGACCACCGCGAACCTGAGGACGCACCCCTGGAGGTGCAATACGGCCCTCGTCACCCTGTCGGCATCGAGCCAGGCGGGTTGTTCGAGCGCCTGGGCCTGGCGGCGCAGTTCGAGGTCAACTCGCTGCACAGCCAGGGCATCGACCGCCTCGCCCCGGGCCTGCGTGTCGAGGCACGGGCCCCGGATGGCCTGATCGAAGCGGTATCCATGCCTGCGGCGCCGGGCTTTGTGCTTGGCGTGCAGTGGCACCCGGAGTGGCGCTTCACCGAAAACCCGGTCTCGCTGCGCCTGTTCCAGGCGTTTCGCGAGGCCTGCGTTGCCTACGCGGCACGGGAGGGCGCACGGCAGGAGACATTCTGACGTCAGCCGAAGGTCTTGGATGACTGGTTCCCGGCAGCAAGCTTTCAATGAGTGAAAGCAGGCCTTGTGCGCAAGGCCTGCGAAAACAATTCCAAAATTTACGGCAAATACTCATGAGCAATTATACAGAAGCCGGCCGCCCACCCGATGTGGCGGCCGACGCGGGCAACACCCAACGCGGCAAGGGCTTGGCCAAAGGCCGCCTGGGCCTGCTGGCCAGCGTGGTGCTGGGCATTTCCACCATCGCCCCGGTCTACACCCTGACGGGCGCTCTTGGCCCGACCGTGCGCGAGGTGGGTGCCCACCTGCCCGCCGTATTCATCGTCGGCTTCCTGCCGATGCTGCTGGTGGCCCTGGGCTACCGTGAACTGAACTCGGCAGAACCGGACAGCGGTACTTCGTTTACCTGGTCGGCGCGTGCCTTCGGCCCGATGATCGGCTGGATCGGCGGTTGGGGGCTGGTGGTCGCCACTACCATCGTGCTGTCGAACCTGGCGGGGGTGGCGGTCGATTTCTTCTACCTGTTCCTTGGCCAGATCACCGGCAAGCATGAGCTGGCAGCGTTGGCCGACAACCTGTTGATCAACATCAGCACCTGTTGCGTGTTCATCGGCCTGGCCGTGTGGATCTGCTGTCGCGGCATCGCCACCACCATGACCGTGCAATACGGCCTGGTGGCCCTGCAGTTGCTGGTGCTGATCGGCTTTGCCTTTGCCGCCTTCGGCGGCACCACTGCGCCGCCACCGCTGGAGTTCGATTTCGCCTGGTTCAACCCGTTCGGTGTCGAGTCGTTCTCGGCCTTTGCCGCCGGGCTGTCGCTGTCGATCTTCATCTTCTGGGGCTGGGACACGTGCCTGACCGTCAGCGAAGAGTCGGTGGGCAGCGAAGAGGTGCCGGGCAAGGCCGCTACCTGGACCGTGATGTTGATCCTCGGCCTGTACTTGTTCACCGCCATCGCCACCCTGCAGTTTGCCGGTATCAGCGAAACCGGGCTGGGCCTGAACAACCCGCGCATCCAGGAGAACGTCTTCGCCCACCTGGCCGGCCCGGTCATGGGGCCGCTGGCAATCCTGATGTCCATCGCCGTGCTGGCCAGCACCGCGGCGTCGCTGCAGTCCACCTTCGTGGCACCTGCGCGCACCCTGTTGGCCATGGGTTACTACGGTGCGGTGCCGCAGAAGTTCGCCAGCGTCTGCCCGCGTTCGCAAACCCCGCGCTACGCCACCATCTGCGCCGGCCTGGCAGCAGGCCTGTTCTACGTGACCATGCGTACCCTGAGCGAGAACGTGCTGGCGGATACCATCACCGCGCTGGGCATGATGATCTGCTTCTATTATTCGCTGACCGCGTTCGCCTGCGTCTGGTATTTCCGCGACAGCCTGTTCGACAGCGTGCGCCATTTCATCATGCGTGGCCTGTGCCCGCTGGTCGGTGGGGTGATCCTGTCGGTGATCTTCGCGCGGACCGCCATCGACAGCGCCTCGCCGGACTTCGGCAGTGGCTCGCATGTGGGCGGGTTGGGGCTGGTATTCGTGATTGCCGCAATCATCTCGGTGCTCGGCATCGGGTTGATGATGCTGTCGCGCATGCGGGCGCCGGCTTACTTCCTGGGGGCTACCCTGCGCCAGCAGGCTACCCTGCCTTTGCAGGAATAAATAATTGGGGCCGCTCTGCGGCCCTTCGCGGGCACGCCCGCTCCCACAGGTACAGCGCACGCCTCAGGGCGGTGACCAACCTTTGGGAGCGGGCGTGCCCGCGAAGGGCTGCAAAGCAGCCCCAATCGTTTTTCAGCCGATCAACTGCTTCAGTAGAGACCCGTGGCGCTGTTGCTGTTTCTTCAGCACCAGCCGGTTCGAGCGGAACACCGCTTTCAAGTCTTCCAGCGCCGCGTCGAAATCATCATTGATGATCAGGTAGTCATACTCGTCGTAGTGCACCATCTCGCTGACCGCTTCCTTCATGCGCCCGGCGATGATCTCTTCGCTGTCCTGCCCGCGGCCGTCCAGGCGCTGACGCAGCGCTTCCTGGCTTGGCGGCAGGATGAACACCGACAATGCCTGCGGCATCAGCTTGCGCACCTGCTGGGCGCCTTGCCAGTCGATCTCCAGGATCAAGTCATAGCCCTGGTCCAGGGTCTGCTGCAGCGCACTGCGCGAGGTGCCGTAGAAGTTGCCGAACACTTCGGCATGCTCCAGGAAGTCGCCTTGCTGGATCAGCGCCTTGAACTCCTCGTGGACAACGAAGTGGTAGTTCACCCCGTGTTCCTCGCCCGGGCGCATGGCGCGGGTGGTGTGCGAGACCGAGACGCGGATTTGCTGGTCGTCCTTGGTCAGGGCTGTTACCAGGCTGGTCTTGCCGGCGCCCGAAGGGGCCGAAACGATGTAGAGGGTGCCGCTGCTGTGGTTCATGGTCGGGTTGGCCTTACTCGATGTTCTGTACTTGTTCACGCATCTGTTCGATCAATACCTTCAGGTTGACCGCCGCTTGCGTGCTGCGTGGGTCGAAGGCCTTGGAGCCGAGGGTGTTGGCTTCGCGGTTGAGTTCCTGCATCAGGAAGTCCAGGCGGCGGCCGGCGGCGCCACCACCCTTGAGCACGCGGCGCACTTCGGTGACGTGGGTGCTGAGGCGGTCGAGCTCCTCGGCCACGTCGCTCTTCTGGGCCAGCATCACCATTTCCTGCTCCAGGCGCTGCGGGTCGAGTTCGGCCTGCATGTCGCCGAAACGGTCGAGAATCTTCTGCCGCTGCGCCGCCAGCATCTGCGGCACCAGGGCGCGCAGGGTGGTGACTTCGCTGGTCATGTTGTCCAGGCGCTCGTTGATCAGCCGGGCCAGTTCCTGGCCTTCGCGCTGGCGGCCGGCTTTGAGTTCGGCCAGTGCTTCGTCGAACAGGGCCATGGCTTCGGCGTTCAGCGCCTGTGGGTCACTGGTGTCGGCCACCAGCACACCCGGCCACGACAGCACTTCCAGCGGGTTCAGCGGTGCCGGCTGCTTGATCAGGCCGGCCACTTCCTCGGCGGCTGCGACCAGCTGTGCCGCGCGCTCGCGGTCTACCTTCAGCGGCTTGCCGTTGCTGTCTTCATTGAGGCGCAGGGTACATTCCACCTTGCCCCGCGAAAGGCCCTGGCGCAGGCCTTCACGCACGGCACCTTCAAGGTCGCGCAGGGCCTCGGGCAGGCGCAGGTGGGGTTCCAGGTAACGGTGGTTGACCGAACGCAGCTCCCAGATCAGGGTGCCTTGGCTGCCGGCGCGCTCGACACGAGCAAAAGCGGTCATGCTGTGCACCATGGGGAGTACCTCGCGTAGATGAATGAACGGTGGGAGCCTCTCGGCTGCAAGGCGCAGGATTGTAGCGCAGTGGGGCCTCGGCGCCCAATCCGCCTATGTTACAGAGGGGGGGCCATGGCAGTCGGAAAAGGCGACGGGCTGTGTCGGGCGCGACAATAGGCATGTCTTCCCCGCGCTGCGGGCTCTATAATGCTCGGCAGATTCAAAGTCCCAGTACAGGTATCCCAGATGAAACGTCCAAGTGGTCGCGCCGCCGATCAGCTCCGCTCGATCCGCATCACCCGCAACTACACCAAGCACGCCGAAGGGTCGGTACTGGTCGAGTTCGGTGACACCAAGGTCATCTGCACGGTCAGCGTGGAAAACGGTGTGCCGCGCTTCCTCAAAGGCCAGGGCCAAGGTTGGCTGACCGCCGAGTACGGCATGCTGCCGCGCTCCACCGGTGAGCGTAACCAGCGCGAAGCCAGCCGTGGCAAGCAGGGTGGCCGCACCCTCGAAATCCAGCGCCTGATCGGCCGTTCGCTGCGCGCCGCGCTGGACATGAGCAAGCTGGGTGACATCACCCTGTATGTCGACTGCGACGTGATCCAGGCCGATGGCGGCACCCGTACTGCGTCCATCACCGGTGCCATGGTCGCACTGTGCGACGCCTTGGCGGTGATCAAGAAGCGCGGCGGCCTGAAGGGCGGCAACCCGCTCAAGCACATGATTGCTGCCGTGTCGGTAGGCATGTACCAGGGCGAAGCCGTGCTCGACCTGGACTACCCGGAAGACTCCGCTGCCGAAACCGACCTGAACGTGGTGATGACCAGCGCCGGTGGCTTCATCGAAGTGCAGGGCACCGCCGAAGGTGCGCCGTTCCAGCCGGAAGACTTCAACGCCATGCTCGCCCTGGCGCAGAAGGGCATGAACGATATCTTCGAGCTGCAGCAGGCTGCTCTGGCTGACTGACTGTTCCTGTAGATACGAAAAAGCCGACATCAATGTCGGCTTTTTCGTGTTTGAACAGCAATCAGATGGTCAACGTCCAGTCATAGTCCACGATCAGCGGCGCATGCTGGGAGAAGCGCGGCTGACGCGGCAGGCGGGCGTTGCGCACGAAGCGGCGCAGGCCCGGGGTGAGGATCTGGTAGTCGAACCGGTAGCCCAGGTTGAGCATCTCGGCCTGCTCGTTGTCCGGCCACCAGCTGTACTGGTCGCCTTCACGGCTGACTTCGCGCAGGGCATCGACGTAACCCATCTCGCCGGTGATCGCATCCATCCAGGCGCGTTCCGGCGCCAGGAAGCCCGGCGACTGCTGGCTGTCACGCCAGTTCTTGATATCGAGCTTCTGCTGCGCCACGTAGAACGAGCCGCAATAGATGTATTCGCGACGTTTACGACGCTGTTTGTCCAGGTACTTGGCGAAGTCGTCCATCAACTTGAACTTCTGGTTCAAGTCTTCGTCGCCGTTCATGCCCGAAGGCAGCAGCAGGCTGGCAATACTGACTTTGTCGAAATCTGCTTGCAGGTAACGCCCGTAGCGGTCGGCTGTCTCGAAGCCCAGGCCGGTGATGACTGCCTTGGGCTGCATGCGCGAGTAAAGGGCCACACCACCTTGGGCAGGCACCTCCGCGTCGCAGGCATAAAGGAAATAGCCATCGAGCTGGAAAGCTGGGTCATCGAGTTCAAAGGCCGAGGCGCGGGTATCCTGAAGGCAGATGACGTCGGCATTCTGGGCTTGTAGCCAGCTGAGCAAACCACGCTCGGCCGCAGCCTGAATGCCATTTACGTTCACACTGATGATCCGCATAAATGGCCCCAAAAATCTCGTGCGTGTATGATACCCGAGCTCAACCCATTTAGCTAAATCCGTGGTGTCCGGGACTATTCATGCAGCCGTATCAGCGCGACTTTATCCGTTTTGCCATCGATCGCGGGGTACTGCGTTTCGGTGAATTCACCCTGAAATCGGGGCGTACCAGCCCGTATTTCTTCAATGCCGGCCTGTTCAACACCGGTTCTGCATTGGCCGAGCTGGGGCGGTGCTATGCCGCAGCCATCGTCGACAGCAAGATCCCGTTCGACGTGCTGTTCGGCCCGGCCTACAAGGGTATCCCTCTGGCGGCGACCACTGCCGTGGCCCTTGCCGATCAACATCAGCTCGACGTGCCATGGTGCTTCAACCGCAAGGAAGCCAAGGACCACGGCGAAGGCGGCAGCCTGGTCGGCGCGCCGCTGGCCGGTGATGTGCTGATCATCGACGACGTGATCACCGCCGGTACCGCTATCCGCGAGGTCATGCAGATCATCAACGCCCAGCAGGCCAAGGCCGCTGGCGTGCTGATCGCGCTGAACCGCGAAGAGCGTGGCAATGGCGAACTGTCGGCGATCCAGGAAGTGGAACGCGACTTCGGTATCCCGGTGGTCAGCATCGTTTCGCTGACCCAGGTGCTGGAGTTCCTGGCCGATGACCCGCAGCTCAAGCAGCATCTGCCGGCTGTCGAGGCTTACCGGGCGCAGTACGGGATCTGATCCCTGGCCGGGTAAATAAAAAGGCGACCTTCGTGTGAAGGTCGCCTTTTTTTGTGCCGCCAGTTCCTGCCTCTTCGCGGGCTTGCCCGCTCCCACAGGTACCGCGCTGCCTTTGAGCGCTATGAAGCTCCTGTGGGAGCTGGCTTGCCGGCGATGAGGCCGGGACAGGTCAACGATCAGCGTGGCTTGCGATTGGTAATCAGGGTACCCACGCCGCTGTCGGTGAAGATTTCCAGCAGCACCGCGTTCGGTACGCGGCCGTCGATGATGTGCGAGCTGTTCACGCCGCCCTGCACCGCATCCAGTGCGCATTTGATCTTCGGCAGCATGCCGCCGTAGATGGTGCCGTCGGCGATCAGTTCGTTGACCTGCTCGGTGGTCAGGCCGGTCAGTACCTGGCCCTGCTTGTCCATCAGGCCGGCGATGTTGGTCAGCAGCATCAGCTTCTCGGCTTTCAGCGCCTCGGCTACCTTGCCCGCCACCAGGTCGGCGTTGATGTTGTATGACTCACCGTTGGCGCCCACGCCGATTGGCGCGATCACCGGGATGAAGTCACCCTTCACCAGCATGTTCAGCAGATCGGTGTTCACGCTCACCACTTCGCCCACGTGGCCGATGTCGATGATTTCCGGGGTGGTCATCTCAGGCGTCTGGCGGCTGACGGTCAGCTTGCGGGCGCGGATCAGCTCCGCGTCCTTGCCGGTCAGGCCGATGGCGCTGCCGCCGTGGCGGTTGATCAGGTTGACGATGTCCTTGTTGACCTGGCCACCCAGCACCATCTCCACCACGTCCATGGTCGCCGAGTCGGTGACACGCATGCCGTCGATGAAGTGGCTTTCGATCGACAGGCGCTTGAGCAGGTCGCCGATCTGCGGGCCACCACCGTGGACCACCACCGGGTTGATGCCCACAGCCTTCATCAGCACGATGTCACGGGCGAAGCCTGTTTTCAGCTCCTCGCTTTCCATCGCGTTGCCGCCGTACTTGATCACCAGGGTCTTGCCGACAAAGCGGCGGATGTAAGGCAGTGCTTCGGACAAAACCTCGGCTACATGGGAAGCGGCATCGCGATCGAGGGTCATGCAGGGCTCCTGTAAGGAACAGATAGTCGGTCAGAACGGCAGTTGCAGCTCAGGCTCAACCCGCAGCAACTGGGTACGGAAAACATCCTTGATACGTTGCAACTCGGCGTCGCTATCGGCCTCGAAGCGCAGCACCAGCACCGGGGTGGTGTTGGAGGCGCGAACCAGGCCCCAGCCGTGGGGATAGTCGACCCGCACACCATCGATGGTGGTCAGGTTGGCTTCGCCCCAGTCGGCGTCGCGTTGCAGTGCATCAATGATGCTGAATTTACCCTCGTCGGTCACATCAATATTGATTTCCGGCGTGGAAATATCGTTCGGGAAGGCGGCAAACAGGTTTTCGGCGCTCTGCCCGGCCTTGCTGAGGATCTCCAGCAGGCGCGCAGCGCTGTAGATACCATCATCGAAACCGTACCAGCGTTCCTTGATGAAGATGTGACCGCTCATTTCGCCGGCCAGCAGCGAGCCGGTCTGTTTCATCTTCTTCTTGATCAACGAATGGCCGGTCTTCCACATCAGTGCGCGGCCGCCGTGCTGTTCGATCAGCGGGGTCAGGCGACGGGTGCATTTGACGTCGAAGATGATCTCGGCGCCCGGGTTGCGTGCCAGCACGTCCTGAGCAAACAGCATCAGCAGGCGGTCGGGGTAGACGATGCTGCCGGTGTTGGTCACCACGCCGACGCGGTCGCCGTCACCGTCGAAGGCCAGGCCAATGTCGGCACCGGTTTCCTTGACCTTGGCGATCAGGTCTTCAAGGTTTTCCGGCTTGCCCGGGTCCGGGTGGTGGTTGGGGAAGTTGCCGTCGACCTCGCAGAACAGCGGGATCACTTCACAGCCCAAGGCTTCGATCAACTGTGGCGCGACCACGCCGGCAGCGCCGTTGCCGCAGTCCACCACCACTTTGAGTTTTTTGGCCAGTTTCACGTCGCTGACGATCTGCTGGAAATAACGCTCCAGGATTTCGACTTTTTCCACGCGGCCTTCGGCCAAGGTCAGGTCGTTGGTTTTCAGGCGGGTCAGCAGGGCCTGGATCTGTTCATTGGCCAGGGTGTCGCCGGCGATGACGATCTTGAAACCGTTGTAGTCTGACGGGTTGTGGCTGCCGGTCAGCATCACGCCCGACTTGCCGGCCAGCACGTTGGCCGCGTAGTACAGCGCCGGGGTGGGCACCAGGCCGACGTCGCTGACTTGGCAACCGGCGTCGACCAGGCCCTTGATCAGCTGTTCGACCAGCATTGGGCCCGACAGGCGGCCATCGCGGCCTACAGAAACCTGCGGTTCTCCCTGGGCCAGGCTCTGCGCGCCGATGGCGCGGCCGATCCAGTAGGCGGTTTGGGCGTGGAGGGTTTTGCCGACCACGCCGCGGATGTCATACGCGCGGAAAATGCTGTCGGGTAGTGCGGCGGGGACCAGGTGGGCCATATCGTTCATCTCTGGAAGCTCCGTTAGTCAAAGGCTTTCTGGGCAGGCGCAGACTGAACGCTTGGACGGTGCTTTCGCCAGAGAGTTCGCCATCCTTGGCCTGAACGGTCATTTGCCAGCTCAGTGGCTGCCGGAGTGACCGAAGCCGCCAGCGCCACGCTGGCTTTCATCGAACGCTTCGACGATGTCGAAGTGGGCCTGTACCACCGGGACCAGCACCAGCTGGGCGATTCGTTCGCCAACTGCGATGGTGAACGGCGTATTGCCACGGTTCCAGCAAGACACCATCAGCTCGCCTTGGTAGTCCGAGTCGATCAGGCCGACCAGGTTACCCAGCACGATGCCGTGCTTATGGCCCAGGCCCGAACGCGGCAGGATCATCGCCGCCAGGCCCGGGTCGCCGATGTAGATCGACAGGCCGGTAGGGATCAGCAGGGTCTGGCCTGGCTCGAGGACGGTGTCCTCCTGGAGCAGGGCGCGCAGGTCCAGGCCGGCGGAGCCGGGGGTGGCGTAGGCCGGCAGGGGGAATTCGGTACCCAGGCGTGGGTCGAGGATCTTGGCTTGAAGAGCGTGCATGTAACTTATTGAACCTGATTGAGCCGATCGGCGATGAAGGCGACCAGTTGCCGGGCGATCTTGCCCTTGCTGGTCTGCGCGAAGAGGGTCTGGTGCTGCTGGCGGTCGATCACGGTCAAGGCGTTTTCTTCGCTGTTGAAGCCGATGCTGGGGTTGGCCACATCATTGGCGACGATCAGGTCGAGGTTCTTGTCCTTGAGCTTGCGCGTGGCGTAATCGAGCAGGTGTTCGGTTTCGGCGGCGAAGCCGACGCTGAACGGGCGGTCGCTGCGGCCAGCAATGGTGGCAAGGATATCGGGATTGCGCACCATCTGCAGCAGCATGCCGTCGCCGGTCGTAGGATCTTTCTTCAACTTTTGCGTGGCAACGACCTCCGGGCGGTAGTCCGCAACCGCCGCCGAGGCGATGAACAGGTCGCACGGCATGGCCGCTTCACAGGCCGCGAGCATGTCCCGCGCGCTGACCACGTCAATGCGGCTGACCCTGTCGGGGGTTGGCAGGTGCACAGGGCCGGTAACGAGGGTGACCCGAGCCCCGGCCTCGGCAGCCGCTTCGGCCAAGGCGAAGCCCATCTTGCCGGAGCTATGATTGGTGATGTAGCGCACCGGGTCGATGTTTTCCTGGGTCGGGCCGGCGGTGATCAGCACGTGCTTGCCGGTCAGCGCCTGGCGCTTGAAGCTTTCTGCGGCGCACCAGGCCAGGTCGTTGGCTTCGAGCATGCGGCCCAGGCCCACGTCGCCACAGGCCTGGCTGCCGGACGCCGGGCCGAACACCTGGATGCCACGGCTCTTGAGCAGTTCGAGGTTGGCCTGGGTAGCCGGGTCGCGCCACATGGCCTGGTTCATGGCCGGGGCCACGGCGACGGTTGCGTCGGTGGCCAGCACCAGGGTGGTCAGCAGGTCGTCGGCCATACCTTGGGCCATGCGCGCCATGAGGTCGGCCGTGGCCGGGGCGATCAGCACCAGGTCGGCCCACTTGGCCAGTTCGATATGGCCCATGGCCGCTTCGGCGGCAGGGTCAAGCAGGTCCATGTGCACCGGGTGGCCCGACAGCGCCTGCAGGGTCAGCGGGGTGATGAACTCGGCACCACCACGGGTCATGACGACGCGCACCTGCGCGCCGTGCTCCAGGAGACGGCGGATCAGCTCGGCGCTTTTGTAGGCGGCAATGCCGCCACCCACGCCGAGAACGATGCGCTTGCGATACAGCCGCTGCATAGGCTTGCCTTTTTCCAGTGAGAGCGGGCGGCGACGTTTGAAATTGCCTGCGGCAGTACGTCGCATGTACGAGGCGAAATAGATTAACACATGGCCGAAATGGGCCGCAGCAAGGGGCAGGGATGAATATCAGGGAGTGGCCGGCGGAAGAACGGCCGAGGGAGAAGTTGTTGCAGCGTGGGGCTACTGCGCTGTCGGATGCAGAGTTGCTTGCCGTACTGCTGGGCTCCGGGGTTGCCGGGCGCAATGTGCTGGACCTTGCGCGAGGGCTGCTGGTGCGTTTTGGCGGGCTCAGGCAGTTTCTGGAGGCCGAACGGGAAGCGGTGCTGCGCGAGCCGGGCATTGGCGCTGTGAAATACGCACAGTTACAGGCGCTGTTGGAGATTGGCCGGCGTTATCTGGATGAGAACCTGGAGCGCGCAGCCGCGCTTGAGGGCCCTGCGGCGGTGCGGCGCTATCTCAAGGCCATGTTGCGTCATGAGATCAGTGAGGTATTCGGTTGCCTGTTTCTGGATACCAAGCACCGCCCATTGGCGTTTGAGATCCTGTTCAGGGGCACGATAGACCGGGCCAGTGTCTACCCGCGGGAGGTAGTGCGGCGGGCACTGCTGCACAACGCGGCGGCGTTGATCCTGTGCCACAACCATCCTTCAGGCAACAACGAACCGAGCCAGGACGATGTGCATCTGACCTTGTCGCTGAAGCGGGGGTTGGCGTTGATCGACGTGCGGGTGCTGGACCACATCATCATCGGCGACGGGGAGCCGTTGTCGATGGTCGAGCATGGGTGGATTGTGGCTTAGGCCTTGGTACTGCCTGTGCTGGCCTTCTCGCGGGCAAGCCCGCGAGAAGGCCAGCACAGGATTACTTGGTCACCGACACCTTGCTGAAATCCAGCCGCCCGAAGGGGCTCACCTGGTACCCCTCCACACCTTGGCGCAGCAGCGTCGCCGCCTTCGGGTGCGCCAGCGGTACCCACAGCGCCTGCTGCTGGATCAACGTCTGCGCCTGCTGGTACAGCCGGCTACGCACACTCTGGTCGTTGGTGGTGCGCCCGGCGCTGATCAGCTGGTCCAGGCGGTTGTCGCAGAAGCGGGCAAAGTTGGTCCCCGACTCGACCGCAGCGCAGGAAAACTGCGGGCTGAGGAAGTTGTCCGGGTCGCCGTTGTCGCCCGCCCAGCCCATGAACAGCAGGTCGTGCTCGCCGGCCTTGGCGCGGCGGATCAACTCGCCCCATTCGATTACGCGGATCTCGGCCTTGACGCCGATCTTGGCCAGGTCGGCCTGCAGCATCTGCGCGCCAAGGCTGGGGTTGGGGTTGAGCAGGCTGCCCGACGGGCGGGTCCAGATGGTAGTGCTGAAGCCATCGCCCAGGCCGGCCTTGGTCAGCAGGGCCTTGGCTTTCTTCAGGTCCAGCGGGTAGCCGGGCAGGTCCTTGGCATAGCTCCAGGTGCTGGGCGGGTAGGGGCCGTTGGCGGCCACTGCGGAGCCTTCGAACACGGCCTTGAGGTAGGCCTGCTTGTCGAACGCCAGGTTGATGGCCTGGCGCACTTCCGGTTTGTCCAGTGGCGGGTGCTGGCTGTTGATGGCGACGAAGGCGGTCATGAAGGCCGGGGTGGTGGCCACCTTGAGGTTGCCGTCCTTGCCTGCTTCGGCAATGTCCAGCGGCTTGGGCGACAGGGCCACCTGGCACTCGCCACGCTTGAGCTTCTGCAGGCGCACGTTGGCATCGGTGGTGATGGCGAAAATCAGCGGGTCGACCGCCGGCTTGCCGGCAAAGTAGTCAGGGTTGGCGCGATAGCGCACCACGGCGTCTTTCTGGAAGCGCTGGAAGACGAACGGCCCGGTGCCAATCGGCTGGTTGTTGAGCTTCTCGGGGGTGCCGGCCTTCAGCAGCTTGTCGGCATATTCGGCGGAGTAGATCGAGGCGAAGCCCATGCTCAGCGTGGCCAGGAATGTGGCGTCCGGGTGGCTGAGGGTAAAGCGCACGGTGTTTGGCGCCGGGGCCTCGATTGCCTTGATCAGGCTGCCCAGTTGAAGCGACTGGGCATGCGGGTAGCCACCCGGTGCGGTCTTGTGCCAGGCATGGGCGGGGTAGAGCATGCGCTGGAAGCTGAACAGCACATCGTCGGCGTTCAGCTCACGGCCTGGCTTGAAGTAGGGGGTGGTGTGGAATTTCACGCCATCGCGCAGGGTGAAATCATACACAAGGCCGTCGGTCGACACTGTCCAGCTGGCTGCCAGGCTCGGCACCACCTTGCCTTGCGCCGCGTCGAACTCCACCAGGCGGTTCATCAGCACGTCAGCTGTGGCGTTGGTGGTGGTCAGCGAGTTGTACTGCACCACGTCGAAGCCTTCGGGGCTGGCTTCGCTGCAAACGCTCAGCGGCGCGGCCTGGGCTACGCCGGCAGCGAACAGGGCGCCGGCGGCGAACAGAGAGTTGAACAATAAGGAAAGGGCGGCAGCACGCATGGTGGCTCCTTGGCTGTCGGTGGCCCATCTGCCAGTGCAGTCTGGAAAAGGCCTACCCTAGTGTGCCTGCCGGTAAATGACCACACCCTTTTTTACAAATCTGGCGACGAGCGGTCGACGGCTGACGGGGCCTGCCGCTATGCTGGCCCGGCGCGTTCTGGCTTGCGGCAATGTGTATCTACTGTTGTTGCAAGCAAGTCTTTCTGGTATAAAGCAGCGCTCTTTTCTAGGGGCTCGGCCTGTCGCATAAGCGGATCCGGTCGATAAGACCTCCAGAATCACGGCGCCCAGGCGCCAAAGACTGAGAGATTAAGCGGCCAACCCATGCCGGGTTGGGCATGTGGTTTTAGAGGGCTGAGTCATGTCGAGAGTCTGTCAAGTTACTGGTAAGGGTCCAGTAACCGGGAACAACATTTCCCACGCAAACAACAAAACCCGTCGTCGTTTCCTGCCGAACCTGCAGCACCACCGTTTCTGGGTTGAATCCGAGAAGCGTTTCGTGCGTCTGCGCGTTTCCGCCAAGGGCATGCGTATCATCGACAAGCGCGGCATCGACGCCGTTCTGGTTGACATCCGTAAAGCTGGCGCCAAGGTTTAAGGGAGAACATCATGCGTGAATTGATCCGTCTGGTTTCGAGTGCCGGTACCGGCCACTTCTACACCACCGACAAGAACAAGCGCACCACCCCGGACAAAATCGAGATCAAGAAATATGATCCGGTTGTTCGCAAGCACGTGGTGTACAAGGAAGCCAAGATCAAGTAATTGATCGGCGACCTGAAAAAAACCCGCATCCGAAAGGACGCGGGTTTTTTTATGGCTGCACGGGCGTCAGCTCATTTCTGCTCGAACATCACATAGATCTTGCGGCAAGGCTCCAGCACCTCCCAGGTGCCCTTGAAACCGGCCGGGATGACAAACCGATCACCGGTACGCAGGGTCTTTGCAGCCCCGTCCTGGTCGCGCAGCACCGAAACGCCATGGACGATCTCGCAGTACTCGTGCTCGGTGTAGTTCACCGTCCACTGCCCCACCTCACCTTCCCACACGCCAGCGGCAAACTGCCCGCAAGGGCTGGAGTAGTGGTTGTAGACCGCCTGGTCTGGCTCGCCCTTGAGGATTTTTTCCGCCGCCGGGCGGTAGCGTTCGGCCTCGGTGATGACCTGCGCGAAGTCGATGATGCTGTCGATTCTCATGGTGCGGCTCCTGTTTTTGTTTAATAAAATGAACATCAGTAGGCTTTTGAGCCTTTCGTGTCAAATATATTGATAGTTTACACCGGCTGGTTTAGGGTATCGCTTGCCAGTGTGCGCTCGTCGCCCGGCCAGAATTCTGACAACGCCTGTGAGTCCTCAGTGCGGCGTTGCACCTAAACAAGAGGAGGAGTTTCGTATGACTACCCTGACCCGTGCGGACTGGGAACAACGTGCCCAGCAACTGAAGATCGAAGGCCGCGCCTTCATCAACGGCGAATACACCGATGCCGCATCCGGTGAAACCTTCGAGTGCCTGAGCCCGGTCGACGGACGCTTCCTGGCCAAGGTTGCCAGCTGCGACCTGGCCGATGCCAACCGCGCTGTGGAAAACGCCCGCGCCACCTTCAACGCTGGCGTGTGGTCGCAGCTGGCCCCGGCCAAGCGCAAGGCCAAGCTGATCCGCTTCGCCGACCTGCTGCGCAAGAACGTTGAAGAGCTGGCGCTGCTTGAAACCCTGGACATGGGCAAGCCGATTGGCGACTCCTCCAGCATCGACATCCCGGGTGCGGCGCAAGCCATTCACTGGACTGCCGAAGCCATCGACAAGGTCTACGACGAAGTCGCCCCGACCCCGCACGACCAGCTTGGCCTGGTTACCCGCGAGCCGGTAGGTGTGGTCGGTGCCATTGTACCGTGGAACTTCCCGCTGCTGATGGCCTGCTGGAAACTCGGCCCAGCGCTGGCTACCGGTAACTCGGTGGTGCTCAAGCCGTCCGAAAAATCGCCGCTGACCGCCATCCGCATCGCCCAACTGGCGATCGAAGCCGGTATCCCGGCTGGCGTGCTGAACGTGCTGCCAGGCTATGGCCACACCGTAGGCAAGGCCCTGGCCCTGCACATGGACGTCGACACCCTGGTGTTCACAGGTTCGACCAAGATCGCCAAGCAGCTGATGGTGTACGCAGGCGAATCGAACATGAAGCGCATCTGGCTGGAAGCCGGTGGCAAGAGCCCGAACATCGTCTTCGCCGACGCGCCGGACCTGCAAGCTGCTGCCGAAGCCGCTGCCAGCGCCATCGCCTTCAACCAGGGCGAAGTGTGCACCGCAGGCTCGCGCCTGCTGGTCGAGCGTTCGATCAAGGACAAGTTCCTGCCGATGGTGGTCGAGGCCCTGAAAGGCTGGAAGCCAGGCAACCCGCTGGACCCACAGACCACGGTCGGTGCCCTGGTTGACACCCAGCAGATGAACACCGTGCTGTCGTACATCGAGGCTGGCCACAAGGACGGCGCCACGCTCCTGGCCGGCGGCAAGCGCACCCTGGAAGAGACTGGCGGCACCTACGTCGAGCCGACCATCTTCGACGGCGTGACCAATGCCATGCGCATTGCCCAGGAAGAAATCTTCGGCCCGGTGCTGTCGGTGATTGCCTTCGACACCGCCGAAGAGGCCATCGCCATTGCCAACGACACGCCATACGGCCTGGCCGCTGGCATCTGGACGTCGGACATTTCCAAGGCCCACAAGACCGCCCGTGCCGTGCGCGCTGGCAGCGTCTGGGTCAACCAGTACGACGGCGGCGACATGACCGCACCGTTCGGTGGCTTCAAGCAGTCGGGCAACGGCCGTGACAAGTCGCTGCATGCGCTGGAGAAATACACCGAGCTGAAGGCGACCTGGATCAAGCTGTAACTCCAGGGGGCCGCGTTGCGGCCCAATCGCCGGCAAGTCAGCTCCCACAGGTTCTTCGCAGCCCGCAAGGCCTCCGTTGTACCTGTGGGAGCCCGGCTTGCCGGCGATGGGCTGCACAGCAGCCCCAACAATAGCCGGGTCGGCTCACGCTGACCCGGCTTCGTCGTTTTTGCTGTTCACGAATTCTGCCTGGGAGGCTGCAATGCGTTGGGGTACCTACTTCGCCGTACTGGCATCGGTGCTCAGTGTCGGGCTGGCGCTTGGCGTGAGCATGCCGCTGGTGTCCCTGCGCCTGGAGGCCTGGGGCTACGGCAGCTTTGCCATCGGTGTGATGGCGGCGATGCCGGCGCTGGGCGTACTGGCCGGTGCCAGCCTGGCCAGCCGCCTGGCAGGCTGGGTTGGCGTGCCCTCGGCGATGCGCCTGTGCCTGTGGGGTGGGGCGCTGTCGATCGGCCTGCTGGCCCTGTTGCCAAGCTACCCTCTGTGGCTGCTGCTGCGGCTGATGATCGGCATGTCCCTGACCGTGGTGTTCATCCTCGGCGAAAGCTGGATCAACCAGCTGGTGGTCGAGCAGTGGCGTGGCCGCCTGGTGGCGTTGTACGGCAGCAGCTACGCCTTGAGCCAGCTGGCCGGGCCGCTGGTGCTGGGCTTTCTCGGCTCCGATGACGACTTCGGTTTCTGGGCCGCGACGGGCCTGCTGCTGGTCGCGCCGCTGATCCTGCTGGGGCGTGGCGGTGCACCGAGCACGGAAGCCTGCAACGTTACCTTCGGCGACCTGTTCCGTTTCTGCCGGCGTTTGCCGGTGATCGCCTGGGCCATTGCCCTGTTCGCTTCGTTCGAGGCAATGATTCTTACCTTGCTGCCGGTGTATTGCCTGCAGCAGGGCTTCACCACCGAGATCGCCCTGTTCATGGTCAGTACCGTGGTGGTGGGGGATGCGGTGCTGCAGTTGCCCATCGGCGCGTTGGCCGATCATATGTCGCGCCGCACCCTGTTCACCGGCTGCGCGGTGACGTTGCTGGTGTCCAGCCTGGCGATTCCGCTCTTGCTGCATACCCCGGCGATCTGGCCGTTGTGGGTGTTGTTCGGGGCCAGTGCAGGGGGCTTGTTCACCTTGTCGCTGGTGCTGATTGGCGAGCGCTACCGTGATGATGCGCTGGTGCGGGCCAACGCCCATGTTGCGCAGCTGTGGGGTATTGGTTGCCTGCTCGGGCCGTTGCTGGCGGGGGCGGGGAGCCAGTGGGTCAGCGGGCATGCGCTGCTGTGGCTGATGGCGGCGGGGGCTGCGGGGCTGGTGGTGCTGACTCAGCGGCGTGGAGCGTTTGAACCGGTTTCTGCCTGATGGATTTTGGGGCCGCTTTGCGGCCCTTTCGCGACGCAAGGCCACTCCCACATTGATCGGTGTACACCGTACCCTTGTGGGAGCGGCCTTGTGTCGCGATGGGCTGCGAAGCAGCCCCAACGATAGCGCCTACAACATCTTCTCCAAGCCAACCGCCTTGCTGATCCAGGCATTGAACCGCCGCCAC
The DNA here is from genome assembly GCF_029873175.1 of Pseudomonas sp. BN505. NCBI lineage: Bacteria > Pseudomonadati > Pseudomonadota > Gammaproteobacteria > Pseudomonadales > Pseudomonadaceae > Pseudomonas > Pseudomonas sp. BN505. The sequence goes on from NZ_SSOI01000067.1 coordinate 250,079, forward strand.
ATCCCACCCGGTTCAGACGTCAGTACGTGCCGCTGGCCATTGTCCTCGGTGGCCCACACCAGCTTGTCACCCATCAATTTCACTTGATAGCTCAGCGCGGGCGCCATGCCCTGTTGGGCCAGTTCGCGTGTGTATGCGGCCAGCTCCGGGCTGTCTACCAGCACCCCGACCTCGGTGTTCCACAGCACTGAACGTGGGTCGAAGTTGAACGAGCCTATGAAGGTCTTGCGCCGGTCGAAAACGATCGCCTTGGTGTGCAGGCTCGAATCCGAGCTACCACGGAAGCTCAACCGCCCTGCGCTGGGATCGCCTGGCTGGCGGCGAAGCTCGTAAAGCTCCACCCCGTGCTCAAGCAAGGCCCGGCGATAGGGTGCATAGCCGCCATGCACCGCCGGCACGTCGGTGGCTTCCAGCGAGTTGGTCAGCAGTTTCACCGAAACGCCGGCGTCGGCGCGGCCGGTCAGGTACAGCAGCCCCGGTTCACCCGGCACAAAGTAGGCCGAAGCCAGGATCAGCTCGTGGTGCACGTTGGCCAGGTCTGGTGCCAGTTGCTGGCTCAGCAGCAGTTGCGGGTCTGGCTCGTCGTCAGCCAACACCTTGCTTGGGGCATCCCATAGCGCTTGGGCGTGTGCCCAGATCAGCTCGTTGCGCCACACATCGAGGCGCGGTTGCGACTGGTAGGCCATCAAGCGGTCATACAGGGCTTTGCGCTGGGTGCGCGCCTCGGCCAGGGACACTTCCAGGCGATGGCGGCTGGCACGCAGGTCGTTGGCATCCGGCTCACGCCAGAGGAAGTCGGTGATCGGCCGGCTGAGGGCGCTGTTCCAGTATTGGTCGAAACTGTGCCCCAACTGCTCGGCCACCGGGCCTATACCCAGCAGGTCGATGTCGGTGAAGTTGAGGTTGGGCTCGGCATCGAAATACTCGTCGCCAAGGTTACGCCCGCCGACAATTGCCATGCTGTTGTCCACCAGGAACAGCTTGTTGTGCATGCGGCGGTGCTGGCGCGACAGGTTGAACAGCCGGCCCATGGCGCGCGTTACGCCTGTGCTGCGGCCCAGGTGCAGCGGGTTGAACACGCGGATCTGGATGTTGGGGTGGGCATCGAGGGTGCCCATGATGGTGTCCAGGCCGTCGCTGGTGGTGTCGTCCAGCAGGATGCGCACACGCACGCCACGGTCGGCGGCACGCAGCAGTTCATGCACCAGGGCGCGGGTGCTGAGGCCGTCGTGGACGATGTAGTACTGCAGGTCGATGCTCGCTTGGGCGTTGCGGATCAGTTCGGCACGGGCGCGGAACGCTTCATTGCTGTTGGGCAGCAGGCGAAAGCCCGAACGGCCGCCGTAGGGTGCTGCCTGGCGCAGTACCGAGCGGCCGAAGGCGGAGTCATTGGCGGGCAGCGCCTGGCTGGTTTCGCGGGGCGAGCTGACGCTGGCGCAGCCGGCAAGGCCGAGCAGCAGCACCAGCAGCAGAGGCAAGGTGTGCTGGAGTCTCAAGGGTGGATCGTCCTGTGCAGCAAGGGCTTTGAGGTTGGACCGTGGCGGGCGGCGCAAAGTTACGCGTCAGCGCTTTCTTCATCCAGTAGACGAAGGGCGGTTTCCCCTACCTTGCGCACGGCAGCCTCGATCTGCGGCGTCGGCCGCGCGGCGAAGTTCATGCGCAGGCAGTGGCGAAACTTGCCCGAGGCCGAGAAGATGCTGCCCACCGCAACTTGCACACCTTGCTCCAGTAAAGCCCGGTTCAGGCGCAGCGTATCGAAATGTTCGGGTAGTTCCACCCACAGCATGAAGCCACCTTGGGGGCGGCTGACCCGGGTGCCCGGCGGGAAGTAGCGGGTTACCCATTCGCTCATCAGGTCTCGGCCACGCTGGTATTGGCTGCGCATGCGCCGCACGTGGGGCTGGTAGTGGCCGCCGGCGATGAAGTCGGCGATGGCCAGCTGCGGCTGGCTGGCGCTGCTGCCGGTGCTGATGTACTTCATGTGCAGCACCCGCTCCAGGTAGCGCCCGGGCGCCACCCAGCCCACCCGCAGGCCGGGGGCGAGGGTCTTGGAAAACGAGCTGCAGAACAGCACGCGGCCATCGTCGTCGAACGACTTGAGCGTACGCGGGCGCGGGTAGGTGTACGCCAGGTCGCCGTACACATCGTCCTCCAGAATCGCCACGTCGTAGCGCTGGGCCAGGCTCAGCAGGGCCTTCTTGCGGGCCTCGGGCATGATGTAGCCGAGCGGGTTGTTGCAGCTGGGGGTGATCTGGATGAGCTTGATCGGCCACTGTTCCAGCGCCAGTTCCAACGCCTCCAGGCTGATGCCGGTCACCGGGTCGGTGGGAATTTCCAGCGCCTTCATGCCCAGGCCCTTCAGGGTTTGCATGGCACCGTGGAAGCTGGGCGAGTCGACCGCGACGATGTCGCCTGGCTCGCAGACCGCACGAATGCTGCACGACAGCGCCTCGTGGCAACCGGTGGTCACGACCAGGTCGGCCGGGCTCAGGCGGCAACCGGAGTCGAGCATCAGCCGCGCCACCTGCTCACGCAGGGCCAGGTTGCCGTGGATGTTGTCGTAATACAGGCCAGGCATGTCCTGGCGCCGGCTCAACTGAGCCAGGCTACGCAACAGCGGCTTGAGGGTAGGGCTGTTGATGTCGGGCATGCCACGGCCGAGCTGGACCACATCCTGGCGCGGCGTGCTGCGGATCAGCTCCAGCACTTGCTCCCACTGCGAGATATCCACCGGGCGCTGGGCCGGGCGGCTGACGGCGGGCAGGGCGGGCAAAAGGCGGTGGTCGCTGACGAAATAACCGGATTTGGGCCTGGGCGAGACCATGCCGCCGTCTTCCAACAGGCGATAGGCCTGCTGCACGGTGCTCAGGCTTACCCCGTGTTCCACACTAAGGGCGCGCACCGATGGCAGGCGCTGGCCGGGGCGATACAGGCCTTGCTCGATACGGGCGCCGAGCAGTTCGGCCAGGTTCAGGTAGAGGGTCACGGCATACTCCTGCGCTGCATTGGCATAGCGACCGGTACAGTTGGGCTGAAAATACAGCATTCAGTCGGCCGACGGCCAATTCTGTATGGGAATAATAAGGCTGTATTGGATCTGTATTGTCGATGGTGCCGACGCGCATCCTGTCTCCACGGTATCAACTGAACGAGAGGGTGCGGTGATGGGCGGCATGAGCGATGTGCGCTTGCAACTGATGGCCAGGGAACTGGAAGCCGGGCAGCAGGCCAAGGTATTCAACGCGCCGGAAGGGCTTGGACGTTGGGGGCTGATGCTGCATCGCTGGCACACCCGTAGGGCGCTGCTGCAGCTGACGGATGACGAGTTGCGTGATGTCGGGCTGAGCTGGGAGCAGGCCCGTACCGAAGGGCGTAAACCCTTCTGGAAAGACTAACAACGAGACGCAAGGCCGGTCCTACACCGACCGCGTCAGTTTTCAGATCAGCTCTTTGAGCCTGTGCCACAGCATGCCCAGCGCCAATAGCGGCGAGCGCAGGTGCTTGCCGCCGGGGAAGGTGATATGCGGCACTTTGGCGAACAGATCGAAACGCCCGCTTTCCTGGCCACTGATGGCCTCGCCCAGCAGGCGCGCGGCCAGGTGGGTGGCGTTGAGCCCATGGCCTGAGTAGGCCTGGGCGTAATACACGTTCTGCTGGCTGGCGAGGCGGCCAACCTGCGGCAGGCGGTTGGCGCCAATGCCGATCATGCCGCCCCACTGGTAGTCGATACGCACGTCGGCCAGCTGCGGGAACACCTTGAGCATCTTCGGGCGCATGTAGGCGGCGATGTCTTTCGGGTCGTGGCCTGAATAGTGGCAGGCACCGCCGAACAGCAGGCGGTGGTCGGCGGACAGGCGGTAGTAATCCAGCGCCACGCGCTGGTCACATACCGCCATGTTCTGTGGCAGCAACGTGCGGGCGCGCTCTTCGCCGAGCGGTTCGGTGGCGATGATGTAGCTGCCGGCCGGTAGCACCTTGCCGCCCAGCTCGCGGTTGAGGCCATTGAGGTAGGCGTTGCAGCACAGCACCAAGGTCTTGGCGCGTACCCGGCCCTGGGCGGTATGCACCTGCACTTCGGGGCCGTAGTCGATGCGGTTAACCTCGGACTGCTCGAACAGCTTTATGCCCAGGCTGCTGGCCACGGCCGCTTCACCCAAGGCCAGGTTGAGCGGGTGCAGGTGGCCGGAGCCCATGTCGATCAGCCCGCCCACATAGCAGTCGGCGCCGACCACGCTGTGGATATCGTCCTTGCCGACCAGCCGCAGCTCATGCGCGTAGCCCAGGCTGCGCAGTTCTTCGGCTTCTTCGGCAAAGCCCAGCAGCTCGGCCGGCTTGTTGGCCAGGTCGCAGTAGCCCCAGGTCAGGTCGCAGGCGATGGCATGCTTCTCGACCCGCTCGCGGACGATCTGCACGGCCTCCAGGCCCATCAGCTTCATGCTGCGCACGCCTTCCTCGCCTATTACCGGCAGAAACTGTTCCAGGCCGTGGCCGACGCCGCGGATCAACTGCCCGCCATTGCGCCCGCTGGCGCCCCAGCCCAGTTTGCGCGCTTCCAGCAGGATGACCGACAGGCCGCGTTCGGCCAGTTCGATGGCAGTGTTCAGGCCCGAGTAGCCGCCGCCGACGATGCATACATCGGCGCTGTGCTCGCCCTGCAGGAAGGAGTAGTCAGGGTGTGGCGCGCTGCTGGCGGCGTAGTAGGAGGCGGCATGCTGCGCGCTGTGGATCATGGGGTTGGTCCTGAGGCTGGTGGGCTAGGGGAGGAGGATAAGTCGGGGTGGGGTAGTGGGCAACAAGGCGAGGGCTGCGCCCTCGTTCGCGGGCTCGCCCGCTCCCACAGGTACTCTACAATCTTGAGACCTGCGAGTTACCTGTGGGAGCGGGCAAGCCCGCGAATGGGCTTATAATCCAACTTTTCCATCAGCTTTGTACTTGGTCATGTCCTGCAACCGCCACAAGATCCACTTCCTGCGCGAACTCATTCCCTCGTTCGAGTGCGAGCCCGGCTGCCACGACTGCTGTGGCCCGGTCACTACGTCGACAGAAGAAATGGCCCGCCTGCCGCGCAAGTCCCAGGCCGAGCAGGCAGCTGCCCTGGAGCGCCTGGACTGTGTGCACCTGGGCCCCAACGGTTGTACGGTGTATGAAGAGCGCCCGATGATCTGCCGCCTGTTTGGCACCACGCCACGCATGGCCTGCCCGCGTGGCCGTGGCCCTGAGCCGATGATCGAGCCCGCAGCCGAGCAACTCGTGCACCAGTTCATCGCCACAACCCGGCAGGTGCTGGTCTAGCCTCAGTCCGGGATCGGCAGGCAGAGGCTTTCCTTCACCTCTTCCATCACGATGTAGCTCTTCGATTCGCGCACGTGCGGCAGCTTCAGCAAGATGTCGCCAAGCAGCTTGCGGTACGACGCCATCTCCGAAATGCGCGCCTTCACCAGGTAGTCGAAGTCACCTGACACCAGGTGGCATTCCAGCACGTGGGGCAGCTTCAAGACCGCGCGGCGGAACTCCTCGAAGGTGTCGCCCGACTTGTAGTCCAGGCTGATTTCCACGAACACCAGCAGGCTGCCCTTGAGGTGCTGCGGGTTCAGACGGGCGTTGTAGCCCATGATGATGCCCTCGCGCTCCAGGCGGCGAACCCGCTCGGTGCAAGGGGTGGTGGACAGCCCAACTTTCTCGCCCAGTTCGGTGAAGGAAATACGCCCGTCATTCTGCAGGATCCGCAGGATGTTACGGTCGATCTTGTCCAGTTCACGCTTGCTCTGGTGCTGGGTTCTCATAGGGGATGCCCCTCCGTGAAAGGCGATTTTGCCGAGAATTCTCGCCAATAATAGGCTTTTATATAGTGAATTGCACTGGTCTCAAATTCCTATACTGCGCCCATTCATGCCATATCAATAAAAGTCTGCGGCGTGCCGCGTGTGAGGGATATAACGATGCGAGTTCTGGTACTTGGTAGCGGTGTAATCGGAACCGCCAGTGCCTACTACCTGGCCCGGCAAGGTTTCGAAGTGACGGTGGTCGACCGCCAGCCGGCGGTGGCCATGGAAACCAGTTTTGCCAACGCCGGCCAGATCTCGCCCGGCTATGCCTCGCCCTGGGCCGCCCCAGGCGTGCCGCTGAAGGCCATCAAGTGGCTGCTGGAGCGCCACGCTCCCCTGGCCATCAAGCTCACCGGCGACGTCGACCAGTACCTGTGGATGGCACAGATGCTGCGCAACTGCACCGCCAGCCGTTACGCGGTGAACAAGGAGCGCATGGTGCGCCTGTCCGAGTACAGCCGCGACTGCCTGGACGAACTGCGCGCCGAAACCGGCATTGCCTACGAAAGCCGCTCTTTGGGTACCACCCAGCTGTTCCGCACCCAGGCCCAGGTGGATGCCGCGGCCAAGGATATTGCCGTGCTCGAGCAGTCCGGCGTGCCTTACGAACTGCTGGACCGCGAGGGTATTGCCCGCGTCGAACCCGCCCTGGCTGGCGTGAAGGACATTCTGGCCGGCGCCCTGCGCCTGCCTAACGACCAGACCGGCGACTGCCAGATGTTCACCACCAAGCTCGCCGACATGGCCATCAAGCTGGGTGTGGAGTTCCGTTTTGGCCAGGACATCCAACGCCTGGACTTCGCGGGCGACCGCATCAATGGCGTGTGGATCGACGGCAAGCTGGAAACCGCCGACCGCTACGTGCTGGCGCTGGGCAGCTACTCGCCGCAGATGCTCAAGCCGCTGGGCATCAAGGCGCCGGTGTACCCGCTGAAGGGCTACTCGCTGACCGTACCGATCACCAACGGCGACATGGCCCCGACTTCGACCATTCTCGACGAGACCTACAAGGTCGCGATCACCCGTTTCGACAACCGTATCCGGGTTGGCGGCATGGCTGAAATTGCCGGTTTTGACCTGTCGCTGAACCCGCGTCGGCGCGAAACGCTGGAGATGATCGTCAACGACCTTTATCCTCGCGGTGGTGACCTGAGCCAGGCCAGTTTCTGGACCGGCCTGCGCCCGGCGACCCCGGACGGCACGCCGATCGTTGGTGCCACGGCTTTCCGCAACCTGTTCCTGAACACCGGTCACGGTACCCTGGGCTGGACCATGGCGTGCGGCTCCGGTCGCCTGCTGGCCGACCTGATTGCGCGCAAGAAACCGCAGATCAGTGCCGAAGGCCTGGACATTTCCCGTTATGGCAACAGCCGGGAAGCGACCAAGCACGGGCAGGGCGCGCCGGTTCACCAGCAGTAATAGCCCGTACCGGCCTTTTCGCGGGCTCGCCCGCTCCCACAGGTACTGCACAGTTTTCAATACCTGTGATGCTCCTGTGGGAGCGGGCGAGCCCGCGAAGAATCCAACACCGATTTCAACCCGAACCACCATAAGGCAGCCGCCATGCGTCCCGCCCGCGCCCTGATCGACCTCCAGGCCCTGCGCCACAACTACCGTCTGGCCCGTGAACTGACCGGTGCCAAAGCCCTCGCAGTGATCAAGGCCGACGCCTATGGCCACGGTGCCGTACGCTGCGCCCTGGCCCTGGAGGCCGAAGCCAACGGCTTTGCCGTGGCTTGCATCGAAGAGGCGCTGGAGTTGCGCGCCGCCGGTATCAAGGCCCCGGTGCTGTTGCTGGAAGGCTTCTTCGAAGCCAGCGAGCTGGCGCTGATTGCCGAGCACGACCTGTGGTGCGTGGTGCACTCGCTGTGGCAGCTGGAAGCCATCGAGAAAACCCAGCTGCACAAGCCGCTCACCATTTGGCTGAAGCTGGACAGCGGCATGCACCGCGTCGGCCTGCACCCCAAGGACTACCATGACGCCTACCAGCGCCTGCTGGCCAGCGGCAAGGTTTCGCGCATCGTGCTGATGAGCCACTTTGCCCGCGCTGACGAACTGGATGCCGACGCCACCGCCCAGCAGATCGCCGTGTTCGAAGCCGCCCGCCAGGGCCTGGCTGCCGAGTGCAGCCTGCGTAACTCGCCCGGCGTGCTGGGCTGGCCGCAAGCGCCCGGCGATTGGGTACGCCCAGGCCTGATGCTGTACGGCGCCACGCCGTTCGAAGTGCCCCAGGCCCAGGCCGCACGCCTGCAACCGGTGATGACCCTGCAATCGCGGGTCATCAGCGTGCGCGAGCTGCCTGCCGGCGAGCCGGTGGGCTACGGCGCCAAGTTCGTCAGCCCACGGCCAACCCGTGTTGGCGTGGTCGCCATGGGCTATGCCGATGGCTACCCACGGCAGGCGCCCAACGGCACCTCGGTGCTGGTCGCCGGCCAGCGCACCCAGCTGATCGGCCGGGTGTCGATGGACATGCTCAACATCGACCTGACCGACGTGCCGCAAGCCACCGTCGGCAGCCCGGTCGAATTGTGGGGCAAGCAGGTTCTGGCCAGCGAAGTAGCCGCGCAAGCGGGCACCATTCCCTACCAGATCTTCTGCAATCTGAAACGGGTACCTCGGGACTACATCGGCGAATGAAACGCTGAAGCGGACAGGTTGCAGGGCGGTGTGTTGTAAATACTGAACGGCATTGCCATGATATCGTTCACATCCACCCCCTTTACCACCGTTTCAGGAGGCTCCAGCTTTGGACGTCGGCGAACGACTGCAAGTCATCCGCAAGCTCAAGGGCCTGTCCCAGCGTGAACTCGCCAAGCGTGCCGGCGTGACCAATAGCACCATCTCGATGATCGAGAAGAACAGCGTGAGCCCTTCTATCAGCTCGCTGCGCAAGGTGTTGAGCGGCATTCCCATGTCCATGGTCGAGTTCTTTTCAGTCGAGCTGGAACCTGAAAGCCCCGCGCAAATCGTCTACAAGGCCCACGAGCTGATTGATATCTCGGATGGCGCGGTGACCATGAAGCTGGTCGGCAAGTCGCACCCCAACCGTGCCATCGCGTTTCTCACCGAGGTGTATCCGCCAGGTGCCGACACCGGTGCCGAGATGCTCACCCATGACGGCGAGGAAACCGGCATCCTGCTCGAAGGGCGGCTGGAGCTGGTGGTCGGCAACGAGATCTTCATCCTTGAAGAAGGCGACAGCTACTACTTCGAAAGCACCCGCCCGCACCGCTTTCGCAACCCTTTCAACCAGCCTGCGCGCCTGATCAGTGCGGCGACGCCTTCAAACTTTTGATCCAGCGCAGTGCATTGATTCGGCAATACCCCTTTCCCGTGTAGGGTCGTTTCACGGCCTCTGGGTTCCCGCTATACTTTTCAACGCTCGCCGTTCCGTGGCCGCGAGCGTGATTAGCCACCATGAGGGTGTTCGCGTGAACCAAATCAAGAAGATGCTGGCCGTACCAGCAGCCGTATTCGCCCTCTGGGCAATGAGCGCAACCGCTGCGACCAATGACGACATTGCCAAACGCCTAGAGCCGGTTGGCCAGGTGTGCGTCCAGGGCCAGGAATGCAAAGGCATGGAAGTGGCTGTTGCAGCGGGGGGAGGGGGTGCCAAGACCCCAGATGAGATCATCGCCAAGCACTGCAATGCTTGCCATGGCAGCGGCCTGCTCGGCGCGCCGAAGATTGGCGATACCGCCGCGTGGAAAGAACGCGCCGACCATCAGGGCGGCCTGGATGGCATCCTGGCCAAGGCCATTACCGGCATCAACGCCATGCCACCCAAAGGCACTTGCGCGGACTGCTCGGATGACGACCTGAAAGGGGCGATCAAGAAAATGTCCGGTCTGTAAGACACCGCTGAATCGCACGAGGCCCGCCGTTGATGGCGGGCTTTGTTTTTGTGGCGTCTGTGCTGGCCCTTTCGCGGGCAAGCCCGCTCCCACAAGCCCCCCACAGAACCTGAGGATTGTGGTTATCCTGTGGGAGCGGGCTTGCCCGCGAAAGGGCCGGTACAGGCAACCAACCCGCCAGTGCCATGTCCAACCCCTGAACCCATGGATGTCTCAGGAGGCCCCGATGCACCTCTGCTCCATCGACCAGGCTGTCGAGCAGGTCTTGTCCCGGCTGCCAACCCATATCCATATGGGCCTGCCATTGGGCCTGGGCAAGCCCAATGCCTTCGTCAACGCCCTCTACGCCCGGGTGCGTGAGCTGCCCGAACGGCGCCTGACTATCTACACCGCGCTGTCCCTCGGCCGCCCGCCATTGGGCGATGGCCTGCAGCGGCGCTTTCTCGAACCCTTCGTCGAGCGCGTCTTCGCCGACTACGAAGAGCTCGACTACCTCGCCGACCTGCGCAACGACAGCCTGCCGCCGAACATCCGCGTCGAGCAGTTTTTCATGCAGCCCGGCAGCCTGCTACACAGCGAGGCTGCCCAGCAGGATTACATCAGCAGCAACTACAGCCACGCCGCACGCGACATCAACGCCAAGGGCCTGAACCTGGTCGCGCAATTGGTGGCTGCCACACCTGAAAAGCCTGTTCACCTGAGCCTTGCCTGCAACCCCGACATCACCCTCGACCTGCTGCCGATGATCGCCAAGCGCCGCGCGGCCGGCGAGACCATACTCATGCTTGGCCAGGTGCACGCCGAACTGCCCTACATGCCCGGCGATGCGGAACTGCCCATTGATGCGTTCGACCTGCTGATCGACGAGGCCGAGCAACGTCGTCTGTTCTCCACACCGAACATGCCGGTGGGCACCCAGGACCACTGCATCGGCCTGCACGCCAGCACACTGGTACGCGATGGCGGCACCCTGCAGATCGGCATCGGTGCCATGGGCGATGCAGTCGCCGCCGCGTTGCTGGCCCGCCAGGGTGACAACGCAGGCTACCGCGCCTTGCTAGACGAGCTGGATACGGGCCCTTGGCATGCGCTGATCGAGCGCGAAGGAGGGCTGGGGACGTTTGCCCAAGGCCTGTACGGCTGCAGCGAGATGTTCGTCAATGGCCTGCTGGTACTGGCCGAAGCAGGCCTGCTGCGGCGCCCGGCCGATGACGAAGGGCCAGTGGTGCATGGCGGCTTTTTCCTTGGCCCGCAGGCGTTTTACCAGCGGTTAAGGGAGATGCCGCTCGAACAGCGCGCACGTTTTGCCATGACCCGTATCAGCTTTATCAACGAGCTGTACGGGCAGGAAGAACTCAAGCGACGCCAGCGCCGCGATGCGCGCTTCCTCAACACTGCGTTTGCCATGACCTTGCTCGGCGCCGGCGTGGCCGATCAGCTGGAAGACGGCCGCGTGCTCAGTGGCGTGGGCGGGCAGTACAACTTCGTCGCCCAGGGCCATGCGCTGGACGGCGGGCGTTCGATCCTGCTTTTGCGCAGCTGGCGCGAGGCAGGCGGGGAGGTGACCTCGAACCTGTTCTGGACCTATGGCCACTGCACCATCTCCCGGCACCTGCGCGATATCGTGGTGACCGAATACGGCATTGCCGACTTGCGTGGGCAGACAGACAGCGAGGTGATTGCGCGGTTGCTGGCGGTGAGCGATTCGCGGTTCCAGCAGGGGCTCATCGAGCAGGCAAAAGAGGCTGGCAAGCTGCCCAAGGGTTTTGAGCTGGACGCTCGCTTTACTGACAATACGCCGCAGCGGTTGGAGGCGATCAGGGCGCGGCATGCGCGGCTGTTCCCGGAGTATCCGATGGGGACGGACTTTACAGCTGAGGAGCGGGACCTGTTGCGGGCGCTGAACTGGTTGAAGAGCAAGTTCAAGCTGAGCGAGGTGCTGGAGCTGGGCAAGGCAGCGTTGGATGCGCCGGGGCCTGAGGGGTATCAAGGGCACCTGGAGCGGATGGGGCTGGACGCTCCTCAGGGATTGAAGGAAGAGCTGTATCAGCGGCTTTTGCTGGCAGGGTTGGCGGCGACCTGAAGATTGCCGGGGCTGCTTTGCAGCCCATCGCCGGCAAGCCAGCTCCCACAGGAGTTTCACAAAGGCTGAGCCTTGTGCAGTACCTGTGGGAGCTGGCTTGCCGGCGATGGGGCCGGTTCAGGCTTACTCGATGAAGCTGACCACACCGCCTTCCAGCGACTTCACCCGGGCCAGCGATTCAACGCGGTAGCCCTGGCTGTCCAGCTCGGCACGGCCGCCCTGGAACGACTTCTCGATCACGATACCCAGGCCGGCCACGGTGGCACCGGCTTGCTTGATGATCGAGATCAGCGCCTGCGACGCCTTGCCGTTGGCCAGGAAGTCGTCGATCACCAGCACGCGGTCGCTGCTGTTGAGGTGGCGTGGCGAAATGGCCACGGTGTTCTCGGTTTGCTTGGTGAAGGAGTACACCGAGGCAGTCAGCAGGTTCTCGGTCAGGGTCAGCGACTGGTGCTTGCGCGCAAAGATCACCGGTACGCCCAGCTTCAGGCCAGTCATCACGGCCGGGGCAATGCCCGAGGCTTCGATGGTGACGATCTTGGTCACGCCGGCGTCGGCGAACAAGCGGGCGAACTCGTCACCGATCAACTGCATCAGAGCAGGGTCGATCTGGTGGTTGAGAAACGCGTCGACTTTAAGAACCTGGTCGGAAAGCACGATGCCTTCTTCGCGAATCTTCTGATGCAGTGCTTCCACTTTGTTTTCCTCGATGTAGCAAAGGTGGCCGCAAATAGCGGCAAAGTTTAAGAGTAATGGTTGATCAGCGTTTGAGCATTGCCCGGATATCGGCGAGGGCGTTGTTGCCGCGTGCGGCCTTTACCTCGACCGGCGCATCGTCCAGGCCCTCCCAGGCCAGGTCGTCCGGAGGCAGTTCGTCAAGGAACCGGCTGGGCGTGCAGTCGATGATTTCACCGTACTGCTTGCGCTTGGCAGCGAAGGTGAAGGCCAGGGTCTGGCGCGCGCGGGTAATGCCCACGTAGGCCAGGCGGCGTTCCTCTTCGATGGTGTCGGCCTCGATGCTGGAGCGGTGCGGGAGGATTTCCTCTTCCATGCCCATGATGAACACGTAGGGAAATTCCAGGCCCTTGGAGGCGTGCAGGGTCATCATCTGCACACCTTCGGCGTTCTCTTCTTCTTCCTGCTGACGCTCGAGCATGTCACGCAACACCAGCTTGCCGATGGCGTCCTCGATGGTCATGTCACCCTCTTCGTCCTTCTCGAGGGTGTTTTTCAGCGCTTCGACCAGGAACCAGACGTTGCTGATCCGGAACTCCGCCGCCTTGTCGCTGGCGGTCTGCTGGCGGATCCAGTTCTCGTAGTCGATATCGCGGATCATCTCGTGCAGCGCGGCAATCGGGTCTTCCAGGGCGACCTTGTGGCGTACCCCGTCGAGCCAGTGCTTGAACCGCTGCAAACGCTCGGTGTAGCGGGCGTCCAGGTGCTCACCCAGGCCCAGCTCCTCGCTAGCGGCGTACATAGAAATGCCGCGCTCGGTGGAATAGTTGCCGAGCTTTTCCAGGGTGGTGGAGCCGATTTCCCGGCGCGGTACGTTGATTACCCGCAGGTAGGCGTTGTCATCGTCCGGGTTCACCAACAGGCGCAGATAGGCCATCAGGTCCTTTACCTCCTGGCGGCCGAAGAAGCTGTTGCCGCCCGACAGGCGATACGGCACCTGGTGGTGCTGCAGCTTCAGTTCAATCAGCTTGGCCTGGTAGTTACCGCGGTAGAGGATTGCGAAATCGCTGTACGGGCGGTTGGTGCGCAGGTGCAAGGTGAGGATTTCCATGGCCACGCGTTCGGCCTCGGCTTCCTCGTTCTTGCAGCGGATGACGCGGATCTCGTCGCCCACGCCCATCTCGCTCCACAGCTGTTTCTCGAACGCGTGCGGGTTGTTGGCGATCAACACGTTGGCACAGCGCAGGATGCGGCTGGTGGAGCGGTAGTTCTGCTCGAGCATGACGATCTTCAGGGAGGGGTAGTCCTCCTTGAGCAGCATCAGGTTTTCGGGGCGCGCACCGCGCCAGGCGTAGATCGACTGGTCGTCGTCGCCCACCACGGTGAACTGGTTGCGCATGCCGATCAGCATTTTCACCAGCAGGTACTGGCTGGCGTTGGTGTCCTGGTATTCGTCCACCAGCAGGTAGCGCACGCGGTTCTGCCAGCGCTCCAGTACCTCGGGGTGCTCCTGGAACAGTTTGACCGGCTGCAGGATCAGGTCGTCGAAGTCCACCGCGTTAAACGCCTTGAGCGTGCGCTGGTAGTGGGTGTAGACGATGGCGGCGGTCTGCTCGCGCGGGTTGCGCGCCTTTTCCAGGGCCTCGGGTGGCAGGACCAGGTCGTTCTTCCAGGCACCGATCATGTTTTTGATCTCGTCGATGCCGTCGTCGCCGGAGTATTCCTTCTGCATGATGTCCGACAGCAACGCCTTGATGTCGGACTCGTCGAAGATCGAGAAGCCTGGCTTGTAGCCCAGCTTGTCGTGCTCCTTGCGGATGATGTTCAGGCCCAGGTTGTGGAAGGTACACACCGTCAGGCCACGGCCTTCCCCCGGGCGCAGCAGGGTGGCGACCCGCTCCTTCATCTCGCGTGCGGCCTTGTTGGTGAAGGTCATCGCCACGATGTACTGGGCACGGATGCCGCAGTTCTGGATGAGGTGGGCAATCTTGCGCGTGATCACGCTGGTCTTGCCCGAACCTGCACCGGCGAGCACCAAAAGAGGGCCGCCGACGTAGTCACGGGCTTCTTGCTGCCTGGGATTGAGTCGGGACATGCTAGAAACCGGGGGTCGCCAGAAAATAGCCGCGCATTCTAACAGGCATGGGGCGGTTGTGGCGCGACCGTCTGACGTCTGAGTCAGACTTTTGTCCGCCTCATTATTAGCGCCACTAATGCTAGCAACTGAAAAAATCATATTTGCCGGCTCGTCTGGTTTCGAGCACGATGCACGACAAAATACGTCGGGATGCTACGCCCGCAAATGCATGTATAAAAGTGAAAATCATTTTCATTAATGCAGTAGCATACTGGCAGATATCGTTGCACCGTGAAGTCCTAAGGAGCCCGCTTGTCCACGCCTGTCGAACCTTTGCGTTTGCTGCTGTTGGCTGATGAGCCGCAATGGGCCGCCTTGTTGCACGCCTGCATGCCTGCCCTTAACGGCAGTGCCGTGCTGCTGACCGCGCCTGACTGGGACTCGGTCGATAGCCTGTTCAGCCATGATCGCCAGGCCGTGGTGCTGGCAACTCCGGCCTTGCAGCCGGTGCCTGGGCGCTGCGAGCTGCCAACTATTCTGCTGCTGGACCACGAGCCCGAGGTGGCGCCCAGCGCCGTCAGCGACTGGCTGGTACGCGACCAGCTCAATGCCGACACCCTGCGCCGCTCGCTGCGCCATGTGCGCGAACGCGGGGTGCTGGTGGCCACTTTGCAGCGCTTGGCCGAACAGGACCCACTGACCGGCATCGCCAACCGCCAGGGCTTCCAGGCCTTGCTGACCGCGCGCCTGGCCGAGAACGAGGGCCGTGGCATTGCCTTGGGCCACCTGGACCTGGACAACTTCCGCCACGTCAACGATGCGCTCGGCCACCAGAGCGGCGACCGCTTGATCCTGCAGGTGGTGGCGCGGCTGCAAAACCAGCTCGAAGCAGGCGACCAGCTGGCTCGCCTGGGCAGCGACGAGTTCGCCTTGCTGATCGACACCCGCCGCGACGCCAACCGTGCCGAGTGGATTGCCGAGCGCATCGTCGAGGCCCTGGCCGAACCCTACTGGATCGACGGCGAAAGCCTGCTGCTGGGTTGCAGCCTGGGCCTGGCCCATGCCCGCGCGCAGAGCGGTGCCGACCCGCTGATGTGGCATGCGCACATCGCCATGCGCCAGGCCAAGGGCAGCCAGGGCTGCACCTTCCATGTGTTCAATGAACGCATCAATCGCAACGCCCGCAGCCTTGCCGACCTGGAAAGCGAGCTGCGCCGCGCGCTGCGCCGTGACGAACTGGAGCTGCATTACCAGCCGCGGCTCGACCTGGCCGACGGGCGCATTGTCGGCCTGGAGGCGCTGGTGCGCTGGCGCCATGCCGAACGCGGGCTGTTACCGCCCAGCGAATTCGTGCCTCTGGCCGAGCAGAGCGGCCTGATCGTGCCCTTGGGCTACTGGGTCATCTCCCGTGCCTTGCGCGACATGCAGGCGCTGTGCGAGCGCGGCCTGGAGCCGCTGCACATGGCGGTCAACCTGAGTTTCCGCCAGTTCCAGGACAGCCAGCTGCTAGCCACCCTGAGTCGCCTGATCCTTGAGCATGGCGTGGACGCCCGCTGGCTGGAGTTCGAACTGACCGAAACGGCGGTGATGCGCCGCAACGAGCTGGTACGCCAGACCATGGACGCCCTCGGCCGCCTGGGCGTGCGCTTCTCGCTCGACGATTTCGGCACCGGGTTTTCTTCGTTCGTACACCTCAACAGCTTGCCGATCACTTTGCTGAAGGTGGACCGCAGTTTTGTTGCGGGAATGGAAATGCGCGAGGAAAACCGCAAGCTGGTGCACGCCATGATCAACCTGGCGCACAACCTCAACCTCGAAGTGGTGGCCGAGGGGGTGGAGAGCGAAGAGCAGCTGGCGTTGTTGCGTGGGTTTGGCTGTGACCAGGTGCAGGGCTTTTTGGTCAGCAAGCCGCTGCCGGTCGGGGAGTTGATCGATTTTTTGCTGAAGGTGCCTGGCTGTCAGTTGGATGCTGTCCTTTAGGGCCCTTTCGCGGGCACGCCCGCTCCCACAGGGACCGCGCAACCCTGTGGGAGCGGGCGTGCCCGCGAAGAGGCCCTGAAGTCAGGCCGAAGCAGCAGCCCCTGCGCGCGCCACCGCCTTTCTCAAAAGCCGCTTCATCCGCCACTCAAAGCCAAAGGTCAGCGCCACCGCCGCACACGCCAGCCCCAGCGCCAGCCCCCACCAGATGCCCACCGCACCACCGCCCAGGGTAAAGGTGAACAACCAGGCGCTCGGCGCCCCCACCAGCCAGTAGCACACCAGCCCGATCAGGAAGGTGGTCTTGGCATCTTTCAGCCCACGGATCGAGCCCATGGCAATCGTCTGCATGCCATCGAACAGCTCGAACCACGCCGCCACCATCAACAACTGCACGGCCACCTGGAAGATCGCGGCAAAGGCCGGGTCATTGCGGTCGATGAACAGCCCCACCAGCGCTTCGGGCAGCAGCAGGAACAGGGCGGCGAAGGCAAACATGATCATTGCCCCGAACCCGATACCCACGCGCCCGGCACTGCGCGCCGCCAGCAGGTTGCCAGCGCCGTAGTACAAGCCCACGCGCATGGTAACCGCATAGGACAAGCCCGTCGGCACCATGAACGCCGTGGACACGATCTGCAGGGCGATCTGGTGTGCCGCCAGTTCGGTACTGCCCAGCACGCCCATGCACAGCGCGGCGAAGGCGAACAGGCCCACTTCCACCATGTAGGTACCACCAATTGGCAGGCCCAGCCGCCACAGCTCGCGCAGGGCTGGCAGCGACGGGCGTGACAGGCCTTTGCGCAGCGGGTAGGCGGCGTAGGCCGAATGCCAGCGGATGTACAGGGCAAGGGCGATGGCCATGCCCAGCGATACCACTGCGGTGACCAGGCCGATGCCCATCAGGCCCAGCTTTGGCAGGCCGAACATGCCTTCGATCAACGCCACGTTGAACAGGTAGTTGAGCACCGTGCCGACCACACTGATCACCATCACCGGGGTCGAGCGACCCAGCGCGCTGGTAAAGCCACGCAAGGCCATGAAGGTCAGGTAACTGGGCAGCGCCAGCGGCAGCAGGGTGAGGAATTCGGCGGCCGAGGCAACGTTTTCGGGCTGTTGCCCGAACAGTAGCAGTACCGGCTCAAGGTTCCAGAGGGCCAGCGCGGCGATCAGCGCCAGGCCCCAGGCCAGCCACACGCCGTTCTGTGCCAGGCGGGTGGCACCTTCGATGTCGTTGGCGCCCTTGCGGATCGCCACCAGCGTGCCGACCGCAGCGATCACGCCCAGGCAAAAGATCGACACGAATGAGTAGCTTGCCGCGCCCAGGCCGCCACCGGCCAGCGCTTGCGGGCTGATACGGGCCATCATCAGGGTGTCGGTCAGCACCATCAGCATGTGCGCCAACTGCGAGGCGATCAGCGGCCCGGCCAGGCGCAGCAAAGCCTTGAGTTCTGTGGTGGGCGCGACATGCATGGGGTGGTCCTTTTTCCTGGGGAAAACAACGAAGGGCGATTCTGAGGCTTCGGTCAACTTTGCACAAAAGGATAAAAGCGATCCTTGGCATGAGTCTGACTCATGTATATATGCTCATTGGTGATTCGCTCCACAGTCCCGTATGGCAGGTGCCTCATGTCCCGACAGCTCCCTCCGTTGTATGCCCTGCGCGCATTCGAAGCTGCTGCACGGCTTTGCTCGTTCACCCGTGCGGGCGAAGAGCTGTCGATTACCCAAAGTGCTGTCAGCCGGCATATCCGTACGTTGGAAGAGCACTTTGCCTGCCGCCTGTTCGTGCGCAGTGGCCGCAGCCTGCAGTTGACCGAAGCGGCGCGGGTGCTGTTGCCCGGGGTGCGCGAAGGCTTTGCGGCGCTGGAGCGGGCCTGCGATAACTTGCGCGGCGAAGATGACATCTTGCGCATGAAAGCCCCATCGACCCTGACCATGCGCTGGTTGCTGGCGTGCCTTAGCCGGTTCCGCCACCTGCAACCGGGCAACGAAGTGCAGCTGACCAGCGCATGGATGGACGTCGACCATGTGGACTTCAACCAGGAACCGTTCGATTGCGCAGTGTTGCTCAGCGACGGCGTGTTCCCGGCGGAGTGGGAGGTGCGCAAGCTGTTTCCGGAGTTGCTGATCCCGGTCGGTGCGCCGGACCTGCTCGACGAAGAGCCTTGGGACGTGGGCCGGCTGGCCTCTATCGAACTGCTGCACCCCACGGTAGACAAGCGTGACTGGCGGGAATGGCTGGAGCGCATGGGGCTTGGCGACAAGGTTTCGCTCAAGGGCGGGCAGGTGTTCGACACCCTGGAGCTGGGCATGATTGCCGCTGCACGGGGCTACGGGATTTCCATGGGTGATTTGCTGATGGTGGCCGAAGATGTGGCGCAGGGGCGGTTGAGCCTGCCTTGGCCGACAGCGGTGCCCAGTGGGATGGACTACTACCTGGTATGGCCGCGCACCCGGCCGGGTGGCGAACGGTTGCGGCGCTTGAGTGATTTTCTGGCAGACGAGGTGGCGGCGATGGATTTGCCGGATGTGGAAATCCTGCCGCCTCTCTGATCGCCTGTACCGGCCTCTTCGCGGGCTCGCCCGCTCCCACACGGATCGCACAGCCTTTAATACTGTGCATTACCTGTGGGAGCGGGCAAGCCCGCGAAGAGGCCCGTACGGTTTTACATCGAACCCAGGTTCAACGCCTGCGCACAGGCCTGCAGCGAGCGGCGCTCGCTTTGCGCATACAGCGCCAGCTCATCCTGCACCGGCAGCCCGAGCGCCGCTTCGAACGCATCGCGGTTGGCATTGCTGCCGTATTCGGCCTGTGCATCGTCGCCCAGGTTGGACTGGAATATCCCCGCCGCACTCACCGGCAGGAAGTCCTCGTACACCAGCGCCTCGAAATGCACATGGCCAGCGTCGATCAGCCCTTGCAGGGTGGTCGGGCGGCCCTCCTGGTCACGCGCAGCCAGGCCTTTCTCAGTGGCAAAGTAGCGGAAGTACGCCAGGCCCTGTTCACGCATCTGCGCCAGGTCATCCGGGAATTCGGCAAAGGTATCCTTGAGCAAGGTCATGTAGCGCTCGGCATTGGCTTCGGCCGGTGCGCCACCCAGGGCGGCGCGGGTGGCGTCGAGCAGCTTGTCGTACAGCTGGCGGCCTTTCGGCGTCAGGGCCGCGCCACGTTGCTCGATCTCGCCAAAGCGCGCGGTGTGGCTGCCTTCGCTACCCTGCTGGTCGCTGAACGCGACCTTTTCCTGCAAGGCCTTGAAGCTGGTCTGGCGCAGCAGGATCGGATGGCGGCGGGTGGGCGGGCCTTCGACCACGGCCTTCGGCGGGATGCCCTTGGCCGGCATGCCGAGCTGGATCGCATCGATGTCCAGGGTACGTGGGGTGAGGTGGTTGATGTGTGGGCCCTTGAAGGCCACCACATCGGCAATCAGGCGGTGCTGGTCGTGCAGTTGCTGGTACTGCTCGGCGGTGACGGTGGCGTCATGGTGCCAGCGGAAGGTGTGCAGCGCTTCCTGCACGAACGCTTCGGCATCGGCTGCGTTCAGGCCGCCATCGCGCTCGCACTGGGCGATCAGTTCCAAGGCGCGGGGGGTGAAGATCTGCCGCTTGGCCAGGATGCTCTGTGCCAGCTCACGCAGCTGCGGGTTGTCGATCAGCTCCAGGCGCAGCAGCGAGGTGAACACACGGAACGGGCTGACGTGCAGCGACTGCTCGTGTACTGCGCGAAAAGCGGTGGAGTGCACCGGCACGCCGGCGGAGCTCAGGTCGTAGTAGCCGACCGGTTGCATGCCCATGACGGCAAACAGGCGGGCGATAGTGGCCAGTTCTTCAGCGGTGCCGACGCGGATGGCGCCGTGGCGTTCGTGGTCCAGGCGCTCGATTTCGCCGGTCCAGCGCAGGGCTTCGGCAACCTTGGGCTGCTGGGCCATGACCTGCTGGTTGATTTCGCTCACCAGCTCCAGCAGCGTGCCGTACAGCGGCACTTCCTGTTTGTACATGAGCGACATGGCGGCAGAGAACTGCGCGCGGATGCTGTCTGGGCTGACGAAATCGTGGGCGGGCATCGCTAGCTTCCTGGTTGGGTTCGGACGCTTACATGAAAGCTGGGAATGCACTTGGCTCACAAGCGAAAAAAAGTGAGTGTGTCATTCCTTTTTTGATCGACCTTCAGGGCCATTGGGGCTGCTTTGCAGCCCATTCGCGGCACAAGGCCGCTCCTACAGGGGACCGCGTTGCTATTGAGCGGCCTTGTGCCCCGGCAATCTCAAGGCTGAAGCTGCTCCTGAATCCACTCCACCAACGCCCGCACTTTGGGCACCTCCGCCGCATGCTCGGCATACGCCAGGTAATGCGCCCCGGCACTGCGCATGGCATGGTTCCACGGCACCACCAGGCTACCCTCGGCCAACTCCTTCGCCGCCAGGTAACGCGGCACCAGCGCCACCCCGCACCCAGCCTGCGCCGCGCTCAAGGCCATATAGAACGTATCAAAGCGTGGCCCGTGGTAGGCGCTGACGCTCTGCAATCCCAGCTCCAGGAACCACTCATGCCAGGCCTCCGGCCGCGAAGTGCTTTGCAGCAGCACCAGGTCGGCCAGGTCTGCAGCATCGCCCAGCGTGCGCCCGGCCAGCAGCTCCGGCGCGCACACCGGCACCACTTCCTCACGGAACAGCTCCACGCAGGTGGCCCCCGGCCACGTGCCTTGGCCATAGAAGAACACCACGTCCGCCGAACCCTGCAGCAGGGCGAACGGCTCCATCTCGTTGCGGATGTCCAGGTGGATGTTGGTGTGGCGTTTGCCAAAACCCTTCAGGTGCGGGATCAACCAGCGCACGCCAAAACTCGGTTGAGTGGCTACCTTCAATATCTCGGTCTGCTCGCCGTAGGTGAGCACGTAGCGACTGGACATATCCACCTGGGTGAGGATCTTGTTGACCTCGGCCAGGTACAGGCTGCCGGCTGGGGTCAGTTGCAAGCGCCGCCGGATGCGCAGGAAAAGGTGGTGGCGCAGCATGTCTTCAAGCTGCGCCACCTGCTTGCTGACGGCGCTCTGGGTCAGGTGCAGTTCTTCGGCGGCACGGGTAAAGCTCAAATGGCGGGCTGCAGCTTCAAAGCACTGCAGGGCGGTCATGGATGGCACCAGGCGTTTGGACATAGCGGTCTCTGCGGCTCAAATCATTACCTGACGGAATGATATGCGGAATAAAGGTCGTTTGTTGTACCTATGTGATCGGATTAATACTGATCCACATCATTTTTCCACCCCATCACCGATGTAGGAGATGCACAAATGGTTGCTGGATTGCTCGAGCGCCTTGGCGTTGCCGCCGAGGCTTATACCCAGGGCGACTACCCTGTTCACACGCCGATCGACGGCAGCCAGATCGCCTCGGTGAAACTGCTCGGCAAGGCCGAGACCATCGCGCGCATCGATCAGGCCCAGAGCGCTTTCGACGCCTGGCGCACTGTGCCGGCCCCGCGCCGTGGCGAACTGGTGCGCCTGTTCGGTGAAGTGCTGCGTGAGCACAAGGCCGACCTGGGCGAGCTGGTCTCGATCGAAGCCGGCAAGATCACCCAGGAAGGCCTGGGCGAAGTGCAGGAAATGATCGACATCTGCGACTTCGCCGTGGGCCTGTCGCGCCAGCTGTACGGCCTGACCATCGCCTCCGAGCGCCCGGGCCACCACATGCGTGAAACCTGGCACCCGCTGGGCGTGGTCGGCGTGATCAGCGCCTTCAACTTCCCGGTCGCCGTCTGGGCCTGGAACACCGCCCTGGCCCTGGTGGCCGGTAACTCGGTGGTGTGGAAACCGTCTGAAAAGACCCCGCTGACCGCCCTGGCCTGCCAGGCGCTGTTCGAAAAAGCCCTGAAAGCCTTCGGCGACGCCCCGGCTGGCCTGGCACAACTGGTAATCGGTGGCCGTGAAGCCGGCGAAGCCATGGTCGATGACCCGCGCGTACCGCTGGTCAGCGCCACCGGCAGCACCCGCATGGGTCGCGAAGTCGGCCCACGTGTGGCTGCCCGCTTCGGCCGCAGCATCCTCGAACTGGGCGGCAACAACGCCATGATCCTGGCGCCGAGCGCCGACCTGGACCTGGCCGTGCGCGGCATCCTGTTCTCGGCTGTCGGCACCGCCGGCCAGCGTTGCACCACCCTGCGCCGCCTGATCGTGCACCGCTCGATCAAGGACGAAGTGGTTGCCCGCGTCAAAGCCGCCTACGGCAAAGTGCGTATCGGCGACCCGCGCAAGGACAACCTGGTGGGCCCGCTGATCGACAAGCTGTCGTTCGACGCCATGCAGGGCGCGCTGGCCAAGGCCCGCGACGAAGGTGGCCAGGTGTTTGGTGGCGAGCGTCAGCTGGCCGACCAGTACCCGAACGCCTACTACGTGTCGCCTGCCATTGCCGAAATGCCGGCGCAGAGCGACGTGGTGCGCCACGAAACCTTCGCCCCGATCCTGTATGTGCTGGCCTACGACGACTTCGAAGAGGCCCTGCGCCTGAACAACGAAGTGCCCCAAGGCCTGTCGTCGTGCATCTTCACCACCGACATCCGTGAAGCCGAGCGCTTCCAGAGTGCTTCGGGCAGCGACTGCGGTATCGCCAACGTCAACATCGGTACCAGCGGCGCCGAGATCGGCGGTGCGTTTGGTGGCGAGAAGGAAACCGGCGGTGGTCGTGAGTCGGGTTCGGATGCCTGGAAAGGCTACATGCGTCGCCAGACCAACACCGTGAACTACTCGCGCGAGCTGCCGCTGGCGCAGGGTATCGTGTTCGACTGATTCGATGCTGCATGGCCGGGGGCAAAGCCCCCGGTTCGCGGCACAAGGCCGCTCCTACACAGGCATCGCGATCTCCTGTAGGAGCGGCCTTGTGCCGCGAATGGGCTGCGAAGCAGCCCCAACAAGAACAAATTGCTGGAGCCGGCCATGTCCGAACTGCGTCAAGAATGCTTGTGGGAATTCGTCAGCAAACCGACCGTTGCCGCCCAGGCCCTGGCCGGTGAGCACAAGGCTGATGTCTGCGTGATCGGCGGTGGCATCACTGGCCTGTCGGCGGCCATTCACCTGCTCGAACAGGGCAAGTCGGTGATCCTGCTTGAGGCCTGGAAGATCGGCCACGGTGGCTCCGGGCGCAACGTCGGCCTGGTCAACGCCGGTACCTGGATCCGCCCCGACGACGTCGAGGCCACCCTTGGCCAGAAGCAGGGCAGCCGCCTGAACAAGGTGCTTGGCGAAGCCCCGGCTGAAGTGTTCGCGATGATCGAGCGCCTGGGCATCGACTGCCAGGCCCAGCACAAAGGCACGCTGCACATGGCGCACAACGCCACCGGCATCGCTGACCTCGAGGCCCGCCACGAACAATGGCGCCGCCGTGGTGCCGACGTGGAGTTGCTGACCGGCACCCAGTGCCAGGAATACTGCGGTACCAACAAGATTTCCGCCGCGTTGCTCGACCGCCGCGCCGGCACCATCAACCCCATGGGCTACACCCAGGGCCTGGCGGCTGCCGTGGCGCGCCTGGGTGGCAAGCTGTTCCAGCAGTCTTCGGTCGAAGGCCTGGAACGTGATGGCGATGGCTGGCGGGTGAAGACTGCGCGTGGCTCGGTGCGCGCCGACAAGGTGGTTGTTTCCACTGGCGCGTACACCGAAGGCGACTGGAGCAACCTGCAGAAGCAGTTCTTCCGTGGTTACTACTATCAGGTGGCGTCCAAGCCGCTGCAGGGTGCCGCGGCCGACAAGGTACTGCCACATGGCCAAGGCTCGTGGGACACCCGCACCGTGCTTAGCAGCATCCGCCGCGACGATCAGGGCCGCCTGCTGCTCGGCAGCCTGGGGCGGGTCGACAACAAGCCGGCGTGGTTTGTGCGCAGCTGGGCAGACCGTATCCAGAGCCACTACTACCCGGAGCTGGGCAAGGTCGAGTGGGAAATGCACTGGACCGGCTGTATCGACTTTACCCCTGACCACCTGATGCGCCTGTTCGAGCCGGCGCCAGGGTTGGTCGCGGTTACGGGTTACAACGGGCGGGGCAACACCACGGGTACCGTAATCGGCCGTGCGTTTGCGGAGTTTCTGCTCAAGGGTGACGCGGACAGCCTGCCGATTCCGTTCTCGCCAATGAGCGGCGTGAGTGCGCCTTCGCTGCGGACCGCGTTCTACGAATCCGGCTTCTCGCTGTACCACGCGGGGCAGTGCCTGAGGGTTGTGTTGTAAGGACTGGCCTCTTCGCGGGCACGCCCGCTCCCACAGGAATCGCGCAGATGCTGAAGCCTGTTGGGTTCTTGTAGGAGCGGGTATGCCCGCGAAGAGGCCGGCCAGGTTTACTTGTGCAACCAGCTGAGGAAGCCGCCTTTCTTGATCAGGGTTGGCTTTTGCAGCAACAACGACTCCCGGCTTTGCCGCCGGAACCGCTGCAGTTTGCTCAACGCCGTCTGCACCTCGCCACGCTGCTGCAAACAGCTCTTCACCTGTTCCTTTTCGATGCGGTACAGCACGCAACCGGTCAGTGTGCGGAACTCGGCGAACGAGTCATCCTCATCGATGATCCCCTCGATCCCCAGCACCTCACCCGGCCCCATGCGCCCAGCCTCGATCCGCTTGTCGCCATCACGCACCGACGCCGACACCACCCCGCTGCCAATCACCAGCAGGTGTTCGGAATGCTCACCCACGCCCAGGATCACCTGGTCCGCCAGGTACTCCACCGCCGTCATGCGCTGGCTCAGCGCGTCACGCTCCTCATCGCTTAGCGAGCGGAACACCCGCACTTCGTCCAGCACCTCGCGCTGGCGGCTGCGCGGCGGCAGGGCCAGGTCCACGTTCCACATCACCCCGCTGGCCTCCAGGTGCCGGTGGGCAAGGTCGAACAGCTGATTGCGTGCGTCGCCCTTGGTGCCCGCGTCGGCCACGAAGCCGCTGGCCTCGTACTCCACGGACTCCAGCGTCGAGGCCTTCACCGTCACCTTCGGCTTTGGGGTCGCAAGAATGGCACTCACGCCCTGCAAGGCCTTTTCCAGCGCATCGAACACCCGCTTGGGCCGCACCTTGGCCGGCACCACCACGCTGATCGACACCCCATGCACATCGGCCGGGCGGCTGTGGTTGAGCAGCCGCGCCTTGGCCGCGACCGAGTTGGGTATCACCGCCAGGCTGCCGGTGCCGGTCAGCAGCCGCGTGGCGCGCCAGTCGATGTCCAGCACCTTGCCTTCGGTGCCGTCGATGGAGATTGAATCGCCAATCTGATAGGGCCGCGTGGTGTTCAGCACGATGCCGCTGAACACGTCCGCCAAGGTACTCTGCAACGCCAGGCCGATGACGATGGCCATCACCCCGGACGTAGCCAGCAAGCCCTTCACCGGCAGTTGCATCACATAGCCCGCGGCAGCCACTACAGCGACCAGAAAGATCAA
This sequence comes from Pseudomonas sp. BN505, assembly GCF_029873175.1. Lineage (NCBI taxonomy): Bacteria > Pseudomonadati > Pseudomonadota > Gammaproteobacteria > Pseudomonadales > Pseudomonadaceae > Pseudomonas > Pseudomonas sp. BN505. Next base: position 275,981 of record NZ_SSOI01000067.1, read on the forward strand.
CGCCCCCAGCACATCCTGCAGCAACCGCCCGCCATGGCTGCCCCGGGCCACCAGCAGCAGGCCGAACACCACCGTGACCGTGCGCGCGCCAAACAGCCACCAGCCGATGGCCAGTACCGTGGCCATGAGGTTGCGCGAGACATCGTCGGGCCAGGGTGGCGGTTGCAGCGGGCTCATGCCGGCGGCCACCAGCACCGAGCTGAACAGCAGGAATATCACCAGCCGCGTGCCGATGCGCCAGGCACGGCGCTGCATGGGGATGACTTGCCAGAGCACGAGGTCGAGCAGGATGAGGGTAGTGCCGAGCAACAACGGGGACGACTGGATGAACGCCAGCATGGTGGTCTCGGGGATGAGGGGAGGGCTGTGGGTAGTAATAGAGCAGGTTGCTGCTGCAGGCAATGGGGCCTGCACCGGCCTCTTCGCGGGTAAACCCGCTCCCACAGGGACTGCGCATGACTTGCAGGATGTGCGAGCCCTCTGGGAGCGGGTTTACCCGCGAAGAGGCCAGCAAAACCAGCGCCAATCTATCGTTCCTAAAACAGAACGCTAAAGCCAAAAACCGCTATCTACCGCTCCAAAGGTGATGGTTTTAATCTTCTCCCATCAACGCGAAACACCCAACTTACTGAAGACAGAAACCCTTAGGAGCAACGACCATGACCAACTTCAAATACAACCGCCTGAACAAAGACGACGCCGCCGTACTGCTGGTCGATCACCAGGCTGGCCTGCTGTCGCTGGTGCGCGACATCGAACCGGACGCTTTCAAGAACAACGTGCTGGCCCTGGCTGACCTGGCCAAGTTCTTCAACCTGCCGACCATCCTCACCACCAGCTTCGAGCAAGGCCCCAACGGCCCGCTGGTCCCCGAGCTGAAAGCCCTGTTCCCGGATGCGCCGTACATCGCTCGCCCCGGCCAGATCAACGCCTGGGACAACGAAGACTTCGTCAAGGCAGTAAAGGCCACCGGCAAGAAGCAGCTGATCATCGCCGGCGTCGTGACTGAAGTGTGTGTTGCTTTCCCGGCCCTGGCGGCCCTGGAAGAAGAGTTTGATGTGTTCGTGGTGACTGATGCCTCCGGCACCTTCAACGCCATGACCCGCGACGCCGCCCACAACCGCATGAGCCAGGCCGGTGCGCAGTTGATGACCTGGTTCGGCGTAGCGTGCGAGCTGCACCGCGACTGGCGCAACGACGTTGAAGGCCTGGCCGCGCTGTGCTCCAACCACATCCCGGACTACCGCAACCTGATGACCAGCTACAACGCCTTCAACGCCGGCAAGTAAGCCGACCTCCCCGGGCACCGCCAGTCGGTGCCCGCCAAGGCCTGCACACCCATCCAATCCTCCGCCCGTTCACCGTTGCACAGTGGATGCGGGCAAGCTCATCCAAAGGAACGCCGATGAACACCGCACTCCAGGACAACCGTGAAGTGGTGACCGTATGCCTGCAACACCAGGTTCTCGCTAGCCCGACGGGCGCCACGCCGGCCCAGCCGCCGCGCTGGAAGCAGGCGCTGCTGACCTACCTGGTGATCTGCCCGATGACCATGATCATTCCGCAGCTGCTGGCGCCGCTGTTTGCACGCTTCCCGCAATTGGGCGGCCCGATCACAGGCAACCTCATCGTCAACCTGTTCGTCATCCTGCCCGTGGTGTTCTACATCATGCCTTGGGTAACCCGCCGCTGTGCCAACTGGCTGCGCGGGCAGCACAAAGTTTGAACACGGCTAACCTTCTTCAACCCACCGCACATCCATCCAAGCCCTGACCGTGCATCAACCGGCATGCTTCGCAGTCGCCCTGCCGGCCCCAGTCGGAGAAGCCTATGTCCCAGGACCACAACGACAAGACCCGTCGCCAGTTCCTCGCCACCAGCACCGTGCTCGGTGCCGCCGGCGCGCTCTGGTCTGCATTGCCCTTCGCCGGCCAGGCCGGTTCCGCTTACGCATCCATCCAAGGAGGTTCCATGACCGCTGACCTGATTCTGTTCAATGGCAAACTGCACACCGTTGACCGCGAAAAGCCCACCGCGACTGCTGTCGCCATCAAGGATGGGCGCTTCATCGCCGTGGGCAACGACGCCGAGGCCATGGCCCACAAGGGCACTAGCACGCAGATCATCGACCTCAAGCAGCGCACGGTCATCCCCGGCCTGAACGACTCGCACCTGCACCTTATCCGCGGTGGCCTGAACTACAACCTGGAGCTGCGCTGGGAAGGCGTGCCGTCGGTGGCCGATGCCCTGCGCATGCTCAAGGACCAGGCTGCGCGCACGCCCACCCCGCAGTGGGTTCGCGTGGTGGGCGGCTGGAACGAATTCCAGTTCGCCGAAAAACGCATGCCAACCCTTGAAGAGATCAACCAGGCTGCGCCCGATACCCCGGTGTTCCTGTTGCACCTGTATGACCGTGCGTTGCTCAACCGCGCCGCGCTAAAGGCTGTCGGCTATGACAAGGCCACCCCGAACCCGCCGGGTGGCGAAATTCAACGCGACAAGTTCGGCAACCCGACCGGCATGCTGATCGCCCGCCCGAACGCGATGATCCTCTACGCCACCCTGGCCAAAGGGCCGAAGCTGCCGCTGGAGTACCAAGTCAACTCGACGCGCCAGTTCATGCGTGAGCTGAACCGCCTGGGCCTGACCAGTGCCATCGACGCCGGTGGCGGCTATCAGAACTTCCCCGACGACTACTCGGTCATCCAGGAGTTGGCCGACAACAACCAGCTGACTGTGCGCATCGCCTACAACCTGTTCACCCAGAAGCCCAAGGAAGAGCTGGACGACTTCAAGAAGTGGACCTCCAGCGTAAAGCTGCACAGCGGCACCGACTTCCTGCGCCACAACGGCGCCGGCGAAATGCTGGTGTTCTCCGCCGCCGACTTCGAGGACTTCCTCGAACCGCGCCCGGACCTGCCACAGACCATGGAAGAAGAGCTGGAACCGGTGGTGCGCCACCTGGTCGAGCAACGCTGGCCGTTCCGCCTGCACGCCACCTACAACGAATCGATCACGCGCATGCTGGACGTGTTCGAGAAGGTCAACCGCGACATCCCGTTCAACGGCCTGCCGTGGTTCTTCGACCACGCCGAAACCATCACCCCGCAGAACATCGAGCGCGTGCGCGCCTTGGGCGGTGGTATCGCCGTCCAGGACCGCATGGCCTTCCAGGGTGAGTATTTTGTCGACCGCTACGGCGCCAAGGCTGCCGAGCAGACCCCGCCCATCAAGCGCATGCTCGAAATGGGCGTACCGGTGGGTGCCGGTACCGATGCCACCCGCGTGTCCAGCTACAACCCGTGGACTTCGCTGTACTGGCTGGTCAGCGGCAAGACCGTCGGCGGCATGGAGCTGTACCCGGAAGGCCTCGACCGCGACACCGCACTGCAACTGTTCACCCAGGGCAGTGCGTGGTTCTCCAGCGAGCAGGGCAAGAAGGGCCAGATCAAGGTGGGCCAGCTGGCCGACCTGGCGGCGCTGTCGCTGGACTTCTTCAGTGTCGATGAAGAGGCGATCAAGGGCATCGAGTCGGTGCTGACCATCGTCGATGGCAAGGTGGTGTACGGCGCTGGCGAGTTCGACAGGCTCGGCCCGCCGCAGGTGCCGGTACTGCCGGAATGGTCGCCGGTGGCCAAGGTGCCGGGGCACTGGCGCGTCGGTACGCCATCGTTGGCAGCCGCCGTGCACCAGTGCAGCGGGCCATGCGGGGTGCATGCGCACAGCCATGAGAAGGCACGGCATTCGAGTGTGCCGGTGAGTGACTTCCAGGGCTTCTGGGGTTCGCTGGGTTGTTCCTGCTTTGCTTTCTGAGCTTCTTTGCCTGCATAAATGACGGCCGCTTCGCCGGACAAGCCCGCTCCCACAGGTTCACCCCTCATCCCGAGGGCAGTGGGGTAACTTGTGGGAGCGGGCTTGTCCCGCGAAAGGGCCGTTACTGACAACCACCGACTCACGCCATGTCGCTGATCGCAAATTCCTCAGCCAGATGATCGATCAGCGCCCGCACCGACGGCAGTAACCCCCGCCGCGACGGGAAGATCGCATGCACGATGCCGCAACGCGGGTGCCATTCAGGCAGTAATTCCACCAACCGCCCCGAAGCCAGGTCCTCGCGGACCGCCACCCGCGGCAAATGCGCGATCCCCACCCCAGCCACCACGAAATGGCGCAGGGCAAACAGGTCGTCGGTCACCATGCGCGGTGTATGCGGGATGACGATACTGCGGCTGCTGTCCTCGCCCTGGAACAGTTCCCACTGATACTCGCGCTGGGCACTGCCCCAATGCACGCTGGGTAGCGTGCCCAGCAGCTGCGGGTCAAACCCTTTGGGCAGTTGCGCCAGGTAGTGCGGCTGGCCGACCAGGCACTGGGTGCTGTTGCTCAGCACCTTCATCACCATGTCGGTGTTCTCCAGCGGCGGAAAGCGCACGCGCAGGGCGATGTCGAAGCCCTCGTGCAGCAGGTCGACACGGCGGTTGGTGCTCTCGATGAACAGTTCCACCTGGGGGTACTTGAGCATGTAGCGGGTCAGCATCGGCCCGACCCAGGAGTTGAGCAGAGTGGTGGGGCAACTGATGCGCACCAGCCCGCGTGGCTCGCTGCGGTTGCGCTCGATGATTTCCGCCGCGCCCTCGGCCTCCACGCGCATGGCCAGGCAACGGTTGTAGTAGGCCTGGCCGATTTCGGTCAGCGAACAGTGCCGGCTGGTGCGGTGCAGCAGGCGCACGCCCAGGCGGTCTTCAAGGTCGGCGATGCGCCGGCTGAGTTTCGACTTGGGCATGTCCAGCGCCCGCCCGGCCGGGGCGAAGCCGCCGTGCTCCACGACTTGGGTGAAGTAGTAGAGGGAGTTGAGGTCTTCCAATAATCGTTCTCCAAACGGAACGCTAAGGACGGTTTTCGCAGTCTAGTGCAGCAAAGGTGATGATTTTAATCTGTGCCCATCAACGCGAAACACCCCGGATTGCTGAAAAATTCATAACCCTTCAGGCCGGTGCGCATCTGATGACCTGGTTCGGCGTGGCCTGCGAGCTGCACCGCGACTGGCGCAACGATGTCGAAGGGCTGGCTGCGCTGTGCTTCAACCACATTCCGGATTATCGGAATTTGATGACCAGCTACAACGCGTTGACTGAGGGTAAGTAATCAACCAGTAACAGTAAGCACAAATGCCGGCTCCCTCTGCAGGGAGCCGGCTTTTTTTGTTTGCTGTACCGGCCTCTTCGCGGGCACGCCCGCTCCCACAGGTACTGCACAGTTTCAGAAGCAGTGGTGATCCTGTGGGAGCGGGTTCACCCGCGAAGAGGGCGGTACAGGCAGCATCAATTCATAGGCTGTGGCTCAATCCCTTTCCGCAACGACTCAAGCATCAATGATAAGAAGTTTCAGGCACAAAGGCCTGAGGCTGCTCCATCAGCAACGCGACACGTCTGGAGTGCGTGCAGATCATGTGAATCGCTTGCGGCGTTTACTGGCTTCTCTTGAAGTTGCACAAACCGCAGCAGACATGAACCGGCCGGGTTACCGTCTTCATCCACTGCACGGAAAGCTGGAAAGCTATTGGGCAGCAAATGTCTCGGGTCACTGGCGAGTGGTGCTCCGCTTCGTGGGTACCGATGTGGAGCTTGTTGACTATCTGGATTACCACTAGGAGGCTTGAGTCATGCCTATGTTCGATCCTCCCCATCCTGGGGAGTCTTTGCGCGAAGATGTGTTGCCCGCAGTTGGCATGAATGTTTCTGAGTTAGCTCGCCACCTCGGCTATTCGCGGGGGCAATTGTCCACCGTACTCAATGGGCGCGCCGCCATTTCTGCCGATCTTGCTTATCGACTTGAGCTTGCAGGTCTTGGCCCTGCCCGGCAATACCTTGCCGAACAGGCAGCTTACGATCTTTGGCAAGCCGCTCAGCGTGAGCATCCTCAAATAGAGCGGTTGGTGTTCGCCTGACTACTCAATCCGCATCCGAATCAAACAACCGCTCCAGCTCCACCCGCGCCTCCTTGGCTGTCTGCATCACCTTGGCCCGGTCATCGCGCACTTGCCCCTGGGCCACCAGCACTTCTTCGTCATGCTGGGTAAACCGCGCAATCCGGTCCGCGGCCTGTTCATCGCTCAAGCCCAATCCCACCAGCGCTCGGCGGGTCATCTCCAGGCTGGAGTAGAACGTCTCGCGAATCGGCTCGGCGCCTGCATCCACCAACTTGTGCACATGCTGGCGGTTACGTGCCCGGGCCAGCACTTTCAGGTGCGGGTACAGGCGTTTTACTCGTTCAGCGGTATGAATGGCAGCTTCTGGGTCATCGATGGTGATGATGAAGTACTCCGCTTCACCCACCTTGGCGGCGTGCAGCACCTCGGGTCGCAGCGGGTCGCCGTAGAACACCGGCACCTGTTCGAACATGCGGGTCATCTCGATGGCGTCCACCGAGGTTTCCAAGGCTATGAACGGGATTTTCTGTGCCCGCAGGATGCGCGCGACGATCTGGCCCATGCGGCCCATGCCGACGATCACCACCCGCGGTGTATCCGTCTGGATCTGCTTATACTGCTCGGGCACTTCACGCGCCGGTTGCGGGCGTTTGAGGGCGCGGGCGCAGCCCAGCATCAGCAGCGGGGTGATGGCCATGGACAGGGTAATGGTCATCAGCAGCAGGTCGTAGGTCTGGGTATCGAACAGGCCTTGGTCCTTGCCCAACTTGAACACCACGAAGGCGAACTCGCCCCCGGCTGCCAGCACCATGCCCAGGCGCAGGGCGCTGGCGCTGTTCAGGCCACCGACAAGGCGGCCGACGCCTATCAGCAGCGCCAGCTTTACTGTCACCAGCAGCAGGGTCAGGCCCAGCACCACCAGTGGCATGTCCAGCAGCAGGCGCAGGTTGGCGCCCATGCCCACGCTGATGAAGAACAGCCCCAACAGCAGGCCCTTGAACGGCTCGATCTGCGATTCCAGCTCGTGACGGTATTCCGAGTCGGCCAGCAGCAGGCCGGCGAGGAAGGCGCCCAGGGCCATGGAAATGCCGGCTTCTTCCATCAGCCAGGCGGTGCCGATCACTACCAGCAGTGCGGTGGCAGTAGACACTTCCGGCAGGCCGGTGCGGGCCACGGTGCGGAACACCGGGCGCAGCAGGTAGCGACCACCGATGATCACCACGGCAATGCTGGCGAATACCTTCAGGCCGTGTTGCAGGCTATCGCCGTGGCTGGCGTCCGGCCCACTGGCGGCCAGTAGCGGTACCAGGGCAATCAGCGGGATCGCAGCGATGTCCTGGAACAGCAGGATGGCGAACGCCAGGCGGCCGTGCGGGGCGTTGAGCTGCTTGCTCTCGGCCAGGCTTTGCAGGCCAAGGGCGGTGGACGACAGCGCCAGGCCCAGGCCGAGCACGATGGCTGCTGGCAGCGTCTGGCTGAAGCCGAACAGGGCAATGGCACCGATCAGCGCGCCGGTCAGCAGCACTTGGGCGGTACCCACACCGAACACCGACTTGCGCATCAGCCACAGGCGCTTGGGCGACAGCTCGAGGCCAATGATGAACAGCAGCAGGACCACGCCCAGCTCGGAAATGTGCGCCACGCTTTCGGTGTCGCGGATCAGGCCAAGTGCCTGCGGGCCGATGGCTACACCGGCCAGCAGGTAGCCGAGCACGGCGCCCAGTTGCAGGCGCTTGGCCAGGGGGACGGCGACGACGGCAGCGAGTAGAAAGATCACCGCAGTTTGCAGAAGGCTGCCTTCATGTGGCATTGGCTCTTACTCCATGAGCTGCCGGGGCAGCGTTTGAACAGTTTGGCCGACGATTCTGAGGGGTGAGGTGGCGTCAGACAATCAGCTGCCCGGAAGAAACATTGTCCCGTAAAAAGGGACAGTTGCCGCGGGCCGTTGCCAATTGCAGGTTCTGCTGATGGGGCTGAAATTTCCAGGGCCGCTTTGCAGCCCTCATCTAACTGCTCCCCGGCCGGTACTGCAGGGCCTCGGCCAGGTGCGGCCGGCCAATCGCCTCACAGCCCTCCAGGTCCGCCAGCGTCCGCGCCACTTTCAATAAACGGTGCGCTGCCCGCAACGACAACGTCAACCGTTCGCAGGCCCCTTCCAGCCAGGCCTGGTCCGCCGCCGTCAATCCGCAATGGCGGCGCAACCCTTCGAGGTCGAGAAACGCATTCACACACCCTTGGCGGCGCTGCTGTACCTCCCGCGCCTGCGCCACCCTGGCTGCCACATCGGCACTGGCTTCACCACAGGGCTGGTTGTTCAGCGTGGTGCTTTCGCGGGCCACGGTCAGGTGCAGGTCGATGCGGTCCAGCAGCGGCCCGGACAGCTTGTTGCGGTACCGCGCGATCTGCTCGGTGCTGCAACGGCAGCGGCCAGTGGGGTCACCCAGGTAGCCGCAAGGGCATGGGTTCATCGCCGCCACCAGCTGAAAGCGTGCCGGAAAGCGCACCTTGTCGCGGGCGCGGGCAATCACGATCTCGCCCGATTCCAGCGGCTCGCGCAGTACCTCCAGCACACGCCGCTCGAACTCTGGCAGCTCATCGAGAAACAGCACGCCATGGTGGGCGAGGGTGATTTCGCCCGGTTGCGGACGGCTGCTGCCACCGACCAGTGCCGGGCCGGATGCGGAGTGGTGGGGGTGGCGAAAGGGTCGCTGCGGCCAGCTGTTCAGCGGTGTATGCCCGCTGACCGACTGGATGGCCGCCACCTCGAGCGCCTCGTGCTCGTCCAACGGTGGCAGCAGCCCTGGCAGGCGGCTGGCGAGCAAGGTCTTGCCGGTGCCGGGTGGCCCGGTGAATAGCAGGTTGTGCGCCCCAGCCGCCGCCAGCATCAATGCGCGTTTGGCCGCCAGCTGGCCTTGCACCTCGCTCAGGTCAGGGTAGGGACGTTGATGCAGGACCAACCCGTTGGCCGCGTAAGGCGCCAGCGGCACCTGGCCGGTCAGGTGGGCAACCAGCTCCAGCAGGTGCCCCACCGCATACACCACCAGCCCGCCGGCCAGGCTGGCTTCCTCGGCATTCTCCCGTGGAACCACCAGCGAGCGGCCCGCCTCGCGTGCCGCCAAGGCCGCCGGCAGCACGCCTTGCACCGCCCGCAATTTGCCCGACAACGCCAGTTCGCCCAGGCACTCGACCTCTGCAAGGCTGGCCGCTGGCACCTGGCCGTCGGCGGCCAGAATGCCCAGGGCAATGGCCAGGTCGTAGCGCCCGCCGTCCTTGGGCAAGTCGGCGGGGGCCAGGTTCTGGGTTATGCGCCGCTGTGGATAGTTCAGCCCGGAGTTGACGATGGCACTGCGTACCCGGTCTTTGCTCTCCTTGACCGTGGTTTCTGGCAGGCCAACCAGGGTGAGATGAGGCAGGCCGTTGGCCAGGTGGGTTTCGACGCTGACCGAGGGTGCCTGCACACCCACCTGGGCGCGGCTGTGGACGATGGCTAGGGACATGGACGCTCCGTTGTCGCTGAAAAAGGGCCGCTTCCTGCGGCTGGGTCAAGGATAGCGATGGTGGCCACGACAGGCGCAACAAGTGTGCGTCGTGGTTTTGCAGAGCAGGTTTTTTCCCTGTGTTTTCTTAAAAATCGGCAAAAAATGGATCCAATAATCTTTGCGCAGGTGCGTGGTATGGCTTAGTGTTGTTGGGCAAATGCCGTTGCCATGGGATGGCACAGCGTCTTCTTTCAAATGGACTTGAGGTATTGCGCCGTGCAAACGCTCACCCACATGCGCCAGGTCATCCGCGAACTGGTGCAGGCCAATTCATTCATTGAACTCACCTGCTTTTTCGACAGCCTTGAGGCGCAATGGCGCCAAGCCCCGCCCGGCGAGTTCCCGGCCTACCTTGTGGCCATCGAAGGGCACATGTTGGTCGACCCGCAAAGCCAGGGTGACAGGGCCCTGAGCCAAGTCATCAAAGCCTGGATTCACGCCTGCCCGAAGGCTTATCACCCACAGGTGGTAATGGGCATGCACTGCTTCCACCGGGCTTGCCAGGTGCAGGGTGCTGGCCAGCGCAACGCTGCGCGCTTGCTGGCCGTCGAGCAAATATGTGAAACCGCGACCGCGCACCTGTTGCGTGCAATGGACCGCTGCGCACAACCCGTGGCAGCGGCCATTGGCATGCTGCGTATCAGTGCGCAGCTGCGCGAGCCTGGCTGGTTGATCGAACTGTTTCAGGGGCAGCCTGCGCGGTACAGGCCCAGCGCCCATGCCGATGTGGAAGTGCAGGAAGCCGCGGCGCCATTACTGGTGAAGCATGGGTTGTTGCCCTTGGCCGAGCTGCCCCAAGCGTTGCCGGCGTGCCTCAGCAGGCGGGTCGATCACGAAAACGAAGCACCACGCTATTACTGGTTGCGCCATGCGCTGGTGGCACGCCCTGGTTGTTATGAAGCGATCCAGGCCCTCGCCGATTACCTGCTGCCCCGTTGGGGCGCCAGCTTCGATGCGTTAGACCTGTTGGCCAATGGGCCATTGTGCGAGGCGTGGGACGAAGCGTTGCGCAATGCGTTGCGCTGGATGGCCGTCGAAGACCGGCTGAAACTGCCACATAGCGAACAGTTGCAGGCTGTCGCCGACTGGCAGCAACTGTTCGATGCCTGGTTGCAGCTCCCGCTGAGGCCAAGGGAAAGCGCCGTTGTGCTGGCTTGGCGAGGCGCGCTGCGTAGCAGTGCCTTGCAAGATCATGCCGGCGGTATGCGCGATTTCGCCGCGAGCTTGGCATGTAACGCCGATCACGGTGCCATCGCTGCCATGGGCGAGCCATTTCGCTGCCTGGTCGGGCTGATACTTCGCGATGGCATGGCAGATGAACACCAACTGTTGCGCACCGCCATCGAGCGCCTGTGTGAAGGCCGCTCGCATGCTGGCGCCTGTGCAATGCGTGCTGCCGGGCATCGCTTCGGCCTGTGGGGGCTGCCACGTTCGGCCGAGCAGGCAAGGCTATGGTCGCAGGTGGCGGTAACGCGCCAGCGCGAGGGCCAGGCGCCAGGCTTCGAGGTGCTCGCTGTTGCGCGGCTGCTGTGGGCTGCCAACCGGCATGAGGTGGCGTGTTACCTGTACGAGCGCTGTGCCGAGCTGAGCTTGCCGGGGGCTGCCCTAGGCCTGTACGAGCTGCACAGCGGCGGGCTGGGCAACACCCCGGCGCACTATCTGGATGACGAGGCGGCTGAGTATTGGCTGCAGCGTGCGGTAGAGGCGGGCAGCAGGCAGGCCAAGTACAACCTCGCCTGCCTGCGCATGGATGGCGATGAGGACCTGAATGAGCGAAGTGCCATGCTGGCTGTCAGACGCCTGCTGGTCGATGCGTTGGGTAATCCGCAGACCAATGCTCGCGCGCGCTTGCATCTGGGAATGCTGTTGCGCCAGTTTGGCGAAGCGCAGGAGCGATCCGAGGCGGTTGCCTACCTGTCGAGCCTGGTCGAGCACCCGGACGCGTGGATTGCCGGGCGCGCCAGTGCCGAACTGGGGTTGGCCTGGATGCAGGGGCGCGGCACCCGCAAGCAGAGCCGTTTTGCCGCCATCGAATGGGCCAACCGTGCGGCTGCCTTGCAGCCTGGGGATTCAGCCATCGAAGACATCCAGGCCGAGATCCTCAACTCGCACAACCGGGTGAAGACCTTGGTTACCCAATGTGGTGCGACCTTGTTTCGCGGCACCTTGCATGCCAGCGAGTTGCCGCCGAAACAGGCAATCCTCGAGGCGGCCCGCATGGGGGGCTCGGCCTGACACCGTGGCACTGACCGCGATGGGCTGAACGTCGGTGACTTTGCCTTCAAAGCATTGCGTGCGCTGACTTTGGTGGCAAAAGCGCCTTGTATTGCGAGTTATTCTTGCGCGCCGGGCGTCATGCGTGCTTCCAGCTCGGCAACTTGTTTTTCCAAGGCCTCCAGGCGAGCGCGGGTGCGCGCCAGCACGACCATCTGGCTGTCGAATTCGTCACGGCTGACCAGGTCCAGCTTGCTGAAGGCACCTTGCATCAGCACCTTGAACTGGCTTTCCAGTTCTGCACGGGGCTGGGCGGTATCGCTGCTGAACAGGCGCGAGGCCTGGTCGCTCAGGGCATCGAGAAGGGCTTTGGGCGCAAGCATGGGGCTGTCCACTGAAACTGAGAAATGGCCGGCAGTGTAGCACGCACAAACCTGACGCTTGAGTGCACATTGCCCCTTGTGGGAGGGGCTTGTGGGACCGGTGACGTTTTCAATGGATTGCACATTTATCGCGCAATGCGCCCTGCCGGTGCGCACCGAAACTGTGCATGTTTTCCATGCTGGCGACTGGCCAATCCCGACCCTTTCGCATAACTCGCTGTTTTCTGGTGATTTGCCGGAACTGGCAAGGTTTCTGCAAAGACCTGTACGAGCCATGCACTGATGCAGTTCTTTGTGACCAAGCAGTGCGCACGCGGAGCCGGATGCCGACGACGCGTTACAAAGCCAACCGCTGCGCTTAGACTTGAGACGGGTTTGTTTTCCTGGGGCAAGTCCACCAAATCGGGAGAGAGTTTCATGAAGCTAGTCACAGCCATCATCAAGCCGTTCAAGCTGGACGACGTGCGCGAGTCGCTGTCGGAAATCGGCGTGCAGGGCATCACTGTTACTGAAGTCAAAGGCTTCGGCCGGCAGAAGGGCCACACCGAGCTGTATCGCGGTGCTGAATATGTGGTCGATTTTCTGCCCAAGGTGAAGATCGATGTCGCCATCGATGACAAGGACCTTGATCGGGTAATCGAAGCCATCACCAAGGCAGCCAACACCGGCAAGATCGGTGACGGCAAGATTTTCGTGGTGAATCTGGAGCAGGCGATCCGCATCCGTACCGGCGAAACCGATACCGACGCGATCTAAGCAGCAAAAAAGCCTCACCAAACCCAACGCCCCAGGAGAAAACAACATGACTCTGCGTAAGATCGCAGGGCTAGGAGCCCTATTGTCCCTCGTAATGCCCGGGCTTGCCTTGGCAGAGGAAGCTGCCCCAGCGCTGAACTCCGGCGACACCGCCTGGATGCTGACTGCAACGGCGCTGGTGCTGTTCATGACTATCCCGGGCCTGGCCCTGTTCTATGGCGGTATGGTGCGTTCCAAGAACGTGCTGTCGGTGATGATGCAGTGCTTTGCAATCACCGGCCTGATGAGCATTCTCTGGGTCGTCTACGGCTACAGCATGGCCTTCGATACCACCGGTATGGAAAAGGGCGTGCTCAACTTCAATTCCTTCGTCGGCGGCTTCTCCAAGGCCTTCCTCAGCGGCGTCACGCCCGAGAACCTGACGTCGGCCACCGCGCTGTTCCCTGAAGCGGTCTTCATCACCTTCCAGATGACCTTCGCCATCATCACCCCGGCACTGATCGTGGGTGCTTTCGCCGAGCGCATGAAGTTCTCCGCGATGCTGGTGTTCATGGGCATCTGGTTCACCCTGGTGTATGCGCCGATCGCGCACATGGTGTGGAGCGGTGACGGTGCACTGATGTGGGACTGGGGCGTACTGGACTTCGCTGGCGGCACCGTGGTGCACATCAACGCGGGTATCGCAGGCCTGGTCTGCTGCCTGGTGCTGGGCAAGCGCAAGGGCTACCCGACCACCCCGATGGCCCCGCACAACCTGGGCTATACACTGATGGGCGCCGCCATGCTGTGGATCGGCTGGTTCGGCTTCAACGCAGGCTCCGCCGCTGCCGCCAACGGCACCGCTGGCATGGCCATGCTGGTCACCCAGATCGCCACCGCTGCTGCTGCACTGGGCTGGATGTTCGCCGAGTGGATCGGTCACGGCAAACCCAGCGCACTGGGCATCGCTTCGGGCGTGGTTGCCGGCCTGGTTGCCATTACCCCGGCTGCAGGTACCGTGGGCCCGATGGGCGCCCTGGTGATCGGCTTGGCTTCGGGTGTGATCTGCTACTTCTGCGCCACCACCCTCAAGCGCAGGCTCGGCTATGACGACTCGCTGGATGCCTTCGGCGTGCACGGCATCGGCGGCATCATCGGTGCCATCCTTACCGGTGTGTTCGCAGCCCCGGCGCTGGGCGGCTTCGGTACCGTCACCGATATCGGCATGCAGGTCTGGATCCAGGCCAAGGGCGTGATCTTTACCGTGGTCTACACCGCCATCGTCACCTACGTGATCCTCAAGGTGCTGGATGTGGTGATGGGCCTGCGGGTCAACGAAGAAGAAGAGTCGGTCGGCCTCGACCTGGCTCAGCACAACGAACGCGGCTACAACCTGTAACTGCGACGCGGTAAAAACTTGCCCGGCTTGCCGGGCATTTTTTTGCCAGATTTTCAGCATTTCGCGCTTGGCAAACGGTTTATCCGTCACGTTCGCGACGTAGGTAAAAAACTTACAAGTCGTAGGGCGTTTATGGTGCTTTGCTTTTTCCACGGGCGCGCTAGAATGCGCGCCGAAGGGTGTTTGACGTGTAGTCCACACACTTCGCCAGCCTTTGCTAGGCTTGCCAATAGCGTGTGGCCAGCAGGGGCTAGATGGATTTGTCAGGTCCTGCCAGGAGCAGGGCCTGCTGGGTGCCGCCTCCCAACAGGAGCGCCGACCCATGGGCAGTGGCCTAACCCACGGCCAGTTGAATTTTCACTGGTGGCTGCCGGTCTACGGCTGCACTGGTCTATAACTAACCTGCTTTTCGCAAGTCATGAGGTAGAACATGAGCGACGACGATCTGGAAAACGACGACCTCGAAGTAGGCGATGAAGACGAGGCTGATGAAGGCCTCGAAGCGGCGGCTGACGACGGCGTTGAAGACGCTGGCGATGACGACAGCAGCCCGGCACCTGCTGCCAAGGGCAAATCCAAGGCGGCTGTCTCGGTAGACGAGATGCCGAGCATGGAAGCCAAGCAGAAGGAGCGTGATGCACTGGCCAAGGCGATGGAAGAATTCCTTTCGCGCGGTGGCAAGGTGCAGGAAGTCGAGGCCAACGTGGTCGCCGACCCGCCCAAGAAGCCGGACAACAAATACGGCAGCCGCCCTATCTGAGTGGCTGAACGCAAAAAAGCCCGCCGTCGCTGCGGGCTTTTTTTGTGCCTGTGGGTTTTGTGCTGGCTGTACTGGCCCTATCGCCGGCAAGCCAGCTCCCACAGGATCACCGAGGGCCTCAGCCTTGCGCGATCCCTGTGGGAGCTGGCTTGCCGGCGATAGGGCCGCACAGCGGCCCCTGTCAGCGCCAGCGCGAAAGGACGTCGGGCAGCTGCGAAAGGCGCTGGATCTCGGCATCTGGTGCCTGCTCACCCGTCCAGGCCTTGCCCTGGGGGTTGAACCAGACGGCCCGTAGCCCGGCGCGCTGGGCCCCTGCGATATCATCGCCGGGGTGGTCGCCGATGTGAACGGCGGCGCTGGCGTCCACCTCGCCGCGGCGCAGGGCTTCCAGGAACGGTGCCGGGTCCGGCTTGCCGATGCCGAGGTCTTCGGCGCACAGGGCAAAGCGGAAGTAGTCCGCCAGCCCCAGCCGGCTCACATCGGCATTGCCGTTGGTGACCACGCCCAGGGTGTAGTGATGGCGCAGGATCTCCAGCACCGGCTGCACCTCGGGGAAGATCTCCACCTGGTGGCGAGCATGCAGGAACACTTCAAAGCCTTCGTTGGCCAGCGCCTGCGCTTGCTTCTCGCTGTAGCCGACCTCTTCCAGGGCATGGAACAGGACCCGTCGGCGCAGGGCGCTGATGCGGTGCTTGAGGCCGGGCTCGGCCTGTACCAGGCGCTCGCGGATGGCGAACAGGTGCTCCACCGGCACGCCGCCCAGGATCGGGGCGTTGGCTTCGAGCCAGTCGCGCAGCACGACTTCAGCGCTGGCGATGACCGGCGCGGTGTCCCACAGGGTGTCGTCGAGGTCGAATGTGATCAGCTTGATGCTCATGAGTCTGTGCCTTTGCTGCGTTTGGCCCGAGGGTGGGCGCTGTCGTACACCGCGGCCAGGTGCTGGAAGTCCAGGTGGGTGTAGATCTGCGTGGTACTGATGTCGGCATGGCCGAGCATCTCTTGCACCGCCCGCAGGTCCTGGGACGATTCCAGCACATGGCTGGCGAAGGAATGGCGAAGCATGTGCGGGTGCAGGTGCTGGCCCAGCTCGCGCTCACCCGCCTTCTTCACCCGTTGCTGCACAGCCCGTGGCGTGATGCGGTTGCCCTGGCGGGTGATGAACACTGCGCGGTCACGCGGGTTGCCGATGCCGCGCAGGCGGTACCAAGCCTGCAGCGCCTCGCGGGCCTTGCGGCCAACCGGCAGGACGCGGGCCTTGCCACCCTTGCCCAGCACCTGCACCAGGCCGGCGGCGAGGTCGATGTTATCGAGGTCGAGGTTGGTCAGTTCGGACAGGCGCAGGCCAGACGAATAAAACAGTTCAAGAATGGCTTGGTCACGGCGGGCGATGAAGTCGTCGTCGACGCCGCCATCAAGCAGCTGCAGGGCGCGGTCGGTGTCCAGCACCTTGGGCAGCCGGCGCTCACCCTTGGGCGCGCTCAGGCCGGTGGCCGGGTCGTGCTGGCACAGGCCTTCGCGGTTGAGGTAGCGGTACAGGCCGCGCACCGCCGACAGCAGCCGCGCCAGGCTGCGTGAGGACTGGCCATGGTGGTGCAGGCGCGCGATCAGCTGGCGCAGCTGCTGGATCTGCAGCGCCTGCCAACCGTCAATAGCGTGTTCCTTGCAATAGGCGATGACCTTGTCCAGGTCGCGGCGGTAACCCAGCAAGGTGTGCTCCGACACCTGGCGCTCGTTGCGCAGGTGTGCGCAATAAGCCTCCAGCTGGCGTTCCATCAGCGTACCGAGCGCAGGGTCTGGGTAACGCGCGGTACAACGCGGCCGAGCACTTCGGCGATGTAGCCGAGGAACAGGGTGCCGACGCTGCTCTTGTAGTGTTGCGGGTCGCGGCTGCCGATCGCCAGTACCCCGTGCAGCCCCTGGTATTCGAGGGTGGCCACGGCGCTGGAACCCACCTCCCGGCGCTGTTCTTCACCGAACAGGAACGCCAGCTCGTGTTCACGGAGGTTGCCACTGACCGTCTTGCCGCCGCCCAGCAGTGCACCGATGGCCTGTTGCGCCTCGGCGTTGCTGACCCAGCGCCCGACCGGCGCAACGTTGTCGCCGAACAGGATGAGGCTGACGAAGGGCACCTGGAATTCCTGGCGCAGGCTGTCTTCGACCGCCATCACCACCTCTTCCAGGGTACCGGCGTCGAGCAAGTCGAGGATCAGCCGTCGGGTCTTGTCGAACAGCCGGTCGTTGTCGCGGGCCACGTCCATCAGTTGCGAAAGGCGATGGCGCATCTCGATGTTGCGGTCACGCAGCAGCTTGAGCTGGCGTTCCACCAGGGACACGCTGTCGCCACGCTGGTGCGGGATGTGCTGTTCGATCAGCAGCTCATCGTGCTCGGCGAAGAAGGTGGGGTGGGCGCGCAGGTAGGCGACCACCGCTTCGGCATCGAGCTCGGCGGACTGCTGGGGTACAACCTTGGGCTGATCGGTCATGGCGGTTACTCGCTTAGAGACGAACCTGTCCTTCGTAGACGCGCACGGCAGGGCCGGTCATCAACACGGGCTTGCCGGGGCCGGCCCATTCGATGTGCAGGCGGCCACCGGGCAGGTCGAGGGACACCGGGGAATCCATCCAGCCTTGGCTGATCGCTGCCACGGCCGCAGCGCAAGCGCCGGTGCCGCAGGCCTGGGTTTCGCCCGCGCCGCGTTCCCACACGCGCAGGTTGGCGCGGTGGCGGTCGATGACCTGGAGGAAGCCGGCATTCACCCGCTGCGGGAAGCGTGGGTGGTTTTCGATCTTCGGGCCCAGCTCATGCACGGGGGCAGTATGCACGTCGTCGACGCGCAGCACGGCATGCGGGTTCCCCATGGACACGGCGGCAATCGAATGCAGCTGGCCGTCGACTTCCAGTGGGTAGTTCAGCGCCTGCTCGTCAGCGACAAAGGGGATTTCGGCAGGAATGAACCGCGGTGGGCCCATGTCGACACTCACCTGGCCGTCGTTCTGCACGTCCAGCACGATGATGCCGCTTTTGGTTTCCACGCGAATGCGCTTTTTCGCGGTCAGGCGCTTGTCCAGCACAAAACGGGCGAAGCAGCGCGCACCGTTACCGCACTGTTCCACTTCAGAGCCGTCGGCGTTGAAGATGCGGTAGCGGAAGTCCACTTCCGGGTTGTTCGGCGCCTCGACGATCAGCAACTGGTCGAAGCCGATGCCGGTATGGCGGTCACCCCATTGCTTGGCGTGCTTTGGCTGGATATGCGCGTGCTGGCTGACCAGGTCGAGGACCATGAAGTCGTTGCCCAGGCCGTGCATCTTGGTAAAACGCAGCAGCATGGGCTTACTCCGGCAGCAGGCTTTCGCCAGCGTACAGTTCGGCGATGGTCTCGCGGCGGCGTACTTCGAACGCCTGGTCGCCGTCGACCAGGATTTCAGCGCAACGGCCACGGGTGTTGTAGTTGGAACTCATGACAAAACCATAGGCGCCCGCGGACTGCACGGCCAGCAGGTCGCCTTCGGCCAGGTTCAACACGCGGTCCTTGCCGAGGAAGTCGCCGGTCTCGCAGATTGGGCCGACCAGGTCGTAGGCACGCCCTTCGCCTTCGCGTGGGATGACCGCGCTGACACCCATCCAGGCCTGGTAAAGGGCCGGGCGAATCAGGTCGTTCATTGCCGCATCAATGATGGCGAAGTCTTTGTGTTCTGTGTGCTTGAGGTATTCCACGCGGGTCAGCAACACGCCGGCGTTGGCCACGATGTAGCGGCCCGGCTCGAACACCAGGGCCAGGTCGCGCTTGCCTACGCGTTCGCGAATAGCCTTGATGTAGTCGGCCACCAGCGGTGGCTCTTCGTCGCGGTAGCGCACGCCAACGCCGCCACCCAGGTCCAGGTGGCGCAGGTGGATGCCGCAGTCGGCGAGGCGATCGACCAGGTCCAGCAGGCGGTCGAGGGCATCGAGGAACGGCTCCACGGTGGTCAGCTGCGAGCCGATGTGGCAGTCGACGCCGACCACTTCCAGGTTCGGAAGCTGCGCGGCACGCACGTAGATGGCCTCGGCGTCGGCGATGGCAATACCGAACTTGTTTTCTTTAAGGCCCGTGGAGATGTACGGGTGGGTGCCGGCGTCTACATCCGGGTTTACCCGCAGCGACACCGGGGCGACCTTGCCCATTTCGGCGGCCACGACTTGCAGGCGCTCCAGCTCGTCGGTGGATTCGACGTTGAAGCAGTGCACGCCCACTTCCAGGGCGCGGCGCATGTCTTCGCGGGTTTTGCCGACGCCGGAGAACACCACGCGGTCGGCGCGCCCGCCAGCAGCCAGCACGCGCTCCAGCTCACCGCCAGAGACAATGTCGAAGCCTGCGCCCAGGCGTGCCAGCACGTTCAGCACGCCGAGGTTGGAGTTGGCCTTGACCGCGAAGCACACCAGGTGCTCGGCGCCTTGCAGGGCGTCGGTGTAGCTGCGGTACTGGGCCTCGATGTGGGCGCGCGAATACACGTAGGTGGGGGTGCCGAAACGTTCGGCGACGGCCGACAGGGCCACCCCTTCCGCGAACAGCTGGCCGTCGCGGTAGTTGAAAGCGTTCATCTGGTTTCCTTACTGCGCAGGCGACTGCTCGGGCTCGGACTGCAGCTCGGGCTGCTGCGCTGGCGCCGGGGCCGGCTTGGCTTTTGGCTGGTGCTGGTGCGACTTGTGCGCTTTGCCGTTATCGCCGTCTTCAGGCAGATACAGCGGGCCTTTCTGGCCGCAGGCCGAAACGAGGCAGGCAACAGCGACCAGCGCCGCGAAGGAGGAAATCAGGCGCTTCATGGGTGAAATCCTTAGAAAAATGCAGTATTGCGCCCGAGTATACCGAGCGACCGGCGGCTTGCCTATGCAAGGGCCGGTCCGCCGGGCGGGCTATTCTTACCGCCTTCAATGGCTAATCTTTGCATTCGGCGCCAAGCGCCCGTATCTTGCCCGGCTTGCCTGTAAAGCAGCCAATTTCGAGGTTCCTGCAATGAGTTTGAGTGAAGCGCGTTTCCATGATCTGGTCGACGCGACCCAACAGGCCCTGGAAGACCTGTTCGACGAGAGCGGCATGGACCTGGACATGGAGAACTCCGCCGGGGTCCTCACCGTCAAGTTCGAAGGTGGCGCCCAGCTGATCTTCAGCCGCCAGGAACCGCTGCGCCAGCTGTGGCTGGCCGACCGTTCCGGTGGCTTCCACTTCGACTACGACGAAGAAAGCGGCAAGTGGGTGTGCGAGAAGAGCGAAGAGCTGCTGGGCGAAATGCTCGAGCGCATCGTCTGGGAGCGGGCCGGCGAGAAGCTGGACTTCGACGAGATCTGACATGAGTAGCGCCCCGGCCCGGCCACCCAAGCCGCTCTACAGCAACGTCAGCCCCGCCGTGCCATCGCCGTGCATCAGCGTTTGCCGGCTGGACGAACAGCGGGTGTGCACCGGCTGCCAGCGGCATGTGGAGCACATTCGCGAATGGCGTTCCGCCGATGACGCACGGCGTCGGCAAATCTGCCGCGAGGCACAGCTCCTGCGCGACCAGGCTAAGGCACACTGAGAGCAGGGGCTTGAGTATTTGCCCGGCTGTGGTAGTGTCGAGTTCTGCGTCGGTGACGCCAAAGCATTCACAAACCCCGCCCTTGGGCGGGGTTTTGCTTTATCTGCCCGACGAAAATCGCCTGTTCAAAGGAGTCTGACTGGATCATGAGCACCAAGCCTTCCCTCATCCTCACCCGATTGGACGTACAGCGTCTGGAGCGTCTTATCGACAGCCTCGACGAGAGTACGCCGGGTGTGCTCGCCCTGCAGGACGAGCTGGACCGCGCCGAGCAGGTGGTCGGTCACGAGGACGTGCCAGCGGGCGTGGTGACCATGAACTCGCGCGTGCACTGCCGTGAGGAAGCCAGCGGCAAGGACTACCACCTGACGTTGGTCTATCCGAAGGACGCAGGGCCGGAAGGCAATGTCTCGGTCCTGGCACCGATCGGCTGCGCTTTGCTGGGGCTGTCGGTGGGCGAGCAGATCGACTGGCCGGCACCGGGTGGCAAGACCCTCAAGCTGAAGCTGCTGGAAGTGGAGTACCAGCCCGAAGCGGCGGGCGATTACGACCTGTAAGGGCAAGGGGGCCGCGCAGCGGCCCCCGATCATTCACTTAGCACCTGCTCCAACCCCTCATTCAACGCCTGCTCCAGCACCCGCTTGTAGCTCAGGTACACCTGCGTCGCGCCCAGCCGGTCATCCAGCAGCTCGGACAAATCCAGGTCGGTGATGTAGCACCGGTATTGTCCGGCACCGCGGCGTTGCCCGATGATCTGCCTGGCCACCACTGCATACAGCTGACCACCATGCTCCAGCTCGGAAAACTCTTGCTGGTCGCAGTACAGCGTCACATGTGCCGCACCCGCCACTCCGGCCTGGATGATGGCCTGCACCTCATAGTAAGGCTGGCCGCTGCCTTCGACCGGAGCCTGGCGCGCCTCGATGCTGCGCGCCTTGCCAGCGCCGGAAGGCAACAGTTGCGCGTAGTGGATGTCCAGCGAGGCAGCGCGCTGGGTATCCAGCGGCAGCCGGGCATCACGGCGCATCACCACTGATCGCAGGAAGCGTTGCAGTGGCAGCAGCAGGTGCGCTTCGTCATGCAGGGGAAGGCGCTGCTGCCACAGGGCATTGTATTCATCCAGCACATACAACTCGGCCCAGCCACCCTGCAGGCGGTAGAACACCTGGATGCAAGCCGGGCGGCCCTGTTCCAGCACCAGGCGCAAGTCGTGGTCCAGCAGTGCGTTGCTATCCAGGTACAGCGGGCTGTAGGCGCTACGCTCCTCGCCCAGGTGGGCCAGCAGGGCTTCGTGCTCGGCCAGGGTGGCCAGGCCGACATGCCCGGCCAACAGCTCCAGCACATGGGTGTGTTGGGCCACCTGTAGCAGGTAGCGGTGGTTCAAGCCTTGGTCCAGCAGCAGTTGCACCGTGTCGAAAATTTCCTCCACGCGCTGGCCGATGGCCTGCGCGCGGCTCTGGCAAAAACAGCGCACCCGTACCCGTGGCCGGTGGCCGCGCAGCACCGGGCTGTTGAGGAAGTCCCGCAGGCAGCGCACCAGCGCGTGCTCACCGTCGTAGCGCTGGACCAGCACTTCGTTCCAGCTGTTCAGGGTGACCTGGTCCAGGGTCAGCACCAGGTTTTCGCGCACGCCTGCGTAGCTCAACGAATCGGTACGCTCGGTGGTCATCAGGATGTTCAGGTCGCGGTGATGGCGCAGCGGGTCGATGGCGACATTGACCAGCAACAGCACCTCGTCGGCAACGCTGGGCTGCAGCAGGCGCACTTCGCTGACGATCGGCAAGGGCAGGGGAATGCTTTGCTGCAGGCAACCCATCAGGTTGAACAGCTCGAACTCGCTGAGGTCGCTGACGCCCGGGTGCAGCGCCAGGCGCGTGCTGCTGTCGATCACGCCGTTGCGGTGGGCCCAGGCCAGCAGTTCAAGCAGCTCGCGGCAGCGTTTGATCGGGCTGAAGTGCTCCACCTCGTGGGTACTCAGGTTGCCGCTGTACAGCTCCCAGTGGTAGCTGCCGGGCTCCTTGCGGTTGGGCGCCTGGACCAGGGTCAGGGTGCCTTCGGCCAGGTCCGGGGCGATGCCGGGGTTGATCACCTCGACCTTGCCGGCGCGGCGCTCGAAGGCCGCATACAGGCGCCGGCCCAGCACATTGAGGTCGCGCTGGTCGGCGCGGCTGCTGGCGTTCTGGGTGCTGGCAAACTGGCTGAGGAAGCGGTAGCTATGGTTCAGCTCAGCCACCAGTTCGCGGCGCTCGACAGCGACTTGCTGCACTTTCCATTGGCTGCGGCTATCCAGCAGGGCCAGCTGACGCTCGTCCCAGCCCCACTCGTCTGCCAGGCGCTGCAACAGCCGGCGCTGCCAGCCATTGGCGCGGCCCTGGTCGCTGAGCTTCTTGTTCACCTTCAGGTACAGGCTGCGCCTTACCAGTTCCAGACGCGCGGGCTCGCCACGTTGCAGCAGGTAACGTTCGATGCGTCGGTACACCATCACATACGGGTCCAGCTCGTCGAGGTCGAGCTGGTTGGCGAACACCGCCTGCTTGTAATCCAGGCTCAGGCAGCGGACGGCCGGGTGTTCACTGGCGTAGGTCTCGGTCAGCAACTGCTTGAGCAGCGATTTGTAGGGCGAATCGATGCCCTTGAACAGTTGCCACAGGCCGGCACCGACGAACTCGCCGGGCGGGATGTGCGCCAGGTTGCCGAGGTCGAGTGCATCCTGGCTGCGGATGAAACGCTTGGTCAGCAGGGTCTGCGTGTAGGCGCGGTAATTGTGCTCCTGGTAGACGGGTACCAGCCACCACAGGGGTGTGCGCCCTGCCAGCCAGAGGGTGGTGCGGTAGAACTCGTCCAGGAGCAGGTAGTGCTGGGTGGTACCGCAGTCGTCGGAGCCCAGTTGGCCGTCGCGTTGGCCCTGGGCAAAGCCTTGCGTGTCGATCAGGAAGAAATGCGCCTCGGCGCCCAGGCTTGCCGCCCAATCCTCTAGCAATTGGCACTTGCGGCGCAGTTCTCCCAGCAAGTGCTCGGGCAAGCCGGGCGCATGGCACACCCACAGGTCCATGTCGCTGTGCTCGGCCTGGGCCAGTGAGCCCAGGCTGCCCATCAGGTAGAGGCCATGGATCGGCCGTGGCGGGTTGCCATGGCGGGCCTTGTAGGTGAACGAGCGGGCTAGGCGCTGGGCCTCGACCACCAGCTCGGCACCTGGCTCGTAGCCCGACACGCCAGCCGGTGTGCTACCCGAGACGTAGCCCGGCAACAGCGGATGGTTCACGTGAAACAGCAGCGGCAGTAGCGTCAGTACCTGTTGCTGGCGTGTCGACAGGCCTTCCATTGCCCGTTGCAGCCTCCCCTGGTTCAGCTGCAGGAAACGCGCACGCAATGTCGCCAGGACCTTGCGATCGATGCCTTCGTCCAGGTCAGGGCGGATTTCGTGAGGGTGGTTCATTGTGCGCTCGGGCAGGCCAGTAAAGCTGTGGCGAGTGTAGCCTGAGTGGTGGGGCCGGATAAGCGCTAATTGGGATTTTTGGCGCCATTTTTCCAGCGCGCGCCTGCTCCAGCTTTTGCTGCGCTTCAGGCATGATGGGCGCACTGATTTCATGTAGAGAAATTCCGATGCGTGTATGGATCGATGCCGACGCCTGCCCCAAGGCGGCCAAGGATCTGATCGTCAAGTTCGCCCTCAAGCGCAAGTTCGAAGTGGTGATGGTGGCGGGCCAGGCCGTGGCCAAACCAGCGTTCGCGATCGTGCGCCTGATCGTGGTACCCAGCGGCATGGACGCAGCCGACGACTACCTGGTCGAACACGCTGTGCCGGGCGAGCTGGTGATCTGCAGTGATGTGCCGCTGGCTGACCGCCTGGTGAAAAAGGGTGTGACCGTGCTGGACCCGCGCGGGCGCGAATTCGACGAGCGCAACATGGGTGACCGCCTGGCGGCGCGCAACCTGTTCACCGAGCTGCGTGAGCAGGGCCAGGTGGGGGGAGGGCAGGCGGCTTATGGTGAACGTGAAAAGCAGGCGTTTGCCAATGCGCTGGACCGGATCATTGCCCGGCTTTGCAAAGCCTGAATACAGTTCGGGGCATCGGCTATTTCGCTGACCTGTGGGAGCGGGTTTACCCGCGAAGCAGGCAGCGCGGTGCATGGCACCGGCTTCGCCGGTGTTCGCGGCTAAAGCCGCTCCCACAGGGATTGCGCCAGCTTCTAGAGTGTTAGCAAGGCTGCCCCGCAGGGCCGCGCATGCTTGGGGCTTACTCGTGTGTGAGTTCCAGCACCCGGTCCACCAGCTTGTAGATCCCGCCCGCCGCTTCGCTGATCGACTTGGCTTCCATGTAAGCCGGGGTAGTCACAAGCTTGCGCTGGGTGTCTTCGACAATGTCGTGTACATCGCACTCCTCATGGGTGCCGCCCATCTTCTCGACAGCCGCCGCAGTACCGGCGTCGCTACCGATGGTGCAGACCACGCCCGGCCCGTAGATTTTTGCGGCCAGTGCCGGCGAAATGCAAATCAGGCCAACCGGCTTGCAGGCGTCGGCAAAGGCTTCGGCCAGCTCCAGCACGTCCGGGTTGACGCTGCAGTTGGCGCCTTCCACGGCGAAGTTGGACAGGTTTTTCGCCGCCCCGAACCCCCCCGGCACGATCAGCGCATCGAATTCCTCGGCCTTGGCTTCGCGGATGTCCTTGACCTCGCCACGGGCAATGCGCGCCGACTCCACCAGCACATTGCGCGACTCGGGCATTTGCTCGCCGGTCAGATGGTTGATGACATGCATCTGCGCAATGTTCGGCGCGAAGCACTGCACCTGCGCACCGCGCTGGTCGAGGCGCAGCAGGGTGATCACGCTTTCGTGGATTTCGGCGCCGTCATACACGCCACAGCCGGAAAGAATCACCGCTACTTTTTTTGTCATGCTCATTACTCCAGTGTCGAGGCGCTAAATGTCCTCTAGTTTGGCAGATGTCGCCATAGGGGTTGCCGCAGGCGCGGCCTAATCTTGATGGATACCGCCTGAGGCCGTACCCATGGACCTGATATTGCTGGCCGTGCCGTTCTTCTTCGTGCTCATCGCCGTGGAGCTGGTGGCCGACCGTGTGCGTGGCCAGCGCAACTTTACCTTGGCCGATTCGATCAACAGCCTGAGTACCGGCGTGCTGTCGACCAGCACCGGGTTGCTGACCAAAGGCGCGGGGCTGGTGACCTATGCCCTGGCGTTCGAGCACCTGGCACTTTTGCGCCTGCCGCCCGAAGCCTGGTGGGTATGGCTGCTGGCCTTTGTCCTGTACGACTTCTGCTACTACTGGCTGCACCGACTGGGCCATGAACGCAACGTGCTGTGGGCCGCGCATTCGGTGCATCACCAGAGCGAGGAATACAACCTCACCACCGCGTTGCGCCAGACCAGTAGCGGGTTCATCTTCTCGTGGATCTTCTACCTGCCGCTGGCACTGCTGGGCGTGCCGCCACTGGTGTTCATCACCGTGGCATCGCTCAACCTGCTGTACCAGTTCTGGGTGCATACCCGGCACATTCCCAAGCTTGGCTGGCTTGAGTGGGTGTTGATTACGCCATCCAACCATCGCGTCCACCATGCGCAAAACCCTGTTTACTTGGATCGCAACTACGGCGGTGTGTTCATTCTCTGGGACCGTCTGTTTGGCACCTTCAAAGAGGAGGACCCGGCCGAGCCTGTGGTGTTCGGGGTAACCACGCCGCTGGCCAGCTGGAACCCGCTGTGGGCCAACCTGCAGTTCTATGCCCAGCTCTGGCATGACGCCCGGCACACTGCCAGCCTGCGGGACAAGTTGCGCATCTGGTTCATGCCCACCGGTTGGCGCCCGGCCGATGTGGCCGCACGTTACCCACAGGCCAAGCAGGACCTGGCGCAGTTTCGCAAGTTCGAGGTTGCCCTGGGCCGCCCGCAGCAAGCTTACGTGGCGGCGCAGTTCGTGGTGTATGTGGCCTTTGGCAGCTACCTGATGGACGTAGCCGAACGCGTGCCGGCCGCCGCGCTGGTGCTCGGCTGGTCGTTAATGGCGTTTGGTCTGTTCGTGCTGGGCGGGTTGCTGGAGAACCGGCCCTGGGCTGCGCGCCTGGAACTGGCGCGGCAGGTGGTGAATGCGCCGGCGCTGTACCTGGCCGGCGCACTGGGCCTAGCGGTGGTCGCGCCGCTGGCCTGGTTCCTGCTCGTGGTCTATAGCCTTCTCAGCCTGTGGGGCCTGGGCCTGGTCCGCCGCCTTGCGCTCCGCGCGCAAGGCGCGGAAACGCCGGCGCAGCCACAACAAAACGCCCAGCCCCACCAGGCCACCAAGTACCCATAGCTCGTAACGCTTCACGTTGCCCAGCAGGCCTTCGAGGATGGCGCCAAAGTGGTACGCAGCCGCGCCCAGGGCTATTGCCCAGATGGCCGCGCCAAGGCCATTGAGCAGCAGGTAGCGGCGCGGCGGGTAGCCCGACAGGCCAATGGCCACCGGCATGACCGTACGCAGGCCATAGACGAAGCGGAAGCTCAGCACCCAGATGTCGGGATGGCGGCGGATGTGGTCCAGCGCCCGGTCACCCATTGCTTGCCAGCGTGGTTTGCGCGCCAGGATCCTGCGCCCGTGACGGCGGCCCATGAAGTACCACAGCTGGTCGCCGGCATAGCTGCCGAGGAACGCCACCAGACACACCAGCTTGATGTCCATGTACCCACGGAATGCAAGGAAACCCGCAAGCACCAGGATGGTCTCGCCTTCGAAGAAGGTGCCTAGAAAAAGGGCAAAGTAGCCGAAATCCTGCAGGAATTGTTGAAGCATTTTCTGAGGTGCTGGCGAAATGAACGCGCAGCCTACCCCTTCGCGCGCATTCGTGAAAGTGTCCAAATGTGTCTCGACGTGAACAATTCCTACACAGACAATGCCAGAGGCCACGCGCCATGGCTTGCCCTGGTGTGTAACACAGGCGTCATAATGGGCGCTTATCTTGCCGCTCAATTGATGATAGGGCGTTAACGTCCTCAGGAACGCCAGATGAATAATGAAGTGCTCACCCCTGTCGCGATCAAGGATGCCCAGGAGCTCCCGGAAGAGTTGGTGCAGACCCCGCCAGACCTGCCGCCGGCGCCCGAACCGGAGCCTGTAGAGGAACAGGTCGCCGAGCCTGTGGCCGCAGCGCCGGCGCCCGCGCCGGCCCCGGCAATCACCGTCCCCGGCCTGGACGACAGCAGCCTGTACATTCATCGCGAACTCTCGCAGCTGCAGTTCAACATCCGCGTGCTGGAACAGGCCCTGGACGAGAACTACCCACTGCTCGAACGCCTCAAGTTCCTGTTGATCTTCTCCAGCAACCTCGACGAGTTCTTCGAGATCCGCGTCGCCGGCCTGAAGAAGCAGATCAACTTCGCCCGTGAACAGGCCGGTGCCGACGGCCTGCAGCCGCACCAGGCGCTGGCGCGTATCAGCGAGCTGGTGCATATCGAGGTAGAGCGCCAGTACGCGATCCTCAACGACGTGCTGCTGCCGGAGCTGGAAAAGCACCAGATCCGCTTCATTCGCCGCCGTTACTGGACGCCCAAGCTCAAGACATGGGTGCGCCGCTATTTCCGCGACGAAA
The DNA here is from genome assembly GCF_029873175.1 of Pseudomonas sp. BN505. Lineage (NCBI taxonomy): Bacteria > Pseudomonadati > Pseudomonadota > Gammaproteobacteria > Pseudomonadales > Pseudomonadaceae > Pseudomonas > Pseudomonas sp. BN505. The sequence goes on from NZ_SSOI01000067.1 coordinate 304,068, forward strand.
TTGCCCCGATCATCACCCCGATCGGCCTCGACCCGACCCACCCGTTCCCGCTGCTGGTGAACAAGAGCCTCAACTTCATCGTCGAGCTGGAGGGGGTCGATGCCTTCGGTCGCGACTCGGGCCTGGCGATCATCCCGGCCCCGCGCCTGCTGCCCCGGGTTATCCGCGTGCCTGAAGAGGTGGGCGGCCCGGGTGCCAACTACGTGTTCCTGTCGTCGATGATCCACGCGCACGCCGACGACCTGTTCCAGGGCATGAAGGTGAAGGGCTGCTACCAGTTCCGCCTGACCCGTAACGCCGACCTGGCGCTGGACTCCGAAGAAGTCGACGACCTGGCCCGCGCCCTGCGCGGCGAGCTGTTCTCGCGCCGTTACGGCGACGCCGTGCGCCTGGAGGTGGCCGACACCTGCCCGAAACACCTGTCGGACTACCTGCTCAAGCAGTTCAGCCTCAGCGAAAGCGAGCTGTACCAGGTCAATGGCCCGGTCAACCTCACCCGCCTGTTCAGCATTACCGGCCTGGACAGCCACCCTGAGCTTCAGTACACGCCGTTCACCCCGGCGATCCCCAAGCTGCTGGTGAACGCCGACAACATTTTCAGCGTGATCAGCAAGCAGGACATACTGCTGATGCACCCCTTCGAGTCCTTTACCCCGGTGGTCGACCTGCTGCGCCAGGCCGCCAAGGACCCGCACGTGCTCGCCGTGCGCCAGACCCTGTACCGGTCCGGGGCCAACTCGGAAATTGTCGACGCCCTGGTAGACGCTGCGCGTAACGGCAAGGAGGTCACTGCGGTGATCGAACTGCGCGCGCGCTTCGACGAAGAGTCCAACCTGCAGATGGCCAGCCGCCTGCAAGCGGCCGGTGCGGTGGTGATCTACGGCGTGGTCGGTTTCAAGACCCACGCCAAGATGATGCTGATCCTGCGTCGCGAGCAGGGCGAGATCGTGCGTTATGCGCACCTGGGCACCGGCAACTACCACGCCGGCAATGCCCGCCTGTACACCGACTACAGCTTGCTGACCTCAGACGACGCCCTCACCGAGGACGTCGGCAAGCTGTTCAGCCAGCTCATCGGCATGGGCAAGACGCTGCGCATGAAAAAGCTGCTGCACGCGCCGTTCACCCTGAAGAAGGGCATGCTCGACATGATTGCGCGCGAAACCCAGTTTGCCCTCGAAGGCAAGCCGGCGCACATCATTGCCAAGTTCAACTCGCTGACCGACGCCAAGGTCATCAAGGCGCTGTACAAGGCTAGTCAGTCGGGTGTGAAGATCGACCTGGTGGTGCGTGGCATGTGCTGCCTGCGCCCAGGCATTCCGGGGGTTTCACACAATATCCAGGTGCGCTCGATCATCGGCCGCTTCCTTGAGCACACGCGGGTGTTCTACTTCCTCAATGGCGGCGAAGAGCAGATCTACCTGTCCAGTGCCGACTGGATGGAGCGCAACCTCGACAAGCGCGTCGAGACCTGCTTCCCGGTGGAAGGCAAGAAGCTGTTGCTGCGGGTGAAGAAGGAGCTGGAAGGCTACCTGACCGACAACACCCACGCCTGGACCTTGCAGCCAGACGGGCGCTACGTGCGCATCACCCCGACCGGCAACCAGAACCCGCGCAGTGCCCAGGCGACCCTGCTGGAGCGCCTGAGCAACCCGGTCCTCAACGTACGCTGAGGACGAAGCCGACCCGGGCCAGCCACTCCGCCTCGTTGGCGAAGTCGGCCTGGGTCAGCTGGTTCTGTTCCAGCCAGCCTTCAGGGAAGGCCACATCCAGGCTTGCATCGCCAGCCTTGAGCACCACCTTCGGCATCTGCTGGTTGCCACGGATGTGGTGAAACAGAATGGCGAAACGCAGCAGCACGCACAGGCGCAGCAGCTTGATGCCTTCGTCACCCAGCTCGGCGAACTTGTCCTTGGGGATGTTGCGGCGGTGGCCGCGTACCAGCAAGGCCATCATCTGCTGGTCCTCGCGGGAGAAGCCCGAAAGGTCGGAGTGCTCGATCAGGTAGGCGCCGTGCTTGTGGTAGTGATAGTGGGCGATATCGAGGCCTACTTCGTGCACTTTCGCGGCCCAGCCCAGCAGATCGCGCCAATTTCCGTCTTTCAGCCCCCAGGCATCGGCCACTTGGTCGAAGGCATGCAGTGCCTTGCGTTCCACGCGCGCAGCCTGGCCCTGGTCCACGTGGTAACGTTCCATCAACGAGTTGAGGGTGCGTTCGCGCACGTCTTCATGGTGGTGGCGGCCGAGCAGGTCGAACAGCACACCTTCGCGCAGGGCGCCGTCACAGTGGTCCATGCGCTGCAGTTCCAGCGCGTCGAAAATCGCTTCGAGAATGGCCATGCCCGCCGGGAAGATCGTGCGGCGGTCCGGCTTGATGCCGTCGAAGTCGATCTTGTCGACTTCCCCCAGCTTGAACAGCTTGCGCTTGACCCAGGCCAGGCCCTCTGCGTTGACCTCGCCATTGCCCAAGCCGCCGGCCTTGATGGCGGCGCCGATGGCGCGGATGGTGCCGGACGAGCCAATGGCCTCGTCCCAAGTCAGGCGATGCAGGGCATGCTCGATGCTCATCAGCTCCAGGCGCGCGGCGGTGTAGGCCTGGGCGTAGCGGGCCGGGGTGATCTTGCCGTCGCGGAAGTAGCGCTGGGTGAAGCTGACGCAGCCCATCTGCAGGCTTTCGCGCAGCAGCGGCTCGAAGCGCTGGCCGATGATGAACTCGGTACTGCCGCCGCCGATGTCCGCCACCAGGCGTTTGCCGGGGGTATCGGCCAGGGTGTGCGAAACGCCCAGATAGATCAGTCGCGCCTCTTCACGGCCGGAGATGACCTCCACCGGGTGGCCGAGGATGGCTTCGGCACGCTGGATGAACTCGTTACGGTTGCGCGCTTCGCGCAAGGCGTTGGTACCGACGATACGCACGGAGCCTGCCGGCATGCCGTTGATCAGCTGGGAAAAGCGCTTGAGGCAATCCAGGCCTCGTTCCATTGCCTCTTCACTGAGCTTGCGCTCTTCGTCGATGCCGGCGGCAAGCTGAACCTTCTCGCCGAGCCGCTCGAGAATGCGGATTTCGGTATGGTGGGCCTTGGCCACGACCATGTGAAAACTGTTGGAGCCAAGGTCGATGGCGGCGATCAGGGACAGGTTCTTCGCGATGGTATGCGGCATGATCTGGTTGTTCTCGGTCGTTAACCCGGCAATCGTGCCACGATAGCAGGCTGACGCCAACGCGTGACACGCAGCCGATGTGCTGGCCTTGATGCAAGGCAATGTGCCATTCGATTCTATGACGGCTGTATGACAGTTTCGATTCGCGGCGTCTTGCGCAACTATAGTTACAGTCAATCGTCCGTGGCTTCCTGTCGGCGGCGGGGGCAGCTATGATGGGCAACGTTTTTTATTGCTTACGACCTTGGAGATTTCCATGAGCGACAAAATCAAACACGTCACCGACGCCAGCTTCGAAGCCGACGTACTGCAGGCTCAAGGCCCGGTGCTGGTCGACTACTGGGCTGAATGGTGCGGCCCATGCAAGATGATCGCTCCGGTTCTGGACGATATCGCTGCTACCTACGAGGGCAAGCTGACCGTCGCCAAGCTGAATATCGACGAGAACCAGGAAACCCCGGCCAAGCACGGCGTGCGTGGTATCCCGACGCTGATGCTGTTCAAGAACGGTAACGTCGAAGCCACCAAGGTTGGCGCGCTTTCCAAGTCGCAGCTGGCCGCGTTCCTCGACGCCCACCTGTGATGTGAAAAAAGCCCCGCAAATGCGGGGTTTTTCTTTTCCAGAGCACTAGACGCAGAAAAAAGCAAGTGTTACATTCGGCCTCGCACTGCTTTTCCAGTGCCCTCTACACGCCGTCGCCGAAGCATCCCTAATTCGAATCAGTACGCGATCCTGTCGCCATCTAGCGGCGCGGCCTCATTAAGCCAGAAGCTTAATTCTCCCTTCTTACATGATTACGTCACTCCCCTTATGAACCTGACTGAACTCAAGCAAAAGCCGATTACCGATCTTTTGGAAATGGCCGAACAGATGGGCATCGAGAACATGGCCCGTTCGCGCAAACAGGACGTGATCTTCGCCCTGCTGAAGAAGCACGCGAAGAGCGGCGAAGAGATTTCGGGTGACGGCGTGCTGGAGATTCTCCAGGATGGTTTCGGTTTCCTGCGCTCGGCTGATGCGTCCTACCTGGCCGGCCCGGACGATATCTACGTCTCGCCCAGCCAGATCCGCCGTTTCAACCTGCGTACCGGCGACACCATCGTCGGCAAGATCCGCCCGCCAAAGGAAGGGGAGCGTTACTTCGCTCTGCTGAAGGTTGATACCATCAACTTCGACCGTCCGGAAAACGCGAAGAACAAGATCCTGTTCGAAAACCTGACGCCGCTGTTCCCAAACAAGCGCCTGAAGATGGAAGCTGGTAACGGCTCCACCGAGGACTTGACCGGTCGCGTCATCGACCTGTGCGCCCCGATCGGCAAAGGCCAGCGTGGCCTGATCGTCGCCCCGCCAAAAGCGGGCAAGACCATCATGCTTCAGAACATCGCGGCCAACATCACCCGTAACAATCCCGAGTGCCACTTGATCGTGCTGCTGATCGACGAGCGCCCGGAAGAAGTGACCGAAATGCAGCGCACCGTGCGCGGCGAAGTGGTTGCTTCCACCTTCGACGAGCCGCCAACCCGCCACGTGCAGGTTGCCGAAATGGTGATCGAGAAGGCCAAGCGCCTGGTCGAGCACAAGAAGGACGTGGTCATCCTGCTGGACTCCATCACCCGTCTGGCGCGTGCCTACAACACCGTGATCCCAAGCTCCGGCAAGGTGCTGACCGGTGGTGTCGACGCCCACGCCCTGGAGAAGCCGAAGCGCTTCTTCGGCGCCGCGCGTAACATCGAGGAAGGCGGTTCGCTGACCATCATCGCCACCGCGCTGGTCGAAACCGGCTCGAAGATGGACGAAGTGATCTACGAAGAGTTCAAGGGCACCGGCAACATGGAGCTGCCGCTGGACCGCCGCATCGCCGAGAAGCGCGTGTTCCCGGCCATCAACATCAACCGTTCCGGTACCCGCCGCGAAGAGCTGCTGACTGCCGACGACGAACTGCAGCGCATGTGGATTTTGCGCAAGCTGCTGCACCCGATGGACGAAATCGCCGCCATCGAGTTCCTGGTCGACAAGCTCAAGCAGACCAAGACCAACGACGAGTTCTTCTTGTCGATGAAGCGCAAGTAAGCTTCGCAGGCATCACGCAAAAGCCGGGGAAACCCGGCTTTTTGCTGTTTGTCACAAAAGACCGTTCGCCAGCACGCCGAACGAAGGCCAACATGCTGCTTGTGGCGTGGGGGCCTGCCTGATCCAGGCATTTGCCTCCTGCCTCCCGAAGACCAGCGAAGCCGGGCTGGTTGATGAATCGTCACACGGATGTCTCTTATAAGGTACACTTGGATGTACGCAGTTCATCACGTTCTATCCGCTAATGATGTGGATGTTTACCAGGCATGGCTGAACACCATTCGTGACACAAGGGTGAAGGCGCGAATCACTACAAGGGTCGACCGGGCGGCGCAGGGCTATTTTGGCGTGACCCAACCAGTGGGTGATGGCGTGTTCGAGATGAAACTGGACTTCGGGCCAGGCTATCGCGTCTATTACGCCATCTCCGGGCGGAAGATCATTTTCCTGCTCGGAGGTGGCACGAAAGACCGGCAGCAGGCCGATATTGATCAAGCCAGATCTCTGTGGCAGAGGCATAAGGTAGCGCTATGACCGGCACACGCTCGCATGAAGAAAGTGTTCTCGAAATGCTCCGCAAGGATGAGTCTTTCGCCATCGATTATCTTGCGGTTGCGCTTGAAGAAATCGATGAGCCTGGTGGCGCCGCAGGTTTTCTGACGGCGGTTCGGCGCGTAGCGGAAGCGCGTGGCGGGATGGGTAATCTGTCCCAGGCCACGGGGCTTGCGCGTCCAAACCTCTATCGAGCCTTGGCTGCTGATGGGGACCCGAGATTGTCGACTGTGTTGAAGGTGCTGCAGGCCCTTGGAATCGGGTTGTCAAAGGTTGTATCGCATAATCGGTGAGGCGCAAGGTAAGCGTCCCGACCAAGGCGTGAAGCGGTCACCAATGCATTTTTGCCCCCAAACCATGCCCGAACGGCGCTACACTCTGCACCCCGACCGATACGGCCAACACGAGGCTTTTGCATGCAGTATCGCGACTTGCGCGACTTCATCCGTGGCCTGGAACAGCGCGGCGAGCTCAAGCGCATCCAGGTTCCGATCTCCCCAGTCCTGGAAATGACCGAGGTCTGCGACCGCACCCTGCGTGCGAAGGGCCCGGCATTGCTGTTCGAAAAGCCCACCGGCTTCGACATTCCGGTGCTGGGCAACCTGTTCGGCACCCCCGAACGCGTGGCCATGGGCATGGGCGCCGAGTCGGTCGAAGAACTGCGCGAAATCGGCAAGCTGCTGGCCTTCCTCAAGGAGCCCGAGCCACCCAAGGGCCTGAAGGACGCCTGGTCCAAGCTGCCGATCTTCAAGAAGGTCGTGTCGATGGCGCCGAAGGTAGTCAAGGACGCGGTGTGCCAGGAAGTGGTGGTCGAGGGTGATGATGTCGACCTCGGCGCACTGCCGATCCAGCACTGCTGGCCAGGCGACGTGGCGCCGCTGATCACCTGGGGCCTTACCGTCACCCGCGGCCCGAACAAGGACCGCCAGAACCTGGGCATCTACCGCCAGCAGGTCATTGGCCGTAACAAGGTCATCATGCGCTGGCTGAGCCACCGTGGGGGCGCCCTCGACTATCGTGAGTGGTGCGAGAAAAACCCCGGCCAGCCGTTCCCGGTTGCCGTGGCCCTGGGTGCTGACCCGGCGACCATCCTCGGTGCCGTGACCCCGGTGCCGGACACCCTCTCCGAATATGCCTTCGCCGGCCTGCTGCGCGGCAATCGCACCGAGCTGGTCAAGTGCCGTGGCAGCAACCTGCAGGTACCGGCCACCGCCGAAATCATCCTGGAAGGCGTTATCCACCCGGGCGAAATGGCCCCGGAAGGCCCGTATGGCGACCATACCGGCTACTACAACGAAGTGGACAGCTTCCCGGTGTTCACCGTCGAGCGCATCACCCACCGGCAGAAGCCGATCTACCACAGCACCTACACGGGCCGGCCGCCAGATGAGCCGGCGATTCTCGGCGTGGCATTGAACGAAGTGTTCGTGCCGATCCTGCAGAAGCAGTTCCCGGAAATCACCGACTTCTACCTGCCGCCGGAAGGCTGCTCGTACCGCATGGCGGTGGTCACCATGAAAAAGCAGTACCCGGGCCACGCCAAGCGCGTGATGCTGGGGGTGTGGTCGTTTCTGCGACAGTTCATGTACACCAAGTTCGTTATTGTCACCGATGACGATATCAACGCCCGTGACTGGAACGATGTGATCTGGGCCATCACCACGCGCATGGACCCCAAGCGTGATACGGTGATGATCGACAACACGCCGATCGACTACCTGGACTTCGCGTCGCCGGTATCGGGGCTGGGGTCGAAGATGGGCCTGGACGCCACGCACAAGTGGCCGGGCGAGACTACACGCGAATGGGGGCGGGTCATCGTCAAGGACGAAGCCGTCACCCGCCGTATCGATGAGCTGTGGGATCAGTTGGGAATAGATTGATGCAGGTAACGTTGCAGCCGTCCGGGGCGGTGCTGGCGCTCGAACCCGGGGAACGGATCCTGGATGGAGCGCGGCGGTTGGGCTATGACTGCCCGAATAGCTGCCGCAATGGCAATTGCCATGTCTGCGCCGCGTTGTTGGTCGAAGGGCGGGTACGCCAGGACGGCGAAGTCCGTGACCATGGCGAGCTGTTTACCTGCATTGCCGAACCGCTGGAGGACTGTGTTTTGCTCTGGGATGGTGTGCTCGCCCTGGGCGAGCTGCCGGTACGCAAGCTGGCGTGCAGCGTCAGTGAATGCGTCGACGTTGGTGGCGACGTCTGGCGGGTGCGCCTGCGTGCGCCAGCCGGCAAGCCACTGCGATACCACGCCGGGCAGTACCTGATGATCGAGCGCGAGGGCGGCAAGCCTGCCGCGTTTTCGCTGGCCTCCGCACCCCACGCAGGGCGAGAGCTGGAGCTGCACGTGCTGGCGCGTGAGCCCAGTGCATTGCAACTGATCGAGCAGCTCAAGCGTGATGGCTTGGCACGCATCGAAATGCCGTTTGGCGACACCCACCTGGCCGAGCTGCCCGACGGGCCACTGGTGCTGATTGCCGCCGGCACCGGCATGGGCCAGATGCACAGCCTGCTCGAGCATTGCCGCGCCAACGGCTTCAAACACCCGGTACACCTGTACTGGGGCGTGCGTCGGCCCGAAGACTTCTACCAGATCGAGCACTGGGACGAATGGCAGCGCCTGCCCAACCTGTTTCTGCACCAGGTCGTCAGCGACCTGTGCGGCTGGGAAGGCCGCTGCGGCATGCTGCATGAGGCGGTCTGCGAGGACATCGCCGACCTCAATACCGTGCATGTGTATGCCAGCGGTTCACCGAACATGATCTATGCCACCCTCGACGCCTTGGTCGAAGCCGGCATGGATGCACACCGCATGCGTGCGGATGTGTTTGCCTACGCGCCACGCGGTTAATAACCGAAGTTTGAAAGAGTGGGTATAAGGCGGTAATTGTTACCGCCTTGGCTAATAACTTTCACAGTTGCCGAAACAGTAATTCCCAGTCGTCGGAACCGCGCATGAAACTCTGCCGCGAGGGCTTGAGTATTCCTGCAATTCTGGCCTATGGTTACTGCAAGCGCACTTGCTACAGAGGCTTGGGGCGTATCTCAATCGAATCTCGCTACATCCGTAGTTCATAGGGATAATGGCGGCAGCTTATGTCGGCACTTGAAAGTATGTCTTGGGAAGTTTCATACCCTCCGGCACTCGACTTCGGTCAGCAACATACTCACGACCAGTTGTTCAACTCCATGAAGACGACCATGTCTCGGCATCAGGGCGGGCCCGTGTGGCTGTTCGCTTATGGTTCCTTGATCTGGCGCCCGGAGTGCAGTTCGGTGGAACGCCAGCGGGCGCGGGTGCATGGTTATCACCGGGGCTTGTACCTGTGGTCGCACGAGCACCGTGGCACCCCGGAAACCCCAGGGCTAGTGTTCGGCCTGGACCGTGGTGGCTCCTGCAGCGGCTTTGCCTATCGGCTGGATGAAAGCAGCCTGGATGACTCGTTGATGGCCCTGTGGCAACGGGAGATGCCGTACCCGGCCTACCGGCCGCACTGGCTTAGCTGCCGGCTGGGCGATGGCAGCAAAGTACAGGCCTTGGGCTTTGTGCTGGAGCGGCATTTGCCGTGCTATGCGGGCAACCTGCCGGATACCTTGCTCAGCCAGATCCTGGCCAGTGCCAAGGGGCGTTATGGCACTACGCGCGACTATGTCGAGCAGACCTTGAATGCCTTGCGCAGCCACCAGATGCCAGATCGTAACCTGGAGGCGCGGTTCAGGCGTTGCCATAACCTGCGTGAAGTTTGAGGTTTTGGGGCCGCTGTGCGGCCCCAAAATAATCAATGCATCAACACCACCAACTTACCCACAGCCTGCCGCTGCCCCAGTTTCTCGATGGCAGCCCCGGCCTCGGCCAGTGGATAAGTCTGCGACACCAGCGGCTTCAACTTGCCTTCGGCATGCCAGGCAAACAGCTGCTTGAAGTTGGCCGCGTTATCCTCGGGCTGGCGCTGTGCAAACGCCCCCCAGAACACCCCCAGTACCGCCGCGCCCTTGAGCAGCACCAGGTTGGCCGCCAGCTGTGGAATGCTGCCGCTGGCAAACCCCACTACCAGCAGTCGGCCATTCCAGGCCAGCCCGCGCACTGCCTGCTCGAACAGCTCGCCCCCCACCGGGTCGTAAATGACGTCCACGCCCTGGCCACCGGTCAGCCGCTTGATTTCTTCGCGCAGGCTGGCCTGAGTGTAGTCGATCAGCTCATCTGCCCCGGCCGCCTTGGCCACGGCCAGTTTCTCGGCACTGCTGGCTGCCGCGATCACCCGCGCGCCCATGGCTTTGCCGATTTCCACCGCCGCCAGACCGACCCCGCCGGATGCGCCCAGTACCAGCAGCGTCTCGCCTGCTTGCAGTTGGCCGCGCTGGCGCAGGGCGTGCATCGAGGTGCCATAGGTCATGCCGAAGGCGGCAGCGGTGGAGAAGTCCATGCTGGTCGGGATCGGCAGTACGTTGTAGAAAGGCACCGCCACCTGCTCGGCGAAAGCACCCCAGCCGGTGAGCGCCATGACCCGGTCGCCGACCTTCAGCGCGCCGGCTTTTTCCCCGACCGCGGCCACCACGCCTGCGGCTTCGCCGCCGGGTGAGAACGGCAGCGGTGGCTGGAACTGGTATTTGCCTTCGATGATCAGGGTGTCGGGGAAATTGACACCGGCGGCCTGCACATCCAGCAGGATCTCGTTTTTCCTGGGCTGCGGGCTGGCCACGTCTTCCAGTACCAGATCGCGCGCCGGACCCAGGGTTTTGCACAACACAGCTTTCATCGGGGCTATTCCTTTGCGGGTAGTGGCCGATAAGTGTAGGAGGGCCGCTTGCCGGGTCAACGAGCATGGCCCGCCCTGATGGGCCGGCATAAGCCCGGGCTTGGGTTTGAGCGGCGTGCTGGGTAAGCTGGCGCCAACTGTATTGAGGAGCGAATTCGTGAAAGCGTGGATCTTGATGGTACTGGCGCTGCTGCTGCCGGCTGCGGCCATGGCCGAGGAAGCCAAGGAAGGGGCGCCCAAGGTCGCCTACATCAGCCTGAGCCCGCCCTTTGTCGGCAACTATGCCCTCGACGGCGGCCCGCGGCTGCGCGTGTACAAGGCCGACGTGGCCCTGCGCGTGACCGGTGACGAAGCGGCCAAGGCGGTAAAGCATCACGAACCTCTGATCCGCAACCAGCTGGTAGCACTGTTCACCCAGCAGACCGTGGACAACATGAGCAACGTCGAGGCCAAGGAACACCTTCGCCAGGAGGCGTTGAAGCAGGTGCAGCAGGTGCTGGAAGCGGAAGAAGGCAAGCCGATCGTCGAAGACCTGCTGTTCAACAACCTGATCGTGCAGTGATCAATGTGGGAGCGGGCGAGCCCGCGAAGCAGGCGGCGCGGTGAATGGCACCGGCTTCGCCGGTGTTCGCGGGCTTGCCCGCTCCCACAGTTGCCGACCATAGATCCTGAGGTGTCATGAGGCCAGGCTGCGGCGAAACCGCGCCAGGGCGACGCTGAAAAACACCAGGCCGATCAGCGCCAGCGCCAGGATATCCGGCCAAACCACTGCCCAGCCGGCATCCCGGAACAGGATCGCAGTGCCCAGGCTGACAAAGTGCGTCGACGGTGACCCCTGCATCACCCATTGCAGCCATTGGGGCATGCTGTCCAGGGGTGTGCTGCCGCCAGACAGCAACAGCATCGGGATAATCACCGGGATTGCCAGCAGGCCGAACTGCGGCGTCGAGCGTGCCAGGGTAGCGAGGAAGATGCCCAGCGCGGTACTGGCGAACAGGTACAGCGCGGTCACGGCCAGAAACAGCCCCATCGAGCCGGACAGCGGCACACCCAGCGCGCCTTTCACGACCACCACCAGCGAAACCCACGTGCAGATCACCACCACCAGCGCGTTGCTGCCGATTTTCGCCAGCATGATTTCCAGTGCGGTGAGCGGCAGCACCAGCAGGTGGTCGAGCGTGCCATGCTCACGCTCGCGCAGCAGCGCGGTGCCGGTGAGGATGATCGCCAGGATGGTGATGTTGTTGACGATCTGGATCACCGCCAGGAACCAGCCCCCCTCAAGGTTGGGGTTGAACAGCGCCTTGGGGTTGATCAGCACCGGGCTTTGCACGTTGCCGCGCTGGCTGTAGTCGAGCAGCTCGCGCTCGAAGATGCGGCCGATGTAGCCGGCGCCCATGAACGCCTGGCTCATGGCCGTGGCGTCGACGTTGACCTGCAGCTCCGGCGAGCGCCCGGCCATCAGGTCGCTCTGGAAGTTCACCGGTACGTTGATCACGAAGGTGTACTCGCCGCTGTCCATGGCCTGGTCCAGGCGTTCTGCGGGCAGCGACACGGCGGGCTGGAACTCGGGCGGTTGCAGGGCCTGGGTCAATTTGCGCGACAGCAGGCTGTGGTCTTCGTCCACTACCGCGACGCTGGCGTTGTGTACGCCGATCACCGAGCCGGCGGCCGGCATGTAGATCGCCACGCTGAAGGCATACAGCAGGAACAGCAGCAGCACGCTGTCATGGCGCAGGCTGGTCAGTTCTTTCAGGCCCAGGCGCAGGGTGTGGTTCAGGCGCGACATGTCAGGCCTCCTGCTTCTTCAACATGGCCAGGCTCAGGCCCGTGAAGGCAGCGAAGAAGCCCAGCAGGATCAGGCACTGCGGCCACAGCTCACGCAGCCCCAGCGCCTTGGTGAAGGTGCCGACCGCGATATCGAGAAAGTAGCCCGCCGGGAACAGCTGGCCCATCACCGCCGCTGCGCCGTCCAGCGACGAGCGTGGCACGATCAGCCCGGAAAACTGGATGGTTGGCAGGCTGGTGATGATCATGGTGCCCAGGATGGCCGCGATCTGGGTGCGGGTGAAGGCCGAGATCAGCAGGCCCAGGCTGGTGGTGGCCAGCAGGTAGGCCACGCCACCACAGGCCAGGGCCAGCACGCTGCCCTTGAGCGGCACGGCGAACAGCCAGCGGTTCATGGCCACCAGCAGCGCCAGGTTGATCAGGCTCACGGCCAGGTAAGGCATCTGCTTGCCCAGCAGGAACTCCAGGCGGGTGAGGGGGGTGGCGTAGAAGTTGGTGATGGAGCCGAGCTCTTTTTCGCGGACAATGCCCAGCGCGGTGAGCATGGCGGGGATGAAAGCCAGGATCAGCGCCATCACGCCGGGGCCTATGGCATTCACGCTGACCACGTCCTGGTTGTAACGAAAACGTGTTTCCAGGCGCACCAGCTCCTGACGCGGCTGCGGCTCTGGGCTGGCCTTTGCCAGTTGCTCAAGGTTGGCCTGGTGCACGGCTTCCACGTAGTTGCGGCTGGTTTCTGCGCGGAACGGCATGCCGCCGTCGAGCCAGGCCGCCACCACCGGTTGGCGCCCGGCGTACAGGTCGCGGCCAAAGCCGGGCGGAATCTCCAGCGCCAGTTTGATTTCCGAGCGTTGCAAGCGCTGGTGCATCTCGCGGCTGTCACGAATCGGCGCCTGTTCGGCAAAATAGCGTGAGCCACGGAAGGCCTCAAGGTAGGCCCGGCTTTGCGGGCTCTGGTCCTGGTCGTGCACGGCGAAGGCAAGGTTTTCTACATCCAGCGAAATGCCGTAGCCGAAGATCACCATCATGAACAGCGCGCCTGCCAGGGCGAAGGCCAGGCGTACCTTGTCGCGCAGCAGTTCCTTGCCCTCACGGCTGGCCACCGCCAGCAGGCGGCGCAGGCTGAAGCCCTGGCGCAGCGGCGGAGCGGGCGTAGCTGCCTGCTCCAGCACGGCGTTGTCCGCGGCTGGCGGCGCGAGCTCCTGGGCCTGCTCCAGGCAACGCACGAACGCGTCCTCCAAAGTGTCACCTTGGTACTGGCGCTGCAGGGCATCGGGTGTGTCGCAGGCCAGTACCCGCCCGGCATGCATCAACGAGATGCGGTCGCAGCGCTGGGCTTCGTTCATGAAGTGGGTGGAGAGGAAAATGGTCACGCCCTGTTCGCGTGACAATTCCACCAACAGGCGCCAGAAGTCGTCGCGAGCGGCCGGATCGACGCCGGAGGTCGGCTCATCGAGAATCAACACTTCCGGGCGATGCAGTACCGCCACCGCCAATGACAGGCGCTGGCGCAGGCCAAGGGGCAGGGCGCCGGACGGTTGGTCGGCAATAGCGGCGAGGTCGAAGCGCTCGATCAGCTCATCGATGCGTTGGGCGCTCTCGGCTTTGGGCAGGTCGAACAGGCGGGCATGCAAGGCCAGGTTCTGCCGGGTGCTGAGCTCGCCATACAGCGAGAAACTCTGCGACATGAACCCGACCCGCTTGCGCGTGCCCAGGTCACTGGCGTCCACCGGGCGGCCGAGCAGGCTGGCGCTGCCCTCGCTGGCCGGCATCAGCCCGGTGAGCACTTTCATGGTGGTGGTCTTGCCGCAGCCGTTGGAGCCGAGGAAGCCGAAGATCTCGCCACGGCCAATGGCGAAACTGACCTTGTTCACCGCCGTGAAGTCGCCAAAGCGCAGTGTCAGGTCGTGGGCCTCGATGGCGACCGGGCTGTCCGTGGCCGGGCGCGGCGGGATGCGCAAGGGTTGCTGCTGCGCCTTGCCCTCGCCCTGGTAGTGGGTGAAGGCGTCGTCCAGCTTGCCGCTGGGGGTGACTGCAGCCAAGTCGTGGCTGGGGCCGGCGGCCAGCAGGCGGCCGCCATCGAGCATCAGGCAATGCTCGAATTGTTCGGCCTCTTCCATGTAGGCGGTCGCCACCAGCAGGGTCAGCTGCGGGCGCTGTGCGCGAACCTGTTCGACCAGCTCCCAGAAGCGCCGCCGCGACAGCGGGTCGACGCCGGTCGTGGGTTCGTCGAGGATCAGCAGGTCTGGCTCGTGGATCAGCGCGCAGCACAGCCCCAGCTTCTGCTTCATTCCACCCGACAGCTTGCCGGCCGGGCGCTCGGCAAAGCGTTGCAGGTCGGTGGCCTGCAGCAGATTGGCCATGCGCTGTTCGCACTCGCGGCGGCCCAGGCCGAACAGGGTGGCGAAAAAGCGGATGTTCTCGCTGATCGACAGCTCCGGGTACAGGTTATTGCCCAGCCCCTGCGGCATGAACGCCACTTTTGGGTACAGCGCCGCGCGATGACGGCGCTGGCGGATCGAGCCACCCAGCACCTGCAGCTCGCCCTGTTGCAGCCGTTTAACGCCGGCGATCAACCCCAGCAAGGTCGATTTGCCGGCGCCGTCAGGGCCGATCAGCGCGCAGCGGGTGCCCGCAGGCAGGCTGAAGCCGAGGGTGTGCAAGGCCACCAGGTCGCCGTAGCGGTGGCCGATGCCCTCGGCCAGCAGTGCCGGGGCGTTCATTGCAGGTTGGCCGGCCAGTCCACCTCAGCCGTGCGCACATACCCGGCGCCTGGCATACCCGGTTTGGCCTGCGGCACTGCGCCGGGGTCGGTCAGGCGAAGCTTGACGCGGAACACCAGCTTTTGCCGCTCGTCGCGGGTTTCGACCTGCTTGGGGGTGAACTGGGCCTTGGCTGCGACAAAGGCCACCTTGGCCGGCAAGGCGCGCTCGGGCAGGGCGTCGAGCACGATGCGCGCCTGGTCGCCTACGGTCAGCGTGCCGCTGGTGGAAGCCGGCAGGTACAGGTTCATGTACTGGTCGCTGGGGTCGATCAGCATCAGCACGCGGCCGCCGGCACCCAGCACTTCACCGGGCTCGGCCAGGCGCAGCTGGATAATGCCGTTGATGGGCGCACGCAGGCTGCTGTCGTCGATTTCGCTGGTGAGCTGGGCCACCTGGGCTTCGGCTGCGCCGATGGCGGCTTTGATCGCTGCCAGCTGGGCGCGGGCGGCGACCACGGCGGCGTTGGCGGTGTCAAAGCGTGCCTGTTGCTGGTCGAGCAGTTGCTGGCTGGCGTATTTGCGCTGGAAGATTTCCCGCACGCGCTTGAGGTCCTGGCTGGCCAGCAACAGTTCGCTCTGGCGCAGCTGTACGCTGGCCTGGGCCGCGGCGTAGTTTTCCCGCGCGCGCAGCACTTCGGCTTCGGCCTGGGTGCGCTGGGCTTCCATGGTGCGCGTGTCAATGCGCGCCAGTAGCTGGCCGCGGGTGACCTTGTCGCCTTCGTCGACCAGCACTTCGGCCAAGCGGCCGGGGATCTTGCTGGCGATCTGCACTTCGGTGGCTTCGAGGCGGCCGTTGCCCATGCTCAGGCCTTCGGGCAGCTGGTCGTGGAGCGACTTCCAGTACCCCAGCCCTGCGGCTGCAGCGAGCAGGGCGATCAGCGCGGTGGCGAAGATTCTGGGGGCGTATCGGTTCATCGATCTGCATCCTTGCGGTTTTGCACACCACATCATGGCGCGGGGCCATTCGTGGCGTGTTGATATCGGTCAAACCCTTGACCTTAGCCACTGTTTCAACGCAACGCGACAATCACCGCCCATTGTTCGGGTGTCACCGGCATCACCGACAGGCGGCTGCCTTTCTGCACCAGCGGCAGCTCGGCCAGGCCGGACTGCTGCTTCAGCCTGCCCAGTTCCAGCACCCGTGGCAGAGTTTGCACGTGGGCCACATCCACCGCACTCCACGGGTTCTTGTCGGCCGTGGCCTTGGCATCGTAGTAGTGGCTTTGTGGGTCCAGCGCGGTGGGGTCGGGGTACGCCGCGCGTGTGATTCTGGCAATACCGGCGATGCCCGGTTGCGGGCAGCTGGAGTGATAGAAGAAAAATTCGTCACCCACATTCATGGCCCGCAGGAAATTACGCGCCTGATAGTTGCGCACGCCGTCCCAGCGCGCTTCGCCAAGGCGGCCGAGGCCTTCGATGGAGAGTTCGTCGGGCTCGGATTTCATCAGCCAATAGGCCATGGATGCTGCTCCTGAAAAGGTTTGAAATAACCTGTTGCACGAAACCGACAGCCGGTTGGCGTCAAGGTTTGCGTGCGGACGCAGGTTGTCGGAAAATGCGCCCCGTTTAAAGCGCGATGCGCTGGCGATACCCAGAAAATCGCCAAGCACTGAACAGTTTGCCTGGGGGGCAATCTTCAATGAATCAACGCAAAAAGCCGGATCTGCTGTGGATCCTGGTGTTCATTTTTGGCCTGGGTGTGGTCACTACCGGTTATGCGCAGGGTTTGTGGGAGCGCAAGCTGGACAGCGCCTACCAGATGCCGGTCGACGCCAGCCAGCCACAACGTTGATGCCCCCGCTGGCGCCGCTCAACGCGGTGCCAGGTACCAGCCACGGTCCGAGACCGTCCCCTGCAGTGGTACATCCCAGCTGGCCTGCGCCAGCCGCTCGACCTTCTGGCATTCGTGCGCCAGCCCCAGCAGCAATGGTTTTTTCCAGGTTTGCCGACGCGCCTGGTAGGCCAGGCTGCGATCATAAAAGCCGCCGCCCATTCCCAGACGCCCGCCCACTTCGTCAAAACCGACCAGCGGTAGCAGGATCAGGTCCAGCGCCCAGACCGGTCGCTGCCGCTTGCGGTCGGTCACCGGCTCTGGAATACGGAAGCGGTTGGGCTTGAGCTTTTCGCCCTGCTCGAACCGCTGGAATACCATGCGCGTGCGCGGCCAGGCGTGCAGCACCGGCAGGTAGGTACGCTTGCCGCGACGCTGGGCTTCGCGCAGCAGCAGGCAAGGGTCGATTTCGCCGTCGTTGGGCAGGTACAAGGCAATGTGGCGGGCGCGGCGGAACAATGGGTGTTGCGCCAGCTGGCGGTACAGGCCGAGGGTGGCCTTGCGTTGCTGGGCAGGGGTAAGGGCGCGGCGGGCATTGCGAAGCAGGCGACGGAGCTGGGGGCGGGTGAGCGGCGCGGTGTCGGTCATGGCACGGGCGATCCCAGATGTACTGGCCGGCACTGGACGGTCGGCCAAAACGAATTGCCCGCCTGAAGGGGCGGGCAAAAAAAATTCAGGCTCCCCGATCAGACCGCTGTCGGTGTAGCCCTTGAACCCGAAAGTTCAAGGTGGAGATTGCAGGGGGCGTTAAGGCTTTCCGTCGGGCGGACATGCACACCGGCCCCAGCGTGCAACCCCCGTGGTTGTGCGTATCGGCTCAGGGACATAACCGACTGGCGCATCCACCAGGGAGTGGAGCCAGTATACCAATCTCAGCCGATTTTGGTATCCGTGTCGTCGGACAAAGCCTTGTCTACCCGATCCAGAAGATCACGCACCTGTTCGCGGTTCGCGCCGCTGGCCGGGGCTTCGGCGCGGTCTTCCTGGCGATGCAGCATTTCGTGGGTAATGTTCAATGCCGCCATGACCGCGATGCGGTCGGCGCCAATCACCTTGCCGCTGCTGCGGATCTCGCGCATCTTGCCGTCCAGGTAGCGCGCGGCGCTGACCAGATTGTTGCGCTCTTCCGGCGGGCAGATGATCGAGTATTCCTTGTCGAGGATCTGCACGGTGACGCTATTGCTTGAACTCATGAGTCTTGCTCCAGAGCCTTGAGGCGTAAGATCATCGACTCGACCTTGCGCTTGGCGATCTCGTTCTTTTCGATGAGGTGGGCGCGCTCTTCGCGCCAGGATTTTTCCTGAGCTACTAGGAGTGCATTTTGCCGTTTTAGTTGCTCGACGCGTTCGATCAGCAACTCGAATCGGCTCATCAGTGCCTGAAGGTCGTTCTCTTGCGTGGGTTGCACTCGATTCGCTCCGTCGTTGAGTCACCTGGCGATGATGCCTCTCCCTGGGCGGCGACGGCCAGTGCCGATGGTCTTGGCGCGCCTGCCGGTGCTAGGATACAAGGTCTCCATTCTAGTCATTGCGCCGTCTGGCGCCTAGCTGCCCATGCCCAATACCCAATCGCCTTACATCGCCTTCGCCATGCTGCTCTCGAGCAATGGTCATCCTGTCACCCCGGCCGAACTGCACGGCCTGCTGGTCGGCCGCAGTTGCGCCGGCGCCGGCTTCGACGCCGATGCCTGGCTGGCCGATGCCGCCCAGTTGCTGGAAAACGAGCCGGGTGACACCGTGCGCAACGCCCTGATCGGCCTGCAGGAAATGGTCAAGGGCGAGCTGACCAGCGACGACATGGCCATCGTCCTGTTGCTGCCTTCCGACGACGCCGCCCTGAGCGACCGCGCCACCGCGCTGGGCCAGTGGTGCCAAGGCTTCATTACCGGTTTCGGCCTGAATGCCGGCGGCAAGGACTTGTCTGACGAAGCCAAGGATGTGCTGCAGGACCTGGTGGCCATTTCCCAGGTACAGGAAGCCCTCGAAGAGTCCGAAGACGGCGAGAGCGACTACATGGAAGTCATGGAGTACCTGCGCGTGGCACCTCTGCTGCTGTTCTCCGAGCTGGCCAAGCCGGCCGCACCCGCGCCCAAGCCATCGCTGCACTGATCAACCGGGGGTAGTCTGCCCATGAGCCACATTCCCAAGGGCGAGTATGCCCGTCGGCGCAAGGCGCTGATGGCGCAGATGGTCCCCAACAGCATCGCCATCCTGCCCGCCGCCGCTGTTGCCATCCGCAACCGCGACGTCGAGCACGTGTATCGACAGGACAGCGACTTCCAGTACCTCAGCGGCTTTCCGGAGCCTGAGGCGGTCATTGCGCTGATCCCGGGGCGTGAACATGGCGAGTACGTACTGTTTTGCCGTGAGCGCAACCCGGAGCGCGAACTGTGGGACGGGCTACGGGCCGGCCAGGAAGGCGCGGTGCGCGATTTCGGCGCCGACGATGCCTTCCCCATCACCGATATCGACGAGATCCTGCCGGGCCTGATCGAAGGCCGCGAGCGGGTGTACAGCGCCATGGGCAGCAACCCCGAGTTCGATCGGCGGCTGATGGACTGGATCAACGTGATCCGCTCCAAGGCCCGCCTGGGCGCGCAGCCGCCGAACGAGTTCGTTGCGCTGGATCATCTGCTGCACGACATGCGCCTGTATAAATCGGCAGCGGAAGTGAAGGTGATGCGTGCCGCCGCAGCCATCTCGGCGCGGGCACATGTGCGGGCCATGCAGGCCTGCCGGGCCGGGCTGCACGAATACAGCCTGGAAGCCGAACTGGACTACGAGTTCCGCAAGGGCGGCGCGAAGATGCCGGCCTACGGCTCGATTGTCGCGGCCGGGCGCAATGGCTGCATCCTGCACTATCAGCAGAATGACGCCCCGCTCAAGGATGGCGACCTGGTGCTGATCGACGCCGGTTGCGAAATCGACTGCTACGCCAGCGACATCACCCGCACCTTCCCGGTCAGCGGGCGCTTTTCCCCCGAGCAGAAGGCCATCTACGAGCTTGTGCTCAAGGCCCAGGCCGCGGCGTTTGCCGAAATCGCCCCAGGCAAGCACTGGAACCACGCCCACGAGGCGACCGTGAAGGTCATCACCGAAGGCCTCGTCGAGCTTGGCCTGCTTTCGGGCGAGGTGCAGGCGCTGATCGACAGCGAGGCCTATCGCGCCTTCTACATGCACCGTGCCGGGCATTGGCTGGGCATGGATGTGCACGACGTGGGCGAGTACAAGGTGGGCGGCGAGTGGCGGGTGCTGGAGCCCGGCATGGCGCTGACCGTCGAGCCGGGCATCTACATAGGCGCCGACAATCAGGCCGTGGCCAGGAAATGGCGCGGCATTGGCGTAAGGATCGAGGACGACGTGGTGGTGACCAGGCAAGGTTGTGAAATCCTGACTTCGGGCGTGCCGCGCACGGTTGCCGAGATCGAGGCGCTGATGCAGGCCGCCCGCAAGGACGCGGCATGAACCGCGTGAACCTGGCGATCATTGGCGGTGGCCTGGTGGGCGCAAGCCTGGCCTTGACCCTGCAGGCCGGGGCCAAGGCGCGCGGCTGGAAGATCTTGCTGATCGAGCCGTTCGCCCCCGGCGACAGCTTCCAGCCCAGCTACGATGCGCGCTCTTCGGCGTTGTCGTTCGGCACCCAGCAGATCTACCAGCAGCACGGCCTGTGGCAGGCTATCGGCCGCCGTGCCGAGCCGATTCGGCAAATTCACGTGTCCGACCGTGGCCGTTTCGGCGCCACCCGCCTGGATGCCCAGGAAGAGGGTGTGCCGGCGCTGGGCTACGTGGTGGAAAATGCCTGGCTTGGCCAGTGCCTGTGGCAAGGGCTGGACAGCGACGTGGTGAGCTGGCGCTGCCCGGCGGAAGTGACCTCGATGGAGGCGATCGAAGGGGGTTACCGCCTGGGGTTGAATGACGACACCCAGCTGGAATGCGACCTGGCGGTACTGGCCGACGGTGGCCGTTCCGGCCTGCGCGAGCAGTTGGGGATTCACGTGCGTCACACGCCCTACCAGCAGAGCGCGTTGATTGCCAACATCACCCCGGGTGAAGCCCACGGCGGCCAGGCGTTCGAGCGCTTCACCGAAGAAGGCCCCATGGCCCTGCTGCCGTTGCCGGAAAACCGCTGTGCGCTGGTGTGGACCCGCCAGGGCATGGATGCGCGGCGCCTTGCCGACATCGATGAGCGCAGCTTCCTGCGCGAACTGCAAGGCGTGTTTGGCTATCGCCTGGGCGCGTTGCGCCAGGTCGGGGCACGGCACCTTTACCCCTTGTCGCTGATCGAGGCCCAGGAGCAGGTGCGGCCGCACCTGGTGGTCCTGGGTAATGCCGCGCACAGCCTGCACCCTATTGCCGGCCAGGGCTTCAACCTGTCGCTGCGCGATGTGCAGTCGCTGGCCGATGCATTGCTGGCCGGCCCGCAGCAGCCTGGCGACCTGGCCACGCTGCAGGCTTACGCCAAGCGCCAGCGTCTGGACCAGGCCATGACCATCGGCTTTTCCGACCAGGTCACCCGGTTGTTCGGTAGCAACCAGCCCTTGCTGGCCGCCGGGCGTAACCTGGGGCTGCTCGGGCTCGACTTGCTGCCGCCGGCCAAAAGCTGGTTCGCCCGCCAGGCCATGGGCCTGGGCACCCGCCCCGATCCGCGGGGGCAGGCATGAGCAACTCGCGTAAACTGGCACGTCGTGCGCGTATGTTGCGCTGGATGCTGAACCTCTACCCGCCGTACCTGGGGGCGGGCATCCGCGTGCAATCCATCAGCCCCGACCTGCGCAGCGTCAAGGTGGCGATGAAGCTGACCCGCTGGAACCGCAACTATGTCGGTACCCAGTTTGGCGGCAGCCTGTATTCGATGGTCGACCCTTTCTACATGCTGCTGCTGATCGAGCAGTTGGGCCGCGACTACATCGTCTGGGACAAGGCCGCCAGCATCGACTTCATCTCGCCGGGCAAAGGCCCGGTGTATGCCGAGTTCCACGTCGATGACGCGCTGCTGGACGACATCCGCCAGCAGACCGCCACCGGCAAGAAGTGCCTGCCGCGATTGCAGGTCGATATCCGCGATGGCGCCGGCGAGCTGGTGGCGCGGGTCGATAAAACCCTATACGTGCGGCTCAAGCCGCAAGCGAGGCTGGCGTAAGGCATGGAAATGCGCGCAGATCTGTTGATTGTCGGTGCCGGTATGGTCGGCAGTGCACTGGCCCTGGCGTTGCGCCACAGTGGCTTGCAAATCCTCTTGCTCGATGGCGGCCCGCTGACGGTCAAGCCCTTCGATGCCCAGGCGCCCTTCGAACCGCGTGTCAGCGCGTTGTCGGCGGCCAGCCAGCGCATCCTCGAGCGCCTCGGCGCGTGGGACGGCATCGCCCAGCGGCGTGCTACGCCGTATTCCGACATGCATGTGTGGGATGGCAGCGGCACCGGGCAGATTCACTTCTCGGCCGCCAGCGTGCATGCCCAGGTGCTTGGCCATATCGTCGAGAACCGGGTGGTGCAGGATGGCCTGCTGGAGCGCCTGCACGACAGCGACATCGGCCTGCTGCCCAATGCGCGGCTGGAGCAGTTGCGTCGCTCGGGGGACGAGTGGTTGCTGACCCTCGCGGATGGCCGGCAACTGCGTGCTCCACTGGTGATCGCCGCCGACGGCGCCAACTCGGCGGTGCGGCGCCTGGCCGGTTGCGAAACCCGCGAATGGGATTACCTGCATCATGCCATCGTCACCAGCGTGCGCTGCAGTGCCGGGCACCAGGGCACGGCCTGGCAGCGCTTCACCGATGAGGGGCCGTTGGCGTTTCTGCCGTTGACCCGCGATGGCCAGCAAGATTGGTGCTCGATTGTGTGGTCGACCACCCCGGAGCATGCCGAGCAGTTGATGGCACTGGATGAAGCCGCCTTCCTGCAGGCCCTGGAGCGGGCCTTCGAGGGGCGCCTGGGTGACGTGCTGCAGGCCGACCCGCGGGTGTGCGTGCCGCTGCGCCAGCGCCACGCCAAACGCTATGTGGACGAGGGCCTGGCCTTGATCGGCGATGCTGCGCACACCATCCACCCGCTGGCGGGGCAGGGCGTCAACCTGGGCTTCCTGGATGCTGCGGTACTGGCCGAGGTGCTGGTCAATGCCTGCGAGCGTGGCGAGCGGCTGGCGGATGTGAAGGTGTTGAGCCGTTACGAGCGGCGGCGCATGCCGCACAACTTGGCGCTGATGGCGGCCATGGAGGGCTTTGAGCGGTTGTTCCAGGCCAACCCGCTGCCGTTGCGCTGGTTGCGTAATAGCGGGTTGAAACTGGTGGAGCAGATGCCGGAGGCCAAGGCGCTGTTTGTGCGCCAGGCGTTGGGTTTGAGTGGTGATCTGCCGGATCTGGCCAAAGCCTGAAGGCTGCTCCTGCAATGGGCGGTGCAAGCTCTGCAACATCCGGTAACTGCTAGGTAGATGAGCCAGAAAATGGGATTCACTACCATTCGCACCTCTCAAACGATCCGAGGAGTGCTTCCCATGTTGCCACGCAAGCCCCTACTGGCCGCCCTGGCCCTGACCCTGTTCGGCGGCACCGCCCAAGCGGCGGACGAAGTGGTGGTGTACTCCTCGCGCATCGACGAGCTGATCAAGCCGGTGTTCGATGCCTATACCGCCAAGACCGGGGTCAAGATCAAGTTCATCACCGACAAGGAAGCCCCGCTGATGCAACGCATCAAGGCCGAGGGCGACAACGGCGTGGCCGACCTGCTGTTGACCGTCGATGCCGGCAACCTGTGGCAAGCCGAGCAGATGGGCATCCTGCAGCCGATCAAGTCCGACATCATCGACCAGAACATTCCGCCGCAGTACCGCGCCTCGTCCCATGACTGGACCGGCCTGAGCCTGCGCGCCCGCACCATCATCTACTCCACAGAGCGGGTCAAACCCGAGGAGTTGAGCACCTACGAAGCCCTGGCCGACAAACAGTGGGAAGGCCGCCTGTGCCTGCGCACGGCGAAGAAGGTGTACAACCAGTCGCTCACCGCCACCCTGATCGAGACCCATGGCGAGGCGAAGACCGAGCAGATCGTCAAAGGCTGGGTCAACAACCTGTCCACCGATGTGTTCTCCGACGATAACGCGGTGATCCAGGCCATCGAGGCCGGCCAGTGTGACGTGGGCGTGGTCAACACCTACTACTACGGCCGCCTGCACAAGCAGAACCCGAACCTGCCGGTGAAGATCTTCTGGCCTAACCAGGGTGACCGTGGTGTGCACGTCAACCTGTCGGGTATTGGCCTGACCAAGCACGCGCCACACCCGGAAGCGGCGAAAAAACTGGTGGAATGGATGACGGGCGAAGACGCGCAAAAGCTGTTCGCCGACATCAACCAGGAGTTCCCGGCCAACCCGAAGGTGAAGCCTTCCGAGGAAGTGGCAGCATGGGGCAGCTTCAAGGCTGACAGCATTCCGGTTGAAATTGCCGGCAAGCGACAGGCCGAAGCCATTCGCTTGATGGATCGGGCTGGCTACAACTAAGCGCCAGGCCTTATCCTTCCGGGGCCTTTCAGGGCCTCTTCGCGGGTGAACCCGCTCCCACAGGGATCGCACAATACTTGTATCTTGTGCAGTCCCTGTGGGAGCGGGTTCACCCGCGAACGACCGCGCAGCGGTCGCCATCGCACTCGAGATTTCAGCCTTGCCCCACACCCCCCAACGCCGCTGGTACCTCCCGGTCTCCCTGATCGCCGCCCTGGTGCTGCTGCCCCTGAGCGTTCTGCTGCTGTCGTGGCAGTCGATCGATATGCAGATCTGGTCGCACCTGCTCGACACCCAGATGAGCCGCCTGTTGGGCAATACCCTGACGCTTGTGGTGGGCGTAGGTATCGGCGTCACCGTGCTAGGCGTGAGCCTCGCCTGGCTCACCAGCCTCTGCGAGTTCCCAGGCCGGCGCTGGCTGGACTGGGCGCTGATGCTGCCGTTCGCCATCCCTGCCTATGTGCTGGCGTTTGTCTTCGTCGGCCTGCTGGACTTCGCCGGCCCGGTGCAAAGCGCCCTGCGTGAGGTGTTCGGGCCGATGCGCCTGCCGCGGGTGCGCTCCACCGGCGGGGTGATCATCGTGCTGGTGCTGGTGTTCTACCCCTACGTCTACCTGCTGGCGCGCACGGCCTTCCTGGCCCAGGGCAAAGGCCTGATGGAAGCGGCGCGCGTCCTCGGGCTATCGCCCCTGCAAGCGTTCTGGCGCGTGGCCCTGCCCATGGCGCGGCCAGCGATCGGTGCCGGCATCGCCCTGGCCTTGATGGAAACCCTGGCCGACTTCGGCGCGGTGGCCGTGTTCAATTTCGACACTTTCACCACCGCCATCTACAAGACCTGGTACGGCTTCTTCAGCCTGTCCAGCGCCGCCCAGCTGGCCAGCCTGTTGCTGCTTGCAGTGATGCTGGTGCTGTATGGCGAGCGCCGTGCCCGGGGCGCCAGCCGCAGCGGCAACGAGCGGCCGCGGGCGCAGGCGTTGTACCACCTGCGTGGGATGAAGGCGTTGCTGGCCAGTGGCTGGTGCCTGCTGGTGTTTGCTTGCGCCTTCGTCATCCCGCTGCTGCAGCTGCTGGCGTGGTTCTGGCAACGCGGCCGGCATGACCTGGACGAGCGCTATGTCGGTCTGGTGTTGCACACCTTGTACCTGGGCAGCATGGCGGCACTGGTCACGGTGAGCGTGGCGCTGTTGCTGGCCTTTGCCCGGCGGCAGGCGCCGACTGGGGGTATCCGCGCCGGGGTTGGCCTGGCCAATCTGGGCTATGCCTTGCCCGGCTCGGTGCTGGCAGTGTCGATCATGCTGGCCTTCAGTTACCTCGATAACCACTTGGTCATCCCGCTGTCCAGCTGGTTGGGCGGGGCAGGCAAGCCGCTGCTGCTGGGCAGCCTTGCGGCATTGCTGTTGGCCTATCTGGTGCGTTTCATCGCCGTGGCCTACGGGCCGCTGGAAAGCAGCCTGGAGCGTATCCGCCCGTCACTGCCCGAGGCCTCCCGTAGCCTCGGCGTGAGTGGGCCCAGATTGTTTTTCAAGGTGTATCTGCCGCTTCTGGTGCCCGGTGCCCTCAGCGCCGCCCTGCTGGTGTTCGTCGATGTGCTCAAGGAGATGCCGGCCACCTTGCTGATGCGACCGTTCGGCTGGGACACATTGGCGGTACGGGTGTTCGAGATGACCAGCGAGGGCGAATGGGCACGTGCCTCGCTGCCAGCATTGACGCTGGTACTGGTGGGCCTGCTGCCGGTCATCGGCCTGATCCGCCGTTCGGCACATCGACCAGGTCACAATCACTGAGGGTGCCAGCCTGCGTCCTTGCGGCTACAATGCGCGGCATTCGCGCGGTGGGTCCTACAAGAAGAGCTGACGATCAAACGTCATCGACCGCCGCCGCTTCGCCACGCCCGGAAGGAGAAACCCATGGGACAGCGCACGCTTTTGTATGACCTGCACCTGGCGCTTGGCGCCAAAACGGTCGATTTCGGTGGCTGGGACATGCCCCTGCACTATGGCTCGCAGGTTGAGGAGCACCACCAGGTGCGCAGCGATTGCGGGGTTTTCGATGTGTCCCACATGACCGTGGTCGATGTCGATGGCAGCGACGCAACTGCCTGGCTGCAGCGTTTGCTGGCCAACGACGTGGCCCGCCTCGAAGAAACCGGCAAGGCGCTATACAGCCCGCTGCTCCATGAGGAGGGCGGGGTGATCGACGACTTGATCGTCTATCGCACGGAAAACGGCTACCGCCTGGTCACCAACGCCGCCACCCGGGCCAGAGTGCTGGACTGGTTGCAACAGCAGCAGGCCGGTTTTGCAGTGGATTTCCAGGTCCGCCCCGATCTTGCCATTCTCGCCATCCAGGGCCCGCGTGCCCGCGAAAAGGTGGCAGCCCTGCTCAGCCCCACGCGCGCAGCACTGATTCGCGAACTGCGCCCGTTCGAAGGCGTTGCCGAGGGCGACTGGTTTATTGCCCGCACCGGGTATACCGGTGAGGACGGCCTGGAGATCATCTTCCCGGGCGATCAGGCGGTGGCATTCTTCAACGACCTGGTCGGCGCCGGCATCGCCCCAAGTGGCCTCGGCGCCCGCGACACCCTGCGCCTGGAAGCCGGCATGAACCTGTACGGCCAGGATATCGACGAAGCCCACACCCCGCTGACCTCCAACCTAGGCTGGAGCATCGCCTGGGAGCCGGCCGAGCGGGACTTCATCGGCCGCGCCGGCCTGCTGGCAGAAATCGAACAGGGTGTGCAGGAAAAACTGGTCGGCCTGGTGCTGGAAGAGCGCGGCGTGCTGCGTGCCCACCAGGTGGTGCGTGTGGCCGGGATTGGCGAAGGGGAGATCACCAGTGGTAGTTTCTCACCTACGCTGAGCAAGTCCATTGCCCTTGCGCGCGTACCCATGGCTACCGGTGACCGGGCCGAGGTGGAAATCCGCGGCAAATGGTACCCGGTGCGGGTGGTCAAACCGACATTCGTGCGCCACGGCAAGATCCTGATCTGAACATTTTTTAACCGGCGGGCGTACCGCTGAGCCAATCGAGGAATTCAAGACATGAGCAATATCCCCGCCGACCTGCGTTTTGCCGAAAGCCACGAGTGGGCTCGCCTGGAAGCCGACGGTAGTGTGACCGTGGGTATCAGCGACCACGCCCAGCAAGCCCTGGGTGACGTGGTGTTCGTCGAGCTGGCTGAAGTCGGCAAGGTATTCGCCGCTGGCGATGCGGCCGGTGTGGTCGAGTCGGTCAAGGCCGCTTCGGACATCTACGCCCCGATCGGTGGCGAAGTGATCGCAGTCAACGAAGAGCTGGCCGACAGCCCGGAGCAGCTCAACGAAGAACCTTACGGCGCGTGGATCTTCAAACTGAAGCCAAGCAACCCGGCCGAGCTGGACAAGCTGCTGGATGCTGCTGGCTACCAGGCCGCTATCGGCGAGTAAGACCGCGTCGCCTGCTTCGCGGGCGCGCCCGCTCCCACAGGGATAGCGCCCGCCGCTGGCCTTTGATCAACCTGTGGGAGCGGGCATGCCCGCGAAGAGGCCGGTACTGACCAAGCAAGTTTCCCCGCACAATCGGCAATCCCTTCCTAGACTTGTAAGTCTCCATGAGACCTGGTCTAGGAAGAGAGCGTCGTCATGTCCCAGTCGCCATCCCTGCATCAACTGCAAGAGCTCAACCCTTTCCTGCGTCGCCACCTGGGCCCCGATGCCGCAGAGCAGCAGGCCATGCTCAACGTGTTGGGTGTTGCCAGCCGCAACGAGCTAATCGAGCAGACCGTACCGCCAGACATCCGCCTCAATCGCCCCCTCGACCTGCCAGCGGCGCTGGACGAACAGGCCGCCCTGGCCAAGCTCGCCGGGTACGCCGAGCAGAACCAGGTCTGGACCAGCCTCATCGGCATGGGCTACCACGGCACCATCACCCCCACGGTCATCCTGCGTAACGTGCTGGAAAACCCCGGCTGGTACACCGCCTATACGCCGTATCAACCCGAAATCGCCCAAGGCCGGCTGGAGGCGTTGCTGAACTTCCAGCAAATGGTCATCGACCTCACCGGGCTGGCGCTGGCCAATGCCTCGCTGCTCGATGAAGCCACCGCCGCCGCCGAGGCCATGGCCTTGGCCAAGCGGATGGCGCGCAACAAGAGCAACGCCTTCTTTGCCGACCAGCATTGCCACCCGCAGACACTGTCGGTGCTGAAGACCCGCGCCGAGGGCTTTGGCTTCGAACTGATCGTCGACGCTGTGGATAACCTTGGCAAACACGCGGTGTTCGGCGCGTTGCTGCAGTACCCCGATACCCACGGCGAGGTGCGCGACCTGCGCCCGCAGATCGACCATCTGCACAGCCAGCAGGCGCTGGCCTGCGTGGCTGCCGACCTGCTCAGCCTGGTGGTGCTGGCGCCCCCCGGCGAGCTGGGCGCCGATGTGGTGCTGGGCTCGACCCAGCGCTTCGGCGTGCCGATGGGCTACGGTGGCCCCCACGCGGCCTACTTCGCCTGCCGCGACGACTACAAGCGTGCCATGCCGGGACGCATCATTGGCGTGTCTCGCGATGCCCGTGGCAACACGGCGCTGCGCATGGCCCTGCAAACCCGCGAGCAGCATATCCGCCGCGAGAAGGCCAACTCCAACATCTGCACGGCCCAGGTGTTGTTGGCCAACATTGCCGGCTTCTACGCGGTGTATCACGGCCCTGAAGGCCTGCAGCGCATCGCCCAGCGTGTGCACCGGCTGACCTTCATCCTGGCGGCTGGCCTGGAAGCCAAAGGCATCCAGCGGCTCAACCAGCATTTCTTCGACACCCTCACCCTGGATGTAGGCGGTGCCCAGGCGGCCATTATCGAAAGCGCTGAAGCCGCGCACATCAACTTGCGCATTCTTGGCCGGGGGCACCTGGGCGTGAGCCTGGACGAAACCTGTAACGAGCACACGGTGTTGCGCCTGCTCGACATCTTTCTCGGTGTGGACCACGGCCTGGAGATCGCTGCCCTCGATCAGTTGGCCCTGCCCGAAGGCATTCCTGCCGGCCTGGTGCGGCGCACGCCGTTTCTCGCTCACCCGGTGTTCAACCTGCACCACAGCGAAACCGAGATGCTGCGCTACCTCAAGCAGTTGGAGAACAAGGACCTGGCCCTGAACCAGTCGATGATCCCGCTGGGTTCGTGCACCATGAAGCTCAACGCCACCAGTGAGATGATCCCCATCACCTGGCCCGGCTTTGCCCAGATGCACCCCTTTGCCCCGGCGGCCCAGGCCACGGGTTACAAGGCGATGATCGATGAACTCGAGCGCTGGCTGTGCGCGATTACCGGCTTCGACGCCATCTGCATGCAGCCCAACTCCGGTGCCCAGGGCGAGTACGCAGGCCTGATGGCCATTACTCGCTACCATCGCAGCCGCCACCAGCCACAGCGCACGCTGTGCCTGATCCCGTCGTCGGCCCACGGCACCAACCCGGCGTCGGCGCAAATGGCGGGCATGGAGGTGGTGATCGTGGATTGCGACGCGCACGGCAACGTCGACCTGGCCGACCTCAAGGCCAAGGCCCACGCGGCCGGGGAGCGCCTGTCATGCCTGATGGTCACGTATCCGTCCACCCACGGGGTGTACGAAGAGGGTATTCGCGAAATTTGCGAAGTGGTCCATCAGCACGGCGGCCAGGTGTACATGGATGGCGCCAACCTCAATGCCCAGGTGGGCCTGACGCGTCCGGCCGACATTGGTGCTGATGTCTCGCACATGAACCTGCACAAGACTTTCTGCATTCCCCACGGCGGGGGTGGCCCAGGCATGGGTCCGATCGGTATCCGCGCGCACCTGACGCCGTTTGTAGCCAGCCACCCCGTGGTACCGGTGCCCGGCCTGGACCCGAACAACAGCGCGGTCAGCGCTGCGCCCTGGGGTAGCGCAAGCATTTTGCCGATCAGCTGGATGTACATTGCCATGATGGGGCCGCAGTTGGCCGATGCCAGCGAGGTGGCGATCCTTTCGGCCAACTACCTGGCCAGCCAGCTGGGCGGCGCCTTCCCGGTGCTCTACCGCGGGCGCAGCCAGCGGGTGGCGCATGAATGCATCCTGGACCTGCGGCCGTTGAAGGCACTGACTGGCATCAGCGAGGAGGACGTAGCCAAGCGCCTGATGGACTATGGCTTCCACGCCCCGACCATGTCGTTCCCGGTGCCGGGTACGCTGATGGTAGAGCCAACCGAAAGTGAGTCGAAAGCCGAGCTGGACCGGTTCGTCGAGGCGATGCTGGCGATTCGTGCAGAGATTGGCGAGGTGCAGGAAGGCAACTGGCCAGCGGAGAACAACCCGCTCAAGCACGCGCCGCATACCTTGGCCGATGTGCTGGGGGTGTGGGACCGACCCTACAGCCTGGAGCAGGCGGTGGCGCCCAGTGCTCACGTGCGCCAGCACAAGTACTGGCCGGCGGTGAACCGGGTGGACAACGTGTATGGGGACAGGAACCTGTTCTGCGCGTGTGTGCCGGTGGAGGCTTACCGCTGAGATTGGTGCTGGGTTTTTCGCGGGCCTGCCCGCTCCCACAGGAATTGCACAAGATTCAGCCTTGTGCAGTCCCTGTGGGAGCGGGCAGGCCCGCGAAGCAGGCGACGCGGTTACTCGGCTACCGCATTCTTGGCCAGGATGGCATTGGCCAGCTCCATGTCGGAAGCCTGCATCCCTGGGTGCTCTGCCCGCGCCTGGCGCATGGCCGCTTCCAGGAACGGCCCGCGGATCGCGCCTTCGCTGGCGACGAAGCTGCTAGCGTCATCCTGTGCGGCCACAACCAGTTTGTGATCTCGCGAGGTCAGGTAGCTCGATGCCGTGGTTGCACCGGAAGTCATCACGTTACGCCAGAAGGTATCGGCCATGGCCGAGCCAATGGGCAGCGAAAGCAAGGCAGCGGCAGCGATGGCGGTTTTGAGACGCATGTTGAAACACCTCGAAGGGTGAGGGTTGAAGATGCGCGGTTGGATCTTTCCGGGCAAGGCAAGTTCCTTGAATACAAAGGACTTTTCGTCAGCTGCAGACGCGCAGCACTTCCTTGGCACGGGTCTGCCCGCAAGCCACTTTGGCCTCGCCGCAACGGCGCAGGTCAACCAGGCCATCGTCCAGTGCCTGTTGCCGCAAACGGGTAAGGTCGGCGTTCGGGCCAATCAATGCACGCAGGCTTTCGCTGGGCTGCAGCAGCTCGAACAGGCCCGTACGCCCATGAAAACCGGTGCCACGGCAGGTCAGGCAACTGGCTGATGGATTCGCCACACAGTCTGGGCACACAGTACGCACCAGTCGCTGGGCCATGACCCCGACCAGCGTGGCCTTGATCAGGTAGTCGGCCACACCCAGCTCTTGCAGGCGGGTGATTGCAGCGCAGGCGTCGTTGGTATGCAGGGTCGACAGTACCAGGTGCCCGGTCAGGGCCGCCTGCACCGCCACCAGCGCCGTTTCGCGGTCGCGGATCTCGCCGATCATGATGATGTCAGGGTCCTGGCGCAGCATGGCCCGCACGGCGCTGGCAAAACCCAGGTCTAGCGCGGGATGTACCTGCAGCTGGTTGAAGGCCGGTTCCAGGCGCTCGATAGGGTCTTCGATGGTGCACAGGTTGACCTGCGGTGTGGCCAGCAGCTTGAGGCTGGCGTACAGCGTGCTGGTCTTGCCGGAACCGGTGGGGCCAGTGACCAGGATGATGCCCTGGCGCTGGCGCAGCAGGCCTTGCCACTGGGCCAGTTGTGGCCCCTCCAGACCGAGGCGCTCGAAGCCCTCGTGCAGTTGGTGCGGGTCGAACAGGCGCAGTACCAGCTTTTCGCCGAACGGGGTCGGCAGGGTCGACAGCCTTAGCTCCACTTCGCCGCCACCTGGTAGCCGGCTTTGCAGGCGGCCGTCCTGCGGGCGGCGCTTTTCTGCAACGTCCAGGCGGCCCAGGTGTTTCAGGCGGCTGACCAGCGCCAGGGTGACCCCGGCGGGGAAGGCATAGACGGTGTGCAGCAGGCCATCGATGCGGTAGCGCAACTGGCCCTGTGCGCGTCGGGGTTCCAGGTGGATATCGCTGGCGCGCTGATCAATGGCGTACTGCAGCAGCCAGTCGACGATATGCACGATGTGCGCGTCGTCGGCGCTGGCCTCGGCCTGGCGCTTGCCTAGCTCCAGCCACTGTTCGAGTTCGCCCAGGCTGGTCGATTGCTGGTGCTGCGCGCCCTTTACCGACTGGGCCAGGCGGTGAAACGACTGCCCTGACTGGCGAATCTGCAACGGGTTGGCCAGCACGCGGCGGATCGGCCGACCCAGGCTGCGGGCCAGGTCAGCCTGCCAGTCGTTCTGGTAAGGCTGGGCGCTGGCCACGGTGATGCCGGAAGGGTCGTCGGCGACGATCAGGATACCGTGGCGCTGGGCGAAAGCGGGGGATACCAGGCCGGCGACCTGGGGCAGGTCGAGTTGCATGGGGTCGATACGCAGGTAGGGCTGGCCGACCCTGTTGGCCAGCCATTGGCAGAGGCTGTCCAAGTCCAGCAGTTGGCCGGGATGGCGGCGGTCTTTCAGGCAGCAGGCGGCGACTTGTTCCAAGGGGTGGGCGGTGGGGTGTGCGGCGGCGTGTTCGAGCACTTGCAGGGTGTCGGTGGCGTGCAGGTACTGGTCGGCGAGCAGGGCCTGTAGCACGTGCTTCAGGTCGAGTTCCAGATTGTCGGGGGTGTGCATGGTGGCGTCCGTGCCTGATGGGGAGTGCTGATCAGGCTAGTCGGATGGGTGAGATCTACCGAAACTGAAGGGTTTCGGAATTTTGCTATGCCTGTGCTGGCCT
Organism: Pseudomonas sp. BN505; assembly: GCF_029873175.1. NCBI lineage: Bacteria > Pseudomonadati > Pseudomonadota > Gammaproteobacteria > Pseudomonadales > Pseudomonadaceae > Pseudomonas > Pseudomonas sp. BN505. The sequence goes on from NZ_SSOI01000067.1 coordinate 337,264, forward strand.
CTTCGCGGGCTCGCCCGCTCCCACAGGATGTCCACCGACCTCAAATACTGTGGTGTTCCTGCGGGAGCGGGCGAGCCCGCGAAGAGGCCGGCGCAGACACAGCAGAGGGGTCAGACCACTGCCAACGCCACCCGCTGTACATTGGTCAGGCTCACCTCACCCACACACACCAAATTACGCAGTTTCTGCGCAATCACTTCGGCCCGGTGCCAGCTCAGGCCGCCAATGCCGACTTCGATATCCAGCCAGTCTTCCTGCTGGCTGACGTGCACGCTGTGCGGGGTCAGGAACTGCAGGGCAAACAGGTTGAGCACGCGGCACAGGCTGTCGGGCTCGGCGTCGGCCTGCAGGCGGTAGTGCACGGTGCTGTGGGCGTTGCTGGCGGCCCAGGCGTCGGTACGGGGTTGTGCGTTCATGCTGGTCTCCGCAAATGTGGGAGAAATTCTTGCACGTCAGTGGCGGAATTTTTTCGCTATGATCTGATCATTTCGCTGTATTGATGAATTGATCAATTCAAATAACGCCGCTCAGGAGATTGAACAATGCATAGCGAGCTGGACGCTTACGACCGCCGCATTCTCGAACTGCTGCAAGAGGACGCTTCGCTGTCCAGCGCGCAGGTCGCCGAACGCGTAGGGCTGTCGCAGTCGCCGTGCTGGCGGCGCATACAACGCTTGAAGGAAGAGGGGGTGATTCGCGGACAGGTGACCTTGCTGGACCGCAAGAAGGTCGGCCTGAACACGCAGATTTTCGCCGAGGTGAAGCTCAATGCTCACGGGCGCTCCAACTTCACCGAGTTCACCGAGGCGATCCGCGGGTTTCCGGAGGTGCTTGAGTGTTACGTGCTGATGGGGGCGGTGGACTTTCTGCTGCGCATCGTCACGTCGGATATCGAGGCCTACGAACGGTTCTTCTTCGAAAAGCTGTCGAACGTGCCGGGCATTCAGGAAGTGAACTCCATTGTGGCGCTGTCCGAGATCAAGTCCACCACCAGCCTGCGGCTGTCGCGGTGAGGCCATTCGCGGCGCCGAACCGCCGCGAAATGGCGACGCGGTATCAAGCCTTGATCAGGTGCTTCCAGCCGCGGCTCTGATCCACTGCCCGGGCTTGTTCGATGCGCGCTTCCAGCACTTCATCGCTGATCGGCAGTTCGGCCAGCTCGTGCAGCTTTTTCAGGTCGCCATACAGGCGGTCCATCTGCGGCGCTTCCAGCACCTGGCGGGCGTGGTGCAGCCAGCCCAGCAGTTGCTCGATACGTGGCAGCTGCTCGGCCAGGTCTTCCGGGCGCTGGGTGTACAGCGGCAGCTTCAACGCACGGCCTTCCTCCCCCAGCAGGTGAGCCAGCCAGCTGGCCAGCTGCGCCTTGCCCTGACGCTCGCCACGGCCTTTGCGCTCCACGGTCCAGGCGCGGGCCAGCAGCCAGCGCGAGGTTTCCAGCGAGAACTGGCCCCAGCGCACGTCTTCCAGCTCTTCGGCAAACTGCTCGGGCGCGGCGCGGCGGATGTCTTCGTCGTCGTTGCCGGCCTGCACCAGCGGGCGCCAGTCTTCCAGCAGGGCATCGAGGCTGCTGCGCAGGTCACGGGTGCTGGCACGCGGCGCGGCCTGGCCAAGGCTGGCGGTGAGGGCGCGCAGTTCGCTCAGGCACTCGACCCAGTCCTGCAGCAGGCGCCAGTGGCCGTTGTGGCGGTACTGCTCGGCCAGGCGCTGGCTGCTGCCCAGCAGTTGCCAGGCCAATGCGGCGTAGGCGTCGTCCAGGGCCATTTCGGCTTCCAGCTCGGTGTGCGGCAGGCCCAGCTCGTAGCTGTCCGGCTCCAGCAGGCGGTAGCCACGCTCTGCCTTGCTGATGTCGCAGGGCATCAGCGGCAGGCTGGCGGCCAGCTCGGCGGCCAGCTCCAACAGCGCTTGCGGGTCACCTTCGCGCAGTTCCAGCTCCAGCTCGCAGATCTCTTCCTTGCGCTTGCCGGCAATCACGAAGCCTTGGTCCAGCGCGGCCTCGATCACGACTTTGCTCTTGCCACGGCCCCAGGCGATTTCGGCGTATTCACGGCTGAAGTCGGTGGTGAACAGCGGCTTGATGGTTTTCTTGTCCAGGCCTGCCAGTTGCTCGGGCCAGCAGGTGGCGTCCAGCTTCTTCAGATCGAGCTTGACCTTGTCCAGGTTCCATTCGTACTCGTTGCGCTCGGACAGGCCGGCCACGCTGGTGCCGCGGCACTTGAGGGTCTGGATGACGGCATCGCCATCGCGGCGCAGGCGCAGGGCGACACGGGCGGCGGACAGCTCACGCTCGGGGGTGTCGAAGTACTGGTTGAGCAGTTCACGGGTCTGCCAGCCGGACTTGTTGCGCTTTTTCAGCAGAGGGTGCTCGCGCAGGGCGGCAAGGGTCTCGCGGCTGGCGCGGAGCTTCAGTTCGGTTTCTTTGTGCATCACAGACTCGAAAGAGGGGCGTGGTTGGCGGAGAGTCTACAGCAGTCAGCCGCCAACGGTTTATTCCAGACGGCGGATAGTCCTATGATGGGCAACGCTTCCGAGGAGTTTGCGCATGCCGTTGCCGACGCTGAAAGACCAGTTTGCCGCCTTGATCGCCGCGCCTTCGGTCAGCTGCACCCAGCCCGCGCTGGACCAGTCCAACCGCCAGGTCATCGACCTGCTGGCGGGGTGGCTGGGCGACCTGGGCTTCACATGCGACATCCAGCAGGTCACGCCGGGCAAGTTCAACCTCTTGGCCAGCCGTGGCAGCGGCCCGGGTGGGCTGGTGCTGGCCGGGCACAGCGACACTGTGCCCTATGACGAACAACTGTGGGCCAGCGACCCGTTGAAGCTGACCGAGGTCGATGGCCGCTGGGTCGGCCTGGGCAGTTGCGATATGAAGGGCTTTTTTGCCCTGGTCATCGAAGCCGTCATCCCGCTGCTGGAGCACGATTTCAAGCAACCACTGCTGATCCTCGCCACCTGCGACGAAGAAAGCTCCATGTCCGGTGCCCGCGCCCTGGCCGAGGCCGGCCAGCCGCTGGGCCGTGCGGCGGTCATCGGCGAGCCTACCGGGCTACGGCCGATCCGCATGCACAAGGGCATTCTCATGGACCGCATCGACATCCTCGGGCGCAGCGGCCATTCGTCGGACCCGAACCTGGGCCGCAGCGCCATGGAGGCCATGCATGCGGTAATGGGCGAGTTGATGGGCCTGCGCCAGCAATGGCAGCAAACCTATCGCAACCCACAGTTCACCGTGCCGACCCCGACCATGAACTTTGGCTGCATCCACGGCGGCGACAACCCCAACCGCATCTGCGGCCAGTGTGCGCTTGAATTCGACCTGCGACCGTTGCCGGGCATGGATGTAGAGCAACTGCGCGCAGCCATTCGCGAGAAGTTGGTGCCCGTGGCCGAGCGCCATGATGTGCGCATCGACTACGCGCCACTTTTCCCGGAGGTGCCGCCGTTCGAGCAGGCTGCCGATGCCGAGCTGGTGCAAGTGGCGGAACGCCTGACCGGCCATCGCGCCGAAGCGGTGGCGTTCGGCACCGAAGCGCCTTATCTTCAGCAGCTGGGCTGCCAGACCATCGTGCTGGGCCCTGGCGACATCGCCTGTGCCCACCAGCCCGGCGAATACCTTGAAATGTCACGAATCGAGCCTACCGTGCGTCTATTGCGTGACCTGATCCGGCACTATTGCCTGCACTAAACGTCAATCGAGTTGATTCGTTCCTGCCTAGAGGAGACCGCGCGTGACCGCAAGCCTGTTCCGACGATGATCTTGAACGCCCCTTGTATCGCCGTTCTCCGTCCACTTATTCACAGGCCCTGTCATGCCCGACTACGTCAACTGGCTGCGTCATGCCTCCCCGTACATCAATGCCCATCGCGACTGCACCTTCGTGGTCATGCTCCCTGGCGATGGGGTGGAACACCCTAATTTCGGCAACATTGTCCACGACCTGGTATTGCTGCACAGCCTTGGCGTGCGCCTGGTGCTGGTGCATGGCTCGCGCCCGCAGATCGAAAGCCGCCTGGCCGATCGCGGGCTGACCCCGCACTACCACCATGGCCTGCGTATTACCGATGCCGCTACCCTGGACTGCGTGATCGATGCCGTAGGCGCCCTGCGCCTGGCCATCGAGGCACGCCTGTCGATGGACATCGCCGCGTCGCCGATGCAGGGCTCGCGCCTGCGCGTGGCGTCCGGCAACCTGGTTACCGCACGGCCGATCGGCGTGCTCGAAGGGGTGGACTACCACCACACTGGTGAAGTGCGCCGGGTAGACCGCAAGGGCATCAGCCGCCTGCTCGACGAGCGCTCCATCGTGCTGCTGTCGCCGCTGGGCTACTCGCCCACCGGGGAAATTTTCAACCTGGCCTGCGAAGACGTGGCTACCCGTGCCGCCATCGAACTGGGCGCCGACAAGTTGCTGCTGTTCGGCGCCGAGCCGGGCCTGCTGGACGCAGACGGCAAGCTGGTGCGGGAACTGCGCCCGCAGCAGGTTGCCCCGCACCTGCAGCGCCTGGGCAGCGACTACCAGGGCGAGCTGCTGGACGCCGCCGCCGAGGCCTGCAAGGGCGGCGTGGCCCGCAGCCACATTGTCAGTTATGCCGAGGACGGCGCGCTGCTGACCGAGCTGTTCACCCGTGGTGGTGGCGGTACGCTGGTGTCGCAGGAGCAGTTCGAGGTGGTGCGTGAGGCGACCATCGAGGATGTGGGCGGCTTGCTGGAGCTGATCAGCCCGCTGGAAGAACAGGGCATCCTGGTGCGCCGCTCGCGTGAAGTGCTGGAGCGGGAGATCGAGCAGTTCAGCGTGGTGGAGCGCGAGGGCATGATTATCGCCTGTGCGGCGCTGTACCCGATTGCCGACTCCGAGGCAGGGGAACTGGCATGCCTGGCGGTGAACCCGGAATATCGCCACGGCGGGCGCGGGGATGAATTGCTGGAGCGCATCGAGAGCCGGGCGCGGCAGATGGGTTTGAACACCCTGTTTGTGCTTACGACGCGCACTGCGCACTGGTTCCGCGAGCGCGGTTTTGCACCCAGCGGCGTGGAGCGCCTGCCATCGGCGCGGGCATCGCTGTACAACTACCAGCGCAACTCGAAGATTTTCGAGAAACCCCTGTAAGCCTGTGCCGGCCTCTTCGCGGGTAAACCCGCTCCCACAAGGACTGAATGCTGTGCAATACCTGTGGGAGCGGGTTTACCCGCGAAGCAAGCGGCGCGGTCCGGAATGAAAAACGCCGCCCTTGTGGGCGGCGTTTTCTTACACGGTGTGCAGGTACCAGTTGTACTCGAGGTCGGAGATCGAGTGCTCGAACTCCTCCAGCTCGCTTTCCTTGCACGCGACAAAGATGTCGATGTACTTCGGATCGATGTACTTGTTGAGGATCTCGCTGTCGTCCAGCTCGCGCAGGGCATCGCGCAGGTTGTTCGGCAGGCTCTGCTCCAGCTGCTCGTACGAGTTGCCTTCGATCGGCTTGCCCGGCTCGATCTTGTTGGTCAGGCCATGGTGAACGCCAGCCAGCACGGCCGCCATCATCAGGTACGGGTTGGCATCGGCGCCGGCTACCCGGTGCTCGAGGCGCACGGCATCGGCAGAGCCTGTTGGCACACGCAGCGCTACGGTGCGGTTGTCCAGGCCCCAGCTTGGCGCGTTCGGTACATAGAACTGCGCGCCAAAGCGGCGGTACGAGTTGACGTTCGGGCAAAGGAACGCCATGGACGCGGGCAGGGTCTCGAGCACACCGCCGACAGCGTGACGTAGCGCGGCGTTCTGCTCGGGATCCTCGCTGGTGAAGATGTTGTGGCCATCTTTGTCCAGCACGGAAATGTGTACATGCAGGCCGTTGCCTGCCTGGCCCGGGTAGGGCTTGGCCATGAAGGTGGTATCCATTTCATGGTCGTAGGCGATGTTCTTGATCAACCGCTTGAGCAGTACCGCGTAATCGCAGGCCTTGAGCGGGTCGGGCACGTGGTGCAGGTTGACTTCGAACTGCGCCGGGGCGCTTTCCTTGACGATGGCGTCGGCCGGGATGCCTTGTTCTTTCGCGCCTTCAAGGATGTCCTGCAGGCAGTCGGCATATTCGTCGAGGTCGTCGATCAGGTACACCTGGGTCGACTGCGGGCGTTTGCCCGAAATTGGCGAGCGCGGCGGCTGTGGGCGGCCGTTCACGTTCTCCTGGTCGATCAGGTAGAACTCCAGCTCGAATGCAGCGCAGATGGTAAGGCCCAGTTCGTCGAACTTGCTCACTACCTGACGCAGCACTTCACGAGGGTCGGCGAAGAACGGCTCGCCTTCGATCTCGTGCATGGTCATCAGCAGTTGGGCAGTGGGGCGCTTTTGCCACGGCTCATTACAGAGCGTGTCGGGGATCGGGTAGCAGATGCGGTCAGCATCGCCGATGTCCAGGCCAAGCCCGGTGCTTTCGACGGTGGAACCGTTGATGTCCAGGGCGAAGAGGGAGGCCGGCAGGTTGATGCCTTTCTCGTAAACCTTGTGGAGGCTGGTGCGCTCAATGCGCTTGCCACGCACCACACCATTCATATCTGCAATCAGAAGGTCAACGTAGAGAACCTCAGGATGTTCCTTAAGGAACGCGTTCGCTTCGTTAAGCTGAACGGCACGCGGGGGTACCGACATGATGCAACACCTTTGTTGTTAAAAATATCAATCAAGGGGGGCTTGCAGGACCAGTCAATCGAAAAGCCATACTGATGTCAAGCCAACCCCATGATGCCCTGAAATGGCACATCTACGGCAGATTTGCTGCAAATCGGGGCGTGCCATTATCCGCTATTTCACGTGTGAAGGGCTATCTCAAGCGTACCGTCTTTTATTTTTTACGCGGGTGTTGTGTAAAAAAATGAACAAGGCTAAGCTCGGTCACAACCCAGAACACAATAATACGAGGGTCACATGGTCCGCTTGCCGCGACCTGAAAGCACTGCCTGCGCAGTGCCAACGGGTACCTCTGTCGTTTTTGCAAGCTTCGTCAATGGCGTGGTCGCCCTGGCCGCAATAATTGACGTTTGGCGTTTCCGGGCCCGCCCTCGTAGCGGCTTGCCGCCCTTCGCTTCGTCTTCCTGCCCTTCGAACTCATTACGGACACACTTGTTTTCAGTGTATCCACTGCGGCGCTGCGCGGGGGTTTTTGCTTTAGCAATCTACTCCATCCAGAATCAATGCGCGGCCCACCTTACCTCCTGAGGTATTTATGAGTAACAACCTCGACCAGCTCACCGATTGGTTGAAAGAGCACAAGATCACCGAAGTCGAATGCATGATCAGTGACCTGACCGGCATCACGCGCGGCAAGATTTCGCCCACCAACAAATTCATCGCCGAAAAAGGCATGCGCCTGCCCGAGAGCGTGCTGCTGCAGACTGTGACCGGCGACTACGTCGACGACGACATCTATTACGAACTGCTCGACCCGGCCGACATCGACATGATCTGCCGCCCCGACGAGAATGCCGTGTTCCTTGTACCGTGGGCCATCGAGCCGACTGCGCAGGTGATCCACGACACCTACGACAAGAAGGGCAACCCGGTCGAACTGTCGCCACGCAACGTCTTGAAGAAAGTCCTCAAGCTCTACGCCGACAAGGGCTGGCAGCCGATTGTCGCGCCTGAGATGGAGTTCTACCTGACCAAGCGCAGCGAAGACCCGGACTTCCCGTTACAGCCCCCGGTAGGCCGTTCGGGCCGCCCGGAAACCGGCCGCCAGTCGTTCTCGATCGAAGCCGCCAACGAATTCGACCCGCTGTTCGAAGACGTCTACGACTGGTGCGAACTGCAGCAGCTGGACCTGGACACGCTGATCCACGAAGACGGCACGGCGCAGATGGAAATCAACTTCCGTCACGGCGACGCCCTGCACCTGGCCGACCAGATCCTGGTGTTCAAGCGCACCATGCGCGAGGCGGCCCTCAAGCACAACGTGGCTGCCACCTTCATGGCCAAGCCGATGACCGGCGAGCCGGGCAGTGCCATGCACCTGCACCAGAGCGTGGTCGACGTGGCCACCGGGAAGAACATCTTCAGCAATGAAGACGGCAGCATGAGCGAGCTGTTCCTCCACCACATCGGTGGCCTGCAGAAGTTCATCCCCGAGGCACTGCCGCTGTTCGCCCCCAACGTCAACTCGTTCCGCCGCTTCCTGCCCGACACTTCGGCGCCGGTGAACGTGGAGTGGGGCGAAGAAAACCGCACAGTCGGCCTGCGCGTACCGGATGCCGGCCCGCAAAGCCGCCGGGTCGAGAACCGCCTGCCGGGCGCCGACGCCAACCCATACCTGGCCATTGCTGCCAGCCTGCTGTGTGGCTACATCGGCATGGTCGAAGGCATTCAGGCCAGCGCGCCGGTACAGGGCCGTGGCTACGAACGCCGCAACCTGCGCTTGCCGCTGACCATCGAAGACGCCCTGGAGCGCATGGAAAACAGCCGGGCGCTGGTGCAGTACCTGGGCAAGAAGTTCATCACCGGCTACGTCGCAACCAAGCGCGCCGAGCATGAAAACTTCAAGCGTGTCATCAGTTCCTGGGAGCGAGAGTTCCTGCTGTTCGCTGTCTGATAAACCCTGGGGCCGCTGGAGCGCGGCTGTCGAACAACGGAGAAGCACATGAGCACCAACAACCCGCAAACCCGTGAATGGCAAAACCTGAGCGGGGAGCACCATCTCGCACCTTTCAGTGACTACAAGCAGCTGAAGGAGAAGGGGCCGCGCATCATCACCAAGGCCCAGGGGGTGCATTTGTGGGACAGCGAGGGGCACAAGATCCTCGACGGCATGGCGGGCCTGTGGTGCGTGGCGGTCGGTTACGGCCGTGAAGAGCTGGTGCAGGCAGCAGAAAAGCAGATGCGCGAGCTGCCGTACTACAACCTGTTCTTCCAGACGGCCCACCCGCCTGCACTGGAACTGGCCAAGGCCATTACCGATGTGGCGCCCGAGGGCATGACCCATGTGTTCTTCACCGGCTCCGGCTCCGAAGGCAACGACACCGTGCTGCGCATGGTGCGCCACTACTGGGCGTTGAAGGGCAAGCCGCACAAGCAGACCATCATCGGCCGTATCAACGGCTACCACGGCTCCACCTTCGCCGGTGCTTGCCTGGGCGGCATGAGCGGCATGCACGAGCAGGGCGGCCTGCCGATTCCGGGCATCGTGCACATCCCGCAGCCGTACTGGTTCGGCGAAGGCGGTGACATGACCCCGGATGCGTTCGGTATCTGGGCGGCCGAACAGCTGGAGAAGAAAATCCTCGAAGTCGGCGAAGACAACGTCGCCGCCTTCATCGCCGAGCCTATCCAGGGCGCAGGCGGCGTGATCATCCCGCCGGAAACCTACTGGCCGAAGGTGAAGGAGATTCTCGCCAAGTACGACATCCTGTTCGTTGCCGACGAAGTCATCTGTGGTTTCGGCCGTACCGGCGAGTGGTTCGGCTCTGATTACTACGACCTCAAGCCCGACCTGATGACCATCGCCAAGGGCCTGACCTCCGGTTACATCCCAATGGGCGGTGTGATCGTGCGTGACAAAGTGGCCAAGGTGATCAGCGAAGGCGGTGACTTCAACCACGGCTTCACCTATTCGGGCCACCCGGTAGCGGCGGCGGTGGGCCTGGAAAACCTGCGCATCCTGCGCGACGAGCAAATTGTCGAGAAGGCGCGTACTGAAGCGGCACCGTATTTGCAAAAGCGTTTGCGTGAGCTGCAGGACCACCCGCTGGTGGGTGAAGTGCGCGGCCTTGGCATGCTTGGCGCGATCGAGCTGGTGAAAGACAAGGCCACCCGCAGCCGTTACGAGGGCAAGGGCGTGGGCATGATCTGCCGCACCTTCTGCTTCGAAAACGGCCTGATCATGCGTGCGGTGGGTGACACCATGATCATCGCGCCGCCGCTGGTCATCAGCCATGCGGAAATCGACGAACTGGTGGAAAAGGCACGCAAATGCCTCGACTTGACCCTTGAGGCGATTCGGTAGGCATTTGCTAGGCTAGCGATGTGACATTAAGTCGTTACAAGGCTCTGCTTTCCTTGAAACAGAGCCTCGTAACTTGCCAGACTAGCGACTGATTCAGTCGCCGCGCGCTCTGCACCGTAGGTCCTGGCTGCTGAACAGATGGCTAAATAAAAATTCTGGAGCATGACGCATGAATAAAATGGGCAAGACGTTGCTGGCCGCAGCCCTGATGGGTGCCATGGCTACTGCTGCACAGGCTGACGACAAGGTGTTGAACGTCTACAACTGGTCGGACTACATCGCGCCGGACACCATCGCCAAGTTCGAGAAGCAGACCGGTATCAAGGTCAAGTACGACGTCTTCGACAGCAACGAAACCCTCGAAGCCAAGCTGCTGGCAGGCAAGTCGGGCTACGACATCGTGGTGCCGTCCAACAACTTCCTGGCCAAGCAGATCAAGGCTGGGGTTTACGAGGAACTGGACCGTTCCAAGCTGGCTAACTGGAAAAACCTCGATCCGGACCTGCTCAAAGCCGTTGGCGATGCCAGCGACAAGGACAACAAGCACGCCTTCCCGTACATGTGGGGCTCGATCGGCATCGGCTACAACCCGGAGAAGGTCAAGGCCGCGCTGGGCGTGGACAAGATCGACTCGTGGGACGTCGTGTTCAAGCCTGAGAACATTGCCAAGCTCAAAAGCTGCGGTGTGAGCTTCCTGGATGCACCGACCGAAATGATCCCGGCCGCGCTGCACTACCTGGGCCTGCCGAGCGACAGCACCAAGAAAGAAGACCTGAAGGCCGCCGAGGACCTGTTCCTCAAGATTCGTCCTTCGATCACCTATTTCCACTCCTCCAAGTACATCGGCGACATGGCCAACGGCAACATCTGTGTAGCCGTCGGTTACTCGGGTGACCTGGAGCAGTCCAAGGCCCGTGCCCACGAAGCCGGCGACAAGGTCAAAGTGGACTACGTCATTCCGAAGGAAGGCGCCGGTACTTTCTACGACATGGTCGCCATCCCGAAAGATGCCGAGCACAAGGATGAGGCCTACCAGTTCATGAACTTCCTGCTGCAGCCGGAAATCATGGCCGAGATCACCAACGCCGTGCGCTTCCCGAACGGCAACCAGGCTGCCACTGCGCTGGTGGATAAAGACATCAGCGGTGACCCGAGCATTTACCCGCCTGCCGAAGTGAAGAAGCAGCTGTACGCAATCGCTGCGCCTGACGCTTCTGTGCAGCGTGTGATCACCCGCAGCTGGACCAAGATCAAATCGGGCAAATAAGCCCGATGCGACACCTCTGGGCCGGGCTTTACCGGCCCGGAGCCAGTGAAAGGCAATTGTTGATTGCGGCATCGAAGCTGCGAAGGTAAGTTGCGCGCCGGTTTTGCGTGTGCGGCAGCATTGTCGCGACCCAGGCACTGATTGTGAGGAGCACCCACTTGTCTATTTCTGTATTCCGCAAGGCCTTGATGGCCGGTGCGGGCCTGACGCTGGCATGCAGCGTCCAAGCGGCGCCTACGGTGCACTTTTACAACTGGTCCGACTATATCGGCCCGACCACACTCGCGGACTTCGAGAAAGCAACGGGCATCAAGCCCGTGCAGGACGTGTTCGACTCCAACGAAACCCTGGAAGGCAAGCTGCTGGCCGGTAACACCGGCTATGACGTGGTAGTGCCGTCCAACCATTTCCTCGGCAAGCAGATCAAGGCGGGCGCGTTCCAGAAGCTCGACAAGAGCCTGCTGCCCAATTATGCCAACCTGGACCCGGCGTTGATGAAACGCCTGGAAAAGAACGACCCGGGCAACCAGTACGCCGTGCCTTACCTGTGGGGCACCAACGGCATCGGTTACAACGTCGACAAGGTGAAGGCCGCGCTGGGCGTGGACACCATCGACTCCTGGGCCGTGCTGTTCGAACCCGAGAACATGAAGAAACTCTCCAAGTGCGGCGTGGCCTTCCTCGACTCGGCGGACGAAATGCTGCCGGCGGTGCTCAACTACATGGGCCTCAACCCCAACAGCACCGACCCCAAGGACTATGCAAAAGCCGAGCAGAAGCTGCTGGCCGTGCGCCCGTACGTGACCTACTTCCACTCGTCCAAGTACATCACCGACCTGGCCAACGGCGACATCTGCGTCGCGGCAGGCTTCTCGGGCGATATCTTCCAGGCCAAGGCCCGCGCTGAAGAAGCGAAGAAGGGCGTGAACCTGGCCTACGCCATTCCCAAGGAAGGCGGCAACCTCTGGTTCGACGTGCTGGCGATCCCCGCCGACGCCAAGAACGTCAAAGAGGCCCACGCCTTCATCAACTATTTGCTGAAACCTGAGGTTATCGCCCAGGTCAGTGATTACGTCGGTTACGCCAACCCGAACCCCAAGGCTGGCGACCTGATGGACCAGGCCGTGAGGACTGACGCTGCGGTTTACCCACCGCAGGAAGTGCTGGACAAGATGTTCGTGAATTCAGAGTTGCCGCCCAAGGTGCAACGTTTGATGACCCGTAGCTGGACCAAGGTCAAGTCGGGCAAGTAACAATCCAGGCCCGCCGCCCAAGCAGGGGCGGGCACACAAATCTTGTTGGGAGTTTCACTCATGGCAGTTGCCTCCGGTGCCTATAAGAAAGCCCTCGAGGGTGGCCAGCAACCCAAGCAGGTGCTGGTCAAAATCGACCGGGTCACGAAGAAGTTCGACGAAACCATCGCCGTAGACGATGTGTCACTGGAAATCCGCAAAGGCGAGATCTTCGCCCTGCTGGGTGGCTCCGGTTCCGGCAAATCGACCCTGCTGCGCATGCTGGCAGGCTTCGAGCGCCCTACCGAAGGGCGGATCCTGCTCGACGGCGTCGACATCACCGACATGCCGCCCTACGAGCGGCCGATCAACATGATGTTCCAGTCCTACGCCCTGTTCCCACACATGACCGTGGCACAGAACATCGCCTTCGGCCTGCAGCAGGACAAGCTGCCCAAGGCTGACATCGACGCCCGCGTGGCCGAGATGCTCAAGCTGGTGCACATGACCCAGTACGCCAAGCGCAAGCCGCACCAGCTGTCCGGTGGACAGCGTCAGCGCGTAGCCCTGGCCCGCTCCCTGGCCAAGCGCCCCAAGCTGCTGCTGCTCGACGAGCCGATGGGTGCGCTGGACAAGAAACTGCGTTCGCAGATGCAGCTGGAACTGGTAGAGATCATCGAACGCGTGGGCGTGACCTGCGTGATGGTGACCCATGACCAGGAAGAGGCCATGACCATGGCCCAGCGCATTGCCATCATGCACCTGGGCTGGATTGCCCAGATCGGCTCGCCCGTGGATATCTACGAAACGCCGACCAGCCGCCTGGTGTGCGAGTTCATCGGTAACGTCAACCTCTTCGAAGGTGATGTGGTCGATGATGCCGAAGGCTACGCGATCATTGCCAGCCCGGAGCTTGAGCGCAAGATCTACGTGGGCCACGGCATCACCACCTCGGTGGAAGACAAGCACATCACCTACGCGCTGCGCCCGGAAAAGCTGCTGGTAACCACCAAACAGCCGGATTTCGAGCACAACTGGTCGCGCGGCAAGGTGCACGACATCGCCTACCTGGGTGGCCACTCGGTGTTCTACGTGGAGTTGCCGAGCGGCAAGGTTGTGCAGTCGTTCGTCGCCAACGCCGAGCGCCAGGGTACCCGCCCGACCTGGGGCGATGAAGTGTACGTGTGGTGGGAAGACGACAGCGGCGTGGTACTGCGGTCATGAAACTGCGCAAGCTCAAGCGAGCCTTCCAGCGCCTGACCCCGCGGGGGCGGCACGTGGTGATCGGCGTGCCGTTCATCTGGCTGTTCCTGTTCTTCATGCTGCCGTTCTTCATCGTGCTGAAGATCAGCTTCGCCGAAGCCGACGTGGCGATCCCGCCGTATACCGAGATCTACAGCTACGTCGAAGACAAGATCCAGTTGGTGCTCAACCTGGCCAACTATGGCTTGTTGACCGAGGATGAGTTGTACCTCTCGGCTTACCTGGGCTCGTTGAAGATGGCTTTCTTCAGCACCCTGCTGTGCCTGCTGATCGGCTTCCCGATGGCCTACGCCATTGCCAACGCCAAGAAGGAAACCCAGACCGTCCTGCTGCTGCTGATCATGATGCCGACCTGGACCGCGATCCTGATCCGCGTCTATGCCTGGATGGGCATTCTCAGCAACAACGGCCTGCTCAACGGCTTCCTGATGTGGACCGGGTTGATCGACCAGCCGCTGCAGATCCTCAACACCAACCTGGCGGTGTACATCGGTGTGGTCTATTCGTACCTGCCATTCATGATCCTGCCGCTGTTCGCCAACCTGGTGAAGCATGACCCGAGCCTGCTCGAGGCTGCATCCGACCTGGGTTCGAGCACCTTCAACAGCTTCTGGAAAATTACCGTGCCGCTGTCGAAGAACGGCATCATCGCCGGCTGCATGCTGGTGTTCATCCCGGTGGTGGGCGAGTTCGTGATCCCTGAACTGCTCGGCGGCCCGGAAACCCTGATGATCGGTAAAGTGCTGTGGCAGGAGTTCTTCAACAACCGTGACTGGCCGGTAGCCTCTGCGCTTGCGGTAGTGATGCTGGCGATCCTGATTGTGCCGATCCTGCTGTTCAACCGCAGCCAGGCCAAAGAAATGGAGGGCCGCGCATGAAACGCTTCAGTTTCTCCAAGCTGATGCTGGTGCTCGGCTTGCTGTTCATCTACCTGCCGATGCTGATCCTGGTGATCTACTCGTTCAACGCCTCCAAACTGGTGACGGTGTGGGGTGGCTGGTCGATCAAGTGGTACGTCGGCCTGCTCGACAACACCCAGTTGATGGGGTCGGTGATGCGCTCGCTGGAAATCGCCTGCTACACGGCGGTGGCGGCGGTGGCGCTGGGTACGCTGGCGGCCTTCGTGCTGACCCGGGTCACCCGCTTCAAGGGCCGTACGCTGTTCGGTGGCCTGGTCACCGCGCCGCTGGTAATGCCTGAAGTGATCACCGGTCTGTCGCTGTTGCTGCTGTTCGTGGCCATGGCGCAGATGATCGGCTGGCCGCAGGAGCGCGGTATCGTCACTATCTGGATCGCCCACACCACGTTCTGTGCGGCGTATGTGGCGGTGGTTGTATCGGCGCGGCTGCGTGAGCTGGACCTGTCGATCGAAGAAGCGGCAATGGACCTGGGTGCCAAGCCGTGGAAGGTGTTCTTCCTGATCACCATCCCGATGATCGCGCCGTCGCTGGCGGCGGGCGGCATGATGTCGTTCGCGCTGTCGCTGGACGACCTGGTGCTGGCCAGCTTCGTGTCCGGCCCGGGTTCGACCACCTTGCCGATGGAAGTGTTCTCGGCAGTGCGCCTGGGCGTGAAGCCGGAGATCAACGCCGTGGCCAGCCTGATCCTGCTATCGGTGTCGCTGGTGACCTTCTTTGTCTGGTACTTCAGCCGCCGCAGCGAAGAGCGTCGTCGCAAGGCGATTCAGCAGGCGATCGAGGAAGGCGCTGCGGCCAACGCTTCGCAGCCGCAGGTCAAGCGCCCGACACAGGTAGCTGCGTCGGCCTGACCCGGCCCTTTCGCGGCGGTTCGGCCCTTTCGCGCCGAACCGCCGCGAAGGCTCCAGCATCGAATCAAAGCCATACTGCATCCCAGTGTGGATATTCCCGGACACTTCTGACCAATCCAGCCCTCAATGGATTGGCAACAATGTACCGGGCTACATGCACCATGCTTTTCTCCGTTCTCAATGCCCGGTCCTGATACCCAGGCTGCCATACCGGGTCATGCCTAACCCCTGCCTGATGTAATGCGAGACTGGAGCGGGACTTGAACCTGCGCATCAGGGTAGCCAGTGTTGTTCCTTTCAGCTCGATCAGCCAATGCAGATGGTCTGGCATCAGCACCCACGCCAGTGAGCGGCAGGCGTGCTCCTGATCGGCTTGCCGCAATTGGTGAATGACTAACCGGGCATGGTGGAAGTCATCGAATAGCGGCTTGCGCTGATGGGTAACAGTGGTCAGCAGATAAAGCCTGTCAAGTTCTGAATAGCGACCACGACGAAGCAGACGGGATTGGGCCCTGGGCATCAGGTTCTTCCTTGAATAGAGATCAACATCCCAAGGTAGTGGCTGTGTTGCACCCCCAGGGAAGCAGATGATTTCTGGATATGGCAGGACCGGCCCTTTCGCGGGTGAACCCGCTCCCACAGGTACTGCACAGGATTCAGCATATGCACGATCTCTGTGGGAGCGGGTTCACCCGCGAAGAGGCCGGCACAGGCTTTGAAAATGCCGAACTGATCCGCGTCAGTGATGTTTATCGAACCCTGAACTACGCTCACAGTCGCATTCCACAAATCATTTGTGCACGAGCAAGGAGCCAGCATGGCGTTGATGCGTCCGCTGTCGGTCGTCTGCCTGGGGCTGCTTTACATGCTCACCGGCTGTAGCAAGGAAGAGGTCCCCGAGACGCTGCCTCGGGTGGGTGTGCAACAGGTCCAGTCCACCGATTTCGCTGCCAGGGTCACCCTGACCGGCGATGTGCAGGCGCGGGTGCAGACTGATCTGTCGTTCCGTGTCGGCGGCAAGATCATTTCGCGCAGCGTCGATGTTGGCGATCACGTCAAGGCCAACCAGGTGCTGGCCCGGCTGGACCCGAAAGACCTGCAGAACAACGTCGACTCGGCCAAGGCCGAAGTATTCGCCGCGCAGGCGCGGGTCACCCAGACCAGCGCCGCCTTCGTGCGCCAGCAAAAACTGCTGCCCAAGGGTTACACCAGCCAGAGCGAATACGATGCTGCCGAGGCCGCGCTGCGCAGCAATCAGAGCGCGCTCAAGGCCGCCCAGGCGCAACTGGCCAATGCCAACGAGCAACTCAGCTACACCGCACTGGTCTCCGAGGCCGCCGGGGTGATCACCGAGCGCCAGGCCGAAGTCGGCCAGGTGGTGCAGGCGACCATGCCGATCTTCAGCCTGGCCGTGGATGGCGACCGCGATGCGGTGTTCAATGTCTACGAGTCGCTGCTGGTGGCGCCGCCCAGCGATGCCGGGGTAGTCGTGAGCCTGCTGGACGACCCCAAGGTCCAGGCGCAGGGTTTCGTGCGCGAAATCACGCCCACGGTGTCGGCGCAAAGCGGCACGGTGCAGGTCAAGGTGGGCCTTAAAGACGTGCCACCCGGCATGCAACTGGGTGCACCAGTCACCGCCTCCACCAATGCCCAGGGCCGGCCCAGCGTCGAACTGCCGTGGTCGGCGCTGACCAAGGCCCTGCATGACCCCGCCGTATGGGTGGTGGGCGAGGGCGACAAGGTGGAATTGCGCAAAGTCGAAGTCAGCCGTTATCTCACCGGCAAGATTGTGGTCGCCAGCGGCCTGAAGGGCGGCGAAACCGTGGTGGTCACTGGCGGGCAGTTGCTGCACCCCGGCATGAAGGTGCAGAAGGTCGACGCCAAGGCCCAAGGGGGTGAGCTATGAAACGCCTGCTGCTGATGCTGTCGGCCGGCGTATTGCTGGCTGGCTGCAGTAGCGAAGAAGAAGCACCAGAGCCGATTCGGCCGGTGCTGTCGGTCAAGGTCGAACCCCAGGTGCAGTCGCAACTGGGCCGCTTCGCCGGCAGTATCCAGGCGCGTTTTGAAAGTACCTTGGGCTTTCGTGTTTCCGGACGCATTGCCCGGCGTTGGCTGGATGTGGGCGCCCAGGTGAAGCCGGGCGACACCCTGGCCACCCTCGACCCGACCGACCAGCAGAACCAGCTGCGCGCCGCCGAAGGCGACCTGGCCAAGGTGCAGGCGCAGTGGATCAACGCCCAGGCCGATGCCCGTCGCCAGCAACAGCTGTATGACCGCGGCGTTGGCGCCCAGGCCCAGCTGGATATCGCCCAGACCAACCTGAAAACCACCAGCGCAGCGCTGGAGCAGGCGCGCTCTGCGCTCAGCCAGGCCCGTGACCAGCTCGACTACAGCACCCTGCGCACCGACCACGCCGCCGTGATTACCGCCTGGCAGGCCGAAGCCGGGCAAACCGTAACGGCCGGCCAGGCCGTGGTGACCCTGGCCCGTCCGGACGTGAAGGAAGCGGTGATCGACCTGCCCATCGGCCTGGCCGAACAACTGAGCAGTGGCCTGACCTTCACCGTCGCCTCGCAGCTCGACCCCACCATCAACACCACCGCCACGCTGCGCGAACTGGAACCTCAGGCCGACGCCACCACCCGCACCCGCCGCGCCCGCCTGACCTTGGCCGGCACGCCTGCGGCCTTTCACCTGGGCACCGCGATCAGCGTGACCTTGAGCTCGCAAGTCACGCCCCGCAGCGAACTGCC
Organism: Pseudomonas sp. BN505; assembly: GCF_029873175.1. NCBI lineage: Bacteria > Pseudomonadati > Pseudomonadota > Gammaproteobacteria > Pseudomonadales > Pseudomonadaceae > Pseudomonas > Pseudomonas sp. BN505. The sequence goes on from NZ_SSOI01000067.1 coordinate 355,510, forward strand.
CCGCAGTGCCTTGCTCGAGCGTGACGGCAAGACCCAGGTGTGGGTGATCGATACGCAGCAGAAGACCGTTGCAACCCGTGACGTGGCGCTGATCGAACGCACCGCCGACAGCATCGTGCTGACGTCGGGCGTGCAGCCCGGTGAGCGCGTCGTTACCGCAGGTGTGAACAGCCTGAAGCCTGGCCAGAAGGTCACCTTCGACGAGGATGCGCAATGAAAGGAAGCTTCAACCTCTCCGAATGGGCGCTCAAGCACCAGTCATTCGTGTGGTACCTGATGTTCGTTGGCCTGCTGATGGGGATTTTTTCGTACTTCAACCTCGGGCGTGAGGAAGACCCGTCGTTCACCATCAAAACCATGGTCATCCAGACCCGCTGGCCCGGTGCGACCCAGGACGAAACCCTGTACCAGGTCACCGACCGCATCGAGAAGAAGCTCGAAGAACTCGACTCGCTCGACTACACCAAGAGCTACACCCGCCCCGGTGAATCCACGGTCTACGTCTACCTGCGCGACACCACCAAGGCCAAGGACATTCCGGATATCTGGTACCAGGTGCGCAAGAAGATCCAGGACATTCGTGGCGAATTCCCGGCGGGCATCCAGGGCCCGGGTTTCAACGACGAATTCGGTGATGTATTCGGCTCGATCTATGCCTTTACCGCCGACGGCCTGACCTTGCGCCAACTGCGTGACTACGTGGAACAGACCCGGGCCGAGGTGCGCGATGTGCCCAACATCGGCAAGATCGAGCTGGTCGGCACTCAGGACGAAGTGCTGTACCTGAACTTCTCCACCCGCAAGCTGGCCGCCCTGGGCATTGACCAGCGCCAGGTGATGCAGGCCCTGCAATCGCAGAACGCGGTGACCCCGGCTGGCGTCATCGAGGCCGGCCCGGAACGTATTTCGGTGCGTACCTCCGGCCAGTTTGCCTCGGAAAAGGACCTGCAAACCGTCAACCTGAGGATCAACGACCGCTTCTTCCGCCTGGCCGACATCGCCGACATCGAGCGCGGTTACGTCGACCCGCCTTCACCGATGTTCCGCTACAATGGCCAGACGGCGTTGGGCCTGGCCATCGGCATGAAGGCCGGTGGCAACATCCAGGTGTTCGGTGAGGCGCTGAAAAAGCGCATGGACAAAGTGGTCCAGGACTTGCCGATAGGTGTCGGCGTCCACACCGTGTCGGACCAGTCCGTGGTGGTCAAGCAAGCGGTCGGCGGCTTTACCAGTGCGCTGTTCGAGGCAGTGGTGATTGTGTTGGCCGTCAGTTTTGTCAGCCTCGGCGTGCGTGCGGGCCTTGTGGTGGCCTGTTCGATCCCGCTGGTGCTGGCCATGGTGTTCGTGTTCATGGAGTACAGCGGCATCACCATGCAGCGGATTTCGCTGGGGGCGTTGATCATTGCGCTTGGCCTGCTGGTGGACGATGCGATGATTACCGTGGAGGTGATGGTCACGCGGCTGGAAATGGGCGAAACCAAGGAGCAGGCGGCGACATTCGCCTACACCTCCACAGCCTTTCCCATGCTGACCGGCACCTTGGTGACCGTGGCGGGTTTTGTGCCTATCGGCCTGAACGCCAGCTCCGCGGGTGAATACACCTTCACCCTGTTCGCGGTGATCGCCGTGGCCCTGATAGTGTCTTGGGTGGTGGCAGTGTTCTTTGCGCCGGTGCTAGGGGTGCATATTCTCAAGAGCGACAAGGTCAAGGCCCATGAGGCCGAGCCTGGCCGTGTCGGGCGGGCATTTGAAGGCGGGTTGCTGTGGTGCATGCGCAACCGCTGGTTGACCATCATCGGTACCGTGGTGCTGTTCGCGCTGGCGCTCTTTTGCATGCGCTTCGTGCAGAACCAGTTCTTCCCGTCCTCGGACCGCCCGGAAATTCTCGTCGACCTCAACCTGCCACAGAACGCCTCGATCGAGGAAACGCGCAAGGTGGTCGACCGCTTCGAGGCGCGGATCAAGGACGACCCGGACCTGGTGCACTGGAGCACTTACATTGGTCAGGGGGCGGTCCGCTTCTACCTGCCCCTCGACCAGCAGTTGCAGAACCCTTACTACGCGCAGCTGGTGATTGTCAGCAAAGGCTTCGAAGAGCGCCAGGGCATGATGGAGCGTCTGCAGAAGATCCTGCATGAAGAGTTCGTCGGCATTGGCTCCAATGTGCAGTCGCTGGAAATGGGCCCGCCTGTAGGGCGGCCGATCCAGTACCGGGTCAGTGGTCCTGATATCGATCAGGTGCGCAAGCACGCGATCGAACTGGCCACCTTGCTTGACCAGAACAAGCACATCGGCGAGATGATCTACGACTGGAACGAGCCGGGTAAGGTGCTGCGGGTGGAAATCGCCCAGGACAAGGCACGCCAGCTGGGGCTGTCGTCGGAAGACGTGGCCAATGTGATGAACAGCATCGTCAGTGGCGTGCAGATCACCCAGGTCAACGACAACATCTACCTGGTGGACGTGGTCGCGCGGGCCGAAGACAGTGAGCGCGGCTCGCCCGATACCCTGCAGAACCTGCAGATTCTCACCCCCAATGGAACTTCGATCCCGCTGCTGTCATTCGCTACCGTGCGCTACGAGCTGGAGCAGCCGCTGGTGTGGCGCCGGGATCGCAAGCCGACCATCACCCTCAAGGCTTCGGTCACTGGCGAGATCCAGCCCACCGACCTGGTGGCGCAGCTCAAGCCGAAGATCGATGAGTTCGCCAGCCAGCTGCCGGTCGGTTACGAAGTGGCCACTGGCGGTACGGTAGAGGAGAGCAGCAAGGCTCAGGGCCCGATCGCCAAGGTCATTCCGCTGATGCTGTTCCTGATGGCGACCTTCCTGATGATCCAGCTGCACAGCGTGCAGAAGCTGTTCCTGGTGGTCAGCGTGGCGCCGCTGGGGTTGATCGGTGTAGTGCTGGCGCTGGTGCCCACCGGTACCCCGATGGGCTTCGTGGCGATCCTCGGCATCCTGGCGCTGGCGGGCATCATCATTCGTAACTCGGTGATTCTGGTGACCCAGATCGACGAGTTCGAAGCCCAGGGCTTCTCGCCTTGGGATGCGGTGGTGGAGGCCACCAACCATCGGCGCCGGCCAATCCTGCTGACTGCGGCGGCGGCCAGCCTGGGCATGATCCCGATTGCCCGCGAGGTGTTCTGGGGGCCGATGGCTTACGCCATGATTGGCGGGATCATCGTTGCCACCCTGCTGACGCTGCTGTTCCTGCCGGCCTTGTATGTGGCCTGGTACAAGATCCGCGAGCCTGAAAACAGCACTAAAACCCAACACTGAACCCTGTGGGAGCGGGCGTGCCCGCGAATGCGATGGTGGATTCACTGTCGCATTCGCGGGCACGCCCGCTCCCACAGAGGCATTTGAGCACCTGTAAAATCACGATTTGAATTTGGTTATATAAACATTCTTAAACAGTATTTTTAAGAATAACTCCGCCTCACTACTATTGCCCTCAAGCCAGGCGCAAATCCCCTTCAAACCTCTGCCCGGCACCCTCACTCCAAGGAGAACGAGCATGAGTGCATCTCTGCGTAGCATCGACGGTCAGGACGAAGCCACCATTCTGCGTGAAATCCAGAGCGCCTTGCGCGACCTGCGGTTTGGTGCGGTGGAGATCACTGTGCACAACGCTCAGGTCGTACAGATCGAGCGCAAGGAGAAGTTCCGCCTGCAACAGCCCGGCAACAAGTCCGGCTGATCGCGCCTCACCTCCAAAATTAGAAAAATGCCAATCGGGAGCTTCACCATGTCCATTCGCCGTTATGCGCTTGCCGCTCTGGCCAGTGCTGTTTTTGCCGGTTCCGCCATCGCCAAGGACTACGAACTGCTGAACGTGTCCTACGACCCGACCCGCGAGCTGTACCAGCAGTACAACGCCGAGTTCATCAAGCACTGGCAGCAGGCCCACCCGGGCGACAAGGTGAAGATCCAGCAATCCCATGGTGGCTCGGGCAAGCAGGCCCGTGCGGTGATCGACGGCCTGCGCGCCGACGTGGTGACCCTGGCCCTGGCCGGCGACATCGACGAAGTGGCCAAGCTCGGCAAGACCCTGCCGGACAACTGGCAGACCCGCCTGCCGGATGCCAGCACCCCGTACACCTCGACCATCGTGTTCCTGGTGCGCAAGGGCAACCCGAAAGGCATCAAGGACTGGGGCGACCTGATCAAGAAGGACGTTTCGGTCATTACCCCGAACCCGAAAACCTCCGGCGGTGCGCGCTGGAACTTCCTGGCGGCCTGGGCCTATGGCCTGAAAGCCGGTGGTAGCGAAGACAAGGCCAAAGCCTATGTGCAGGAGCTGTTCAAGCATGTACCCGTACTGGATACCGGCGCCCGTGGCTCGACCATCACCTTCGTCAACAACGGCCAGGGCGATGTGTTGCTGGCCTGGGAAAACGAAGCCTTCCTGGCGCTGAAGGAAGACGGTGGCGCCGACAAGTTCGACATCGTCGTACCGTCGCTGTCGATCCTGGCCGAACCGCCCGTGGCGGTGGTGGACAAGAACGCCGAGAAGAAGGGCAATACCGACATTGCCACCGAATACCTCAAGCACCTGTACAGCCCGGCCGGGCAGAAGATTGCCGCCGAGAACTTCTACCGTCCGCGTGACGAGAAGGTCGCCGCCGAATTCGGCAAGCAATTCCCGAAACTGGACCTGGTAACCATCGACAAGGACTTCGGTGGCTGGAAAACTGCACAACCCAAATTCTTCAATGATGGCGGTGTGTTCGACCAGATCTATCAGGCACAGTAAACGCCAGGGAAAAGCGGGGGCCGCCTTGCGGCCCATTCGCGGCACAAGGCCGCTCCCACACAGAGCCGCGATCCCCTGTGGAACCGCGATCCCTGTGGGAGCGGCCTTGTGCCGCGAATGGGCTGCAAAGCAGCCCCAGGATTCAGAAGCCTGCACCGGCCCCGGATCGATACTGGGCCAAGTGCATTCAACCAGGGACACTTATGTCGCGTCGTATTTCCCCCGTCATACCCGGCTTCGGGCTGACGCTGGGCTACACCTTGGTGTACCTCAGCCTGATCGTGCTGATACCGCTGGCAGCCATGTTCATTCATGCCTCGCAGCTGACCTGGGAGCAGTTCTGGAACATCATCAGTGCGCCGCGGGTGATCGCCGCGCTCAAGCTGAGTTTCGGCACCGCCCTGTTCGCCGCCATCATCAACGGGGTGATCGGCACCCTGCTGGCCTGGGTGCTGGTGCGTTACACCTTCCCTGGGCGCAAGGTCATCGACGCGATGATCGACCTGCCGTTCGCCCTGCCCACCGCCGTTGCCGGTATCGCCCTGACTGCCCTGTACGCGCCTGCGGGCTGGGTTGGCCAGTTCGCCACCGACCTGGGCTTCAAGATTGCCTACACCCCGCTGGGCATCACCCTGGCGCTGACCTTCGTCACCTTGCCCTTCGTGGTGCGCACGGTGCAGCCGGTACTGGCCGATATCCCGCGTGAAGTGGAAGAGGCCGCGGCCTGCCTGGGAGCCAAGCCGCTGCAGGTGTTCCGTCACATACTGGCGCCAGCCCTGCTGCCGGCGTGGCTCACCGGCTTTGCCCTGGCCTTCGCCCGCGGCGTGGGCGAGTATGGTTCGGTGATCTTCATTGCCGGCAACATGCCGATGAAGACCGAGATCCTGCCGCTGCTGATCATGGTCAAGCTCGACCAGTACGACTACACCGGCGCGACTGCCATCGGCGTGCTGATGCTGGTGGTTTCCTTCATCCTGCTGCTGCTGATCAACCTGCTGCAGCGCCGCATCGAAACCCCTTGAAGGAGGCCGGCATGTCCAGTTCATCCCTGAGTGCAAGCGCCGCCGCCAACGCAGCCCGCCGTGGCAGTGCTACCTCGCGGCGTATTCTCATCGGCCTTGGCTGGCTGGTGTTCGCCCTGTTCCTGCTGCTGCCGCTGGTGATCGTGGTGTCGCAGGCGCTGAAGAACGGTTTTGGCACCTTCTTCGAGGCGATCTTCGAGCCTGATGCCTTGTCGGCGCTGAAGCTGACCCTGCTCGCCGTAGCCATTTCGGTACCGTTGAACCTGGTGTTCGGTGTCAGCGCCGCCTGGTGCGTCAGCAAGTACAACTTCCGTGGCAAAAGTATCCTGGTCACCCTGATCGACCTGCCGTTCTCGGTATCGCCGGTAATCGCCGGCCTGGTCTACGTGCTGATGTTCGGCGCGCAGGGGCTGTTCGGGCCCTGGCTGCAGGACCATGACATCCAGATCGTCTTCGCCCTGCCGGGCATCGTCCTGGCGACCATTTTCGTCACCGTGCCATTCGTGGCCCGTGAGCTGATCCCGCTGATGCAGGAGCAGGGCACGCAAGAAGAGGAGGCCGCGCGCCTGCTCGGCGCCAATGGCTGGCAAATGTTCTGGCACGTGACCTTGCCCAATATCAAATGGGGCCTGATCTATGGCGTGGTGCTGTGTACTGCACGGGCCATGGGCGAGTTTGGCGCAGTGTCGGTGGTGTCGGGCCACATTCGTGGCGTGACCAACACCTTGCCGCTGCACGTAGAGATCCTCTACAACGAGTACAACCACGTCGCAGCCTTCAGCGTGGCCAGCCTGTTGCTGATCCTGGCGCTCTTCATCCTGCTGCTCAAGCAGTGGAGCGAGAACCGTATTAACCGCCTGCGCCACAGCGCCGCGGAGGAATGATTCATGTCGATCGAAGTTCGTAATGTCAGCAAGCGCTTCAACAGCTTCCAGGCCCTGAACAACATCAACCTGGACATCAACAGCGGCGAGCTGGTGGCGCTGCTGGGCCCGTCCGGCTGTGGCAAGACCACCCTGCTGCGCATCATCGCCGGCCTGGAAACCCCGGACCAGGGCAACATCGTGTTCCATGGCGAGGATGTGTCCGGCCACGACGTGCGTGACCGCAACGTCGGGTTCGTATTCCAGCACTACGCGCTGTTCCGCCACATGAGCGTGTTCGACAACGTCGCCTTCGGCCTGCGCATGAAGCCCAAGGGCGAGCGCCCGAGCGAGAGCAAGATTGCCGAGAAAGTGCACGAGCTGCTGAACATGGTGCAGCTGGACTGGTTGTCCGACCGCTACCCGGAGCAGCTGTCTGGCGGCCAGCGCCAGCGTATCGCCCTGGCCCGCGCCCTGGCCGTGGAGCCCAAGGTGCTGCTGCTGGACGAGCCGTTCGGTGCGCTGGACGCCAAGGTGCGCAAGGAGCTGCGCCGTTGGCTGGCGCGGCTGCACGAAGACATCAACCTGACGTCGGTGTTCGTCACCCACGACCAGGAAGAGGCCATGGAAGTGGCTGACCGCATCGTGGTCATGAACAAGGGCGTGATCGAGCAGATCGGCTCGCCGGGCGAGGTGTACGAAAAGCCCGCCAACGATTTCGTCTACCACTTCCTGGGCGATTCCAACCGCCTGGCGGTGAGCGAAGGGCACCATGTGCTGTTCCGCCCGCACGAGGTGTCGCTGTCGCGGCATGAGACCGAAGGGCACCATGCTGCCGAGGTGCGGGATATCCGGCCGCTGGGCGCTACCACGCGGGTGACCTTGAAGGTGGAAGGGCAGAGCGAGTTGATCGAGGCCGAGGTGGTCAAGGACCATGACAGCCTGACCGGGCTGGCGCGGGGCGAGACGTTGTTCTTCCGGCCGAAGGTTTGGCAGAAGGTGGCGGATATCTGAGCCGCCGTTGAAGATGAAAAAGCCCGGGCTTGGTTCCGGGCTTTTTTTCGCCTGACAGATTGCCGGGGCTGTGTGCCGCGGCCGATGTGGGAGCTGGCTTGCCGGCGATCGAGGGCGCAGCCCTCGCGGCATTCTCATGCCTTGCGCGAATATTTTGCATGCCGACAATGCATCGCACTTACCCCTGAAAGCCGCAGGCCGCGCAATTCGTGGGTTTCACGCCCCCCCTAAAAAACAATATTCAATTCAGTTCTAACCATAATTTTAAACATTACTTTAAGAGATAAGCCTCTGGCCCCGATGATTCAGCCACACACCTGAATCGAGACCCCAGGAGTTTGATCAATGGGTAATGTCCAGTCGGCCGTCAGGGCCTACGACCAGCCATGGCGCCCGGCGCCGGGTGACCTGGTCGAGCTTGGACGCACGCTTCGCCTCCCGCTTGGCCAGCTGCGCCTGCAACGCACGCCCGTCAGCGGGCTCAAGCGCCGCGACAAGCTGGTGTTGGGCCTGCTGGTGCTGGTGCTGCATGGCGCTGCAGCGTACTGGGTCAGCCAGGCGCCAACGCCCGAGCTGCCAGTGGTGCCGCCACAGGTGCCGCCCATGACCATCGAGTTCGCAGCGCCAGCGCCGCCCGTGGTCGAACCACCGCCGCCAGCGCCAGCGCCGCCCGTGGTCGAACCACCGCCGCCACCACCGGTAGTCGACGAACTGGCCGCCAAGCCCAAACCCAAGCCAAAGCCCGTGCCCAAGCCTGTGGTCAAGCAAGCGCCCAAGCCACAGCCCAAACCGGTGGAGGCACCACCGCCAGCGCCGGTGGCCGCCCCCGCACCGCCTGCGCCAGCGCCACCCGCGCCGGCCCCGATAACCCCGGCATCGGCCAACGCCGCGTACCTGAAGAACCCGGCACCGGAATACCCGCAAATGGCCCAGCGCCGTGGTTGGGAAGGCACCGTGCTGTTGCGCGTAGAGGTGCTGCCAAGCGGCAAGCCCGGGCAGATCCAGATACAGAAAAGCAGTGGCCGTGACGCCCTCGACACTGCCGCGCTGGCCGCGGTCAAGCGCTGGAGCTTCGTGCCCGCCAAGCAGGGCGATGTGGCCCAGACCGGCTGGGTCAGCGTGCCGATCGATTTCAAGCTTCGCTAACTATTTCGCAGAACACAGGAAGACACCATCATGAGCCTGCTGGCATCCCCCCTCGAATCCGTTGAAAGCGCAGTCATCTGGCTGCTGGTCGGTTTCTCTGTCGTCACCTGGGGCCTGGCCCTGGTCAAGGTCGCGCAGTTCGTGCGGCTGAAAAACCAGGACAAGCGCTTCCACCAGCAGTTCTGGGCTGCCTCCAGCCTGGACTCGGCTGCCGAACTCAGCCATGAGCTGCCCGGCCCGGCGGCCCGCGTTGCCCAGTCCGGCTATGCCGCGATTGCCGTTGGTGATACCCAGGCCAATGACCTGAGCCACGCCATCAACCATCAGGACCGCCTGGAGCGCGCCCTGCGTCAGCAGATCGTGCGTGAGCGCCGCTCGCTGGAAACCGGCCTGGCGGTGGTCGCCAGTATCGGCAGCACCTCGCCCTTCATCGGCCTGTTCGGCACCGTGTGGGGCATCATGGAAGCGCTCAAGGGCATCAGTGCGGCCGGCTCCGCCAGCCTGGAAACTGTTGCTGGGCCCATCGGTGCGGCACTGGTGGCTACTGGTGTGGGTATCGCCGTCGCGGTGCCGGCAGTGCTGGTGTACAACTACTTCCTGCGTCGCCTCAAGCTGACGGCTGCCGACCTGGATGACTTCGCCCACGACTTCTACAGCCTGGCGCAGAAGAGTGCCTTCCGTGTGCTGGTGCACCCTGCTGTGCAAAAAGCCCAGCCTGGTTTCACCCAACCCGTGAAGGAGGCGTCCTGATATGGCCTTTTCGACCCAGGACAGCGACGAAGTCCTCAGTGAAATCAACGTCACGCCTTTGGTAGACGTCATGTTGGTGCTACTGGTGGTGTTCATCGTCACCGCGCCGCTGCTGACCAACGCCATCCCTATCAACCTGCCCAAGACCGAGGCCGTGGCCCCGGTGGAGCAGAAGGACCCGCTGGTGGTCAGCATTGACGGTGAAGGCAAGCTGTTCATCAACAAGGACCAGATCCAGCCCGACCTGCTGGAAACCAACCTCAAGGCGGCCAAGGACAAGGACGCGGACGTGCGCGTGCAACTGCAGGCCGATGACGGCGTGAACTACGGCGAAGTGGCGCGGGCCATGGCAGCCATCGAACGTGCGGGTATTAGCAAACTGGCGGTGATAACCGCGCGCTGATACCTGCAAAACCTCTTCAGGCAAGTGACTCTCGCAAGTGCGTTGGGGCCATATCTCTTGGCAGGGGATGGCCCTCTTTTTTTTGCGTGATCCGTGTGGGAGCGGGCGTGCCCGCGAACACGGGCGAAGCCCGTGCCATCCACCGCGGTGCTTGCTTCGCGGGCATGCCCGCTCCCACAGGGATCGCACAAGCTATTGGTTTTTGGTTATTAATAAATATCTTCTTATTCCTTTACGAATATAACTCCCTCCCTATACTTGTCTCCAAGCACGCAAACTTACTGGAGGCGTCCCCATGCGCCATGAGTCCATTCGTTACCTGATTGTGCCGGGCTGGCAAGGATCGCCAGACAACCATTGGCAAAGTCACTGGCAGCGCACCCTGCCCAACAGTGCGCGGGTCGAGCAGCACGACTGGCTCACCCCGCAACGGCAGGACTGGGTGCGGGCGCTGGAGCAGGCGATTGCCGCCGAGCCCTCGCCGGTGATCCTGATTGCCCACAGCCTTGGCTGCGTCACTGTCGCCCATTGGGCTGCACAGGCCCGTCCGGCCTTGCGGCGGCAGGTGCGGGGTGCACTGCTGGTGGCACCGGCAGACGTCGAACGGCCGACCTGCGCGCCGGCCCTGCGCAACTTCGCGCCGATCCCGACCGAAGCCTTGCCATTCCCCAGCCAGGTCGTCAGCTCTGACAACGACCCTGCCGTGAGCGTGCCGCGGGCCCTGCACCTGGCCCAGGCGTGGGGCGCCGAAGCGGGGTTGCTGAGCAATGCCGGGCACATCAACGTCAAGTCCGGCCATGAGCGCTGGGAACAAGGCTTCGCCTACTTGTATCGCTTGCAAAGCCGGGTCGAGCAGCGCGCACTGCGTCGCGCCTGATAGGCCTTAGCGTTTTCCGTTTACCTGACGCCCGGCCAATGAAGGCCTGGGGCGGGAGTTCGTCATGACGTTTCAAAACCCGTTTGGCCAGCCACTGCTGACCTTCCCCGAGCTGGACAAAAGCCCGCTGAGCATCCGTGCCAAGGCCCTGGTGTTCATTGACCCGCGTTCCCAGCAGTTGCGCGAAGACCTCGAGCGCTTGGCGCCGCAACCGTTGCCTGTGCTGATCCGTGGCGAAACCGGCACCGGCAAGGAGTTGCTGGCCCGGCAGATCCACCGTGCCAGCGACCGTGGAGGGCTGTTCGTGTCGGTCAACTGCGCGGCCATCAGCCCCACTTACGCCGATGCCGAGCTGTTCGGCTACAGCGCCGGCAGCCATGGCGGTACGGCCAGCAGCCGCGCTGGCTGGTTCGGTTCGGCCAACGGCGGCACGCTGTACCTGGACGAAATTGCCGACTTGCCGCTGGCCATCCAGGGCAAGCTGCTGGCGGCCCTGGAAAACCGCGAGGTCACCCGGGTGGGCGCGCAGCAGCCACAGCCGGTGGATGTGCGACTGGTCGCCGCCACCAGCATCGACCTGGCACGGGTGGTACGTGCGGGGCGCTTCAACGAGCGCCTGTACCAGTACCTGCGCGAGGGCGCGCTGGAACTGCCGCCACTGCGCGAGCGGCCGGGCGATATCCTGCCGCTGGCCGAGTACTTCGTGGGCATCTACAGCGTACGCCTGCAGCGGCCTGTGCCGTTGGTAAGCGAGGCGGCGCAGCAGGTACTGGAGGCGCATTTCTGGCCTGGCAATACCCGCGAACTGGAGAACGTCATTCACTTTGCCTTGCTGGTGAATGACAGCGAAGAGATCCAGCCAGAGGACCTCGACTTGCCCAACACCGCACGCTAGACATCGCTCATAAGCAAAGTGGCTGGTGGCAGTTTGCTTTTGGAATAAGCAGCTAAATAAAAGATATTGTTACGGAATAAAAAATCTAGGTATTGTCCGTTTCACGCCCGCTGGTGAACCGGTTGGGCAACCGATTCGCCATCGCCGATGGCCCAGATTCAGAACAAGGACCACCATGAAGAAGACCCTGCTGACCACCGCCCTGGCCGCTGCCCTGTCGTTCTCCGGCCTGGCCGCCGCTGCCGAGAAACTGGTGGTTGCCGCTACCCCGGTACCGCACGCCGAAATCCTTGAGCTGATCAAACCGACCTTGGCCAAAGAGGGGGTGGACCTGCAGATCAAGGTCTTTACCGACTACGTACAGCCGAACGTGCAGGTAGACCAGAAGCGTCTGGACGCCAACTACTTCCAGACCCTGCCATACCTGAAGAGCTTCAACGAAGGTAAAGGCACCCACCTGGAAACGGTCATTGGCGTACACGTCGAACCCTTCGGTGGTTACTCGAAGAAGATCAAGAACCTGTCCGAGCTGAAGGAAGGCGCTACAGTTGCCATCCCTAACGAAGGCAGCAACAGCGGCCGTGCCCTGATCCTGCTGCAGAAGGCTGGCCTGATCACCCTGAAAGACCCGAAGAATGCCCTGGCCACCCCCAAGGACATCGCCGAGAACCCAAAAAAGCTGAAGTTCCGCGAGCTTGAGTCGGCCATGCTGCCGCGTGTGCTGGACCAGGTCGACCTGGACATGATCAACACCAACTACGCCCTGGAAGCCGGCCTGAACCCGGCCAAGGATGCGCTGGTGATCGAAGGTGCCGACTCGCCGTACGTGAACTTCCTGGTTGCCCGCCCGGACAACAAGGACAGCGAAGCCATCCAGAAACTGGCCAAGGCCCTGACCAGCCCGGAGGTGAAGGAATTCATCGCCAAGAAGTATCAGGGCGCTGTGCTGCCGGCGTTCTGATTCGCTTGCGATACCCTGCATAACCCAACGCCGACACCCCTGTGTCGGCGTTTTCATTTCGGGATTATGCATTTGGGTGAGATGCGATCCCCTGTAGGAGCGGCCTTGTGCCGCGAAAGGGGTGCGGAGCGCCCCCAGGATTTTTGCAATTCACCTGCCATTGCCGGGGCCGCTTTGCGGCCCTTTCGCGGCACAAGGCCGCTCCTGCAAAGGGCGTGTTTGCCGGTACTATGCATATGCAATAAAGATATTTATTAAAAAGTTTTTAGATCATTACAGTCTAGCAATCGTGCCCCCGCGCACCCCGCAGACTTGCTTTACCCATGACCCTCGACACCGCATTCATCCTCAGCACGCTACCCGCCTTCCTCAAGGCCGTGGGCGTGACCTTGCAGGTAGGCCTGATCGCCATCGCCACCTCGCTACTGGTTGCCCTGGTCAATGCCACCCTGCTGGTACTACGCACCCCCTACCTGTGGCGTCTGGTCAAAGCCTACGTGGAGCTGGCCCGCAACACGCCGCTGCTCATCCAGCTGTTCTTCGTCTACTTCGCACTGCCGGGCCTGGGCCTGAAGATTTCCGGTTTTTCCGCTGCGATCATCACCATGACCTTCATGGGCGGTGCCTACCTCACCGAAGTGTTGCGGGCAGGCATCGAAGCCATGCCCCGTGCCCAGCTTGAGTCCGGGCGCTCCATCGGCCTTTCCGAGGGGCAACTGCTGCGCCATGTGGTGCTGCCCCAGGCCGGTATCCTCAGCCTGCCGGCACTGTTCGCCAATTTCATCTTCCTCCTCAAGGAAACCACTGTGGTGTCGGCGGTGGCCGTGCCGGAAATCCTCTACACCACCAAGAACTACATCGCGCTGTACTACAAGACCTACGAAATGCTCACCGTGCTGACCCTGCTCTGCGTGCTGCTGTTCTTGCCGCTGTCGTTGCTGCTGCGCTATGCGGAAAGGAGGCTGCAACATGGCCAGTTCGGGATTTGACCTGTTGCTGCAGGTGTTGCCGCAGCTCGCCGGCGGCGCCGCGCAGACCTTGGCCATCTCGGCGCTGGGTATTCTGTTCGCAACGCTGGGTGGCGTGCTGTACGGCGTGCTGGCAACCCTGGGCAACCGTGCCCTGAACATCGCCTTGCAGGTGTACCTGGAGCTGTTCCGCGCCATCCCGGTGCTGGTCTGGCTGTACCTGGTGTTCTTCGGCCTGCCGATCTTCTTTGCCCTGAGCATCCCCAGCTTCTGGTGCGCCGTGCTGGTACTGGCCCTGTGGGGCGCCAGCGAGGTAGGCGAGGTGGTGCGCGGTGCACTGGCCTCGCTGCCGCGGGGCCAGCGCGAGGCCGGGTTGTCGATCGGCCTGGCCGGCTGGCAGCTGTACGGCTATGTGCTGCTGCCGCAGGCGCTCAAGCGTATGACCCCACCGACTATCAACATCTACACGCGGATCATCAAGACCAGCTCGCTGGCGGTGCTGATCGGCGTGGTCGAGGTGATCAAGGCCGGCCAGCAGATCATCGAACGCACCTACGAATCGGTGCTGATCTATGGCGCCTTGTTCCTGTTCTTCTTCATCGTCTGTTATCCGCTGTCCGCCGCTTCACGCGTGCTGGAACGCCGTTGGGCACACTCATGAGCGCATTGATCGAATTCCGGGGTTTCAACAAATTTTTTGGCGAGCAACAGGTGCTCAAGGACGTCGACCTCAAGGTGGCGGCCGGCGAAGTGGTGGTCATCCTCGGCCCCAGCGGTTGCGGCAAAAGCACGCTGCTGCGCTGCCTCAACGGCCTGGAGCAGGCCCATGGCGGCCACCTGCGCCTGGCCGGGCAAGAGCTGCTTGACCCGCGCACCGACTGGCGCGACGTTCGCCAGCGGGTTGGCATGGTGTTCCAGAGCTACCACCTGTTCGGCCACATGAGCGTGATCGACAACCTGCTGCTCGGCCCGCTCAAGGTGCAAAAACGCGAACGAGCCGAAGCGCAGGCCCAGGCCGAGGCGCTGCTGGCGCGGGTCGGCCTGCTGGACAAACGCGACGCCTTCCCCCGGCAATTGTCCGGCGGCCAGCAACAGCGCATCGCCATCGTGCGCTCGCTGTGCATGAAACCCGAGGTGATGCTGTTCGACGAGGTTACCGCCGCACTCGACCCGGAAATGGTCAAGGAGGTGCTGCAGGTGATCCAGGGCCTTGCCCGCGACGGCATGACCTTGCTCATCGTTACCCACGAAATGGCCTTCGCTCGCGCGGTGGCCGACCGCATCGTGTTCATGGAGGCCGGCAGGATCCTTGAACAGGGCGACCCCGAGAGCTTCTTCACCCGACCGCAGACCGCACGCGCGCAGCAGTTCCTGGAGAAATTCTCCTTCGTAGAAAGCCTGCCAAAGACACTGCACAAGGAACTGTCATGAAAACTGCCAACCTCACCAAACTGCTGGCGCCGTTGTTTGGCCTGGCCCTGCTGGCCGGCTGCAACAAGGCCGAAGAACCGCCCAAGCCGGCAGCGGCATCGCCAGCCACCAGCTACCTGGAAACCATCAAGGCCCGCGACAAGCTGATTGTCGGGGTGTTCACCGATAAGCCGCCGTTCGGCTTCGTCGATGAAAAAGGCCGCTATGTGGGCTTTGACACCGACATTGGCCGGCGCCTGGCCAAGGACCTGCTGGGTGATGAAAACAAGGTCGAGTTCGTTGCCGTGGAACCGGCCAGCCGCATTCCGTTCCTGCAGAGCGACAAGGTCGACCTGATCCTCGCCAACATGACCGTGACCCCGGAGCGCAAGGAAGCGGTGGACTTCACCAACCCCAACCTGCGCGTTGCCGTGCAGGCCATCGTGGCTGATGGCAGCTCGGTACAGAAGCTCGACGACCTGGCCGACAAGACCATCATCGTCACCACCGGCACCACGGCAGATATCTGGCTGACCAAAAATCACCCTGACTGGAAACTGCTCAAGTTCGAAAAGAACAGCGAGTCGCTGCAGGCCCTGGCCACCGGCCGTGGCGATGCCTATGCCCAGGACAACCTGATCCTGTTCAGCTGGGCCAAGCAGAACCCGGGCTACCGCGTGCTGCCGCAGCTGCTGGGTGACGAAGCACCGATTGCGCCAGCGGTGAAGAAGGGCAACACCGAGCTGCGTGACTGGGTGAATGCCGAGCTGGCCAAGCTGGGGGAAGAAAAGTTTCTGCTGAAGCTGTATGACCAGTATGTGCGCAAGGAACTGAGCGATGACACCAAGCCGGAAAGCGTGATCGTCGAAGGCGGCAAGTGGCAGGGCTGACCGTGTGATTGGGGCCGCTTTGCGGCCCATTCGCAGCAAGGCTGCTCCTACAGGATTGCGCGGTCTTGTGCAGGAGCAGCCTTGTGCTGCGAATGGGCTGCAAAGCAGCCCCATCGATCACCCACCCGGTACCAGCCTCAGGGTACTTTGCGCCGGAATCACCCCCATCTGCGCCCGCTGATACTCCCCCTGCACATACCCCTCGGCCTGGTCCGCATAATACTTGTCGAACGGCACGCCACTCTGGCCGACCGGGTTGATGGTCAGTGCCTGCCCGGCATCGGCAAAGTCGATCAGCCGCCGGGTCGACGGCCCATAGGTGACCGGCCACGGCGCCGGGCCGATCTTCGCCGAGAGGTTGTTCGGCACTTCGTGCGTACCGGGTGCGGCGAACGGCCCGACGTTGAACAGCAGGTTCAGCGGCTTTTTCACCCCCAGCGGGTGGTTGTGGGTCAGGGTATGCGCCTTGCCCCATTGCCAGCTGACCGGGTCGCTGCCCAGGGTGTCACGCAGGTGCTTCAAACTGCTCTGCCAAGCCGTGCGCACGACTGCGGTACGGTCGGTGCGCAGGTTGCCTGCGCGGGTGTTCCACCAGGGTGAATCGGCATCCGCCGCCAGGCGCGGCAAGGCGGCATCGATGGCGCGGGTGCTGATCAGTACCGGGAACCACGTGTCACCCAGTTCGTCATGCAGGGCAGCAAATGCCAGTTCGTAGAGGAACTGGTTGAACAGCGTGGCGCTGGTCGAGTCCAGCGGGTAGTCGCCGCGCCAGGCAGCCAGCTGCTCAACCAGTTCCTTCTCTTCGTCACCTTCGGCCACCGCGCGCAGCGTTGCCAGCAGTGGTGCAAGGGTGCGCGGGCCATGGTCGCTGGCGGCGTCCAGCTGCAGCGACTGGCTGTTGTGCGTGTCCCATTTCACCTCAGGGTTGGCCAGCTGGCGGTCGAGCTGGCGGCCACGGTCGGGCAGGTTGTAGTAACCCGGTATCGGCACCGCTGCCGGCGGTTGGTAGTTGGCAGAGACGATGTAGCCGCGCGCCGGGTTTTCCTGTTGTGGGTTGGCGTTGAAGGGGTAGAAGCCGAGCTTGTCGGCCTGCGCGCTGGCACCGTCGAGGATGAACGCCGGGTCGACGCCGTCTGGGCGGATTGGCAGCTTTGCCGCCGCCCACCAGCCGATATCGCCACGGGCATTGGCCCAGACAAAGTTCAGCCCCGGCGCGTGAACTTTGGCAGCGGCTTCGCGCATCTTGCCCAGCGTATCGGCACGGTTGAGCTGGTAGAACCCTTCGAGGATCGGGTTTTCGGTTTCCAGAAATGCCCACCACATGGCGATTGGCGTGGGCCCGGCCGTGGCGCCCAGCACGTCGTTGACGATCGGGCCATGGGGCGAGCGGCGCAGGCTGAGAGTGACCGGCGCTTCGCCTTTCACCGCAATCTGCTGTTCGGTCTTTTCCAGCGCCTGCCATTTGCCGTCGACCATGACCTGGTTGGCGTCGGCAGGGTTGGTGCGCTCGGCGATCAGGTCGACGTCGTCGTTCTGGAACATGGTCAGGCTCCAGCCGAAGTCGCGGTTATGGCCCAGCAAGGCGAACGGGTTGAGCGCCTGGAAGTAGCCATACAGGTTGAAGCCGGGCGCCGACAGTTCGGCCTCGTACCACACCGCCGGCACCGCGAAGCCGATATGCGGGTCGCCGGCCAGCAGCGGCTTGCCGCTGCGGGTATGGCTGCCGGCCACCGCCCAGGCGTTACTGCCTTCGAACTGCGGGATACCGGCGTCGCCCAGTGCTTCATGGCTGAGCCGGGCAAGGGCCTCCAGGCTTTGCCAGTCGGCAGCCGCCAGTGGCGTGCCCAAGGCGCCTTCGGGCTGCCAGCCGAGGTCGAAGATGTTCAGGAATTCAGGCCCTAGCTGGTCGCGGATGTAGGTAAGCGCGGGCTCGGTGCGAAACGCGGCCGCGAAGCTGTAGGCCAGGTAACCGGCGATACTCAGGGTGTCTTCGGCGGTGAAAGGGCGCGGGGTGATGCCGAGCAGGTCGAACTCCATGGGCTTGGCATGGCTGGCCTGCCAGCTGTTGACCCCGTCGAGGTAGGCTTGCAGGGCCTGCCAGGCAGGGGATTGCGGGTCCTGACGCTTGGCCATCAGTGCGGCCTGATCGCGAATGCGCAGGCTGCGGAACAGGGTGTCGGTGGGCAGTAGCTTGTCGCCCAGCACCTCGGCCAGTTCACCACGGGCCAGCCGGCGCAGGATCTCCATCTGGAACAGCCGGTCCTGGGCATGCACATAGCCCAGGGCGTGATACAGGTCTGGTTCGCTCTGCGCCTGCAGGTGCGGCACGCCGCGGCCGTCGTAGCGCACAGTGACCTGCGCCTGCAGGCCGGCCATGGCCACCTCGCCCTCGCGTTGTGGCAGTTTGCCCTGCACGTACCAGTAACCGGCGCCAGTGGCCACGGCCACAACCACGGCCAACAGGGTCAGGCTGCGCTTCATGCAGACTCCTTGTGCGTTCAAGCGGAAAATGTGGTCCGATCATCGGCGGATTCGCGAACAGAGCATAGCCCCAGGAAGGAGTTTCCATGTCCCTCAGCGAAAAACAGAAAATGCTCGCCGGCCAGCTCTACCACGCTGGCTGCCCCGAGCTACAGGCCGAGCAGATCGCCAACAAGCACTGGATGCACCGTTACAACAGCAGCGTCGAACTGCTCAACGATGCGCGTCACGGGCTGTTGGCCGAACACTTCAATGAAGTTGGCGAAGGCGCGGTGATCCGCCCGCCGTTCTATTGCGACTACGGCTACAACATCAGCGTCGGTCGCAATACCTTCATGAACTTCAACTGCGTGATCCTTGACGTGGTGCAGGTGCATATCGGCGACGATTGCCAGATTGGGCCCAATGTGCAGATCTACACCGCCGACCATCCGCTTGACCCCGAGGTGCGACGCAGTGGGCTGGAGAGTGGGCGGCCGGTGACTATTGGCAACAACGTGTGGATTGGCGGTGCGGCGATCATCCTGCCGGGGGTGACCATTGGCGACAACGCCGTGGTGGGCGCCGGCAGTGTGGTGACGCGGGATGTGCCGGCGGGTGCGACGGTAGTAGGTAACCCGGCGCGGGTGCGTCAGCCCGCCCAAGGGCAGTAGCAGCCCACTGCCAGGGTATTGGAGGCGCTGACCTGGCGACTGTCGAGCAAGGCCTTGAGGATTGGCTCGATGAAGCTGTTGCTGGCATTGCACACTGCGCCTTCGCTGTACGGGCCAAAGTAGGCCAGGCGGCCTTGCCGGTCCCAGATGGCCACGGCCGGGGAGGCCGGCAGGTGTTCGCTGCCCGGCAGGTTGGCGATGGGCTTGAGGGCGGCGAGGTTGGCGGGTAGTTGGCCGTGGCTGCCGGGCTTTTGCAGCACGTGGAAGGTAACGCCGTGGCCTGCGAACTGGTTTACCAGGTCGCCCAGGTGTTGCTGGTTGCCGACATTGCACGGGCACGCCGGGTCCCAGAAATGCACCACCCGGACCGGGCCGGGGCCGGCCAGCTCGGCAGGCAGATGCAGCTGGCTGCCGTCGAACAGCGTGGTCTGGTTGTCGAACGGGCGCAGGTAGCGGGCCTGAAAGGTGGTGTAGGCCTGCCAGGCCAGAGCGGTGCAGAGTGGCAGGGCAAGGGCAATCAAGATTGGTTTGACGAGTCGCGTCTGCATGGATGTCTGCGGATATCTTGTGGTGGGTTCACTGGCCCTATCGCTGGCAAGCCAGCTCCCACAGGTTATCCGCTGACCTCAGGCCCGAGGATACCTGTGGGAGCTGGCTTGCCGGCGATAGGGCCAGTTCAGGTGACACATAGCCCAAGCTTGCCATGGCGCCGGCCAGAGCTGAAGATTCCAGATCAATACATTGCATCAATGTGGATGTGCTCGATGCCCGCTGCTTTTCACCCCGACCACCTGCGCCTCAGCCTTTTGCCGTTTACTGCTCGCCAGCCGTTGTCGGTCGAGGCACAGGACTACCAGCGCTTCTATGGCCTGAACCTGTCGGTACACAGCTGGCTGGGCGGTTTCCAGGCGGCGGGCTTCGACCTGGTCGGGCAGGCCTGGTTGCCTGACCAGCCAACCGCGACGCTGTTCCTGCTGCACGGCTACTACGACCACATGGGCCTCTACCGGCATGTGATCGAGTGGGCACTCAAGCAGGGTTTCGCCGTAATCAGCTGCGACCTGCCCGGCCACGGCCTGTCCAGCGGCGAGCGGGCCAGCATCAGCGATTTCGCGGTGTACCAGCAGGTGCTGGAGGCGCTGTTCGAACAGGTGCGCACGCTGCAACTGCCGCGCCCGTGGCACTTGTGCGGGCAGAGTACGGGCGGCGCCATCGCGGTGGATCACTTGCTGCACCAAGGCCCGCGCAGCCCCATCGATGGCCAGGTCATCCTGTTGGCACCGCTGGTGCGGCCGTGTTCCTGGCGTTGGTCGAAGTTCAGCTACCGGGTGCTGCGGCATTTCGTCAACGGCATCGAACGGCGCTTCAGCGAGAACACCAACGACCCGGCCTTCCTGCCGTTTCTGGAGGCCGACCCGCTGCAACCCCGTCGCCTGCCAACTGCCTGGGTGGGCGCACTGATCGCCTGGGTCAAACGCATCGAGGCCGCGCCGCTTAGTTCGCGGCGGCCGTTGATCGTGCAGGGGGAGGCCGATGGCACGGTGGATTGGCCCTACAACCTTGAAGTGCTCAAGGCCAAGTTTGCCGAGCCGCAAATCCTGATGCTGCCCGAAGCCCGTCACCACCTGGCCAACGAGCTGCCGGGCATTCGCCAGCGCTACTTCGACTTCATCGACCAGCGCCTGGGCTGATCACTTCAGGTCGTTGGTGCTCTGGCCAACCGCCAGGCCCGCGCGGACAGCGGCCAGGGCCGCCTGGTAGTAAGCCTTGCCGTCGGGGGACTCGGCGAAGGTGGCAAATTCTTCCAGCTCGGCGTCGGACAGATCGCGGTAGACGTACAGCAGCGTGTTGTTGAGGTCTTCGCCAATCTGCCCCATCAACCGCTGGCGCTGGCCGTCGAGCAGGCCCTGGGCCTGGCCGCCGCCGAACAGGCCGGGGATCATCGAACTGAGGCTATCGGCTGCCACGCCGGCGATGGCCAGGCTCACTTCGGCACCGGCTTCACGCGCCGGCAGGGCCTGGGCCAGGTGGCCAATGACCAGCAGGCGGTCGTCGCTGGCCTGGATCTTCGGCAGCCCCTTGGCGTTCTTGGCCAGCTCATCCTTGCGGGTGGCCTTGAGTTCCGCCGCCACCACCTTGCGCCCCAGCGGTGACTGGAAGAACGCCAGGGCCGGGGCCGGGTTGGCCAGGGTGGCGCGCAGCTTTGCCTGGGCGCGACGGTCCACCGCCTGGGCCTGGAAGCGCTGGTTGCTGTTGTTGACCAGCGCCTGGTAAACGGCGGGTGGCAAACTGTTGCGGTAGCGTTCCTGGGCAGCGCTCAGGGCATCGTTGAAGTGGGCGCGCTGGTCGGGCCAGCCGGCGGCCTTGTACAGTTGATCCAGGTTGTCTGCCCAGACAGGCATGGTGCAGATCATCAGCAGAATCAGGGAAAACAGACGGCGCATTCAGGACTCCTGTCGGCAGGTGGCTATTGTCCTTGGCCCGGCGCCGGTTTGTCGAGATATCCGCGTGTTTCTCGGCCAAGTGGCGCTGTGCGGCGACAGGGCGAATGGATATGATGCGCGCCATGCACATCTCCCCTGAACACCCGATGCTTGCGGCCGTCGTCGACGATCTGGCCACCCATGGCTGGTCCCGGCAGGCACTCTTTCTGCCTGGCGAACTGGTGCGCGCGCTGGCGGCCGAATGCCGGCGGCGTGATGCCGAAGGCGAGCTCAACCCTGCGGGAGTTGGGCGCGGTGTTACCCAGGAGGTGCGCGAAGCCATTCGCGGCGACCAGATCCAGTGGATCGATCCGGGGCAGGCCGAGGCCTGCGACCAGTATCTGTCGGCCATGGACCAACTGCGCCTGGCCATCAACCAGGGCCTGTTCCTGGGCCTGGAAGACTTCGAATGCCATTTTGCCCTATACCCACCGGGGGCGTTTTATCGCCGGCACCTGGACCGCTTTCGCGACGATGACCGGCGCATGGTCTCGGCCGTGCTGTACCTGAATGAAGGCTGGCAGCCGCAGGACGGTGGCCAGTTGCGCATGTTCCTGGCAGACGACGTGGCGCTCGACGTCGAGCCTGTGGCGGGTTGCCTGGTGGTGTTTCTGTCGGGTGAAGTGCCCCACGAAGTGCTCCCGGCCGGCCGTGAACGGTTGTCGTTGACGGGTTGGTTCAGGCGACGTGGCAATGACCCGTTCTGATTTGCCCAAGGTGCTGGTCAGCGCCTGCCTGCTGGGGCAGCCGGTGCGCTATGACGGCCGGGCCAGCGGGCACCCGGACCTGTTGCAGCTATGGCAGGCCGAAGGGCGCGTGGTGCCGTTGTGCCCCGAGGTGGCCGGTGGCTTGCCCACCCCGCGCCCGCCAGCGGAGATACCGGGCGGGCAGGGCGGCGAGGTGCTTGATGGCACTGCACAGGTGCTGACGGTGGCGGGTGAAGATGTCAGTGCCGAATTTCTGGCCGGGGCGCAGCTGGCGCTGGAGCTGGTGCGTCGGCATGGCATCCGTGTGGCAGTGCTGAAGTCTGGCAGCCCCTCGTGTGGTAACCGGCTGACCTACGACGGCACGTTCAGTGGGGTGAAGGTGGCGGGGGAAGGGGTGACCACGGCGCTGTTGCGGCGGGCTGGGGTGCAGGTGTTCAGCGAGCTGGAGCTGGAACAGGCGCAGCGGGCTTTGGGGTAAACCTGTACAGACCTCTTCGCAGCACAAGGCTGCTCCTACAGGGATCGCGTACCCTTGTAGGAGCAGCCTTGTGCTGCGAAGAGGCCGGCACAGGCGATAAAAATCTTACTGCCCGGCTGCAGTCTCCTGCACACCCTTGAACCACTTCTGCTCAAGCTCGGCCGTGCGGCCACTGTCTTTCAAGCGTTGCAGCGCATTGTTCACCGCACTTTCGAACGCCGGGTTGTCCTTCTGGAACGGGATCACCAGCTTCTTCTCGCCAAACGGCAGGCTCACATCGAGCGGGCCGTCGCCCTTGGGCGCCTCACTCGATGGGGTGAGTGCGACGTCGTACTTGCCACTCTCGACGCCGCTCAATACTTCGGCAGCCGGGGCTTCTACGAACTCGGCGCGCAAGTCCAGTTCCCTGGCCAGGTCCTGGCCAAATTCGATGTCGAAACCCGTCAGGTGGTCGTCTTGTTTGAACGCGTACGGCGAGTTGTCGGCCTGTACGGCAATGCGCAGTTCGCCCCGGTCGGCGATTTCGTCGATCAGCTCCGCCTGGGCCAATGGACTGATCAGTACTGCCAGCAGTACCCCTATGGTCGAACGCATGATTGCCCCTTTTCTTTTAGCAGATGAATAACTTTCGCCACGGCTTTCTTCCTCGCCGTGATCGAGCGCAGCCTATGACCTTGAAGCCTCGGCATTGTTTAACCCTGACCGAAATATTTCTGTCAGGCAATGTGAACACCTTGGCGATTATTTCAACTAAGGTGAACTACCGTCGCCGCCGGATAAAGGGCGGCGGTCAATAAGTGAATCACAGGAGAAGTGAATGAACAGCCTATTTTCGCGCGCTGCCGTTGCCGGTCTGCTGATGGGAGCGTCGGTTTTCGCCGTTGCTGCGGACGCCCTGAAGAGCCAGGAGCCGCCCAAGGATGCCAAGGTCTTCATCGTTTCCCCCGCCGATGGCGCAACGGTCGACAAGACCTTCACCGTCAAGTTCGGCATCGAGGGTATGGCACTCAAGCCAGCGGGTGACCAGACCCCGCACAGCGGGCACCACCACCTGCTGGTGGATGTGGACAAAGAACCCGTGGCCGACATGCCGCTGCCGACCAGCCTGATGCCAGAAGCTGGCACCGCACTGCCGGCGGGCCCGCAAGTGCTGCACTTCGGCAAGGCGCAGACCGAAACCAGCATCACCCTGACGCCGGGCAAGCACACCCTGCAACTGATCCTGGGTGACCAGTATCACGTGCCGTTCAAGCCAAGCGTAGAGTCGAAGAAGATCACTGTTGACGTGAAATAAAAAAAGGGAGGCCACCATGGCCTCCCTTTTTCATGCTGCAAGCAAACTTAGAACAGGACGCGGGAACGGATGGTGCCCTTGACCTGTTGCAGCTTCTCTTGCGCCAGGTCCGAGTACTCGGCGTCGACGTCGATCACCACGTAACCGACCTTCTCGTTGGTCTGCAGGAACTGACCGGAGATGTTGATGCCGTTCTCGGCGAAGACCTTGTTGATCTCGCTGAGCACGCCTGGGATGTTTTCGTGGATGTGCAGCAGGCGGTGCTTGCCTGGGTGGGCCGGCAGGGCTACTTCCGGGAAGTTGACCGAGGACACCGAGGTACCGTTGTCGCTGTACTTGACCAGCTTCTCGGCCACTTCCAGGCCGATGTTGGCCTGGGCTTCGGCAGTAGAACCACCGATGTGCGGGGTCAGGATCACGTTGTCCAGGCCGCGCAGCGGGCTCTCGAACTCTTCGTCGTTGGAGCGTGGCTCGACCGGGAACACGTCGATGGCGGCGCCGATCAGGTGCTTGTCCTTGATGGCGGCGGCCAGGTGGTCCAGCTCGACCACGGTGCCACGGGCGGCGTTGATCAGGATCGCGCCCTTCTTCATCGCGCGGATTTCCTTCTCGCCGATCATCCACTGGGTGGATGGCAGCTCAGGCACGTGCAGCGAGACGATGTCGGCCAGGCCCAGCAGCTCGTTCAGGCTGGTGACCTGCACGGCGTTGCCCAGTGGCAGCTTGGTCAGCGGGTCGTAGAAGTACACCTGCATGCCCAGGTTCTCGGCCAGGACCGACAGCTGGGTGCCGATCGAGCCATAGCCGACGATGCCCAGTTTTTTACCGCGGATTTCGAACGAGTTGGCCGCGCTCTTGATCCAGCCGCCACGGTGGCAGGAGGCGTTCTTCTCAGGGATGCCGCGCAGCAGCAGGATGGCCTCGGCCAGCACCAGCTCGGCTACCGAACGGGTGTTGGAGTAAGGCGCGTTGAACACGGCGATACCGCGCTCGCGGGCAGCTTCCAGGTCGACCTGGTTGGTGCCGATGCAGAAGCAGCCAACGGCTACCAGTTTCTTGGCGCAGTCGAAGATCTCTTCGGTGAGCTGGGTGCGCGAACGGATGCCGATGAAGTGGGCATCGGCGATCTTTTCCTTCAGCTCGGCTTCCGGCAACGAACCAGTGAGGTATTCGATGTTGGTGTAGCCGGCGGACTTGAGGGTATCGACCGCGTTCTGGTGCACACCTTCAAGAAGAAGGAACCGGATCTTGCTCTTGTCGAGAGAAGTCTTGCTCATCTGCGTAAACCTGTATCCCGGAGAAAAAATGGCGAGGGGTGATGCCAGGCGCAAGGGCAGCCTTAGCATGAACAGCGGGAGGGCTATGCTAGCATACGCGACACAATCTGAGCTTATCCCGACAGGTGAAGAGTGCTCAGGGTGACTATGAATAAGTCGAGAGTTCCAGCGATGACCCACCCCGCTGTTATTGAAGAACTGATGACCCTTGTCGACCCTGGCAAGGTCCTGACCGACGCGGCTTCCCTCGAAGCGTATGGCAAGGACTGGACCAAGCATTACCCCCCGGCGCCCAGCGCCATCGTCTTCCCCAAGACAGTAGAACAGGTGCAGGCCATTGTGCGCTGGGCCAATGCGCACAAGGTGGCCCTGGTGCCATCGGGTGGGCGCACCGGGCTTTCTGCCGGCGCAGTGGCGGCCAACGGCGAGGTTGTCGTTTCCTTCGACTACATGAACCAGATTCTCGGCTTCAATGCCTTCGACCGCACCGTGGTCTGCCAGCCCGGGGTAATCACCCGGCAGCTGCAAACCTACGCCGAAGAGCAGGGCCTGTATTACCCGGTGGACTTCGCTTCCAGCGGCTCCAGCCAGATTGGCGGCAACATCGGCACCAACGCGGGCGGAATCAAGGTGATTCGCTACGGCATGACCCGCAACTGGGTGGCCGGGCTGAAAGTGGTCACCGGCAAGGGCGAGTTGCTGGAACTGAACAAAGACCTGATCAAGAACGCCACCGGCTATGACCTGCGCCAGCTGTTCATTGGCGCCGAAGGCACGCTGGGCTTCGTGGTCGAGGCCACCATGCGCCTGGACCGCGCCCCGCGCAACCTCACTGCCATGGTGCTTGGCACACCGGACTTCGACTCGATCATGCCGGTGCTGCACGCCTTCCAGGGCAAGCTGGACCTTACAGCCTTCGAGTTCTTCTCCGACAAGGGCCTGGCCAAGATCCTCGCGCGCGGCGATGTACCCGCCCCGTTCGCGACCGACTGCCCGTTCTATGCACTGCTGGAGTTCGAAGCCAGCACTGATGAAGTCGCCAACGAAGCGTTGGCCACCTTCGAGCATTGCGTGGAGCAGGGCTGGGTGCTGGACGGGGTGATGAGCCAGAGCGACACCCAGCTTAAAAACCTGTGGAAGCTGCGCGAGTACCTGTCGGAAACCATCTCGCACTGGACGCCCTACAAGAACGACATTTCCGTCACCGTGTCGAAAGTGCCCGCGTTCCTGCGTGATATCGACGCCATCGTCGCGCAGCACTACCCGGATTACGAAGTCGTGTGGTACGGCCACATCGGTGATGGCAACCTGCACCTGAACATCCTCAAGCCCGAACACATGAGCAAGGACGACTTCTTTGCCTCGTGCACCAAGGTCAACAAGTGGGTGTTCGATATCGTCAAGCGCTACAACGGCTCGATCTCGGCCGAGCACGGTGTAGGCATGACCAAGCGCGACTATTTAGGCTACAGCCGCTCGCCGGAAGAAATTGCCTGCATGAAGGCAATAAAGGCCGTCTTCGACCCTAACGGCATCATGAATCCGGGTAAGATCTTTTCACCTGAATAAAAAGCAGTATCCAGAGGAGTCGGCCATGAGTTACCAGCACCAGTACGTAGACGGCACGCGCATTCACTTCCCGCTGGGCAAGGTGGTGTGTATTGGCCGTAACTATGCCGAGCATGCCAAGGAACTGGACAACCCGATCCCCACCGAGCCGCTGCTGTTCATCAAGCCGGGCAGCTGCGTGGTGCCTGCCGAGGGCGGCTTCAAGATCCCGGCCGAGCGTGGTGCGGTGCACTACGAGGCCGAAATTGCCGTGCTGCTGGGCAAGCCGCTGTCGACCCATCCGAGCGAGGAAGAGGTGCTGGACGCCATTTCCGGTTATTCCCCGGCCCTGGACCTGACCCTGCGCGACGTGCAGGCCAAGCTGAAAGAGAAGGGCCTGCCGTGGGAACTGGCCAAGTGTTTTGATGGCGCTTGCGTGCTGCCGCCGTTCGTCTCCGCTGCCAGCTTCGAGGACGTGGCCGACATCCCGGTGCGCCTCACCGTCAACGGCGAAGTGCGCCAGGACGGCAACAGCGCGATGATGCTGAACCCGATCGTGCCGATGATCCAGTACATGGCGGCGCATTTCTCGCTGCAGGCCGGGGATGTGATCCTCACCGGCACCCCGGCAGGTGTGGGGCCGTTCAATGTCGGTGACGAACTGGTGCTGGAGCTGCCGGGCGTGAGCCGCTTCGAAAGCCGGGTGCTTTAACCCGAAACCGCGTCGCCCTCTTCGCAGGCTCGCCCGCTCCCACAGGTACTGCACAGGCCTTGAATACTGTGCTGAACCTGTGGGAGCGGGTTTACCCGCGAAGAGGCCGGCCCTGTTTACCCTTTTTTCACACCCTATCCGGATAATGCGCGGACCTACGCCCATTCCCCAGGACACCCGCATGCCATCACCCTCCAGCGCCCCTGCAACTCCCAAGCGTCGCTTCTACCTGCGCTGGCCCTTCGGCCTGGCCGTGGCGGCGGTGATTGGTTATGGCGTCGCGGTGGCCATGCACTGGGATGACCGCGGCGCGCTGTGGCTGAAGGAAAGCTTTGAAAGCACCGCCGAGCGCAGCGAAAGCGTGTGGCTGCCGGACTATCAGGTCGATATCGATGCCAAGCCGCTACCGGGTATGGACGATGACGAAGCCTCGGACCTGGCCTTCAACCCGCATACCCGCACTCTGTTCGCGGTCATGGGCAAGAACCCGATACTGGTCGAGCTGAGCCTGGAGGGCGATGTACTGCGCAAGATCCCGCTCAACGGCTGGAACAACCCGGAAGGCGTCGCCGTGCTGGAGGATGGCTACCTGGCCATCACCGACGAGCGCCTGCATGACCTGACCGTGGTCAAGGTGGATGCGCAGACCTCGGCGTTGAACCACGCCGATTTCCAGAGCCACGACCTGGGCCCGTCAGTGAAGAGCAACAAGGGCTTCGAGGCCATCGCCTGGGACCCGCTGCGTCAGCGCCTGGTCATCGGCGAGGAGCGCCCGCCCAAGTTGTACACCTGGAACACCGATGGCCGCAGCCCTCTCAAGGGCCAGAAGCAGCCGTTGCCTAGCGAAGAGCTCGACCTGCGCAACCTGTCTGCACTGGGTGTCGACCCGCGTACGGGCCACCTGCTGGTGCTCTCGGCCGACTCCAACATGCTGCTGGAGCTGGACGAGCAGGGCCAGCAAGTCAGCTTCATGACCTTGCTGGGCGGCTTCAACGGGCTTGAAGACACCATTCCGCGCGCTGAAGGTGTAGCCATGGACGACAAGGGCAACCTGTACATGGTCAGCGAGCCGGCCCTGTTTTATCGCTTCAGAAAGAACTGACCCCAACATCCGACGTTTCTGATGCTGGCATTAAGCTTTATTTCAGTTGTACATGGTTAGATTCGCCACCCCCACGTCGAGTCTGCCCCATGCGTCTTCTTGTTCGCCTGTTTCTTGCCCTGGCCGTTATCGGTCTGCTCCTGCTCGGCTGGGCCGGGCAGGAGTTTCGCCTGTTCGAGCGTGGCTGGTTCAACCTGAAGACCTGGTGGCAGCCCGCCGGGCAGAGCATCGGCCTGGACCGCTACCGGGTGGTGGTGGAGGCGCAGCCGGTCGAAGGGCTGGATGACGATATCTCCGCGCTGACCTACGACCCTGACCGCAAGACCCTGTTCACCGTCACCAACGCCCGCTCGGAACTGATCGAGTTGTCGCTGGACGGCCGCATCCTGCGGCGGGTGCCGCTGACGGGATTCGGCGACCCGGAGGCCGTGGAATACGTAGGGCCTAACAGCTACGTGATCACCGACGAGCGTCAACAACGGCTGATTCGTGTACGGCTGGAAGACGACACGATGTTCCTCGATGCCGCTGATGCCGAACAGCTCAGCTTGGGCATTGGCCTGAACGGCAACAAGGGCTTCGAGGGCCTGGCCTACGATTCGGCGGGCAAGCGCCTGTTCGTGGCGAAGGAGCGTGACCCGATGCTGATCTATGAGGTGCATGGCTTCCCGCATGACAACCCGGAAAAGCCCTACGCCGTGCATGTGGTGCAGGACCGCAAGCGTGATTCACGGCTGTTTGTGCGGGACCTGTCGAGTTTGCAGTTCGATGAGCGCAGTGGGCATTTGCTGGCGCTGTCGGACGAGTCGCGCCTGGTGCTGGAGCTGGATGTTGAAGGTCGGCCGCTGAGCACCTTGTCGTTGCGCAAGGGCTTCCAGGGGTTGCGGGCAACAGTGCCGCAGGCGGAGGGGATTGCGATGGACGAGACGGGGACCATCTATCTGGTCAGTGAGCCTAACCTGTTCTATGTGTTCAAGCAGGCGGCGGAGTGAGCAGGTGGGGCTGCTTTGCAGCCCATTCGCAGCACAAGGCTGCTTCTACAGGTAATCGCGTACCCCTGTAGGAGCAGCCTTGTGCTGCGAAACGAGGGCAAAGCCTTCACCGAAGATTACTCGGCCTTCAGGCTCTTCACACCTTCAGCGGTACCCAGCAGCAGCAAGTCCGCCGGCCGCGCCGCGAACAGGCCGTTGGTCACCACGCCGACGATGGCGTTGATCTGCGCTTCCAGTTCCACCGGGTTGGTGATCTGCAGGTTGTGCACATCGAGGATTACATTGCCGTTGTCGGTGACCACGCCTTCGCGGTACACCGGATCGCCGCCCAGCTTGACCAGCTGACGGGCCACATGGCTGCGCGCCATCGGGATCACTTCGACCGGCAGCGGGAAAGCGCCCAGTACTGGCACCAGTTTGCTGCCGTCGGCGATGCAGATGAAGGTCTTGGCCACAGCAGCGACGATCTTCTCGCGGGTCAGGGCCGCACCGCCGCCCTTGATCAGGTTCAGGTGCGCGTCGCTCTCGTCGGCGCCGTCCACGTAGAATTCCAGCTCGCTGACACTGTTCAGCTCGTAGACCGGGATGCCATGGCCCTTCAGACGCTGGGCGGTGGCTTCGGAGCTGGCGACTGCGCCGTCGAAGGCAGTCTTGTGCTGAGCCAGGGCGTCGATGAAGAAGTTGGCAGTCGAACCGGTACCGACGCCGACGACGCTCTTTTCATCCAGCTTGGGCAGAATGAAGTCGACAGCGGCCTGGGCGACGGCCTGTTTGAGTTGGTCCTGGGTCATGCGGGCTCCGAAAAGGGGCAGGGCGGTTTTCAAAGTTGCCTAGTATAACGGCTTGGGCGGCTTTGCTGTGGTCGCCCGACGTAGCGCTGGGGTAGACTCGCAGCCCTCGTCCCGCGGCCCAGTGATGCTTTCCCGATGCTCGAACAGTACGTCAAGAAGATCCTCACCTCGCGCGTCTATGACGTTGCCGTCGAAACCCCGCTGCAGAGCGCCGGGCAGCTGAGCAAGCGCCTGGGCAACCAGATTTTGCTCAAGCGTGAAGACCTGCAGCCGGTGTTCTCGTTCAAGATTCGAGGGGCGTACAACAAACTGGCCCAGCTGACCCCGGAAGAGCTGGCCCGTGGCGTGGTCACCGCCTCGGCCGGCAACCACGCCCAGGGCCTGGCCCTGGCTGCGCGCGAGATGGGCATCAAGGCCACTATCGTGATGCCCAAGACCACCCCGGAGATCAAGATCGAAGGCGTGCGCTCGCGCGGTGGCAAGGTCGTGCTGCATGGCGACTCGTTCCCAGAAGCGCTGGCTTATTCGTTGAAACTGGTCGACGAGAAGGGCTTTGTTTATGTCCACCCTTATGACGACCCGCACACCATTGCCGGGCAGGGCACCGTGGCCATGGAAATCCTGCGCCAGCACCCTGGCCAGCTGGACGCGATCTTCGTGCCCGTGGGCGGTGGTGGCCTGATAGCCGGCATTGCCGCCTATGTGAAGTACCTGCGCCCGGAAATCAAGGTGATTGGTGTCGAGCCCGACGACTCCAACTGCCTGCAGGCGGCCATGGCGGCCGGTGAGCGCGTGGTGCTGCCACAGGTCGGGTTGTTCGCCGACGGCGTGGCGGTGGCACAGATCGGCCAGCACACTTTCGATATCTGCCGCCACCATGTGGATGAAGTGGTGACGGTCAGTACCGACGAAATCTGTGCAGCTATCAAGGATATCTATGACGATACCCGCTCGATCACCGAACCTGCCGGCGCCTTGGGCGTTGCGGGCATCAAGAAGTACGTCGAGCTGTACGGCGTGACCGGGCAAACCCTGGTGGCGATCGACTCCGGCGCCAACGTCAACTTCGACCGCCTGCGCCATGTGGCCGAGCGTGCCGAGCTGGGTGAGAAGCGCGAAGCGATCATCGCCGTGACCATCCCGGAACGCCCAGGCAGCTTCAAGGCCTTCTGCGAGGCTATCGGCAAGCGGCAGATCACCGAATTCAACTACCGCAAGCACACCTCCGACGAGGCGCACATCTTCGTTGGCGTGCAGACCCACCCGGAAAACGACCCACGTGCGGCGCTGGTGCAGCATCTGACCGAGCAGGGCTTCCCGGTTACCGACCTGACCGACAACGAGCTGGCCAAGCTGCACATTCGTCACATGGTTGGCGGCCATTCGGCCGGTGCCAGCGATGAAATGGTGTTGCGCTTCGAATTCCCCGAGCGGCCAGGGGCGTTGTTCAACTTCCTCAATAAGCTGGGCGGGCGCTGGAACATCTCGATGTTCCATTACCGCAACCATGGCGCGGCTGACGGGCGCGTGGTGGCGGGCTTGCAGGTGCCGGAGGACGAGCGTCACCTGGTGCCAGCCGCGTTGGCCAAGATCGGCTACCCCTACTGGGACGAAACCGAAAACCCGGCGTACAAGCTGTTCCTGGGCTGAGCGGCTAAGCTTGGCTTATCGCTCAAGGATGTGAAGACATGGAACACCTGACCACCCTCAAGACCCTGCACATCATCGCCACCGCCCTGCTGCTACTGGGCGCCCTGGGCCTGGCGGTGTGGACGGTGCGCGCTCGCCGCAAAGGCGATGCCGAGGCCTACGCCAAGCTGTTGCGCCGGCCGTTGGTGTTTGTCTGGCTGGTGATGGGCCTGTGCCTGGTGAGCATGCCGTTCACCGGCTGGTGGCTGGTGCACCTGGTGGGCTGGCCGCTGGGGCAGACCTGGGTGCTGGCGTCCAGCGTCATCTATACCGTCGGCGCCTTTGCCGTGTGGTGGCTGCTGGTGCGGCTGAACCGGCTGCGCAAGGCTGAAGCGGTGGGGCTGCGGTTTACCCTGGCGTTGGCGGTGTTCAGCGGGGTCTGCTTCCTGTCCATTGCCGGGCTGATGGGCGCCAAGCCAGTCTGACAGTCCTGGGTTGCCCGTACCGGCCTCTTCGCGGGTAAACCCGCTCCCACAGGGACTGCACAAGGCCTGAGGGCAGCGCAGTACCTGTGGGAGCGGGTTCACCCGCGAAAGGGCCGGCCCAGGAAAACCTCAATCTCGCAGCGAAACCACCGGCCACCCGCGCTTCTCGGCCTCGGCCCGCAGGTTCGGGTCCGGGTCCACCGCCACCGCATGCGTCACCCGTTCCAGCAGCGGCAGGTCGTTCATCGAGTCGCTATAGAAGTAGCTGTCTTCCAGGTCGAAGCCGTTTTCCAGCATCCAGCGTTCCAGCCGTGTCACCTTGCCTTCACGGAAACACGGTATATCGGTACTGCGGCCGGTACAGCGGCCGTCGTGCATCTCGCATTCGGTTGCCAGCAGTACCCGAACCCCGAGGCGCCGGGCAATCGGGGCGGTCACGAAACGGTTGGTGGCGGTGATGATCACCAACTGGTCGCCCGCCTCGCGGTGCTGCTGCAGCAAGGCCAGGGCCTTGGGCAGGATGATCGGCTCGATGCAGTCGCGCATGAAGTCGCGGTGCCATTCGTCGAGCTGGGCCACAGGCGTTGCCGCCAGGATCTCCATGGAAAAGGCCAGGTAGGCCTGCAGGTCCAGGGTGCCGTTGAGGTAGTCCTGGTAGAAGCCATCGTTGCGTTGCTTGTAGGCGACCGGGTCGAGAATGCCGCGCTCGCAAAGGTAATCACCCCAGGCATGGTCGCTGTCGCCACCGAGGAGGGTATTGTCCAGGTCGAATAAAGCCAGGCGCATTGCGGTCACTCGCATCAGCTACAGGTAGGCCCGCAGAATACGGAGTTTTCACCCGGCTGCACATAAGCTTGGCGGGCGCGTTGCTGCGCTCGCAAGCTTTGTGGAACAATGCGGTGACATGCGTTTGCGAGGTTGCTGCCGTGATCGACCCGGATGGTTTTCGCCCCAATGTCGGGATCATTCTCACGAATGATGCCGGGCAGGTGCTATGGGCTCGCCGGATCAACCAGGATGCCTGGCAGTTTCCCCAGGGGGGTATCAACCCTGACGAGACGCCGGAAGATGCCCTGTACCGCGAGCTGAACGAAGAAGTTGGCCTTGAACGCGATGATGTGGAAATTCTTGCCTGCACCCGCGGTTGGTTGCGTTATCGTTTACCCCAGCGACTGGTACGTACCCACAGCCAGCCGCTGTGCATCGGCCAGAAGCAGAAGTGGTTCCTGCTACGGCTGGTCAGCAATGAACAGCGGGTGCGGATGGACCTGACCGGCAAGCCGGAATTCGACGGCTGGCGCTGGGTGAGCTATTGGTATCCGCTGGGCCAGGTTGTGACATTCAAGCGCGAGGTGTACCGACGCGCCCTGAAAGAGCTAGCACCGCGTCTGCTGACGCGCGACTGACGACGGAGTTCGACCCCGAGCCATGCTCAATACGCTGCGCAAGATCGTCCAGGAAGTAAACTCCGCCAAAGATCTCAAGTCGGCGTTGGGGATCATTGTCTTGCGCGTCAAGGAGGCCATGGGCAGCCAGGTCTGCTCGGTCTACCTGCTCGACCCGGAAACCAACCGCTTCGTGCTGATGGCTTCCGAAGGCCTGAACAAGCGCTCCATCGGCAAGGTCAGCATGGCCCCCAACGAAGGCCTGGTTGGCCTGGTCGGTACCCGGGAAGAGCCGCTGAACCTGGAAAACGCCGCCGACCACCCGCGTTACCGCTACTTTGCCGAAACCGGTGAAGAAAAATTCGCCTCCTTCCTGGGTGCACCGATCATTCACCACCGCCGCGTGGTCGGGGTGTTGGTCATTCAGCAAAAGGAGCGCCGCCAGTTCGACGAGGGCGAAGAAGCCTTCCTGGTCACCATGAGCGCCCAGCTTGCCGGGGTAATTGCTCACGCCGAAGCCACTGGCTCGATCCGTGGCCTTGGCCGCCAGGGCAAGGGTATCCAGGAGGCCCGCTTCGTCGGTGTCCCTGGTTCGCCTGGCGCTGCCGTGGGGCGTGCGGTGGTGATGCTGCCGCCGGCCGACCTGGAAGTGGTGCCGGACAAGGCCGTCGATGACATCGACGCCGAACTCAAGCTGTTCCAGAACGCCCTTGAAGGCGTGCGCGACGACATGCGCAAGCTGTCGGCCAAGCTGGCCACCCAGCTGCGCCCTGAAGAGCGCGCGTTGTTCGATGTGTACCTGATGATGCTCGAAGATGCAGCCCTGGGCGGCGAGGTGACCGAAGTCATCAAGACCGGCCAGTGGGCGCAGGGCGCCCTGCGCCAGGTGGTTGGCGAGCACGTCAGCCGCTTCGAGCTGATGGACGATGACTACCTGCGCGAGCGCGCCTCCGACGTCAAGGACCTTGGCCGGCGCCTGCTGGCCTACCTGCAGGAAGCCCGCTCGCAGTCGCTGGTGTATGCCGACAACACCATTCTGGTCAGTGAAGAGCTGACACCGGCCATGCTCGGCGAAGTGCCGGAAGGCAAGCTGGTGGGCCTGGTCTCGGTACTGGGTTCGGGCAACTCCCACGTCGCCATCCTTGCTCGCGCCATGGGCATCCCCACGGTGATGG
Organism: Pseudomonas sp. BN505; assembly: GCF_029873175.1. NCBI lineage: Bacteria > Pseudomonadati > Pseudomonadota > Gammaproteobacteria > Pseudomonadales > Pseudomonadaceae > Pseudomonas > Pseudomonas sp. BN505. The sequence continues at coordinate 390,657 of NZ_SSOI01000067.1, forward strand.
GCCTGGTCGACCTGCCGTACTCCAAGGTCGACGGTATCGAACTGATTGTCGACGGCTACAAGGGCGAGGTGTTCACCAACCCCAGCGAAGTGCTGCGCAAGCAGTACAGCGAAGTGGTCGAGGAAGAGCGCCAGCTGGCCCAGGGCCTGGACGCCCTGCGCGAACTGCCATGCGTCACCCCCGACGGCCACCGCATGCCGCTGTGGGTCAACACCGGCTTGCTGGCCGACGTGGCCCGTGCCCAGCAGCGCGGCGCCGAAGGGGTAGGCCTGTACCGCACCGAAGTGCCGTTCATGATCAACCAGCGCTTCCCCAGCGAGAAAGAGCAGCTGGCCATCTACCGTGAGCAGTTGGCGGCCTTCCACCCGCTTCCGGTAACCATGCGTACCCTCGATATCGGCGGTGACAAGGCGCTTTCGTACTTCCCGATCAAGGAAGAAAACCCCTTCTTGGGCTGGCGCGGCATCCGCGTCACCCTCGACCACCCGGAAATCTTCCTGGTGCAGACTCGCGCCATGCTCAAGGCCAGCGAGGGCCTGAGCAACTTGCGCATCCTGCTGCCGATGATTTCCGGCATCCACGAGCTGGAAGAAGCGCTGCACCTGATCCACCGCGCCTGGGGCGAGGTGCGTGACGAAGGCACCGATGTGCCGATGCCGCCGGTGGGCGTGATGGTGGAAATACCTGCGGCGGTGTACCAGACCAAGGAACTGGCGCGGCAGGTGGATTTCCTGTCGGTCGGCTCCAACGACCTGACCCAGTACCTGCTGGCGGTGGACCGCAACAACCCGCGGGTTGCCGACCTGTACGACTACCTGCACCCGGCGGTGCTGCAAGCCTTGAGCACGGTGGTGCGCGATGCCCATGGTGAAGGCAAGCCAGTGAGCATCTGCGGTGAGATGGCCGGTGACCCGGCGGCGGCGATCCTGCTGATGGCCATGGGCTTCGACAGCTTGTCGATGAACGCCACCAACCTGCCGAAGGTGAAGTGGATGCTGCGCCAGGTGAACATGAGCAAGGCCAAGGAACTGCTGGCCGAGGCCCTGAGCCATGACAACCCGCAAGTTATCCACAGCTCGTTGCAGCTGGCCCTTAAAAACCTCGGGTTGGCGCGGATGATCGGCCCAGGGGCCAACAAAACCCTCTGATTTTTCGGAGCCGCTTGCGGCCCTTTCGCGGCGCAAGGCCGCTCCTACAGGAGATCGCGTAGCCCTGTAGGAGCGGCCTTGTGCCGCGATGGGCTGCGCAGCAGCCCCATGGCCCTCAAACCTTTAACTCAACCTCCCCCAAATGCCCGCCAAAGGGCCCGAAACTGCGCTCGATCAGCCGCCTTTGTCCCTGATCATCCACGATCAGCACCGTACTCGCCCGGGTCCCGTAGTTCTGGCTGGCGATGAATACGCTCGACAGCAGTTTCTCGGTCGCCAGCCCCACGCCTGTCTCGGGCAGGTCACCATCAGCTGCCGGCTCGTTATCGGCCAGCAAATCCAGCAACCGGCGCGGTTCGGGCGTTTCCAGCAGGCCCTCCAGCCCGCTACGTGCCTTCACCAGCTTCGGCCACGGGGTATCCAGCCCGGCGTTGGATAACCCGTACACCCCGGCGTCCAGCAGGCAGGGCGTAGCGTCACGGGCATGCAGATAACCCAGCTGCCGCGCATCACCCACCAGCAGGTTGAAGCCCGAATACTGCCCGCTGCGGCTGGCCACCTTGTCCAGGTAAGCCTCGACCCCAAGCTCACCCTGCAGGTACGCCGCCACCAGTTCACCCCGCGAGCGCGGCCCCAGTGCCTGGCCCGGGTCGCGGATATTGGTCAGCGCCGCAAACCGCCCCTGCGGCCCCACGCCCAGCCATGTGCCACCGGCCTCCAGGTCGCGCCCGGCATGTACTCCGGGCGCATCTTCCCAGGCCGCCAAGGGTTGAGTGGGGCGGGCATAGAACTCGTCGCGGTTGGCCGCGACGATCAGCGGCAGGGCATGCCCCGGCCTCCAGGCAAATACGATCAGGCACATCGGTTTGGCCTCTGTGTTTTCTGCCACTGTACCCACAGCGGCGTGGCCGATCCATCCTGACACAGAGTTCACTAGAGCCCCGAGGCCGGCTTCCGTTACCATGCCGGATTGATTTTTCGGGGAAGCCGAATGGAATTCGTGCTCTATCTGCTGTTGGGCGCCTGTGCCGGTGTGCTGGCCGGGCTGTTCGGCGTGGGCGGTGGCATCATCATCGTGCCGGTGCTGGTGTTCAGCTTCACCTTGCAGGGCTTCGACGCCTCGGTGCTGACCCACCTGGCGGTCGGCACATCGCTGGCAACCATCGTGTTCACGTCGATCAACGCCGTGCTTGAGCACCACCGCAAGGGCGCGGTGCAATGGCCGATCTTCGCCTGGATGACCCTCGGCATCCTGCTGGGGGCCGGTGTCGGTGCCAAGACCGCCTCGCTGATCCAGGGCCCGCTGCTGCAGAAGATCATCGGCGTGTTCGCCCTGGTTATCGCCGCGCAGATGGCCCTGGACCTCAAACCCAAGGCAAGTCGCGGCATCCCGGGCAAACCCGCCTTGATCGGGGCCGGTGGGGTAATTGGCTGGGCCTCGGCCATTTTCGGCATTGGCGGTGGTTCGTTGACTGTGCCATTCCTGACCTGGCGCAGCCTGCCCATGCAGCAGGCGGTGGCCACGTCCTCGGCCTGTGGCCTGCCGATTGCCGTGGCCAGTGCCCTGAGCTTCATGCTGCTGGGTTGGCACGAGGAGCACCTGCCGGCCCACAGCCTGGGTTACGTCTACCTGCCGGCGATGGTCGGCATTGCCGTGACCAGCATGTTTTTCGCCCGCTTTGGCGCGCGTCTGGCGCACAAGCTGTCGCCCCGTTTGTTGAAACGCCTGTTCGCAGCGCTGCTGTTCTGTGTCGGCCTCAGCTTTTTGATTTGAATCGAGAGGAAGTTCCATGCTGCCTTACCCGCAGATAGACCCCGTGGCCCTGGCCATCGGGCCGCTGAAAATCCATTGGTACGGGCTGATGTACCTGATCGGCATCGGCGGCGCCTGGCTGCTGGCTTCGCGCCGGTTGAACCGCTTTGACCCCACCTGGAGCCGCGAGAAGCTTTCCGACCTGGTGTTCTGGTTGTCGATGGGGGTGATCGTCGGTGGCCGCCTGGGTTACGTGCTGTTCTACGACCTGCATGCCTACCTGGCCAACCCGACGCTGATCTTCGAGGTGTGGAAGGGCGGCATGTCGTTCCACGGCGGCTTCATCGGCGTGATGCTGGCGGCCTTGTGGTTCGGCAAGCGCAACAACAAGTCGTTCTTCGAGCTGATGGACTTCGTTGCCCCGCTGGTGCCGATCGGCCTGGGTGCCGGGCGTATCGGCAACTTTATCAACGCCGAGCTGTGGGGCAAGGCGACCGACGTGCCGTGGGCGATGGTGTTCCCGCCGTTCAGCGACCCTGCCCAGTTGCCCCGTCATCCGTCGCAGCTGTACCAGTTTGCCCTGGAAGGTGTGGCATTATTCGTGATTCTCTGGTTGTACTCGCGCAAACCTCGCCCGACCATGGCCGTTTCCGGCATGTTCGCGCTGTTCTACGGCATTTTCCGCTTTATCGTGGAGTTTGTGCGGGTGCCTGATGCCCAGCTTGGCTACATTGCCTTCGGCTGGTTGACCATGGGTCAGTTGCTTTGCTTGCCGATGATCGTCGGCGGTATCTTCTTGATCTGGTTGGCCTACAACCGCAAACCTACGGCAAAACCAGCCGTATGATTTTCACGGCAGGGGCGATCCCCCTGCCGTTCTTGTTACAGGAAAGTCATGAAACAGTATCTAGATCTGGTCCGTGAAGTCATCGAGAACGGGACGTTGCAAGGCAACCGCACCGGCATCCGTACCATCAGCATGCCGGGCGCCATGCTGCGCTTCGACCTGCAGAAGGGCTTCCCGGCCATCACCACGCGCAAGCTGGCGTTCAAGTCGGCGATCGGCGAGATGGTCGGCTTCCTGCGGGGCGTGAAAAACGCCGGTGAATTCCGTGAGCTGGGCTGCAAGGTCTGGGACCAGAACGCCAACGAAAACGCCCAGTGGCTGGCCAACCCGTTCCGCCAGGGCCATGACGACCTGGGCGAGATCTATGGCGTGCAATGGCGCCAGTGGCCGGGCTACAAGCGCATCCCGCTTAGCAACCCGGCCGCTGTCGAAATGGCCGAGAAGGCCGGCTTCCGCCGTATTGCCCAGGACGAAGAAGACGGCCAGGCGTTCGTGGTCCTGTACAAGGCCATCGACCAGGTGCGCCAGTGCCTGGACACCATCGCCAACGACCCAGGCAGCCGCCGCATCCTGTTCCACGGCTGGAACTGCGCGCAGCTGGACGAGATGGCCCTGCCGCCGTGTCACCTGCTGTACCAGTTCCACCCGAATGTAGAGACCAAGGAAATTTCCCTGACCCTTTACATCCGCTCCAACGATCTGGGCCTGGGCACACCGTTCAACCTCACCGAAGGCGCGGCGCTGCTGTCGCTGTTCGGCCGCCTGACCGGTTACACCCCACGCTGGTTCACCTACTTCATCGGCGATGCCCATGTGTATGAAAACCACCTGGACATGCTGAACGAGCAGCTCAAGCGCGAGCCGCTGGAAGCGCCGAAGCTGATGATCAGCGACCGCGTGCCGGCGTTTGCCGAGACGGGCAAGTATGAGCCGGATTGGCTGGAGAAGATCGAGCCGAGTGATTTCTGGCTGGAAGGCTATGAGCACCATGCGCCGATGACAGCGCCGATGGCGGTCTGATAGATCTCCATTGTTTGAACTGGCCTCTTCGCGGGTGAACCCGCTCCCACAGGGTATTGCACAGGCCTAAGTCGTGTACGGTCCCTGTGGGAGCGGGTTCACCCGCGAAGCTTTTGGCTCAATGCCCGTGACTGCGCCCCACATGCGAATGCTCGGTGTCCGGCACCGATACCGCCCCGTTCGTCTCCAGTTGCTGCAAGATCGCGCATTCGCTCCCCTGCGCGTTGCAGCGCCGCCGCAGCTCCACCAGCTGCTCTTGCAATGCCACCAAGCCATCGATCCGCGCCTGCACATGCTCGATATGTTCGTCGATCAGCGCATTGACGCTGCCGCACGAGTCGTCGGGGCTGTCGCGCAGGCGTAGCAGGCTGCGGATTTCTTCCAGGGTCATGTCCAGGGTGCGGCAGTTGCGGATGAAGGTCAGCCGTTCCACGTGGGCCTGGGTATACAGCCGGTAGTTGCCTTCTGTACGGGCAGGCTCGGGCAGCAGGTGTTCACGCTCGTAGTAGCGGATGGTTTCCACCGCGCAGTCGGTGGCTTTGGCCAGTTCTCCGATCTTCATCACGAAATCTCCAGCAAGTGGCTTGACCCTATAGTGGCTACAGGGTGTTCACTTGGCAACAGGCTCACTTTAAGGACGACCCCATGAACCAGCCTGTCAGCCACGAACACAAGCATCCGCACGATCACGCCCATGGCGATGACGACCATGGGCACGCCGCCCACGGCCACAGCTGCTGCGGGGCCAAAGCCGCGCCGGCGCTGGTGCAGCTGACTGAAACGGCCAGTGCCCAGGCACAGCTCAGCCGCTTCCGCATCGACGCCATGGACTGCCCGACCGAGCAGACCCTGATCCAGGACAAGCTGGGCAAGCTGGCCGGTATCGAGCAGCTGGAATTCAACCTGATCAACCGCGTACTTGGCGTACGCCACACCCTGGACGGTACTGGCGACATCGAGCGTGCCATCGACAGCCTGGGCATGAAGGCCGAGCCGCTTGGTGCCGAAGGCGACGGTATCGCCGCCGCGCCCCAACCGGCCAAGACCCGCTGGTGGCCGCTGGCATTGTCGGGTGTTGCCGCCATCGCCGCCGAAATCGTGCACTTTGCCGCGCTGGCGCCGGAATGGCTGGTGGCGGCATTGGCGCTGGCAGCCATTCTTGGTTGCGGTCTGGGCACCTATAAGAAGGGCTGGATTGCCCTGAAAAACCGCAACCTCAACATCAATGCGCTGATGAGCATCGCCGTGACCGGTGCTGTGCTGATCGGCCAGTGGCCGGAAGCGGCCATGGTGATGGTGCTGTTTACCGTTGCCGAGCTGATCGAAGCCCGCTCGCTGGATCGCGCACGCAATGCCATCAGCGGGCTGATGCAGCTGACCCCGGACATGGCCACGGTGCAGCAGGCAGATGGCCAATGGCGCGAAGTGGATGTGCGCGAAGTGGCCATCGGCGCGTTGGTGCGGGTGCGCCCCGGCGAGCGCATCGGCCTGGATGGCGAAGTGAGCAGTGGGCAATCCAGCGTCGATCAGGCGCCGATCACCGGCGAAAGCTTGCCTGTGGAGAAGGCCGTAGGCGACAAACTGTTCGCCGGCACCATCAACCAGGCGGGTGCGCTGGAGTTTCGCGTTACCGCTGGCGCGGGCCAATCGACCCTGGCGCGGATCATCAAGGCCGTGGAGGAAGCACAAGGCGCGCGGGCGCCTACCCAGCGCTTCGTCGACCAGTTTTCGCGTATCTATACCCCGGTGGTGTTTGCCATCGCCCTGGCCGTGGCGGTGATCCCGCCGCTGTTCATGGCCGCAAGCTGGTTCGACTGGGTGTACCGCGCCCTGGTGCTGCTGGTGGTCGCGTGCCCGTGCGCCCTGGTCATCTCGACCCCGGTGACCATCGTCAGCGGGCTGGCCGCTGCTGCGCGCAAAGGCATCCTGATCAAGGGCGGTGTGTACCTGGAAGGCGGCCGCCACCTGGATTACCTGGCCCTGGACAAGACCGGCACCATCACCCACGGCAAGCCGGTACAGACCGACGCCAAAGTACTGGAGCCGGGGTTCGAAGGCCGTGCGCAAGCCCTGGCTGCCAGCTTGGGCGAACGTTCGGATCACCCGGTTTCCCGCGCCATTGCCCAGTTCGGCAAGGAGCAAGGGCTGGCCTTGAGCGAGGTCGATGACTTCGCTGCCCTGGCCGGGCGCGGCGTGCGTGGCACCATCGCTGGCGAGGTCTACCACCTGGGCAACCACCGCCTGGTGGAAGAACTGGGGCTGTGCTCACCCGAGCTGGAAGCCCAGCTGGATGCGCTGGAGCGCCAGGGCAAGACCGTGGTCCTGCTGCTTGACCGCAGTGGCCCGCTAGCCCTTTTCGCAGTGGCCGATACGGTCAAGGACAGCAGCCGCCAGGCCATTGCCGAGCTGCATGAGCTGGGCATCAAGACTGTCATGCTGACCGGTGATAATCCGCATACCGCGCAGGCCATCGCCGCCGTGGTGGGTATCGACCGCGCGGAGGGCAACCTGCTGCCTGCCGACAAACTGAAAACCATCGAAGCCTTGTACGCACAGGGCCATCGGGTGGGCATGGTCGGTGACGGCATCAACGACGCCCCGGCCCTGGCCCGTGCCGAGATCGGTTTTGCCATGGCCGCTGCCGGCACCGACACCGCCATTGAAACCGCCGATGTGGCACTGATGGACGACGACTTGCGGAAAATCCCGGCCTTCGTCAGGCTGTCGCGCCAAAGTGCGGCGATCCTCATGCAGAACATCGTTCTGGCGTTGGGCGTCAAGGCGATATTCCTGGCGATTACCTTTGCCGGCATGGCCACCCTGTGGATGGCAGTGTTCGCCGACATGGGCGTGAGCCTGCTGGTGGTGTTCAACGGCTTGCGCCTTTTGCGCAAATAGAGGACGTGCATGCTGAGTTCGGAGCTTAAAGCCTTTTACATGGTGGCCCGCTTGGGCAGCATTACCCTGGCGGCAAAGAAGCTCGGGCTCAGCCAGCCCACGGTGACCACGCAGATCCGCAACCTGGAAAGCCACTACACGGTCGAGCTGTTCTACCGTGGCGGGCGGCGCCTGGTGTTGAGCGAAGAGGGCGTGCGACTTCTGCCGATGGTCAAGGCGCTGTTGCAACAGGAGGCCGACATCGAGTTCGAGCTGCGCAACAGCGGCCAGGCCCAAGGCAGTTTGCGCATCGCCGCCACGGCGCCTTACTACATTCTCGACCTGGTGAAGATCTACCGCGAGCGCTTGCCGCAGGTGGATGTAGCGGTGGAGATCGGCAACTCGCAGCAGGTGCTGGAAATGCTCGAGGACTACCGGGTGGATATCGCCGCTTCGTCGCAGCTGCTGGAGGACACCCGGCTGGTGCGACGGGTGCTGGGCACCGATCCGCTGGTGGTGGCGGTGCACCGCAACCACCCATTGGCCCACCGCCAGACGGTGTCCATCGATGTGGTGGCCGGGCATTGCCTGTTGATGCGGGAGAAGGGCTCAACCACGCGCAAGCTGACCGAGCAGATGATGCAGGAGGCCGGGGTGACGGCCGGGGCCTTGCTGGAAATCGGCAGCCGCGAGTCGATCCGCGAGGCGGTGCTGCGCAACATCGGCATCAGCGTGATTGCCCGCCATGAGGTGCCGCACAACCCCGAACTGCGGGTGCTCGTGCTGGAGAATGCTCCGGTGATGCATGAGTACCTGTATTGCCTGAAGGAACGGCGCCAGGCCAGGTTGCCGGCCGCGTTCATGGGTGTAGCGCAAGAAGTGGCCGGTTCGCATTTCTAGACCTGTGTTGGCTTCTTCGCGGGCTTGCCCGCTCCCACAGGTACTGCGTAGGGTCTGAGTTTTGTAGATATCCTGTGGGAGCGGGCAAGCCCGCGAAGAGGCCAACACAGGCTAATACAAAATCTGCCTATACCACTATCACCGGCTTTTGCCTCAAAGCCACAGAACCTTCGCACAGCCTTCCTAGCATGGCCCCATCTCTTCGATGAGGCCCTGCCATGAACCACACCACCCCCGGCGCACAGATGAAAGTGCGCAACATCCACAAGCGCTTCGGTGCCTTCACGGCACTCAACGATGTCTCGCTGGACATCGCCGCCGGCGAACTGGTGTGCCTGCTCGGCCCGTCCGGCTGTGGCAAGACCACGCTGCTGCGCTGCATCGCCGGCCTGGAGCGCCAGGACCGCGGCACGCTGTATATCGGCGAGCGCGATATCTCCGAGCTGCCGCCCCAGGCCCGTGACTACGGCATCCTGTTCCAGTCCTACGCGCTGTTCCCCAACCTTACCGTCGAAGCCAACATCGCCTACGGCCTGACCGGCAGTGGCCGCGAGCAGGTCCGCCAGCGGGTGGCTGAAATGCTCGAACTGGTAGGCCTTTCTGGCAGCGAGAAGAAATACCCAGGCCAGCTTTCCGGTGGCCAGCAGCAACGTGTGGCCCTGGCCCGTGCGCTGGCGCCGTCGCCATCCCTGCTACTGCTCGACGAGCCGATGTCGGCGCTGGACGCCCGGGTCCGCGAGCACCTGTGCACCGAGCTGCGCCAGCTGCAACGCCAGCTGGGCATCACCACCCTGATGGTGACCCACAACCAGGACGAAGCCATGCTGATGGCCGACCGCATTGCGGTGATGAACAACGGCCAGGTCGAGCAGTACGCCACCCCGCAGGAAATCTACGACCAACCGGCCACGCCGTTCGTTGCCGAGTTCGTCGGCCAGGGTAACTGGCTGCCATTCCAGCGAAGCGGCGACAGCCATGCCCAGGTTGGCGGCATGAACATGCGCCTGGCGCCGGGTTCGGCCCAGGCCAGCAGTGGCCGGCTGTTCTGCCGCCCGGAGGCGATCACGGTCAACCCGGTGGTACACGAAGAAAACCTGTTCCCGGCCATGGTCCGCGAAATCACCTTTCTCGGTAACCGCTGCCGCATGAGTTTTGAACTCAAGGCCCTACCAGGCCATGCCCTGCTGGCCGAGGTGGCCCCCGAGGCCATGCCGCGCCTGGGTTCGCAGGACATCTGGGTGGCATTGCCACCGCAGAGCCTGCAGGTGTTTGCCTGAGATGGCCGCGCCAATGTCCCTGCCGCTGAGCCAGGCCAAAGCCGCGCCGCGTGCTGGCGTTGCCCTGGGCGACCGGTTGTTCGTCGTCGGCGGCAAGAGCCTGCTGCTGATCCTGTTGGTGCTGGCCGTGCTGATGCCGCTGCTGGCGATCTTCTGGCGTGGCTTCAGCGCGGACGCGGGCCAGGGTGGCGGCTTGCTGGCAGCCCGGGAGCTGTTCGCCAGCGACAACTTCCACTGGTTGCTGGGCAACAGCCTGTCGGTGGCTTTCACCGTCGCGGCCATCGTGGTGCCGTTGGCCTACCTGTTTGCCTATGCCCTGCAACGTACGCTGATCCCGGCCAAGGGCCTGTGGCGGGGGATTTCCCTGCTGCCGCTGCTGGCGCCGTCAATGCTGCCGGCCATCGCCCTGGTCTACCTGTTCGGTAACCAGGGGCTGCTGCGCGGGTTGCTCAGCGACAATATCTACGGCTTCTGGGGCATCGTGCTGGGGGAGGCCATCTACACCTTCCCGCATGCGCTGATGATCCTGCTATCGGCGCTGTCGCTGGCCGATGCTCGGCTGTTCGATGCCGCCTCCAGCATGGGCGCCGGCCCAGGTCGTGCGTTCACCAGCATCACCTGGCCGGCCACGCGCCAGGCGGTGTTTGCGGCGTTCTGCCTGGTGTTCACCCTGACCATCACCGACTTCGGTGTGCCGGTGGTGGTCGGTGGCGACTATCAGGTGCTGGCGCTGGAGGCCTACAAGGCGGTGGTCGGCCAGCAACAGTTCGGCCGTGGTGCGCTGATCGGTATGGTGCTGCTGTTGCCGGCCTTGTTCAGCTTCAGCGTCGACGCCTGGCTGCGCCGGCGCCAGGGCGAGGCCATGAGCGGCCGCGCCCAGGTGTTCGAACCCAAGCCATCGCATGGCCGCGATGCCTGCTTCCTGGCCCTCGTGCTGCTGGTGTGCGCGGCATTGCTTCTGGTGATCGGCATGGCGGTGTATTCGTCGCTGGTCACTTTCTGGCCATACAACCTGTCGTTGTCGCTGCGTCACTACATGTTCGAAGACACCGCCGGTGGCGGCTGGCTGGCCTACCGGAACAGCGTGACCATGGCCATCGGCACCGCGCTGATCGGCAGCATCGTGATTTTCACCGGTGCCTACCTGATGGAGAAAACCCAGGGCCAACGCCTGCTCAACCAGGCGCTGCGCCTGCTCAGCTTCATCCCCATGGCCGTGCCGGGCCTGGTGCTGGGCCTGGGCTACGTCTTCTTCTTCAACCTGAACGGCAACCCGCTGCATGTGCTGTACGGCAGCATGGGGCTGTTGGTGGTGTGCACCATCGCCCATTACCTGACCACCGCGCAGATGACCGCAACCACCGCGCTGCGCCAGCTTGATGGCGAGTTCGAGGCCGCTGCGCTGTCGTTGAAGACGCCGCTGTACAAGCACTTCCTGCGGGTGACCGTGCCGATCTGCCTGCCGGCGCTGCTGGACATCATCCGCTACCTGTTCGTTTCGGCCATGACCACGGTGTCGGCGGCGATCTTCCTGTACAGCCCCGACACCATCCTGGCTGCCGTTGCCGTGCTGAACATGGACGATGCCGGCAACGTTGGCGGTGCTGCTGCCATGTCCACCTTGATCCTGCTGACCAGTGCCAGCGCTTCACTGCTGCTGGCCGCAGCCTCACGCGGCCTGCTGCGCCGCTCCCAAGCCTGGCGCCAACGCGCCGCGACCGTCTGACCTGTAAGGAACCTACTCATGTACAAGCACCTTGCACTTGCCGCTGCCGTTTCTGCCGTATTCAGCCTGCAGGCTTCGGCCGCGGGTACCCAGCTGACGGTCTACACCGCGCTGGAAGCCGAGCAGCTGAAGAGCTACAAGCAGGCCTTCGAGAAGGCCAACCCGGACATCGAGATCAAGTGGGTACGCGATTCCACCGGCATCATCACTGCCAAGCTGCTGGCCGAGAAAGACCGCCCGCAAGCCGACGCGATATGGGGCCTGGCAGCGTCCAGCCTGGCCATCCTCGACCAGAACGGCATGCTGGAAGCCTATGCACCGAAGGACCTGGGCAAGATCTCCGGCAACTACCGGGACGCTGCCAACCCGCCGGCGTGGGTGGGCATGGACGTGTGGGCCGCAACCATCTGCTTCAATACCATCGAGGCCGAGAAGCAGGGCCTGAGCAAGCCGGTGAGCTGGCAGGACCTGACCAAGCCGGAATACAAAGGCAAGATCGTCATGCCGAACCCAGCCTCGTCGGGTACCGGCTTCCTTGACGTGAGTGCCTGGTTGCAGACCTTTGGCGAGCCGCAAGGCTGGGCCTACATGGACGCACTGCACCAGAACATCGGCCAGTATGTTCACTCCGGCTCCAAGCCATGCAAGCTGGCAGCTGCGGGCGAGTTCCCGATCGGTATCTCGTTCGAATACCCGGCTGTGCAACTGAAGCGCCAGGGCGCGCCGCTGGACATCGTGTTGCCGAAGGAAGGCCTGGGCTGGGAGATCGAGGCGACTGCTGTAATCAAAGGCTCGCCCAAGGCGGATGCGGCCAAGCGCCTGGCAGATTTCTCGGCCAGCCCGGCGGCGATGGAGCTGTACAAGGAAAACTTCGCCGTGCTGGCCGCGCCGGGTATTGCCAAGCCACAGACCGAGCTGCCAGCGGACTATGAACAGCGCCTGATCAAGAACGACTTTGCGTGGGCATCAAAGAACCGTGACCAGATTCTGGCCGAGTGGCGCAAGCGCTACGATGGCAAGTCGGAGAAGGTGGCCCAGCAGTAACCTGTACCGGCCACTTCGCAGCGCAAGGCTGCTCCTACAGGGCGCGCGATACCTGTAGGAGCAGCCTTGTGCTGCGAAGAAGCCAACTCATCATCAAGCCAGGATCAGCTACCGATGCCCACCCCAGCACAGATCGTCGACAGCACCTTCGCCCTGTACGCGCGCCATGGCAGCGACGACTACATCGGCGAAGCCATCACCCAGCTCGAACACATGTCACAGGCCGCGCAACTGGCCATGGCCGAAGGCTTCGACGATGAGGTGGTGCTGGCGGCGTTCTTCCACGACATCGGCCACCTGTGTGGCGGCGACGCCAGCATGGGCGGCTACGGAGTGGTCAGCCATGAACGCATCGGCGCCGAGTATCTGCGCCGTTGCGGCTTTGGCGAGCGCATGGCGCAACTGGTGGAGTATCACGTGGAGGCCAAACGTTACCTGACGTTGCGCCAAGCGGGGTATTACCAGCGCCTGAGCGAGGCGAGCCGGCGGACCCTGGAGTATCAGGGGGGTGTAATGAGCGAGGCTGAGGCGGATGCATTCGAGCGGGATCCGCTGTTCGAGGTGAGCTTGCGGATGCGGGAGTGGGATGAGCGGGCCAAGGAGGTGGGGGTGCCGGTGGTTGATCTGGATGGGTTGAAGCAGAGGGCGCTGGCACTGCTTTGAGATGTGGGCTGCCTGTGCCGGCCTCTTCGCAGCACAAGGCTGCTCCTACAGGTATTGCGTCCGCGTGTAGGAGCAGCCTTGTGCTGCGAAGAGGCCAGGCCTGCTGACTCAAAATTGTGAAACCAGTGCCTCCAGCTGTTCCTGCCGCTCAGCCTGATTCAGCTTCGCCCCTGGGTTGAGGGTGGACCACTGTGGGTGCGCCCGCGCCTTCACCAGTGCCTCTGGCAACTTGCCCTCGCGCCAGGCCTTCTCATCCAGCTCACCCAGCCTGATGCTGTCTTGCGCCGCATGCCCGCGGTTATCCAGCGCCACCATCAACTGCTGCTGACGCAACGCCAGCAGGCGCAATACCGTGTCGTCCACGGTCAGCTCGCGTTTGCCCTTGAGCTTGCCTATCAACCGTGAGCCATAGTTACGCGCCGTCTGCAGCGCACCGCCGGCAATCGCCCCGGCCAGCGCTGCCGCGCCGAGGGTAAGCCCGCCGACCAGCAGATCGACCCCGGCCCCGGCTGCAGCGCCGGCCGCCACGCCGCTGCCCAGGCGCACGCCCAGCAGCTTCAGGGTTTCAGGATTGAACAGGTCATCGCCCCAGCGGCCATCGAGCAACGGCAGGTCGCTGGCATGGGCATCCTCGCGGCGGAAGGCATACAGCTTGAGCAGGGCTTCGACGCAACGCTGTTCACGTTGGCGTATGTCCTGGCGCAGCGCCTCTATGGCCTTGGCTTCGGCCGCTGGCTCGGCCTCGACGCTACGCCGGCAGGCGGCGCAGTCCAGCAGCAACTCGGCAATCAGCCGCTTGCCACTGTGCTGGCGGGCCAGGCGCTGTGCCTGCTGGTCGTCGATCAGCCGCTGCAGGGCCGGGCGAGCATCCTCCAGCAGCAGGGCCAAGCTTTCATACAAGCGGCGCTCGCCATCTTCGGGCGGGGCCACGCTGTCGAACCGCACCAACGCGTGAAGCCCAAGCCGGGCAAGGGCTTCACGCCATTGCGGCTCGCGGTGCTGGTGGCTGGCGACGAAGTTGAGCACCGGCAGCAACGGCTTGCCGCAGCTGGCCAGCACTTCCAGTTCATCGCGATACTTGGCCAGCACCGGCTCGCGCGCGTCGATCACGTACAGGCCGGCATTGCTGGCCAGCAACTGGCGCAGCACCTTGGCCTCCTGCTCGAAACGCTGGCGCGCTTCGCTGCCCTGCAGAAAGCGCTCCAGGCGGGCCGGGCCGTCCAGGCGCTCGCCCGGGCGTTCCAGGCGTTCGAGGTAGTCGAGCAACGCGATGGCATCCTCCAGGCCCGGGGTGTCGTACAGCTCCAGCAAGGGTTGGCCGTCCACCGACAAGCGCGCACCTTCTACATGGCGCGTGGTGCTGGGGCGGTGGGACACTTCGCCAAAGCCTACGTCGCGGGTCAGCGTGCGCAGCAGCGAGGTCTTGCCGACGTTGGTATGGCCGACCACGGCCAGTTTCAGTGGCTCAGTCATGGCCATGCTCCAGCCAGGTCAATGGTGAGGTGTCGGCGTGCTGCAGGCCAAGGCGGTCAAGGGCTTCGTGCCAATCGCCCAGGCGCTGGGCATCAACAGCCTGCCCGGGTGCCGACTGCAGTAGCCAGATACGGGTTGCGCCGGCATTGCGCGCCAGTTCGGCGAGCAACGCCAGGCTGCCGCGGTCGGGCGAGCGCCGGGGGTCGCAGGCGATGGCCAGGCGTGCCGGGGGGAAGCGGCTGAGTTGTTCGAGCAGCCGGTTGCGCGATTCGCGGCTGTCGAGCACGCCAGCATCGATCACGCTTCTCGGCAGGGCGGGCGGCCAGGGGCGCTGGTCGTCCAGTTCCAGGCCCACCAGCAGGGCACCGCTGCTGCCGCTTTCCAGCTGGCCGGCGGCAAACTGTGGCAGGGCCTCGGGTGCGGCATCCTGCACGCCGATGCGTTCGCTGCGCGGCATCAGTGCATCACGCAGTTGCGCGTAGCCGGGCAGGCTCAAGTCCAGTGCCAGGCGCTCGCGGCCCTGGCGCCAGCGCCACAGGCACAATGCAGCCAGTACCAGGCGTGGTAACAGGCCATACACCAGCACCACCCCCAGCAACCAGCTGGCCCAGGCCTGTCGGGCTTGCTCCAGGGCCGGCAAGGTGTCGCCGCTGGCGCGGATCATGGCTTCGTCAGGCACGGCAAAGCCCAGCAGCGAAGGCAGGGCGCCCAGGGCTTGGGTCAGGTGGATGAACGGGTCGGCGGCAAGCAGCGTGGTTTCCCAGACAAAGCCATAGCGCCGGGTCGCCAGCAAGGCTAGCAGCATGCCCAGGGCGGTGAGCATGGCCAGCAGCCACAGGCCATGCACCAGCAGGCCGAGCAGCCAGCGGTTCAGGCGTTGGCGTTGCAGCAGCACCAGCAGCGCAGGTGCCAGGTGTGCGGCCTTGGCATCGCGGGCAAAGCGTTCACTCAGCCATAGCCACAAGCGGCCCAGCCCTGCGCCATGCTCGCCGCTTACGGCAAAACCGATGGCCCAGCCCAGCAGCATCAGCAGGTTCAGCCCGAGCAGGCTGCCCAGGGCCCAGAACACGTTCACCGGCCGCTGCCCGTCGCCCAGGGCGGCCAGGGCCAAGCCCGCGCCGCTGAGCACGGCCATCAGCAGCAAGGCCAGTAGCGCCAGGCGCGCGCCTTGCTTCCAGTGGCGCAGGGCGGTGCTCATGCCATCGCGTTCGGCCAGGAACAGTGCACGGGTTTCGATGCGGGCCGCCAGGTCGCCGCCCAATTGGCGGGCGCGACGGTTGGCTTCCTGATCTTCCAGGGGGCCGGCGTGTTCCTCGCGCAGGCGTACCGCTTCGGTGAGCCAGCGCTTGTCCAGTGGAGTCGGTTCAGTCACATGGTCTTCCATTGCACAGGTCAGGGCAGAAGCATAACCCACACGCCCGGTGCTATCCTCGCTGGCATGAATACATCACTCCCCCTCAGCCTGATCGCGGCGTACGCCGAGAACCGCGTGATCGGCATCGACAATTCCATGCCCTGGCATTTGCCGGGGGACTTCAAGTACTTCAAGGCCACCACCCTGGGCAAGCCGATCATCATGGGGCGCAAGACCTGGGACTCGCTGGGGCGGCCGCTGCCTGGGCGGTTGAATATCGTCGTCAGCCGCCAGCGGGGCCTTGAACTGACAGGTGCGGAGGTATTTGCATCGCTTGAAGAAGCGCTGGTGCGGGCCGAGCAGTGGGCGCGCGAGCAAGGCGTTGAAGAGCTGATGCTGATTGGCGGGGCGCAGTTGTATCGGCAGGCGCTGGAGCAAGGGCTGGTCAGCCGGATGTACCTGACGCGGGTAGAAATGGCGCCGGAAGGCGATGCCTGGTTCCCTGCGTTTGATGAGGCGCATTGGAAGCTGGAGTCGAGTGAGGCACAGGCTGAGGAAGGCAAGCCTGCTTATCACTTCGAGGTTTGGGACAAGGTTTGAGATTGTCGGGGGCGCGAAGCGCCCCCTGCGATCGGTCAGGAGTGGCTCAATTCGGCATGCTCATCGCCCGCCAGCACGTCCTTGTCGGTCTCTTTCAACAGCTGGCTGGTCACCACGCCCGCAGTCATCGAACCGTTCACGTTCAGCGCCGTACGCCCCATGTCGATCAGCGGCTCCACCGAAATCAGCAACGCCACCAGCTCCACCGGCAAGCCCATTGCTGGTAGCACGATCAGTGCGGCAAAAGTGGCCCCGCCACCCACGCCGGCAACCCCTGCAGAACTCAGCGTGACGATGGCCACCAGGGTAGCGATCCACAGCGGGTCGAAGGTATCGATGCCCACCGCCGGTGCCACCATCACCGCCAGCATGGCGGGATAGAGGCCAGCGCAGCCATTCTGGCCAATGGTGGTGCCGAATGATGCGCTGAAGCTGGCAATCGACTGCGGCACACCCAGGCGGCGGGTTTGTGCTTCGATGTTCAGCGGAATGCTGGCAGCGCTGGAGCGGCTGGTGAAGGCGAAGGTCAGCACCGGCCACACCTTGCGGAAGAAGCGCAGCGGACTCACACCGGTCGCCGCCAGGATGAGGGCATGCACCACGAACATCAGCCCCAGGCCCAGGTACGACACCACCACGAAGCTGCCCAGCTTGAGGATGTCTTCCATGTTCGAGCTGGCAACC
Source organism: Pseudomonas sp. BN505 (assembly GCF_029873175.1). Classification (NCBI taxonomy): domain Bacteria; kingdom Pseudomonadati; phylum Pseudomonadota; class Gammaproteobacteria; order Pseudomonadales; family Pseudomonadaceae; genus Pseudomonas; species Pseudomonas sp. BN505. The sequence goes on from NZ_SSOI01000067.1 coordinate 408,023, forward strand.
ACCTTGGTCATCAACGCCAGCACGCCATACGGGGTCAGTTTCATTACCACCCGCACCAGGCGCATCACCCAGGCTTGCAGGGTGTCGATGGCCGACAGGGCGCGCTCACCTTTCTCGGCATCGTCCTTGATCAGCTGCAGCGCGGCCAGGCCGACGAACACGGCGAAGATCACCACGCTGATGATCGACGTCGGCTTGGCCCGCGCCAGGTCACCCACCGGGTTGCTGGGGATGAACGACAGCAGCAGCTGCGGGATGTTGAGGTCGGCGACCTTGCCGGCGTAGTCGCTGTGGATAACCTGCATGCGGGCGCTTTCCTGCACACCGGCCACCAGGCCTTCTGCACTCAGGCCGAACAGGTTGGTCAGCACGATGCCGATCAGCGCGGCAATGGCGGTGGTCAGCAGCAGGGTGCCGATGCTCAGCACGCTGATGCGGCCCAGCGACGAGGCATTGTGCAGGCGCGCCACGGCACTGAGGATCGAGGCGAAGATCAGCGGCATGACAATCATCTGCAACAAGCCGACATAGCCGTTGCCGACCAGGTCGAGCCAGGCGATGGTGGCCTTGAGCACGGGGTGGCCAGCGCCGTAGATCGTGTGCAGGGCCAAGCCGAAGACTACGCCCAGCACCAGGCCCAGCAGTACCTTCTTGGCCAGGCTCCAGTCGGTGCGGCGGGTTTGTGCCAGGCCCAGCAACAGGGCCAGGAACGCCAGCAGGTTAAGTGACAGCGGCAGGTTCATTGAAGCTCCGAAAATCAGAAAATGAGTCATCGCCTCTGTGTGCGATTTCGAACAGAAATGCTAACAGCGTGAAATTGCATGTATTTATACCTAAATGGTATTTAGTTATTACTTTATGGAATATTCGACCTAAGGTACGTGCAAAGTAATCCTGTAGCTGCCTGTTGAAACAGGGTTACCCTCGCTATCGAGGAGCGCGAATTCCGAACCTGCCGCAGTATATTCGTGCACCACACTGAGCGACGCTCTAGAGAAGACGTTCACGGCCTCTACGTGGGGCGTGCTGACTTTGGAATCCAGGGCATCAGGGCATTCTCTGGCCTGTACGCGCTCATGCTCGGCACTCCAGGCCGAGCGGCAGCCAGGGGTGATGATCGAACCACTGAAGGAAACGGTTCCAGTGCTTTTACGCTCCTGGCCTTGGGCCAGAGGCGTGAGCAGAAAAAAGCACCCCAAGGTCAGCATGTAGAGCGAGCCTGCCCAGTTCATAACAGCCACTGCCTCTGGTTTTCATAGTGGCCAGAAGTATGTGCGCGACTGACAAAAAAAACCGGCGCACAGGGCGCCGGTGGGTCTTTTTCAGAGGCTTCCTACAAGCCTTCCAGCATCGCCTTGTTGCGCACCGCACCCTTGTCAGCACTGGTCGCCAGCAGGGCGTAGGCCTTCAGCGCGGTGGTCACTTTGCGTGGGCGTACTTCAGCGGGTTTCCACCCCTTCTTGTCCTGCTCGATGCGGCGCTCGGCCAGCTCTTCGTCGCTGACCAGCAGGTTGATCGAACGGTTAGGGATGTCGATCAATACCTTGTCGCCGTCGCGCACCAGGCCGATGGCGCCGCCGGCAGCCGCTTCCGGCGAGGCGTGGCCGATCGACAGGCCCGAGGTACCGCCCGAGAAGCGGCCGTCGGTGAGCAGGGCGCAAGCCTTGCCCAGGCCTTTGGACTTCAGGTACGAGGTCGGGTACAGCATTTCCTGCATGCCCGGGCCGCCTTTCGGGCCTTCGTAGCGGATGATTACGATGTCGCCGGCCTTCACTTCGTCGGCGAGGATGCCGCGCACGGCGCTGTCCTGGCTCTCGAAGATCTTGGCATTGCCTTCGAACACGTGGATCGATTCGTCAACACCGGCGGTTTTCACCACGCAACCGTCGAGGGCGATGTTGCCGTACAGCACGGCCAGGCCGCCTTCTTGCGAGTAGGCATGCTCGAAGCTGCGGATGCAGCCGTTTTCGCGGTCGTCGTCGAGGGTTTCCCAACGGGTCGACTGGCTGAACGCAGTCTGGGTCGGGATACCGGCAGGGCCGGCTTTGAAGAAGGTGTGCACGGCTTCGTCATCGGTCTGGGTGATGTCCCATTTGGCGATGGCTTCTTCCATGCTGGCGCTGTGCACGGTCGGCAGGTCGGTGTGCAGCAGGCCGCCACGGGCCAGCGAACCGAGGATGCTGAAGATGCCGCCGGCGCGGTGCACGTCTTCCATGTGGTACTTCTGGATGTTCGGCGCCACTTTGCACAGCTGCGGCACTTTGCGCGACAGGCGGTCGATGTCACGCAGGTCGAACGCGACTTCGCCTTCCTGGGCTGCGGCCAGCAGGTGCAGGATGGTGTTGGTCGAGCCGCCCATGGCGATGTCGAGCATCATGGCGTTTTCGAACGCCTTGAAGTTGGCAATGTTGCGCGGCAGTACCGACTGATCGTTGTCGCCGTAGTAGCGCTTGCACAGCTCGACGATGGTGCGGCCGGCGGTGAGGAACAGCTGCTCGCGGTCGGCGTGGGTGGCCAGGGTCGAGCCGTTGCCAGGCAGGGCCAGGCCCAGGGCCTCGGTCAGGCAGTTCATCGAGTTGGCGGTGAACATGCCGGAGCACGAACCGCAGGTCGGGCAGGCGCTGCGCTCGTATTCGGCGACTTTTTCGTCGGAAGCCGTGGAATCGGCGGCGATGACCATGGCGTCGACCAGGTCCAGGCCGTGGCTGGCCAGCTTGGTCTTGCCGGCTTCCATCGGGCCGCCGGAAACGAAGATCACCGGGATGTTCAGGCGCAGGGCGGCCATCAGCATGCCGGGGGTGATCTTGTCGCAGTTGGAGATGCACACGATGGCGTCGGCGCAGTGGGCGTTGACCATGTATTCCACGGCGTCGGCGATGATCTCGCGGCTTGGCAGCGAGTACAGCATGCCGTCGTGGCCCATGGCGATGCCGTCATCGACCGCGATGGTGTTGAATTCCTTGGCCACGCCACCGGCGCGCTCGATCTCGCGGGCAACCAGCTGGCCCAGGTCCTTCAGGTGCACATGGCCCGGGACGAACTGGGTGAACGAGTTGGCGATGGCGATGATCGGTTTCTTGAAATCTTCGTCCTTCATCCCGGTTGCGCGCCACAGGGCACGGGCGCCGGCCATGTTGCGGCCATGGGTGGAAGTCTTGGAACGATAATCAGGCATGAAACACTCCTGGCGGCTTAATCAGGTCACATAAAGGGGAGTGAGCTTCTCTTGTCCTTTGTGCCGCAGGCCTGTTGCCACTGGCACGGATGGGGCCGAAGACACCACGGGATCGCCGCGTGCTTGGCCAGAGCTCATAAACCCGCCGGGGATGACTGGCGATGAATAGGCCGATTCTACACCGCTGGCGCGGTGAGGGAATGCAGATGTGGATGGTTGGCGGGGAGATTGCAGCAGGAAAGGGCCGCCAGGCGGCCCTTTGCAGCAGATTTCAGCTGTTTGGCAGCAAGCGGCAGGTGATGCTCTTGATGTAGCGGGTCTCGGCGATGGCCGGGTGTACCGGGTGGTCCGGGCCCTGGCCGCCGCGCTCGAGCAGCTGCATGTTGCGGTCCAGGTGGCGGGCGCTGGTCAGCAGGATGTTGTTAAGATCGTCCTCGGGCAGGTGCATCGAGCACGAGGCGCTGACCAGGATGCCATCCTTGTTCAGCATGCGCATGGCCTGTTCGTTCAGGCGGCGGTAGGCCGCTTCGCCGTTTTTCAGGTCTTTCTTGCGCTTGATGAAGGCGGGTGGGTCGGCAATGATCACGTCGAAGCGTTCTTCTGCAGCCTTGAGCTCGCGCAGGGCTTCGAACACGTCGCCTTCGATGCAGGTCAGCTTCTCGCTGATGCCGTTCAGGGCAGCGTTACGCTCCACGCCATCCAGGGCAAAGCCCGAGGCATCGACGCAGAATACTTCGCTGGCGCCGAACGCGCCGGCTTGCACGCCCCAGCCACCGATGTAGCTGAACAGGTCGAGTACACGCTTGCCCTTCACGTACGGCGCCAGGCGCGCGCGGTTCATGCGGTGGTCGTAGAACCAGCCGGTCTTCTGGCCTTCACGCACCGGGGCTTCGAACTTGACGCCGTTCTCTTCCAGCGCCACCCAGTCGGGCACTTCGCCGTATACGGTCTCGACATAGCGCTGCAGGCCTTCGGCGTCACGCGCGGCGGAGTCGTTCTTGAACAAGATGCCGCCAGGCTTGAGCACCTGCACCAGGGCAGCGATCACATCGTCCTTGTGCGCTTCCATGGTGGCCGAGGCCAGCTGCACCACGAGGATGTCGAAGAAGCGGTCGACCACCAGGCCCGGCAGCAGGTCGGAATCGCCGTAGACCAGGCGATAGCACGGCTTGTCGAACAGGCGCTCGCGCAGCGACAGGGCGACGTTCAGGCGGTGTACCAGCAGCGACTTGTCCAGCGGCAGCTTGATGTCGCGCGACAGCAGGCGGGCGCAGATCAGGTTGTTCGGGCTGAGTGCGACGATGCCCAGCGGCTTGCCGTTGGCTGCCTCGAGAACGGCCTGCTGGCCGGCCTGGAAGCCTTGCAGCGGGGTCGCGGTGACGTCGACTTCGTTGCTGTAGACCCACAGGTGGCCGGCGCGCAGGCGGCGGTCGGCATTGGCTTTGAGGCGAAGGCTGGGCAGGGACATGACGTCGCTCCGGAAAAAAGAGCGGGAGTATAACGTGTCTGCGGTGCTTTCGCCTTTAGAGGTGCAGCGCCTGGGAGAACGAGCGCCGCGCTGGCGGCGCTCGATTTCCCAAGCGCTGCACCTGTCACGGCGAGCGCAGAGAGGGTTAAAATCGCCGGTCCTAAACGAGTGTGCACGTATGTCCCAAGAACTCAGCGCCGAACAGATCCAGCAAGCCTTGCAAGGCATCACCATTCCGCCGCAACCGCAGATCATGGTCGACCTGCAGTTCGAGCAGTACATGCCTGACCCGGACCTGGAAACCATCGCCAAGCTGATTTCCCAGGACCCGGGCCTCTCGGGCGCCTTGCTCAAGCTGGTCAACTCCCCGCACTTCGGCCTGTCCAACAAGATCGGCTCGATCCAGCGCGCAGTAAATTTGCTGGGCAGCCGTTCGATCATCAACCTGATCAACGCCCAGTCGATCAAGGGCGAGATGAGCGACGAGACCATCGTTACCCTCAACCGCTTCTGGGATACCGCCCAGGATGTGGCGATGACCTGCCTGACCCTGGCCAAACGCACCGGTGTCCAGGCCGCAGACGAGGCTTACACCCTGGGCCTGTTCCATGACTGTGGGGTGCCGCTGATGCTCAAGCGCTTCCCGGACTACATGGATGTGCTGGTGCAGGCCTATGCCCAGGCCGACGAAGAGACGCGCGTGGTCGACACCGAAAACCGCGTGTTCAACACCAACCATTCGGTGGTCGGCTATTTCACCGCCAAGTCCTGGCGCCTGCCCGAGCACCTCACGGCAGCCATCGCCAACCACCACAACGCCCTGGCCGTGTTCCGTGACGAGAGCGCGCGCAATACCCAGAGCCAGCTGAAAAACCTGCTGGCGGTGCTGAAGATGGCCGAGCACATCTGCGCGTCCTACCGGGTGCTGGGCAACCAGGCGGTGGACCACGAATGGAACGTGGTCGGCCCGCTGGTGCTCGATTACATAGGCTTGTCGGAATACGATTTCGAAAACCTCAAGCAGAACATTCGCGAGCTGAGCGGGCACTGACACATGCCGGAATTGCCAGAAGTAGAAACCACCCGGCGCGGTATTGCGCCCCACCTCGAAGGCCAGCGCGTCAGCCGCGTGGTGGTGCGCGACCGGCGCTTGCGCTGGCCGATCCCGGAGGACCTGGATGTGCGCCTGTCGGGGCAGCGCATTGTCAGTGTCGAGCGGCGCGCCAAGTACCTGTTGATCAATGCCGAGGTCGGTACGCTGATCAGCCACCTGGGCATGTCGGGCAACTTGCGGCTGGTCGAGCTGGGTTTGCCTGCGGCCAGGCATGAACATGTCGACATCGAGCTGGAGTCGGGGCTGATGCTGCGCTACACCGACCCGCGCCGCTTTGGTGCCATGCTGTGGAGCCTGGACCCGCTGAACCACGAGCTGCTGCTGCGCCTCGGGCCTGAGCCGCTGACGGACCTGTTTGACGGTGAGCGGCTGTTCCAGCTGTCCCGTGGGCGGTCGATGGCGGTCAAGCCGTTCATCATGGACAACGCGGTGGTGGTGGGGGTGGGCAACATCTACGCCACCGAAGCGCTGTTTGCCGCAGGCATCGACCCACGGCGCGAGGCGGGCGGAATTTCACGGGCGCGCTACCTGAAGCTGGCAATCGAGATCAAGCGGGTGCTGGCGGCGGCGATCGAGCGCGGTGGTACCACCCTGCGCGACTTCATCGGTGGCGATGGGCAGCCGGGGTACTTCCAGCAGGAATTGTTCGTCTACGGGCGAGGCGGGCAGCCGTGCAAGGTGTGCGGCACGGAGTTGCGCGAGGTGAAGCTGGGGCAAAGGGCGAGCGTGTATTGCCCGCGCTGCCAGCGGTAAGGCTGGGGGCCGCTTTGCGGCCCAATTCGCGGGTAAACCCGCTCCCACAGGTACGGTGCAGGCCTGTAGGCCAGTGAGTTACCTGTGGGAGCGGGTTTACCCGCGAACAAGGGCGAAGCCCTTGCCAGGCGCCGATCAGGCCTTGCCGGTAATGCGGCGGTACTTGGCCATCAGCTGTTCTTCGGACTCCGGGTGCGCCTCATCCAGCGGGATGCAGTCGACCGGGCAGACCTGTTGGCACTGCGGCTCGTCGTAGTGGCCCACGCACTGGGTGCACAGGTTAGGGTCGATCACGTAGATCTCTTCGCCTTGGGAGATGGCCTCGTTCGGGCACTCGGGTTCGCAGACGTCGCAGTTGATGCAATCGTCGGTGATGATCAGGGACATGGGGACTCCGGCCGGGGCTCATGGCCCGGGCATGTTCAACGCAGTGGGCACAATTGTGCCGCATTCGCGCCCGCAGTGCACGCGGGCGCGATAATCAGGCGATCGGGCTTATTTCTTGAAGCGTTCAGTCAGCGCGTCGGCCACCACCGGGTGGACGAATTTGCTGATATCACCGCCCAGAGCGGCGATTTCCCGGACCAAAGTCGAGGAAATGAACGAATAACGTTCCGACGGCGTCAGGAACAGGCTCTCGACATCGGGGGCCAGTTGCCGGTTCATGTTCGCCAGCTGGAACTCGTACTCGAAGTCGGACACCGCACGCAGGCCACGCAGGAAGACGTTGGCGCCCTGTTCCTTGGCGAAATGCGCCAACAGGGAGGAGAAGCCGATGACTTCGACATTGGGCAGGTGCTTGGTGACCTCACGGGCTAGCGCCACCCGCTGCTCCAGGGGGAACAGGGGGTTTTTCTTCGGGCTGGCCGCCACCGCGATGATCACGTGGTCGAACAAGCGCGAGGCGCGCTCGACCAGGTCTCCATGGCCTTTGGTAATGGGGTCGAAAGTACCCGGGTACAACACTCGGTTCATCGCGTCATCCTGGCTGGAGTGCGTTGGGGAGTCGGATGGTAGCGCAGCGATTGCGCCCGGCCAAGTCATGCGGCCAGCTGATGGCACTATAGACAGGCGCCGTATTCGTTGTCATGCGCTGTGTGCCAGGCGGCCAATCAGGGCTTCGGTGAGCCTGGCGCTGATGGCATACACCGACAGTTGCGGGTTGGCGCCGATGCTGGTGGGGAACAGCGAGCCGTCGTGCACCGACAGGTTTTCCAGCTGGTGATGGCGGCCCAGGCTGTCGCACACGGCCTGACGCGGGTCTTCGCCCAACGCACAGCCACCCATCACATGAGCGCTGCCCAGGCGCGCCCTGAAGGGCTCCAGGCGCAAGGCGTCGATCATGCCCAGCGCCTGTTCCAGGCTGGAAGCAGCGCTGGCGTCGCTGTGCACGGGGGTCACCTGCATGGCCCCGGCCGCGAACTGGATCTGCGCCATGCTGCGGTAGGCGCGACGCAAGCCGTCGCGCAGGTAGTCGGTGACCGGGTAATCGAGCACCGGTGAACCGTCGCCACGCAGCTCCACGGCGCCACCCTGGCTCTCGGGGTGGAAACCGTCGCGCAGCAGCGCGAGCATCACATGGGTGTGCGGCAGCTCGGCCATGCGCCTGGCATTTTCGTGGCCGTGCCCACCCAGCAGGGTGCTCGCCAGCGCAGGGTGCAGCGGTGGCACTTCCAGTTTGTAGCCGACCGGGCCATCTGTGCCGCCTTGCCACTGGAAGTGGTCGCTGTAGATGGACTGCGGGGCGCCGTAGTAGGGGTCGATACGGTCTGTGAAACGTGCTGCGCTGAAGTTCACCAAGTGCAGGAACGTGCGTTTGCCCAGGCGGCCATGTGGGTCGGGCGCGGCGGAGCGCAACAGCAGGGCCGGGCTGTTGATGCCGCCGCCAGCCAGGAGGTAATGGCGTGCGCGTACGCTGACCTGCCTGCCGGTGGGATGTACGCCTTGGGCATCCAGGGCCTGGCAGGTCAGGCCCTGGATGCGCTCGCCGTTGTGCGTGAAGCGCTCGGCCCGGGCCAGGTACAGCAGTTCGCCGCCTTGTTCGAGGGTGGCGGGAATGCGCGTCACCAGCATCGATTGTTTGGCATTCACCGGGCAGCCCATGCCGCAGTAGCCCAGGTTCCAGCAGCCGCGCACGTTGCGCGGTATCACCGCCCAGCGGTAGCCCAACTGCTCACAGCCCCGGCGTAGCACGTCGTTGTTGGCATTCGGCGGCAGGGCCCAGGGGGTAATGCCCAGTTCCTGCTCCATGCGTTCGAACCAGGGCCGCAGCTCATCCTCACCCAGCCCAGTCACGCCGTGGGCTGAAGCCCAGTGCACCAGGGTCTGGGGAGGGGTGCGAAAGCTCGAGGTCCAGTTCACCAGCGTAGTGCCGCCCACGGCGCGGCCCTGCAGGATGGTGATGGCGCCATCCTTGCTCATGCGCCCCAAGCCCTCCTGATACAGGCTGGCGTAGGCTTCGCTCTCCAGCAGGTGGAAATCGTTGCTGGTCTTGAGCGGGCCTTCTTCGATCAGCAGCACCTTGAAGCCTGCGGCGCTGAGCATCTGCGCGCTGGTGGCACCGCCAGCACCGCTGCCGATCACGGCAACGTCGGCCTCCAGGGCAAGGTCCTGCGCCAGACGCGAAGCGTCATGGGTGATCCAGCCGCGTTCGAGGCCTTGGCGAAACGGGTCGGGGACAGGCATTGGCGATGCTCTTGTTGTTTTCAGATTGTTGGTGGCCCGGGGTAGCCGCAGGCGGCCCAGGACTCGGGGCGTTCGTACCAGGCCATCTGCAGCAACTGCAGCAACGAGGCGTGGCCCATGCGCAGCAGGTTCAGCGAACTGTCCTGCCAACGCTGCAGGAAGGCCGTGACTTGCGCAGGGCTGGCCTGTGCCCAGGCGCCCCAGACACCGGTCAGGGGGCCACGGGTGAGTGGCAGGCTGAGCACGTCGAACAATTGCCGGGTGAGCTTGAGCATTTCCGGCGACAACGCCGCCAGCTTGTGGTCGAGGCTGTGCAGCACCAAGTGCTCGGAGGCCTGCGTACCGGCCAGTACCACCGGGATCAGCGCCCGCAGCAGCGGCAGGTCGTCGTCGCGCAGTACCTGATAGCCCGACGCCGCTGTTTGTGCGCTGCAGCCAACCAGGCTGGCGCCCGCCAGAAAGGCGCTGGCGCCAAGGCTGAAACGCAGCAGGTCGCGGCGGTGCACTGGCCGGCGCTCAGCGGATGAACAGCTTGTAGACCAAGCGCTGCAAGGCTTTGCCATAAGGCGGGTAGATCCGCCGTGCGGCGTTGAAACGTTGCTTGGCAAGTACGGCCTTGGCCTTGCTGAAGGTCAGAAAACCGTCGTGGCCATGGTAGTGGCCCATGCCCGAAGGGCCGATGCCGCCGAAGGGGAGGTCGTCCTGGGCGACATGCAGCAGGGTGTCGTTCAGGCATACCCCGCCGGAGTGGGTGTGGCGCAGCACATGCTCTTGGCCCGCCCGGTCATAACCGAAGTAGTACAGCGCCAGCGGGCGCGGGCGCTGGTTGATGTAGGCCAGCGCCTGGTCGAGGCTGTCATAGGGCACCAGCGGCAGCAGCGGGCCGAAGATTTCGTCTTGCATCACCTGCATGCTGTCGTTCACGTCCAGCAGCAGGTGCGGTGGCAGGCGCCGGCCCTGGCGGGTTTCGCCTGGGTACAGGTCAAGCACCTGCGCACCTTTGTTGTGGGCATCGTCCAGCAGGTGCTGCAAGCGCTGCAGCTGGCGGGGGTTGATGATGGCGGTGTAGTCGGGGTTGTCGGCAATGCGCGGGTACAGGCGGCGCACGGCGCGCTGGTAGGCGTCGCTGAAGGCCGCCAGCCGTTCGCGCGGCACCAGCACATAGTCGGGGGCGACGCAGGTTTGCCCGGCGTTGAGGGTCTTGCCGAAGGCGATGCGCTCGGCGGCGCTGTCCAGTGGCACGTCGGCCGACACGATGGCCGGTGACTTGCCGCCCAGCTCCAGGGTAACCGGGGTCAGGTTCTGCGCCGCCGCCAGCATGACCTGCCGGCCCACGCTGGTGGCGCCGGTGAACAGCAGGTGGTCGAAGGGCAAGCGGGCGAAGGCCTGGCCCACCGCTACCTCACCCAGCACCACGCTGACCAGATCGGAGGGAAATACCTGCTCCAAGAGTTGTTTCAAGGCCTGGGCACTGGCGGGCGTGGCTTCGCTGAGCTTGAGCATGACCCGGTTGCCGGCGGCCAGGGCGCAGGTCAGCGGGCCGATGGCGAGAAACAGCGGGTAGTTCCACGGCACGATGATGCCCACCACCCCCAGCGGCTGATAACGCACCTGCGCGCTGGCCGGCTGGAAGGCCAGACCGACCCGTCGCCGGCTGGCGCGCATCCAGCGATGCAGGTGCCTTTCGGCGTGGCGCAGGCCCTGTACCGAGGGCAGCAGCTCGGCCAGCAGGGTCTCGTCGGCGCTGCGCCCGGAAAAATCCTCGCTGATGGCCTCGATCAACCCAGCCTGGTTGGCCAGCAAGGCTTCGCGCAGGGTTCTCAGCCATTGCAGTCGCTGGGCCGCAGGCGGCAGGGGGTTGCCGGCGAAGGCCTGGCGCTGGGCAGCGAACATCGCCGCAAGGTCGAGGTCGGATTGCACAGGGGTCAAGGCACTGGGCGCGTTCATGGCGGCGTTTGATCCGGGCAGGAAATGTCTAGAGCCTATACTCTAATCGGGACGATGGTGCGAATTTTTCCGCGCCGCCGAACGGTGCATTCCACCTGTAATACGCCGTAAGATGACCCTTTGATGAAAGCCCGCAGACTGGGAGCTGAGCATGGCCCCGCGCATGAAGACCCGAGAGCGCATCGTGCAGAACAGCCTGGAGCTGTTCAACCAGCAGGGCGAACGCAGTGTCAGTACCAACCACATTGCCGCGCACATGGAAATCTCGCCCGGCAACCTGTATTACCACTTCCCCAACAAGCAGGCGATCATTGCCCTGTTGTTCAGCCAGTATGAAGAACTGGTAGACAGCTTCCTGCGCCCGCCGCAAGGCCGCCAGGCAACCGTGGAGGACAAGCGCTTCTACCTCAAGGCCTTGCTGGCGGCGATGTGGAACTACCGCTTCCTGCACCGCGACCTGGAGCACCTGCTGGACAGCGACGCGGAGCTGGCCGCCCGTTACCGGCGTTTTTCCGAGCGCTGCCTGCGCCAGGGCCAGGCGATCTACCGCGGCTTTGTCGAGGCGGGCATCCTGACCATGGCGCCGGCGCAGATCGAATCGCTGACCATCAATGCCTGGATCGTGCTGACGTCCTGGGTCCGTTTCCTCAGCACTACGCGTGAACATTCCGCGCACTTGGGTGAAGAAGCCTTCAAGCGGGGCGTCTACCAGGTACTGGTGCTGGAACTCGGCTACGTCACCGACCGTGCGCGCAGTGCTGTGGACGCCCTGTGCCAGGAATTCCATGTACCGTTCAACCAGGCTCTGGAACATTGACCCAGGGCCCTAGTGCCATCGATCAGGAGATTGTCATGCCCCTTGCGCAATTGATCACCCCGCAGCAGTTGGCCGAGCGTCTGGGCTCGCCCAAGTTGGTGATCCTCGACTGTCGCTTTGCCCTCGAGGATGTGGACTATGGCCAACGCAGCTATGCCCAGGGGCATATTGCCGGGGCGCATTTTGCCGACCTGGACCGCGACCTCAGCGGGCCGGTGAGCAAGGGGCGCACCGGGCGCCATCCACTGCCCGATGCGCACCGGCTGGTGGAGCGCCTGCGCGAGTGGGGCCTGGGCAACGACAGCGAGGTGGTGCTGTACGACGACGGCCCTGGCGCCTTTGCCGCCCGGGCCTGGTGGCTGCTGGCCTGGCTTGGCAAGCGCAACGGCGTGGCGATCCTCGATGGTGGCCTGAAGGCTTGGCATGCGGCGCACTTGCCGTTGAGCCTGGACTCACCGTCCAAACGCGAAGGCACCTTCAGTGGTGAGCCCGATGCCAAGTTGCTGATCGATGCCGAGCACCTGGGCAAGCGCCTGGGCAGCACTGACCTGACCTTGATCGATGCGCGTGCCTTGCCGCGTTTTCGCGGTGAAGTAGAGCCGATCGACCCGGTGGCGGGGCATATTCCCGGGGCCCAGTGCGCGGCGTTTACCGACAACCTGGGGGCTGATGGGCGCTTCTTGCCTGTGGATCAACTCAAGCAGCGCTTTGCCGAAAAGCTGGCCGGGCGGGCACCGGAGCAGTTGGTGTCTTACTGCGGGTCTGGGGTGACGGCTTGCCATAACCTGTTTGCGATGGCACTGGCGGGGTACCCGCTGGGCAAGCTGTACGCCGGGTCGTGGAGCGAGTGGATCAACAACCCGCAGCATGCCGTGGCCACCGGCGAGTAAGCAAGCGCGCTCTGCAAGGCTATCTTGGCTCTTGTGGGAGCGGGTTTACCCGCGAACACCGGCGAAGCCGGTGCCATCCTCCGCGCCGGATTCTTCGCGGTGTACGCTCCCACAGGGTGTCGGGCAGGTCTTCAGTCACTGGCCGTCTACCAGCCACTGTGGAATCCGCCGCTCCAGGTAGTACCCCGGGTTGCGCAGGCTGCCATCGACAAACCCCACATGGCCACCGCGGCGGTGCAGTTCGAAGCGGGTCTGGGGTGCCAGTTCACGGGCCGTAGGCAGGCTCTGGCCGGCCACGAACGGGTCATCGCTGGAATGGATGATCAGCGTCGGCGTGCGGTTCTGGCCGAGGAAGAAGTGGCTCGATGAGCGGCGATAGTAGTCGTGCACATCGCGAAAGCCATTGAGGGGTGCCGTGACTTTGCCGTCAAAGTCCCAGAACGTGCGCAGGTTGCTCAGCTGCCCCAGGCGCTCCAGCGCCGCCAGCCGTTCATGCTCGCCCTGCTCGTGGAAGTGCCGTTGCTTGAGCTGAACATACGCCAGCATCTCGCGCATGAAATGTGCCTGGTACACCTTGGAAAAGCCTTGGCCGATACGGTCGGCACAGTGGTCCAGGCGAAAGGGCACCGACACGGCAACTGCCGCCTCCAGCTGGCTGGCAACGCCGCTCTCGCCCAGGTATTTCAACAGCACATTGCCACCCAGCGAGTAACCCACCGCATACAGCGGCGCCAACGGGCGCTGGGCACGCAGGTGGCTGACAATTTCGGCCAGGTCTTCGCTGGCGCCGGAATGGTAGCTGCGCGGCAGCAGGTTGGGTTCGCCTGAGCAACCACGCCAGTTCACCGCCACGCTGGCCCAGCCGCGGTTTTGCAGCGCTAGCTGCAAGCCTTTGACGTAGGGTGAATGGGACGAGCCCGTCAGCCCATGTAGCACGAGCACCAGTGGCGCCTGTGCCTGATGTGGGCCATGCCAGTCGAGATCGATGAAATCGCCGTCGGCCAGCCACAGGCGCTCGCGGTTGCGCTGCAGCTCAGGCAGCTTGCGCCACAAGGGGCCCCACAGCGTCTGCAGGTGGGGATTGGACAGGCCGATGGCCGGACGGAAGGTGGCGCTTGGGCTGGGCATGCTGGGCAACTCATGATGTGCTTGCCTAGAGTGCCATGAAAAAGCGCCACAGTACCTGCGCTATTGGTCGGTGGCCGGCAGTGGTTGTTGCGCGGTAGGTGGGCCGACACTGACGCGTACTGCCTGGCTCAAATCGAGCTGACGCTGCATGACGGCGCGGACATCTGCCGGTGTCAGGCTGGCGAGGCGCTCGATGCAGCTGCCGAGAAAGTCGGCGGGCTGGCGTTGTTGGGTAATTTGTGTGAGCAAGGCTGCCAGCAGCTTGTTCTGTGCCACATCGCGCAACAGTTGCCCTGCCAGTTGCTTGCGCGCCACTTGCAGCTCGGCCTGGGTTGGCCCTTGTTCGATGAACTCGCGCAGCAACGTTTCAACCAGTACTTGAGAGCCTTCGACGTACTCTGGCGCGATATCCCATTCGGCGCTGAACAGGCCGCCTGCGCTCCAGGCATTTACCCGTGTGTAGATGCCATACGTCAACCCGCGGCGCAGCCGCAGTTCATTCATCAAGCGTGACGCGATTCCCGACCCCAATACTTCACTCGCCAACACCAGGGCCGGATATTGCGGATGATTGGCGGGCACGCTCACGGGTAATGCAATCAGGACGACGCTGCTCGCGCCAGGCTGTTCGACGCTGAGCGTGGTGCCGGTTGCTGGAGCAGCGGCCGCCAGCTCGATTGCGGACCAGCCTTGGGGCAGCGCCTGACTGATCTGTTGTGAAACGGCCTGAGCCTGTGCAAGGGAAAGGTCCCCCACTACTACGATGTTCAAGTTACTGGCGCAGTAGGCACGCTGGTGGAAGCGCCTCAGATCCTCCGGGGTAACCTGTTCTATCCCTTGCTGAGTGCTGCCCGATGGGTTGCCATATGGATGACCACTGAACATATGACGAAAGGCTTCGCTACGCGCCCTAAAGCGGGGGTTTTGCTCGCGAGATGCATTGTGCCGCAGCAGTTGGCTTTTTATCTTGGCTAGCGCGTCAGCGGTAAAGGCAGGGCGTGCCACAAGGTCGATGAAAAGCGCCAGTGCCGGGTCGAACAGTGCTTCGTTGCTCAGGCTTCGCAGGCTCAGGGTCGCGTGCTCCAGGCGGATCTGCTTTTCCATGACAGCGCCCAGGCGCTCCAGTTGCTCTGCTTGCTGGGTGGCGGTGTGCTGCTGGCTGCACTCGTCGAGCATGTAGAACGCCAGGGATGCCAGGCCGGGGAGTACGGTGTCCTGGGTTGTACCGGCCCTGAATTGCAGCACGATATCGACTATTGGCAGCCCTCGGGCTTCGACGAACTTCACGGCTGTGCCGCTATCCGTTGTCCACGCCTGCACGTGGGTATCAATGGGTTCGAAGAGGTCCAGATCAACCCCCAGGGCCGACACCAGACCACCATGAACAGGGCTGTCTGCAGCGGGGTATGAATTCGAGTCATTCATCAGCGCTTTCCTTGTGATGCGTAAAGGTGATGGTGGTCCGGGATTCGGTCAGGAAGTCATAAGCGGCCAGGCCTACCTGCTCGGCTGTCACGGCTTCGATGGCTCGCCGTTCATCCTCCAGTGCAACAGGGTCCAGGCCGCAGGCGGCCTGCTTGCCGATGGCTTCTGCCTGCTTGCCGATATCGTCCCTGTCGAATAATTGCTCGGCCAGAAGCCGTGCCTTGGCGCGCTGGAGGTCTTCTTTGCTGGGCGCTGACTGGCGGAACGCTTCGACTTCCATCAGCAGCCGTTCTGCCGCCGCCTGGGGTGCAACCTGCGGGCTGCAGAACGCGTAAAACGTCAGCAGGCTGTCCCCTCGTTGCCAGGGCTCATAGTCCGACCACACACCTTGCAGTACCGTTTCTTCGCGCACGAGCAGGCGCTGGAGGATGCTGGCCTGGCCTTGGGCAAGAATCTGGGGCAGCAGACGCAGTGCATACGCTTGTGAGTCAGACCGGGCGGTGCATTGACTGGGTAGGTTGAAACTGATGATCACGCCCGTGTGCAGGCCGTGCTGGCGCAAGGTTTGAACGCGCCGAACCAGGCTGGAGGGCTCTACAGGTATTTGCCGGGCCGGCAGGCGATGAGCGGGGATCGCTGCAAAGTGTCGCGTTACCAGCGTTTGCAGTTGCGCCAATGTAATGTCGCCAGCCACTGCCAGTGTCGCGTTGTTGGGGTGGTACCAGGTCCGGTACCACGTGCGTGCCGCGGCAGGTGTCATGTGGCCGAGGTCAGTCTTGTAGCCGATCGTGGGCGTGCCATAGCCGCGGTTGTCATAGGCCAGCAGCAGGTGATGTTCCAGGGCCTGCGACCACGGGTCGTTATCGACGTCCTCGCGTCGCTCAGCCATGACAACCGCCAGTTCGCGGGCAAAAGGTGCATCGCTGAGGGTGGCGCTGGCCATGATATCGGCCATGGCTTCCAGGGCGATCTCCAGGCGGCTGGCTGGCAACGTGAGCGGAAAGGCTGTGGCATCGGGGAGGGTGAATGCATTTGCCTCACCACCCAAGTGGGTCATGAGGGAGGAGTATTGCCCCCCAGCCAGTTTGCTGCTGCCCTCGAACAGCAAATGCTCAAGGGCATGTGAAAGGCCGGTATGGCCTTCGGGCTCGTAGCTGGAACCCACGTGATACCACAGCTGCGCGCTGACCAGCGGGGCGCGGTGGTCTTCGCGCAGAAAGACGCGCAAGCCATTGGCGAGGGTAAAAGCACTTATCCGGCTAGCCGGTGTGGGCGAGGAGGGGCGTTCGGTCATGGTTGAAGTGCTCCTTCAAGAAACAAAGGAGCAGCTTCAGCCACGCAGGCGGCGGCAGTGCGGTAACTAAGTAAGCCAAACCCGGTTTATCGGGTCATCCTCGCTGCCAGAGCGCGTAATACACCTGGCCGGTTTTCTTCTCGCGGTGCAGCCGCCAGTTGGCGGGCATCGGCAGTGTTGAGGGCGCCGCTTCGCTTTCGGTGTAGATCAGCGCCTGTTCGCCCAGCCACTGGTTCTGCTCCAGCAGGTTGCAGGTGTTGGCCAGCAGGTCCTGGTGGAACGGCGGGTCGAGGAACACCACGTCGAACTGTTGCTTGGCCGGGCCTTGCAAGTAGCGCAGGGCATCGGTTTGCAGGATTTGCCCGCGGGGGCAACGCAGGATCTCGAGGTTGTTCTTCAGGTTGCCGATCGCCGCCGGGTTGCTGTCCAGTGCCACGGCATCCTTGGCGCCGCGAGACAGGGCTTCGAGCAGCAGGGCACCGCTGCCGGTGAAGGCATCCAGAACGCGGGCACCCTCGATGTGTGGCGCCAGCCAGTTGAACAGGGTTTCGCGCACGCGGTCAGGCGTTGGCCGCAGGCCTTCGCCTTCCGGTACCGCCAGGCGGCGGCTACGCCACTCGCCGGCGATGATGCGCAGGTGGCCCTGGCCCTTGCTTTGGCCCGATTGCGGGCGGGCGGGAGGGGTGGATCTTGGCATTAGTGCTCCGGTACCCCGAGCGCTTGCTCGGAGGGCTTGTCAGTGGGGGCTGGCAGCGGTTTTTGTGGCACTTTCGGGCCTACGGTGACGATCACCAGTTTATCGGCTGACAGGTGTTTGTTCATGGCCGCCTTGACCTGCCCGACGGTGAGGGCCTGGGACTGCTGCATGAAGTCCTCCAGCCAGGTCAGCGGCAGATTGTAGAAGCCGATTGCGCCCAGCTGGCCGACGATGCTGGCGTTGCTGGCATTGGACAGCGGGAAGCTGCCGGCCAGTTCGCGCTTGGCATCGTCCAGCTCTTGCTGGGTGGGGCCTGTCTTGAGGTAGTCGGCAAGAATATCCTGTACCAGCTTGAGCGTGCCTTCACTGAGCTCGGCACGGGTCTGCAGGTTGATCATGAACGGGCCGCGCACCTGCATGGGGCTGAACACCGAGTACACGCCGTAGGTCAGGCCACGCTTTTCACGCACTTCACTCATCAGCCGGGTACCGAAGGCGCCACCACCGAGGATCTGGTTACCCAGCGACAAGGCTGGCCAATCCGGGTCCTGGCGGTCGATACCAAGCTCAGCCAGCATGAGGTGGGTCTGTTTGGACGGGAAGTCGATGTGGGTCAGGCCGGCCTTGGCTTCGCTGGGCTGGGCTGGCGCGGCAAGCGCCGGGCCCTTGGGCAGGCCCGCCGAAACCTGGGCGGCAATGGCTTCGGCTTCGGCACGGCTGAGGTCGCCGACCAGGGCGATTACTGCGTTGCCGCCGGTATAAGCCTTGGCGTGGAAGGCGCGCAGTTGTGCCAGGGTAATGCCGTTGATGGTTTCTGCGGTGCCATCGCTTGGGTGGGCGTAGGGGTGGTCGCCATAGAGGTTGCCGAACAGCGCTTTGCCCGCGATTTTGCCGGGGTTCTGCTTCTCGTATTCGAAGCCGGCCAGCATCTGGTTCTTGATGCGCTTGAGGGCGTCCTCGGGGAAGGTCGGCTTGCCGGCCACTTCGGTGAACAGCTTGAGCGCAGGTTCGCGCTTGTCCTTGATGCTGAGGCTGCGCAGCGATGCCACGGCCATGTCACGGTAGGAGCCGTTGCCAAAGTCTGCGCCCAGGCCTTCGAAACCCTCGGCGATGGCGGTGACGTCCTTGCCGGCCACACCCTCGTTGAGCATGGCGTTGGTCAGCGCCGCTACGCCGGGGGTTCCGGCGTCCTGGCTGCTGCCGGCGGCAAAGGTGACGCGCAGGTCGAACATCGGCAGTTCGCGGGCTTCCACGAACAGCACACGGGCGCCCTCAGCGGTGCTCCAGTGCTGGATGTTCAGCTGGCGCCGGCTGGGTGCCTTGCCATCCAGCTCGGCCAGCGACTGCAAGGTGTTGGCCGGGCGGGCGGCGCTGGTGTCCGCCTTGGCGGCGTTGTCGGCCATGGCCGGGGCGGCCAGCACTGCCGCCAGCGCCAGGGCGCGGATGCCCGTGGCCAGCAAGGTTGGGCGCGGTGCGCGACGATCACTCATGAGCGGACTCCTCGGGCAGTACATGGGCAACGCTCAGGCGTTCGCGGGTAAAGTAGGTGCGCGCGGCGTCCTGGATGTCCTGCGGGGTGACGCGCTTGAGCTCGTCCAGCTCGCTGTCGATCAGTTTCCAGGACAGGCCGACGGTTTCCAGCTGGCCGATGGTGGTGGCCTGGCTGCTGATGGAGTCGCGGTCGTAGACCAGGCCGGCAATGACCTGGGCGCGTACGCGTTCGAGCTCTTCGGCGCTGGGCGGGGTGGTCTTGAGTTCTTCAAGCAACTGCCAGATGCCTTTCTCCACATCGTCGAGGGTTTTCTGCTTTTGCACGTTCGGCGTGGCCGAGATCAGGAACAGGCTGTCGCCGCGGGTGAAGGCGTTGTAGCTGGACGAGGCGCCAGCCACCAACTCCTGGCCACGCTCCAGGCGTGCCGGCATACGGGCGCTGTAGCCTCCGTCGAGCAGTGCCGAGATCAGGCGCAGGGCATGCACGGTGCGCGGGTCCTTGGCGGTGGGCAGGCCGGGCACATTGAAGCCATAGATCAGGCTGGGCAGCTGGGTGCGTACGTGCAGGGTCAGCTGGCGCTGGCCAGGCTCGGCCAGCTCCAGTGGCAGCTTGGCCGGCGGTACGGCGCGCTTTGGAATGCTGCCGAAGTACTTCTGCGCCAGGCCCTTGACCTCGTCGGCGGTGACATCGCCGACCACAACCAGGGTGGCATTGTTGGGGGCGTACCAAGACTCGTACCAGTGGCGCAGTTCTTCGACCTTCATGCGCTCCAGGTCCGCCATCCAGCCGATGGTCGGCGTGTGGTAGCCGCTGGCCGGGTAGGCCATGGCGCGGAACAGCTCGAACGCCTTGGAGTTGGGCTGATCGTCGGTGCGCAGGCGGCGTTCTTCCTTGATTACCTCGATTTCGCGGCTGAACTCGTCGGCCGGCAGGCGCAGGCTGGCCAGGCGGTCGGCCTCCAGCTCCAGGGCGACCGGCAGGCGGTCGCGGGCCAGTACCTGGTAATAGGCGGTGTAGTCGTCGCTGGTGAAGGCGTTTTCTTCGGCGCCCAGGTCACGCAGGATGCGCGAAGCTTCGCCGGGGCCGACCTTGGCGCTGCCCTTGAACATCATGTGTTCCAGCGCATGGGACAAACCGGTCTGGCCCGGGGTTTCGTAGCTGGAGCCGACCTTGTACCAGATTTGCGAGACCACCACCGGGGCGCGATGGTCTTCGCGCACGACCACCTTCAGGCCATTGTCGAGGATGAATTCGTGGGTGGGTTGCACATCGGCGGCGAAGGCCGCGAGCGGCAGGCAGAGCGTGCCGAGCAACAGGCCAGCGGCGCGGCGGGCTAGAGCATTCATAAGGTGTTTAACCTGTTCGGCGGCCCGCTGGGTTTAGCGTCGGCGGGCCAGGAGGTGCTAGGATACTGATCCGGTTGCCTGGCGACCATGCCTGTC
Source organism: Pseudomonas sp. BN505 (assembly GCF_029873175.1). Lineage (NCBI taxonomy): Bacteria > Pseudomonadati > Pseudomonadota > Gammaproteobacteria > Pseudomonadales > Pseudomonadaceae > Pseudomonas > Pseudomonas sp. BN505. The sequence continues at coordinate 428,350 of NZ_SSOI01000067.1, forward strand.
GCCGTTCTGGCCCGCAGGACACTAAGACAAAACGTTGCGCATGAACCAGCAGGCTTCAAGATAGTCTGTTCTGCGTAGAGAGAATTCCCGATGTGCCATTACTGGCTCATCGCTACCCTGAGATAGCCGTCCTCCATGTTTGGTTCCAACGACGACAAGAAAGCGCCGGCCGAGGCTGGCGAGAAGAAAGGCCTGTTCAGCTGGTTTCGCAAGAAGCCGCAGCAACCTGTCGCCGAACAGCCACAAGCCCCCGAGCCCCAGGCTGCAGAGCCTGTAGCGCCGCAGCCCGCCGTCGAGCGCCCTGAAGCTGCTCCGGTCGAGCCGGTGGTTGCAGAAACCCCCGCCCCTGCAACCGAGGCGCCTCGGGCCGCCGAGCCGGCAACTGCCCCAGTGGTTACCCCGGTCCTTGAGCCCGCGCCCACCCCAGTGGCCGCCCCGGTCTTCGAGCCTGCACCCGCCCCAGTCCCTGCCCCGGCCCCCGAGCCTGCCCCGGCCCCAGAGGTTGTCCCGACCCTTCAGCCTGCCCCGGCCCTTGTGGGAGCGGGCGTGCCCGCGAATGCGCAGCCTGCGGCTCTGCAGGTCGAAACCCCTGCGCCGGTAGCTGCTCAAGCCGTTGAACCCCCTGTCAGCAACCTGGTCCTGCCCGTTGCCGAGGAACCTGTCGCTCTCGTCCCAGACCTGGAGCCAAAGGCCCCACCAGCGATTCCCGAGCGTCAGGTGGCAGAGCCCGTCGCACCAGAGCCCGAGCCAGCTCCCGCAGCCGTCGCAACCGTTACCGAACAAGCCAAACCCGGCTTCTTCGCTCGCCTCAAGCAGGGCCTGTCCAAGACCAGCGCCAGCATCGGCGAGGGCATGGCCAGCCTGTTCCTCGGCAAGAAGGTCATCGACGACGACCTGCTCGACGAAATCGAGACGCGCCTGCTGACGGCCGACGTCGGTGTGGAAGCCACCTCGGCCATCGTCCAGAACCTGACCCAAAAGGTTGCCCGCAAGCAGCTGGCCGACGCCGACGCGCTTTACAAGTCGCTGCAGGAAGAGCTGGCCGCGCTGTTGCGCCCGGTCGAGCAACCGCTGAAAGTGCAGGCGCAGAACAAACCCTATGTGATCCTGGTGGTTGGCGTGAACGGCGCCGGCAAGACCACCACCATCGGCAAGCTGGCGAAAAAGCTGCAGCTGGAAGGCAAGAAAGTCATGCTGGCTGCCGGTGACACCTTCCGTGCCGCCGCGGTCGAGCAGCTGCAGGTGTGGGGCGAGCGTAACCAGATTCCGGTGATCGCGCAGCACACCGGCGCCGACTCCGCGTCGGTGATCTTCGACGCCGTGCAGGCCGCCAAGGCCCGTGGCGCCGACGTGCTGATCGCCGACACTGCCGGCCGCCTGCACACCAAAGACAACTTGATGGAAGAGCTGAAGAAGGTCCGTCGGGTGATCGGCAAGCTCGACGCCGATGCGCCACACGAGGTGCTGCTGGTACTCGACGCCGGCACCGGCCAGAACGCCATCAGCCAGGCCAAGTACTTCAACCAGAGCGTCGAACTGACCGGCCTGGCCCTGACCAAGCTGGACGGCACCGCCAAAGGCGGGGTGATCTTCGCCTTGGCCAAGCAGTTCAATATCCCGATCCGCTTCATCGGTGTCGGTGAAGGCATCGACGACCTGCGTACCTTCGAAGCCGAGCCGTTCGTCAAGGCTCTGTTCGCCGAGCGAGACTGACCATGATCCGATTCGAACAGGTTGCCAAGCGCTATCCCAATGGTCATGTGGGTTTGCATGAGCTGAGTTTCCGGGCGCGCCGGGGCGAATTCCTGTTCGTCACCGGCCATTCGGGCGCCGGCAAGAGCACCTTGCTGCGCTTGTTGCTGGCCATGGAACGCCCGACCAGCGGCAAGCTCATGCTGGCCGGTCAGGACCTGGGCCAGATCAGCAACGCGCAGATCCCGTTCCTGCGTCGGCAGATCGGCGTGGTGTTCCAGAACCACCAGCTGTTGTTCGACCGCACGGTGTTCAACAACATCGCCTTGCCACTGCAGATTCTCGGCTTGTCCAAGGCCGAGATCGCCAAGCGCGTGGATTCGGCGCTGGAGCGTGTGTCGCTGTCCGACAAGGGCGAACTGTTCCCGGCCGACCTGTCCACCGGGCAGCAGCAGCGCGTGGGTATCGCCCGCGCCATCGTGCACCAGCCGGCCCTGCTGCTGGCCGACGAACCCACCGGTAACCTCGACCCGCGCCTGGCAGCAGAGATCATGGGCGTGTTCGAGGACATCAACCGCCTGGGCACCACGGTATTGATCGCCAGCCATGACCTGGCACTGATTGCGCGCATGCGCCACCGCATGCTGACCTTGCAGCGCGGCCGCTTGATCGGCGATGGGGAGGCCGGGCAATGAGCACTATACGTACGCCGAAGGTTTCCGAGCGGGTTGCGCCAAAGCCGGCCGACCCGCAACCGGAGAAGAAAAAACGCGGCGAGGACGATGACGGCCCGGATTTCCGCACACTGCTGAATGCCTGGCTGGAAAGCCACCGTGCCAGCATGGCCGACAGCCTGCGTCGTTTGGGCAAGCAGCCGATCGGCAGCTTTTTCACCTGCCTGGTAATGGCGGTGGCGCTGAGCATGCCCATGGGCCTGTCGTTGCTGCTGAAGAACATCGAGCAGCTTGGCGGCTCATGGCAGCGTGCTGCGCAGATTTCCCTGTACCTCAAGCTCGATGCCGGCAGCCGCGATGGTGAGGCCCTGCGCGACGAGATCAAGGGCATGCCCGGGGTGGCGGACGCGCAATTTGTCAGCCGCGAGCAGGCGCTGGAAGAATTCCAGCAGCAGTCCGGCTTGGGCGAGGCCTTGCGCGAACTGCCCGACAACCCGCTGCCTGGCGTGGTGGTGGTAACCCCGACCGAGGTCGACAAGCCCGCCCTGGATGCCTTGCGTCAACGCCTGTCGGAGCTGCCGCGGGTGGAAGTGGCGCAACTTGACCTGGTGTGGGTCGAGCGCCTGGCGGCCATCCTCAAACTCGGTGACCGCTTCGTCTTCGGCCTGGCCGTGATGCTGATTTCTGCCCTGCTGTTAGTAATCGGTAACACAATTCGTCTACACATTGAAAACCGCCGTGTCGAGATCGAAGTGCTCAAGCTGGTAGGCGGCACTGACGCCTACGTGCGCCGGCCTTTCCTGTACATGGGCGCCTTGTATGGCCTGGGTGCGGGGCTGCTGGCGTGGGGTATCCTGGCGTTTGGCCTGAATTGGCTCAACGACGCGGTTGTAGGGCTTTCCGGGCTGTACGGCAGTGACTTCGCCCTGGGCGGGGTGCCGGCGTCCGATGGTCTGTCGCTCTTGATCGGAGCGGTGCTGTTGGGGTATATCGGTGCATGGATTGCCGTCGCTCGTCATTTGAACGAGCTGGCGCCGCGATAGTTTTTACGTGCCAGCATTGACATTTTGTTCACTACGGAACTTGTACCGTCGTTCCAGGTCTATGTTGGCAGCGCCCACAAGGCGCGAGTTTTGTAAGTCGGAGGTTCTTGAATGACCACATCGTTGCAACCTGCCTATGCCCTGGTACCCGGTGCAAACCTGGAAGCCTATGTGCACACGGTCAACAGCATCCCGCTGCTGACGGTCGAGCAGGAGCGTGATCTGGGCGAGCGTCTCTATTATGAGCAGGATGTCGAGGCCGCTCGTCAAATGGTGATGGCCCACCTGCGTTTCGTCGTACACATCGCCCGTAGCTATGCAGGCTACGGTCTGGCACAGGCTGACCTGATCCAGGAAGGCAACGTCGGCCTGATGAAGGCCGTCAAGCGCTTCAACCCTGAAATGGGCGTGCGCCTGGTGTCGTTCGCCGTGCACTGGATCAAGGCAGAGATCCACGAGTTCATCCTGCGCAACTGGCGCATCGTCAAGGTGGCCACCACCAAGGCCCAGCGCAAGCTGTTCTTCAACCTGCGTAGCCAGAAGAAGCGCTTGGCGTGGCTGAACAACGACGAAGTGCACCGCGTGGCAGAAAGCCTTGGCGTCGAACCGCGTGAAGTGCGTGAGATGGAAAGCCGCCTGAGTGGCCAGGACATGGCCTTCGACCCGGCAGCGGAAGCTGACGACGACAGCGCCTTCCAGTCGCCTGCGCATTACCTGGAAGACCACCGTTACGACCCGGCGGTGCAGTTGGAGGATGCCGACTGGAGCGATAACTCCACCAGCAACCTGCACGAGGCGCTGCAAGGGCTGGACGAGCGTAGCCGCGATATTCTCTATCAGCGCTGGTTGGCGGAAGAGAAGGCCACGCTGCATGAGCTGGCAGACAAGTACAGCGTATCGGCTGAGCGGATTCGCCAGCTGGAGAAAAATGCGATGAACAAGGTCAAGGCACTGATCGCTGCCTGATCGAGCCTGGCTGCAAACAGAGCCGCTTGCCTGGATAAGGTGAGCGGCTTTTTTGTGCCTGTGAGATTTTGCGGCCCATCGCGACACAAGGCCGCTCCTACAGGGGATCGCGGTCGCCTGTGGGAGCGGCCTTGTGTCGCGATGGGCTGCGCAGCAGCCCCAAAAAGCTCAAAGCTTGCGCGAAGTATCGAGCTGCATCAGGTAGCTGGGCCCGCCCAACTGGCTCATCTGCCGGCGAATCCACCCCGCCCGGCTAGCCACATAGGCGCTCGGCCGGCTGGCACTCCACTTGATCGGACTAGGCAGCACCGCCGCCAGCTGCGCCGCCTGCTGGCGACTAAGACGACTGGCATCGACACCAAAGTGATAACGCGCCGCTGCCTGGGCGCCAAATACGCCTTTGCCCCATTCGGCACTGTTCAGGTAAACCTCAAGAATCCGCTCCTTGGACCAGAACAGCTCGATCAGGGCCGTGAACCAGGCCTCCAGCCCTTTACGGAACCAGCTGCGCCCGGACCACAGGAACAGGTTCTTGGCCACTTGCTGGGTCAGGGTGCTGGCACCGCGCACACTGCCGCCACGCTCGTTGTAGGCCAGGGCCGCCTGGATAGCCGGGATGTCGAACCCCCAGTGGCTGGCGAACTTCTGGTCCTCGCCGGCGATGACGGCAACCTTCAGCTCATCGGAGATGTTCTCCCACGGCTCCCAGTCGCGCTGCAGGTCGATGGATTGTCCATTCACCCAAGACTGCACCTTGCGCTCGACCATCAGGGCCGTGCCGGGCGGTGGCACCCAGCGGAACACCAGTACCAGCACAATGCTGCCGGCAGCGAACCATAGCAGGGCACGGGAAAGTCGGCGGAGAAGGGTTGGCAGCATGGCGATGGCTTGGCCGTACGGGTGGAAGGGGCCATTATACAGACCCGATACAAGGAGTCGTCCCATGCTTCGCAGCTTCCTGATGCTTGCCGCCTTTTTCGGCTTTACCGGGGTCGCCCTGGGTGCCTTCGCTGCCCACGGCCTGAAAAGCCGGCTGACGGCAGACTACCTGGCGATCTTCCACACGGGCGTGACCTACCAGCTGGTGCATGCCTTGGCGATCTTCGGTGTCGCCGTGCTCTCGGTGCACCTGCCCGGGCGCCTGATCGGCTGGGCTGGCGGCCTGTTTGCCTTAGGCATCGTGCTGTTCTCCGGCAGCCTGTACCTGCTGACCCTCAGCGGCCTCGGCAAGCTGGGCATCATCACGCCGATCGGCGGCCTGTGCTTCCTGGCCGGCTGGCTGTGCCTGGGCCTGGCAGCCTGGCGGCTGGGCTGACCGAGTGGTCCACAATCGCGACTAATGGCGTGCAGCGGCCTTGGGTTGCAGGTGGGTTCGGCGCTAGAATGCGGGCCCCAAAGAACAATGGTGGCCGTGCGCATGCGCATTCAATTGAACGGTGAACCTTACGAACTGCCTGCTGGCGAAAGCGTTGCAGCCCTGCTCACGCGCCTGGAGCTGACCGGGCGCCGTGTGGCAGTAGAGCTGAACCTGGATATCGTGCCGCGTAGCCAGCACGACAGCACGCTGCTGAACGACGGCGACCAGGTCGAAGTGGTCCACGCCATCGGTGGTGGCTGACAGCAGCCCGGCGGTTTACAAGCAAGCCCAGCAACCTATTCCCGAGGAACAACGATGAGCAACGTTCGTAGCGACAAGCCCTTCACCCTGGCCGGGCGTACTTTCCAGTCGCGCCTGCTGGTCGGCACCGGCAAGTACCGTGACATGGAAGAAACCCGCCTGGCCACCGAGGCCTCGGGTGCCGAGATCGTCACCGTCGCCGTACGCCGCACCAACCTTGGCCAGAATGCGGGCGAGCCGAACCTGCTCGACGTACTGTCGCCCGACAAGTACACCATCCTGCCGAACACCGCAGGCTGCTTTGACGCGGTGGAAGCGGTGCGCACCTGCCGTCTGGCTCGTGAACTGCTGGACGGGCGCAAGTCGCACGAATCCCGCACGCTGGTGAAACTGGAAGTGCTGGCCGACCAGAAAACCCTGTTCCCCAACGTGATCGAAACCCTCAAGGCCGCCGAAGTGCTGGTCAAGGAAGGTTTCGACGTGATGGTGTACACCAGCGACGACCCGATCATCGCCCGTCAGCTGGCCGAAGTCGGCTGCATCGCGGTCATGCCGCTGGCTGGCCTGATTGGCACCGGCCTGGGCATCTGCAACCCCTACAACCTGCAGATCATCCTGGAAGAATCCAAGGTGCCGGTGCTGGTCGATGCCGGTGTGGGTACCGCTTCCGACGCCACCATCGCCATGGAAATGGGCTGCGAGGCAGTGCTGATGAACTCGGCCATCGCCCACGCCCAGCAACCGGTGCTCATGGCCGAAGCCATGAAGCACGCCATTGTCGCCGGTCGCATGGCCTACCTGGCCGGCCGTATGCCGAAGAAACTCTATGCCAGCGCCTCTTCGCCGCTGGATGGTCTGATCAAGTAAGAGCTCCTGATGACTGAATCGCACGATACGCCGATCACCCCCGACGGCGAAGCCCGCCCACACCGCCGCATCAAGAGCTTCGTGATGCGCGCCGGGCGCATGACCGAAGGCCAGCAACGCGGCCTGGACCAGGGCGGCCCGCTGTACATCCTGCCGCTGGCCGACAGCCCGGTGGACTATGACCAGGTGTTCGGCCGTTCGGCGCCGCGCACCCTGGAGATCGGCTTCGGCATGGGCCATTCCCTGCTGGAAATGGCGGCTGCCGCGCCTGAACAGGACTTCATCGGTGTGGAAGTGCACCGCCCGGGTGTCGGCGCGCTGCTCAACGGCGTACTGACTCAGGGCCTGAAGAACCTGCGGGTGTACGACTGCGATGCCATCGAAGTGCTGAACCGCTGTGTGGCGGACAACAGCCTCGACCGCCTGATGCTGTTCTTCCCAGACCCTTGGCACAAGGCGCGCCACCACAAGCGCCGCATCGTCCAGCTGGAGTTTGCCGAGCTGGTACGTCGCAAGCTCAAGCCCGGTGGCGTGTTCCACATGGCCACCGACTGGGAGCCCTATGCCGAGTACATGCTGGAAGTGATGAGCGCCGCCCCGGGCTATCGCAACCGTGCAACCGACGGCACCTACGTGCCACGCCCGGAAGAGCGCCCGATCACCAAGTTCGAACGCCGCGGCGAGCGGCTGGGGCATGGGGTGTGGGACTTGAAGTTCGAGAAGGCGGATTGATCGGCTGATCTGGCCTTTCGATGTGCTGGTGCTTGCAGAAATGCGGGCGAAAAAAACCGCCTTGAGAAAGGCGGTTTTTTTGTGAGCGACAGGACTGAGTATCCTTCGCTCTGGGACTTCACCGAAAACGTCCCCAGAGTTTTCGAAGGCATCGAAGTGCCTCTTAGATGCTGGAAGATTGGCCCGCCAACACGGAGGCCAAGGCATATCTGTGGGAGCGGGCATGCCCGCGAAGCAGGCGACGCGGTAGATGGCACCGGCTTTGCCGGTGTTCGCGGGCATGCCCGCTCCCACAGAAATTACGCAACCTTTGAGATTGTGAGTAAGGCAGTTGCTCTTGCAAGGGCCTTTGTAGGTGGAATCAACCCCTGCGATCAGCCACCACACCAATCAACACCAGCACCACCAGCAACACCGGCGCGAGCGCGTAGTTGTTGAACTGGCCCAGCCCCTTCACCACCCACGGCGTGGCATAGATCAGCGCCGCACCGCTGCCCACCATCACCATCAGCGCCATGAACGGCACCCTCAGTGCACCCGCCAGGCCACCGAGGCGTTGTTCGGCCCAGGCTTTGACATCGCTGCCGAACAGCACCAGCAGGCAGCCTACCAAGGCGAGTGAAATCTCCGACAGGTTGCCGCGGCTCCAGCGGGAAACCGTCGCGAGTAGATCAAGTACCAGATCCATGGGTCATCCTTAGGTCAAGAAATACTGCAGCAGGTCGTTGAGGAACAACTGGCCCCTTGGCGTGGCTACCAGTCGATCCGGTTCGACCTGTAAAAGGCCTTTTTGTTCGGCGGCGCGGCGTGCCTCGCGCAGTTGTGCAAGCGGCAAACCAGTGCGCTGAGTGAACAGTTCGGCTTCCACGCCATCGGTCAGGCGCAGGGCGTTCATCAGGAACTCGAACGGCAGTTCGTCGACCGGCAGCAGCTTTTCGCCGGCCTTGAACGGCTTGGCCAGGTTCAGGTAGTCCTTGGGCAGGCGGGTTTTCCAGGTGCGCAGGATGCGGCCGTCGGCGAAGGTCAGCTTGCCGTGTGCACCGGCACCAATGCCGATGAAGTCGCCAAAGCGCCAGTAGTTGAGGTTGTGCCGCGCGGCGCGGTCCGCCTGGGCATAGGCCGAAACCTCGTACTGGCGGAACCCGTGCTCGGCCATCAATGCCTGGCCCGCCTCCTGGATGTCCCAGAGGATGTCGTCCTCGGGCAGCTCTGGCGGCTGGTTCCAGAACACCGTGTTCGGTTCCACGGTCAGCTGGTACCACGACAGGTGCGTCGGCCCCAGGTCGATGGCCTGGCGCAAGTCACCCAGCGCGTCATCCAGCGACTGGTCGGGCAGGCCGTGCATCAGGTCCATGTTGAAGTTGTCGAAGCCGGCAGCACGCGCCATACCGGCAGCACGGACCGCTTCGTCGCCATTGTGGATGCGTCCCAGCGCCTCCAGCTTGGCTGGCTGGAAGCTCTGTACGCCGATGGACAGGCGGTTGATGCCGGTTTGCCGGTAGGCCTTGAACTTGTCCTGCTCGAAGGTACCCGGGTTGGCCTCCAGGGTGATTTCGATGTCTGGCGCGAACGGGATGCGTTGTTCCACGCCGCGCAGCAGCCGCCCCAGGGCGTTGGCACTGAACAGGCTGGGTGTACCGCCACCAAAGAAGATCGAGCTGATCGGGCGGCCCTGTACGGCAGCCAGCTCCTGGTCAAGGTCGTCCAGCAGGGCCGAGACGTAGGCGTCTTCCGGCAGTTCAGGCCCGGCAGCGTGGGAGTTGAAGTCGCAGTAAGGGCATTTGCGTACGCACCATGGGATGTGGATGTACAGCGCCAGCGGCGGCAGGCTGGTAAAGGCCGCCGCGCCGGGAGAGGACAGCATTTCGATCATGCCAGGCCCAGACGTTGGCGCAGCAGGGCCATGGCACGGGCGCGGTGGCTGAGCTGGTTTTTATCTGCCGGGGCCAGGTCGGCGCTGGAGCAGTTGCGCTCCGGTACCCAGAACAGCGGGTCGTAGCCGAAACCGTGCTCGCCGCTGGCCTCGAACAGGATGCTGCCGTGCCACAGGCCTTCGCACAGTATCGGCAACGGGTCGTCGGCATGGCGCACCAGCGCCAGGACGCAGACGAACTGCGCGCCGCGCTCCGCTTCGGGCACGTCTTTCAGGGCTTCGAGCAGCTTGGCGTTGTTCGCTGCATCACCCTTGCCGTCGGCATAGCGTGCCGAGTAGATACCCGGCGCACCACCGAGGTAGTCCACGGCCAAGCCAGAATCGTCGGCCAGGGCCGGCAGGCCGGAAATACGGGCGGCGTTGCGTGCCTTGAGGATGGCGTTCTCGACGAACGACAGGCCGGTTTCTTCCGGCTCGACCTGGCTGAACTCGCCAATCGAGCGCAGCTGCACGGACTGGCCGAGCATGGCCTGGAGTTCCTTGAGTTTGCCGGCGTTATGGCTGGCCAATACGAGTTGCTGGAAATTCATCATTCGCCTGGGAACACTTCCTGGTTGAAGCTGAGGGAGTTGCTGATGCCGCCGGTTTCGATGGTCAGGTCGAAGGTGACGGTTTCTGCTTGTTCGATCTTGAACTGGGCGATGTAGTAAACCGCGCCCGGTTCGGTAACCTGCTTGAACGACAGCGGGCTGATGCGCCCGGTCAGGTCTTTGACCTTGCCGCTGACCAGTGCTGGGGTGGGCTTGCCGGCCTTGAGCACGGCAATGTTGAGCACGCCCTGGTTCTTGCTGCGCACAAGCCCGGTGGCTGCAGCCACCTCGGGTGTGAGCATGCTCGAAGTGAATGCGCTGTAATGCACCGTCACGTCGCCAAACACTTCCTTGCGCTCGGGCCGGGCGGCATCGGCAGCCAGTACTGGCAATGCCAGGCACAGGCTGATCAGGAACAGGGCTAGGCGACGCATGGGGCAATTCCTCCGGTGGGCGTCAGACAGCGAGCTGGTGCTCTGGCAGGCCCGGGCTGCTGACGCGGTAGATGCCGATCTCACCTAGAAGATTAGGCCAAAGCCGGCCACCCCACCCGTTGCGGTGCAAGTGGTCGACGGCCAGGCGGTCAAGCACCTTGGCCCTGCGTTCGTGCACCAGCTCCTCGAAGTCGGCGAAGGTGCAGAAGTGGATGTTCGGCGTGTTGTACCAGGTATACGGCATGAAGTCCGATACCGGCATGCGGCCTTTGGTCGCCAGGTACCAGCGGCAGCGCCAGTGGCCGAAGTTGGGGAAGGTGATGATGCACTGGCGGCCAACGCGCAGCATCTCGTCGAGGATGCGGTCGGGGTACTCCACGGCCTGCAGGGCCTGGGTCATGATCACTACGTCGAAACTGTTGCTGGCGAAATTGCCCAGGCCCTTGTCCAGGTCCTGCTCGATGACGTTGACGCCCTTGGCCACGCAGGCGGCGATGTTGTCGGCGTCGATCTCCAGGCCATAGCCGGTGACCTGTTTGCGGTCACGCAGCGAGGCCAGCAGTTCGCCGCTGCCGCAGCCCAGGTCGAGTACCCGGCTGCCGGCGGGGATCCAGTCGTGGATGATTTCCAGATCGGCTCTCATGCTGTCCTCAGATGGCAATGCGGTTCATGTAGTTCGAGAAACCCTGCATGTAGCGAGGTGTGGGGATCAGGAAGGCATCGTGCCCGTAAGGCGATTCGATCTCCAGGTAGCAGACGTTCTTGCGCGCAGCCATCAGCGCGTCGACGATCTCGCGCGAACGGGCCGGCGAGAAGCGCCAGTCGGTGGTGAACGACATGATGCAGTATTGCGCCTTCACGTGGGCCAGGGTGGCGGCCAGGTCGCCGCCCTGGGCTGCGGCCGGGTCGAAGTAGTCCAGCGCCTTGGTCATCAGCAAGTAGGTGTTGGCGTCGAAACGGCCAGAAAACTCCTCGCCCTGGTAGCGCAGGTAGCTTTCGACCTGGAACTCGACGCTGTGGAAGTCGTAGTTGAGCTTGTCGCTTTTCAGCTCACGGCCAAATTTCTCACCCATCGAGTCGTCGGACAGATAGGTGATATGGCCGACCATGCGCGCCAGCATCAGGCCGCGCTTGGGGATGACGCCCTGGTCCTGGAACGAACCCCCATGGAATTCGGGGTCGGTGAGGATGGCCTGGCGAGCGACTTCGTTGAAGGCAATGTTCTGTGCCGACAGCTTGGGTGCCGAGGCGATGTCGACGCAATGGCGCACACGCTCCGGGTAGCTGATGGTCCATTGCAGTGCCTGCATGCCGCCCAGGCTACCGCCGACGACAGCGGCCCATTGCTGGATGCCCAGGCGCTCGCCCAGGCGCACCTGGCTGTGCACCCAGTCCTCTACGGTCAGTACCGGAAAGTCGGCGCCGTAAGGCTTGCCCGTGGCCGGGTTGACGCTGCTGGGGCCGGTGCTACCGTTGCAGCCGCCGAGGTTGTTCAGGCTGACCACGAAGAAGCGGTTGGTGTCGATCGGTTTGCCAGGGCCGATGCAGCTGTCCCACCATCCCGGTTTGCGGTCGGTGGCGGCATGGTAGCCGGCGGCATGGTGGTGGCCGGAGAGGGCATGGCAGATCAGCACGGCGTTGCTCGCGCTGGCGTTCAGGGTGCCATAGGTCTCGTAGACCAGCTCGTAACTGGCCAGGGAGCGGCCACAAGCCAGTGCCAGCGGTTCATCGAACCGGGCGGTTTGCGGTACTACCAGACCGACGGAATCTTCGGGAAAGACAGTGGACATCGACCCTGCTCACGCTTGACGGAGGCGTAAGTCTAAAGAGCGCTACCCCCAGCGGCAAGCAAAGGCTTGCCGCTGGAAGCAACCAGGGTCAGATCATGCGCCACAGTTCTTGTGGCATGCCTGCGTAGGCGGCCAGCGGGGGCATGACGAACGACTGGATCACCTGGATCGCCAGGAAGGCGAAGATCGGCGAGATGTCCATGCCGCCCAGGTTGGGCACGAGGCGGCGGAACGGTGCCAGTACCGGCTCGCTGATCTGGTAGGCCAGCTCGGCGGCCGGGTTGTGGCTGTTGGGGGCAACCCAGGAGACGATCACCATGACAATCATCGCCACCCAGAAAATCTTCAGGAACAGCGAGGTGATACCGATGATCGCCCACATCAGCAGGTGCAGGACGTCACCGAAGGTGCCGTAGGTGACCATCAGCACGAAGCCCATCAGCAGGGCCTGGATGATGACCGCCAGCAGCAGCGACGAGGTGTCCAGCCCACCGATGCTGGGGATGATCCGGCGGATTGGCTTGAGCAGCGGCTGCGTGGCGCGCACTGCGAACTGGCACAGCGGGTTATAGAAGTTGGCTTTGACCAGTTGCAGGACAAAACGCAACAGGACGATCACCAGGTAGAGGCTGACCAGGGTTTGCACCACGAATATCGCGGCGCCGGACAGTGCATTCATCTAAAGCTCCTTATTTGCCCAGTTGTTCGGCCAGTTCGGCGGAGCGCGTAGCCGCAGCCTGCAGCGCCTGCTCGACGATGGCTTCGAAGCCGCTGGCCTGGAACGACTTGATCGCAGCTTCGGTGGTGCCGGCGGGCGAGGTGACTCGGCGGCGCAGCTCGGCGGCATCGACATCGCTGGCAACCGCCATGCGGGCAGCGCCAAGGGCGGTCTGCAAGGTCAGCTGCGAAGCGGTTTCACGTGGCAGGCCGAGCTTTTCGCCTGCTGCGGTCATGGCCTCGATCAGCAGGAAGAAGTACGCAGGGCCGCTGCCGGACACTGCGGTCACGGCGTCCAGTTGTTGTTCCTGATCCAGCCACAGGGCTGTGCCCACGGCCGACAGCAGTTGTTCGGCCTGCTGGCGCTGCGTGTCGGACACTTCAGCGGTTGCGTACAGGCCGCTTACGCCCTGGCGCAGCAGCGCAGGGGTATTGGGCATGCAGCGCACCACCGGGCGAGCGCCCACCCAGCTTTGCAGGCTGGCACAGGTGATGCCGGCGGCAATGGAAACGATCAGTTGGCCATCCTGCAGGTTGGGTTGGAGGGCCTCGCACACGGCTTTCATGACCTGCGGCTTGACCGCCAGGACGATGACGTCGGCGCCGTCGATGGCCTGGGCGTTGTTCTCGAACGTTTCGATGCCGTGCTCGGCCTGGATGCGGGTGCGGGTCTCGGCGCCCGGGTCGCTGGCGCGGATCTGCGAGGCGTCCAGGCCCTGGGCACGCAAACCACCGATCAGGCTGGCGGCCATGTTGCCGGCGCCGATAAAGGCAATACGTGTCTTGCTCATGTCAGGTCCTTGTGGGGAAGAGTGAGTAAAGCATGGAGTCAGTTTTGGCCGTAGTCGCGGGCACCGAACAGGGCGGTGCCGATGCGTACCCAGGTCGCACCCTGTGCGATAGCCGCTTCCAGGTCGTGGCTCATGCCCATGGACAGGGTGTCCAGGCCAAGGCCCAGGCTTTCCTGCAACTGGCGCAAGCGGGCGAAGGCAGCCTCCTGGGCGGCGCGGTCTTCGGTGGGCTCGGGGATTGCCATCAACCCGCGCAAGCGCAGGTTGGGCAGCCCGGCCACGGCCTTGGCCAGGGCCGGAAGGTCTGCGGGGGCGCAGCCAGACTTGCTGTCTTCGCCGCTCACGTTCACTTGCAGGCAGAGGTTCAGTGGCGCCAGGCCGGCAGGGCGCTGCTCGGACAGGCGTTGGGCAATTTTCAGGCGGTCCACGGAATGCACCCAGTCGAAATGCTCGGCGATGGCTTTGGTCTTGTTCGACTGAATGGGGCCGATGAAGTGCCAGATCAAGGGCAGGTCGCTTAGCGCCTGCTGCTTTGTCAGCGCTTCCTGTAGGTAGTTTTCCCCGATATCGCGCACGCCAGCGGCGTGGATTTCGCGAATGGCGCTGGCGGGCTTGGTCTTGCTCACGGCCAGCAACTGGACGCTGGCCGGATCGCGCCCGGCAGCCTGGGCAGCGCTGGCGATGCGGGCGGAAATAGCGGAAAGGTTGTCTGCTAGGGTGGACATGGACGGATGCCGGCGGCTAGAGGGTCTGCGGCATTCTACCTACTTGAAGGCCTTTGGGGAGTCTCATGGATGTGACCGACCTGTTGGCCCGGGCCGTGGATGCGGGGGCTTCGGACCTGCACCTGGCGGCGGGCCAGATCCCGATGCTGCGCATTGAGGGTGACTTGCAACGCATGAATTTGCCGGCTCTGGTCCCGGCAGACCTGGCCGAAGGCATGGCGCCCTTGCTGGCTGAACACCAACGGCGGCAATGGGCCCAGGGCGATGAGCTGGACCTGGCGCTGGAGTTGCCCGGGCTTGGCCGCTTTCGGCTGAACCTGTTTCGCCAACTGAACGGCGCTGGGGCTACCTTTCGGCTGATCCCGGGGCGGATCGCCACGCTGGATGAGCTCGACCTGGGGGATGTGTATCAAGCTGTTGCGCAATGCACTGATGGCCTGATTCTGGTCGGTGGGCCTACCGGCAGTGGCAAGTCCAGCACCCTGGCGACGTTGATCGACCAGCTGAACCGCGAACGGGCGCTGCACATCATCACCCTCGAAGACCCGGTCGAAGTTATCCACAGCAGCCAGCGCAGCCTGATCAACCAGCGTGAGATTGGCCGCCATAGCGGCGGCTTCGCCCAAGGGCTGCGCAGTGCGCTGCGCCAGGACCCGGATGTGATCATGATCGGTGAGCTACGTGACCTGGAAAGCGTTCGCCTGGCCTTGCGCGCAGCCGAGACCGGGCACCTGGTGCTGGCGACCGTGCATACGCGGTCGGCGGCCAGCAGCGTTGACCGGTTGGTGGAGGTGTTTGCTGCCGAGGAAAAGCCCTTGGTGCGAACCATGTTGGCCGAGTCGTTGCGCCTGGTGGTGGCTCAGGTACTGGTCAGGCGTGTGGGCGGTGGGCGGGTGGCGGCGCGGGAAGTGCTGGTGGCGACGCCGGCGGTGCGCAACCTGGTGCGGGAGGGGCGAATGGCGCAGTTGTGTTCGGTGATGCAGGCGGGTGGTGCAGAAGGGATGCGGACGATGGAGGGGGCAATGCGGGAGCTGAGAGAGAAGGGGCTGATCAAAGACCTATAGTGCCTGTTCTGGCCTCTTCGCGGGTAAACCCGCTCCCACAAGTACGAAGCAGCCTTTGAAGACTGTGCGGTCCCTGTGGGAGCGGGTTCACCCGCGAAAGGGCCGGGCCTGCTCAGCGCTTGGCCAGGTTCAGCTGCTGCTGTTCCTTAGGCAGCACCCGCTTGGCTACTACGTAGTGCTTCTGCCAGTAGGGCTTGCTCAGGTTGTCGATGCTTACCCGCTTGCCACGCCGTGGTGCGTGGATGAAGCGGTCGTTGCCCAGGTAGATGGCAACATGGTTCACCCGGCGGCTCTTGATGTTGAAGAAAATCAGGTCGCCAGGCTTGAGGTCACCCTTGGCCACCTTGACGCCATGGCCCTGGGCCATGGCATTGGAGGTGCGCGGCAGGTCGACGTCTGCGACATCGTTGAAGGCGTATTTCACCAGCCCGCTGCAGTCGAACCCTTTTTTCGGGCTGCTGCCACCCCAAACATAAGGGGTACCGAGCACATTCACGGCACGGCTGAGCACATCGCTGCTCTGCTTCGGCGACATGGCAGCCACTGGCAAGCCGCGGTTGCTGGCGGCATTGGCTGGGCGTGCGCGTAGAGCGGTCTGCTTGACCGGCGCGTGTTTCACCGAGGCATTGGTGGTGTAGCCGGTGAAACCATTGGGAAGACGTTGCTCACGATTGGTGGCGTGGGCGGCCAGGGGCAATAATAGGCAGAGGGTCAGCCATGTCTTGATCAAAGGCGGCATAGATGAAGCTCTTATGAATAGTTATGTGTTGGGCGCGCAACTTTATAACAGCTTTTTGATCAATCTTTGATCCGTTGGTCGATTGCCCAGGTGCCGTACGTCGGCCTGCGACAAGAAAGTCACATTTTTTTTTAGAAAATTTTCGGATAACCCACGAGGGCTATGAATGAATACTTATCAACAGGGGGCGCCCTATCACGACACTCACAGCAAGGTCATCGGTTACCTGCTGTGGATTTTCGGCTTCACCGGGTCGCATCGCTTCTACTACGGCAAGCCCATCACCGGCACCATCTGGTTCTTCACCTTGGGCCTGCTGGGCATTGGCTGGTTGATCGACCTGTTCCTGATCCCGGCCATGGACCGTGAAGCAGACCTGCGGTTCCAGTCCGGGCGTATCGACTACAACATCGCCTGGATCCTGCTGACCTTCCTTGGGGTGTTTGGCCTGCATCGGCTGTATCAGGGCAAGTGGATCACCGCGATCATTTACTTCTTTACCGGCGGCTTGTTCCTGGTGGGGGTGCTGTATGACTTCTGGACGTTGAACAGCCAGGTGTCTGAGCGCAACGCCTTGCGTTGAAATGCTTCGCGGGTAATGAAAAAGGCCTTGTCGCACCGAAGCGGCAAGGCCTTTTTTTGTGGCTGGGTTACTGCCGGGTCTGCCGTTGTTGCAGCAGCAGGTTGCTGAACCCGGCCCCGGCCAGTTGCTTCTGCGCACCGGTCAGCTGTTCACGGTTGCTGAAGGGCCCAACCAGTACGCGGTACCACGTCTCGTCCTTGACCGTACCCGACTCCACCTTCACCGACTGGCCCAGGAGGATGATCTGCGCACGGACCTTGTCGGCATCGGCCTGCTTGCGGAACGAGCCAGCCTGCAGGAAGTACTGGGTGGTCGCAGCCGGCTTGATCACCGGTGGTGGCGGTGGCGGGGTCTGGCCCAGCAACGCCGCCTGGGCCCGCGCGGTGTCGATTTTTGCCGCTTCTGCCGGCGTCACCGGGGTCACGGGCTGGGCCGGTACCGGTGGCGTCTTCTCCGGTACCGCTTCTGGCGGCACGATCACCTCAGACTCCGGCAGCAGGGTGTAGAAGTCGTACTTCGGCTTCACCGGCTGCTGCGGGGTGGCCTGCGCAGGCTTGCTGGCTTCGGTCACCTTTTCCGTCTTCTGCTGCTCGGGCTTGGCACGCTTGATGTCATCGCCCCCCGGCTCGAGCTTCATCAGGAACACGATGAACGCGCCGACGGTGAGGCCGACGGCCATCCATACCCAGCCAGGGATCGGCTGTTTGGCCGGTGCCGTCTGGCGGCTGGCGCCGCGTTTTGGGGTGGGTTTTTTCTTGGCAGCCAACTTACATGCGCTCCAGGGTTTCCAGGCCGAGCAGTTCCAGACCTTGTTTGAGGGTGCGGCCGGTCAGGGCGGCCAGGCGCAGGCGGCTTTGCTGTTGCTCCGGGGTTTCGGCGGCGAGGATCGGGCAGTTCTCGTAGAAGCTGGAGAACAGCCCGGCCAGGTCGTACAGGTAGCTGCACAGCACGTGCGGTGTGCCTTTTTCGGCGACGCTATTGAGGGTTTCGCCAAACTGCGCCAGGCGCGCAGCCAGGTCCTGCTCGTGGGCGGCCTGCAGCACGATCTTGCCTTCGACTTCGTCAAAGCCCTTGCCCAGCTTGCGGAATACGCCGGCTACGCGGGTGTAGGCGTACAGCAGGTACGGGGCGGTGTTGCCTTCGAAGTTGAGCATCAGCTCGAAGTTGAAGCTGTAGTCGCTGGTGCGGTGCTTGGACAGGTCGGCGTATTTTACTGCGCCAATGCCAACCACTTCGCCGATGTGGCGCAGATCTTCGTCAGCCAGGCTCGGGTTCTTTTCCTTGACCAACGCGTAGGCGCGCTCCTTGGCCTCGGTGAGCAGGTCGATCAGCTTGACGGTGCCGCCGTCCCGGGTCTTGAACGGGCGGCCGTCGGCGCCGTTCATGGTGCCGAAGCCCATGTGCTCCATCTGCATCGGGTGGCCGACAAAGCCTGCACGGCGTGCCACTTCGAATACCTGGTTGAAGTGCAGGGCCTGGCGCTGGTCGACGAAGTACAGGGCGCGGTCAGCGTTGAGCACGTTGCTGCGATAGCGCACTGCGGCCAGGTCGGTGGTGGCGTACAGGTAGCCGCCGTCGGCTTTTTGCACGATCACCGGCAGGGGTTCGCCTTCGCTGTTCTTGAATTCCTCCAGGAACACGCACTGGGCGCCTTGGTCTTCGACCAGCAGGCCCTTGGCCTTGAGGTCGGCCACCACGTTGGCCAGGTCGTCGTTGTAGGCGCTTTCGCCCATCACGTCGGCCATGGTCAATTTGACGTTGAGCAGCTCGTAAGTCTTCTGGCAGTGCGACAGCGAGATGTCCTTGAAGCGGGTCCACAGGGCCAGGCACTCAGGGTCGCCGGCTTGCAGCTTGACCACCAGGCCACGGGCGCGCGTGGCGAACTCTTCCGATTCGTCGAAGCGCTTCTTCGCCGCCCGGTAGAAGTTCTCCAGGTCCGACAGCTCGTCGCTGGTGATCGGGTTTTCCTGCAGGTAGGCCATCAGCATGCCGAACTGGGTGCCCCAGTCGCCGACGTGGTTCTGGCGAATGACATTGTCACCCAAGAATTCCAGCACGCGTGCGACGCTGTCACCGATGATGGTCGAGCGCAGGTGACCGACGTGCATCTCTTTGGCCAGGTTTGGCGCCGACATGTCGATGACGACCTTTTCGCGCGGGCCGGCCTTGCGCACGCCCAGGTGGTCATCGGCCAGGGCGGCGTCCAGGCGGTTGGCCAGGGCGTCGGTGTTCTGGAAGAAGTTGAGGAAGCCGGGGCCGGCGATTTCCACCTTGCTGATGTCGGCGCTGGCCGGCAGGGCGTTGATCAGTTTTTCGGCCAGGTCGCGTGGCTTCATGCCTGCCTGCTTGGCCAGCATCATGGCGATGTTGCTGGCGAAGTCGCCGTGGGTCTTGTCCCGGGCGTTTTCCACCTGGATCGCCGGCGACAGCCCTTCAGGCAGCACACCGTCGGTGACGAGTTGGGTGAGGGCTTGCTGGACCAGCTGGCGAATGGTGTCTTTCATGGGGATCTCTTTTCGACCGCAAGCGCGGTGAGCGCCTGGATGCGCAGGTGGAAAAACTGGGCATTATCCGTTGCCGGGAGCGGGTTGCCAACCTTTGGGGCTGCAAAGCAGCGCCAGACGTCAGTACAGGTCGACCGGGTCGACGTCCAGCGACCAGCGTACCTGCCGCCCGCTGGGCATCTGCTCCAACACTAGCAACCAGGCACTGATCAGTCGATGCAAAGGCGCCCGGGTATTGGCCTGTATCAACAGTTGCGCACGGAAGCGCCCGGCGCGGCGCTCCATGGGCGCCGGCACCGGGCCCAGCAGTTCGATGCCCGGCAGGCGCTGCTGGGCCACCAGGCGTTCGGCGGCGGCGCAGGCTTCGTCAAGGAAACCTTCGGCCTGCCCCGGCTTGTGCGCTTCGGCGCGCAGCAGGGCCAAGTGGGAGTAGGGCGGCAGCCCGGCGGCGCGGCGTTCGTCCAGGGCCTGTTCGGCAAAGGCGAAGTAGCCCTGCTCGGTAAGCTGCACCAACAGCGGGTGGTCGGCCAGGTGGGTCTGGATGATGACCTTGCCTGGCTCTTCGGCCCGACCGGCGCGCCCGGCCACCTGCACGATCAGCTGCGCCATGCGCTCACTGGCGCGAAAATCACCCGAGAACAGCCCACCATCGGCGTCGAGGATGGCCACCAGGGTCACCCGGGGGAAGTGGTGGCCCTTGGCAAGCATCTGCGTACCGACCAGGATGCTCGGCTGGCCGCGCTGTATGGTAGTGAACAGGTTGTGCATGGCGTCCTTGCGCGCCGTGCTGTCGCGGTCCACCCGCAGGATCGGGTAGTCCGGGAACAGCACCTTCAGGCGTTCTTCGGCGCGCTCGGTGCCCGCGCCGACCGGGCGCAGGTCCACGTGGTTGCACTGCGGGCACTGGTGCGGCAGGCGTTCGTCGTAGCCACAGTGGTGGCAGCGCAGCACGCCAGAACGCTGGTGCACGGTCATGCGTGCATCACAGCGCGGGCACTCGGACAGCCAGCCACAATCGTGGCACAGCAAGGTCGGGGCGAAGCCGCGGCGGTTCAGGAATACCAGCACTTGCTGGCCCGCCTCCAGGGTCTGGCGGATGGCTTGCTGCAGCGGGCCGCTGATACCGCTGTCCAGTGGCAGGCTCTTTACGTCCAGGCGCAGCATGCGCGGCGGGCGGGCGCCACCGGCGCGCTGGTTCATGCGCAGCAGGCGGTAGCGACCGGTCAGGGCGTTGTGCAGGGTTTCCAGCGACGGCGTGGCAGAACCTAGCAGGATCGGGATGTTCTCCTGGTGGGCGCGCACCAGTGCCAGGTCACGGGCGTGATACCGCAGCCCCTCCTGCTGTTTATAGGAGCCGTCGTGCTCCTCGTCGATGATGATCAGGCCGGGGTTTTTCATCGGCGTGAACAATGCCGAGCGGGTGCCGATGATGATATCGGCCTCGCCGTCCCGGGCAGCCAGCCAGGCGTCCAGGCGCTCGCGGTCGTTCACCGCCGAATGCAGCAGCGCGATGCGGGCGTTGAAGCGTTGCTCGAAGCGCGCCAGGGTCTGTGGGCCGAGGTTGATCTCCGGGATCAGCACCAGCGCCTGCTTCCCGGCTTCCAGGGTTTCACGAATCAGCTGCAGGTAGACCTCGGTCTTGCCGCTGCCGGTGACGCCGGCCAGCAGGAATGCGCCAAAGCCCCCAAAGCCTTCGCGCACAGCGTCAAAGGCGTCGCGCTGCTCATCGTTGAGCGGCAGTTCCGGCTGCGCCAGCCAGTGTTCGTGGCGTAGCGCCGGCGAGTGCCGGCGGACTTCAATCTGCACCAGCTCCTTGGCCAGCAGCAGGTCGAGGCTGTCCTTGTTCAGGTTGAGCTTGGCCAGCAGGCTGTGGGCCACGCCGTGCGGGTGCTGGGCCAGGGTCTTGAGGGCGTCGCGCTGGCGCGGCGCGCGGGCGATCCGGGGGTCTTCCAGGCGGGCACCGGGGGCAATATGCCAGAAGCGCTCCTGGCGCATCTCGGCAGGTTCGCCCTGGCGCAATAGCGTCGGCAGGGCCCAGCTCAGGGTATCGCCCAGGCTGTGCTGGTAGTACTGGGCGGTCCACAGGCACAGTTTGAATAGCGATGGCGGGATCGGCGATACCGGATCGAGCAGGGCGCTGGCCGGCTTGAGCTTGTCGGCGGGCACCTCGCTCTGTGCGCACACCTCCACCAGCACGCCTATCATCTCGCGGCGGCCGAATGGCACGCGAATGCGCATGCCTGGGGTCAAGGCCTGGCGCGCCATGCTCGCGGGTGCCTTGTAGTCGAACAGGCGACGCAGCGGGGAGGGCAGGGCAAGTCGCAGGATGACGTCGGGCACGCGGAAGGTCTCGGAGGGCGTATCAAAGACTGGCGAGCCTAGCAGACGACGGTCGGTGCAAGCGACAACTTGCACTAGCGCAGCGCTCTGGTATTATTTGCCGCCTAATTACGTGCGGTATTCAACAATTGGTGTTGGATGGCGGCACGCAGCTCGAGGAAGCGACCATGAAAGAAGGTATCCACCCGAACTATGAAGTAGTTGCAGTCACCTGCAGCTGCGGCAACAAGTTCGAAAGCCGTTCGACCCTGGGCAACACCCTGTCGATCGACGTTTGCAACCTGTGCCACCCGTTCTACACCGGTAAGCAGAAAGTCCTGGACACCGGTGGTCGCGTACAGAAGTTCGCCGATCGCTTCGGCATGTTCGGTGCCAAGAAGTAATCATGCGCATGGCGAACCCCTCGGGTTTCGCATTGCTGCAAAAAAAAGCGCCCCTTGTGGGCGCTTTTTTTATGGGCGTCATCTGGCATTTCCCTGCCCTGGCGTTCTGCCCGCTGCCGGAGCAGCCACAGCAAGTGCAGGTACGCCAGGTGGTGGATGGCGATACCTTGCGCCTGGTCGATGGCCGCAGCGTGCGCCTGATCGGCATCAATACCCCGGAAGTCGGCCGCAAAGGGCGCAGCAGCGAGCCCTATGCCGAGGCCGCCAGGCGACGCCTTCAAGCATTGGTCAATGCCAGTGACGGCCGCGTCGGGCTGGTGCCTGGCGTTGAGGGAAAAGACAAGTATGGCCGCACATTGGCGCATATCTACGGCCTGAATGGCGACAATATGGAAGCACGGTTGCTCAGCGAGGGTTTGGGCTACCGCGTGGCAGTTGCCCCCAATGTAAGCCTCAGCGGCTGCCTGCAGGTTGCCGAGCAAGCGGCGCGCAAGGGCGGTGTCGGTGTGTGGCGACGCTCGCCCGTGGTGCCTGCAGGCAATGTCAGGCAGTCGGGCTTCGCTGTGGTCGGTGGCCGCATCAAGGGTATCGAGCGCAATCGTGGTGGGGTCTGGCTCACCCTGGACGACACTGTGGTGCTGCAGGTTCCCGCTCGTCTGCAACGCAACTTCCCCGCCAGCTTCTTCGATAACCTCAAGGGACGCCAGGTCGAAGCGCGAGGCTGGGTGCTGGACCGTTCCCGCAAGGGCGGCCTGAAGCCTGGGCAGCGACGCTGGGTGTTGCAATTGACCGATCCGAGCATGTTGGAGCGTTTTTCAGGCTAAAAGATGTAGACATTTCGCTATTGGATTGTACACACTGTTAGCCGTATGCCCCCGTGGGTTATAGCGTAAAGTCGTAGGCTAAAGGCCTTGACACAAGTGACCGACCAGTCTTGTGACTCCCCGGCTCTTTGCGTATCCTCGGCGGTCCGTCAGAACAGTAAATAGCGGAATGCCCACCATGTCAGACCTGAAAACCGCCGCTCTCGAATACCACGCTCAACCTCGTCCGGGGAAACTGAGCGTCGAACTCTCCAAGCCCACTGCCACCGCCCGTGACCTCGCCCTGGCCTACAGCCCAGGTGTTGCTGAGCCCGTGCGTGAAATTGGCCGTGATCCAGAGCTGGCTTACAAATACACCGGCAAAGGCAACCTGGTTGCGGTGATTTCCGATGGCACCGCCATCCTCGGTCTGGGTGACCTCGGCCCACTGGCTTCCAAGCCGGTCATGGAAGGCAAGGGCGTTCTGTTCAAGCGTTTCGCTGGTATTGACGTGTTCGACATCGAAGTCGAATCGGAAAGCCCGCAAGCGTTCATCGACACCGTTCGCCGTATCTCGATCACCTTCGGTGGCATCAACCTCGAAGACATCAAGGCACCTGAGTGCTTCGAAATCGAGCGCACCCTGATCGAACAGTGCGACATCCCAGTGTTCCACGATGACCAGCACGGTACCGCCATCGTTACCGCGGCTGGCATGATCAACGCCCTGGAAATCGCCGGCAAGAAGCTCGAAGATGCCAAGATCGTCTGCCTGGGTGCCGGGGCTGCTGCCATCTCCTGCATGAAGCTGCTGGTGAGCATGGGTGGCAAGGTCGAAAACATCTACATGATCGACCGCAGCGGTGTCATCCACGCTGGCCGTGACGACCTGAACCAGTACAAGGCCCAGTTCGCCCACGCTACCGACAAGCGCACCCTGGCTGACGCGCTCGACGGTGCTGACGTGTTCGTAGGCCTGTCCGGCCCGAACCTGCTGAGCCCTGAAGGCCTGAAGTCGATGGCTGCCAACCCGATCGTGTTCGCCTGCTCGAACCCGGATCCGGAAATCTCGCCTGAGCTGGCGCACGCCACTCGCAACGATGTGATCATGGCCACCGGTCGTTCCGACTACCCGAACCAGGTCAACAACGTTCTGGGCTTCCCGTTCATCTTCCGTGGTGCCCTGGACGTTCGTGCCAAGCGCATCAACGAAGAAATGAAGATCGCCGCCGCCATCGCCCTGAAGGACCTGGCCAAGCTGCCAGTGCCGAAAGAAGTGTGCGAAGCCTACGGTGTCGAAGGCCTGGAGTTCGGTCGTGAGTACATCATTCCGAAGCCGCTGGACGCACGCCTGATCACTGTCGTTTCCGACGCTGTGGCCAAGGCCGCCATCGAATCCGGCGTTGCTACCCTGCCGTATCCGAAGCACTACCCGCTGACCAGCGTGGATCAAGTGTTCAACGGCTGATTGCCGCTGTAGCTGTCATGAAAAAGCCCCGGTTCTTTTGAACCGGGGCTTTTTGTTGGGGCTTGGGAATGTGTCAGGGCTGAAATGTGTTCGTCAGGGCACTTGTGGCGCCTATGAGATCGAGCGCCGCCCGCGCGGCGCTCGATTCACGCGCCCACGCAAAACCTGAGTCAGGCGCCCTGCCTTAAAACAGGTCCATCGGCGCCGCTTCATCGGCCGGCAGCGGGCTGCCCGGTGCTGCGCCATTGCCTAGTTCGTCCACGGAGGGTGGCGAATCTTCGGCCTTGAACAGCTCGAAGAAGGCATTCGGCGTGCTCGGGGAGGCAGCGCGGCCGCTGATCGGGTCGACGCGCAGGCTGAGGATGCCTTCCGGCTCTGCTGGCGCATGCGCCGGCTTGTCCTTGAGCGCCGCGCCCATGAAGCTCATCCAGATCGGCAGCGCCGCCGTGCCGCCGTACTCGCGGCGGCCGAGGGTTTCCGGCTGGTCGAAACCGACCCATACGGTGGTCACGTAATCGGCGTTGTAGCCGGAGAACCAGGCGTCCTTGGACTCGTTGGTAGTACCGGTCTTGCCCGCCAGGTCGGTGCGGCCCAGGGCCAGCGCCCGGCGGCCGGTACCGCGTTTGATCACGTCCTGCAGCATGCTGGTGAGGATGTAGGTGGTGCGCCCGTCGACGATCTGTTCAGCCACAGCCGGCGTTTGCGGTGCAGCGGCCGGCTGGTTGAAGGCGGATGGCGCCTCACCTGGCATGGCAGCAGTGCTGATCGGCTGTTCGGGTGCCGCCAGGCCAGCCTGGTCCTCGGCACCTTGCGGTACGCGGGGCGGGTTGGCGGTGAACAGGGTTTCGCCGTTGCGGCTTTCGATGCGGTCGATCAGGTACGGGGTTACCTTGTAGCCGCCGTTGGCAAAGGTGCTCCAGCCTGTGGCGATTTCCATCGGGGTCAGGGTGGCGGTGCCCAAGGCCAGCGACAGGTTGCGCGGCAGGTCCTGCTTGTTGAAGCCGAACTTGGCGATGTAGTCGATGGTGCGGTCTACACCCATGGCCTGCAGCAAGCGGATCGACACCAGGTTGCGCGACTTGTACAGCGCTTCGCGCAGGCGGATCGGGCCGAGGAAGGTGTTGGTGTCGTTCTTCGGACGCCACACTTTGTCCACGGATTCGTCGACGAACACGATCGGCGCATCGTTGACCAGGGTGGATGCGGTGTAGCCGCTGTCCAGCGCAGCACTATAGATGAACGGCTTGAAGCTCGAACCAGGCTGGCGCTTGGCCTGCATGGCGCGGTTGTAGTTGCTCTGCTCGAACGAGAAGCCGCCAACCAGCGCGCGGATGGCACCGTTGTAAGGGTCGAGGGTGACCAGGGCGCTTTGCGCGCCAGGCACCTGGCTGAACTTGAGCTTGCCATCTTCCAGGCGCTGCAGGCGCACCAGGTCACCGACCTGCGCCACGTCTGCCGGCGACTGCGGTGAGCGGCCCTGGGCGTTACTGTTGATGAACGGGCGCGCCCATTTCATGGTGTCCCAGGCAACTTCGGCTTGCTGGCCGTCCCGGGTCAGTACCTGGAGGCCGGATTTGTCGACATGGGTGACGATGGCCGGCTCCAGGCCGCCAAGGATGCGCTGCTTGCCCAGCTCCTGCAGCCAGGCTGCCTGGGTGCGGCCCGGGAAGCGTGCTTCGGGGCCACGGTAGCCGTGGCGTTCGTCGTAATCAGACAGGCCTTTGAGAATGGCCTTGTTGGCCATGTCCTGCATGTCGCTAGGC
Organism: Pseudomonas sp. BN505; assembly: GCF_029873175.1. Lineage (NCBI taxonomy): Bacteria > Pseudomonadati > Pseudomonadota > Gammaproteobacteria > Pseudomonadales > Pseudomonadaceae > Pseudomonas > Pseudomonas sp. BN505. Next base: position 454,509 of record NZ_SSOI01000067.1, read on the forward strand.
ACCGTGGTGGTGACGCGGAAGCCCTCGGTGTAGGCGTCGCTGCCGTAGCGGCCGACCATTTCGGCGCGGGCCATTTCGGCGATGTAAGGCGCATTCACCTCAGGCGTCGGCACGTGGTAGCTGGCATTGAGCGGCTCGGCCAGGGCGGTCTGGTAGCTGGCCTGGTCGATCTTGCCCAGCTTGTACATGCGGCCGAGGATCCAGTCGCGGCGCTCCTTGGCGCGCACCGGGTTGGCCAGTGGGTTGAAGCGTGACGGTGCCTTGGGCAGGCCGGCGATCATCGCCATCTGCGCCAGGCTCACGTCGCGGATCGATTTGCCGTAGTACACCTGCGCGGCGGCATCGATGCCGTAGGCGCGGTTGCCCAGGTAGATCTTGTTCACGTACAGCTCAAGGATTTCGTCCTTGGTCAGTTCACGCTCGATCTGCAGGGCCAGCAAGATCTCGTTGGTCTTGCGCGAGAAGCTGCGTTCGCTGGTGAGGAAGAAGTTCTTCGCCACCTGCATGGTGATGGTGCTGCCGCCGGTCTGGATGTGCCCGGTTTTCACCAGCTGGGTCGCTGCACGCATCAGGCTGCTGGGGTCGACACCGTAGTGATTGAGGAAATTGTCGTCCTCGGCTGACAGAAGCGCCTGAATGAACTGTGGCGGAATTTCCGCGAAACGGATCGGCGAGCGGCGCATTTCGCCGAATTCGGCAATCAGTTTGCCGTCGCTGCTATACACCCTGAGGGGGATCTGCAACTGGATGCTTCTGAGGGACTCGACCGAGGGCAGGCTGGGGCTAAGATACAGAAACGCACCGCTCACACCGAGTACGAGCGCGCAAATGACTGCGACGGAAGACCACCAGAAGAACTTCAGCAGACGTATCAAGGCTTTTCGGTGTCCAGGTTGAGAGTGGGTAGCACGCAGGCCCGGCGGACCAGAAAGCGCTGGGCATTATAAGCATTTTTTCGCCTCTCCGGGTTACCGGCCAGGCTGCCCGTCGCCTCGATGGGCTGGCCGGGCCTAGTGTTGACGCGGGGTTGCGACCGACCGCTGCAGCAGGCAGCAAGGAAGCCGCATGTTAGGACGCTTTGGCAAGGATGCCAGTTCACTCGTGGGGGTGGAAATTGCCCCTGACGCTGTTCGTGTTGTGCAACTTCAGCGGCGCAACCGGCGCTGCCGGGTGCTTGCATCGGCACAAGAGCCGTTCGAATTACTGGCAGGCAAGGATTGGGTCGCGGAGCCCGCTACCGTGGTGGCAGCCCTGCGCCGTGCCTACCTGCGCAGCGGCCTGAGGCAGCGTCGGGTAGCGTTGGCGTTACCGGCCAGCCAGGTGATCTGCAAGCGGTGTCATTTGCCGATGGAGCAGGCCGGGGCAGAACTGGAGACGCAGTTGCTGGCCGACGCCGAGCGGCTGTTTCCGTTTCCGTTGGAGGACTTGGCCCTGGACTTTCAAGTCCTGGGGGCATCCCCCACGCAACCGGGGTGCGCCGAGGTGATGGTGGCCGCGTGTCGGCAAAGTGCGTTGGCGTCTCTTGATGCCATCGTCAAAGAGGCCGGGTTGCAACTGGAGGCTATCGAGGTCGACAACATTGCCTTGTGCCGCATGTTGCCTCAGGGCTGCCTCGAAGGTTCGGCACTGCTGCGGGTCGAAGCGCACAGCGCAGTGCTTTATGACTGGCAGCCCGACCGGCCTTACCAGCGTCGTGAGCTTCAAGTGCAGGGGCTGAACAACATGGGGCAGTTGTCGGAGCAACTGCACGCGCTGCTTGCCGATGAGCATTTGCCTGGTGGCCTGTGGATTACCAGCAGCTCATCGGTGGACCCAACCTGGTTGCAAAACCTTGGTCACCAGCTGACTACGCCGTGCAGGCATTTACCTGGCCTGGAGGGGCTGGAACACGTTGACGGCACGATGCTCCTGGCGTGCGCCCTGGCACTTGGAGGGTTGCGCCCATGATGCGGCTTAACCTGATGCCCTGGCGTGAACGGCAGCGCGAGGCGGCGATTCGGCGCTTTCGTAGCCAGCTGATTGCCGGCGCACTGCTGGCGCTGTGCGCCGTGACGCTGGTCGACCAGTTGGCCCGTCAGCGCGGGCAGCAACAGGTGGTGGCCAATGCCCAACACCATGCCGCCCTTGAGGTGCTGGCCGGGCAACTGCAGCCGCTGGCTGATGTGCGTGCACAGCATGAGGCACTCATCGCACGGTCGGCAGCGCTAGAGGGCTTGCGTGCCCAGCAGGGTGTTCTAGGCGATGTATTCGCTGACCTCGAAAGGGCGCTACCGGTTGGGGTCCAGCTTCTCGACCTCAGCCTGGAAAACGGCCATCTGCAGATGACCGGGCTGGCTACGTCCGGCGCCGTGGTTGCGCAGTTCATGCGCGATCTGGATCGGTCGGGTGTTCTGCTCGATCTGGCGCTCAAGCGCGTCAGGAGCATGCCGGGTGGCGATGAATTTCTGCTCGTTGCGCGCGTTTCGGCGTTCTGGTCGTGAATGCAGCACCGATCCTTGCCTGGCTGGCGGTAGCCGAGCGTTCCAGAAGCATCAGGCGTATCGCGCCAGTGCTGGTCGCTGTGCTGGTGTTCGGCCTGGGTTGTGCGTTTCGCCTGCCACCAGGGTTACAGCAGCAGGTGCAGGAGGCGGCCAGGCACGCCACATTGAACGAGCAGCAGGCAGCCAGTGCGGCGCAAATGGTCGAGCTGGAGCGATTGCAGGCGTCTCTGGTTTTTGCCGAGCGGCGGTTGCTGGAGGCCCACTGGCACCTGGCCGCAGGGGAGGGCATGAGCGACCTGCTTGAGCGCCTGGCGGCTTCGGGGCATGCGCACGGGTTGCTGGTCGAGCGGTTCGACGTACAAGAAGCCGAGCAACAGGCAGGCTATTGGAAAGTACCGCTGGAAGTACAGGTGGTGGGGCGTTACGTGGACTTGCGTCAGTGGCTGGGCGACTGGCTGGGCCAGGCACGCCTGCTGCGCAGCGGTGACATGAACCTGGCCGCAGTCGAGGGTCAGCCCGGCCTATTGCGTCTGCAACTACGGGTCGATGCCTTCCAGGCCACCGCGCCCGTACCGGCACCTGACGTGCTTGCGCATATGCCGGCCATGGCCGCGACGCCAGTGCCTGCGGTCGACCCCTTCGCGCCAGGGGCGACGCGAACGGCTGGCTCCGGGCTGGCCAGCGTGCCGCTGGCGCAACTGGAAATGGTCGGCAGCCTGTCGCGAGGTGCGGCGCATGAGGCTCTGTTGATGGCGGCTGGCAGGCTCTATCGCGTGCGGGCAGGTGAGCGCTTGGGGCGTAACCACGGTGTGGTGGCGCGGATTGATCAAGGCCAGGTCGAAGTGCACGAACGGCTATTCATGGCAGGGGTGTGGCACGAGCGCACGGCGTTCATCACCCTTGCAAACCGCGTGGGCAAGGAGGCCCCGAACCAGAATGAAGAGAGTGATGAAATGGATGTTGGCAGCCCTGCTGCCGATCCCGCTGGTGTGGGCGACGCCTTACCAGGGTGAACCCCTGTCGTTGAACTTTCAGGATGTGGAGGTGCGTTCGGTGCTGCAGGTACTGGCCGATTATGCGGGCGTCAACCTGGTTGCCAGCGATGACGTGCAGGGCAGCGTGACCTTGAGGTTGCAGGACGTGCCCTGGGACCAGGCCCTTGACCTGGTGCTGCGCAGCAAGGGCCTTGCCCGGCAGCAAGAGGGCAATGTGCTGCTGGTGGCGCCTGCGGCAGCGTTTGCCCCACAGCCGTTTGATGCCCATGTCGGCCTGTTGCCGGATGCACAATTGCAGCCGTTACGTCGTGAATTGATACCGATCCACCATGCTAACGCCGCGGAACTGGTCGAGCTGTTGATGACCAGCCTGGCGGATGACAGCAGAGTCGCCGTTCGTGGCAGCCTGGGTGTCGATGAGCGCACCAACACCCTGGTGGCGCACCAGCCCGCCGACCGACTGGCCGAGTTGCGACAACTGGTCGCGCAGCTGGATGTGCCGGTGCGCCAGGTGGCGATCGAGGCACGTATCGTCGAGGCCAATGTCGACTACGAGAAAAGCCTGGGGGTGCGCTGGGGTGGGCCGCTGTACGGTGAAAACCTGCGGCCGGGCAAGGAGTTGTTCATCGACCTCGGCGTGGAGCGGGCGGGCAGCAGTGTCGGCCTGGGCCTGCTGCGCGGCGGCGTGCTCCTCGACCTGGAACTCAGCGCCATGGAAAAGAGCGGCAACGGCGAAATCATCTCGCAGCCCAAGGTGGTCACGGCCGACAAGGAAACGGCCAGGATCCTCAAAGGCACCGAGGTGCCATATCAGGAAACCAGTAAGAGCGGCGCCACCTCGGTCGCCTTTCGCGAAGCCTCGCTGTCGCTGGAGGTGACCCCGCAGATTACACCGGACAACAAGGTGATCATGGCGGTCCGGGTGACCAAGGACGAGCCGGATTACGTCAATGCCTTGAACAACGTACCGCCGATCCGCAAGAACGAGGTCAATGCCAAGGTTCGGGTGGCGGACGGCGAAACGATCGTGATCGGTGGCGTGTACTCGACTTCGCAAAACAATGTGGTCGACAAGGTGCCATTTTTAGGCGATCTGCCGTATGTTGGGCGGCTGTTTCGACGCGATGCATTACAAGAGAAAAAATCCGAGCTGCTGGTCTTCCTGACTCCGCGTATCATGAGTGACCAGGCGATTGCTGTGAGTCGTTGATTCTGTGCGAAATTTGATACTTGTGGGGCCCATGGGCGCTGGTAAAAGCACCATCGGACGCCTATTGGCCAAAGAGCTGCGCCTGCTGTTCAAGGATTCCGACAAGGAAATCGAACTGCGATGCGGCGCCAACATCCCGTGGATTTTCGACAAGGAAGGCGAGCCAGGTTTCCGTGAGCGCGAGCAGGCGATGATCGCCGAACTGTGCGCACTTGACGGCGTGGTCCTGGCCACCGGCGGTGGCGCTGTAATGCGCGAAGCCAACCGCCAGGCATTGCGCCGGGGCGGCCGGGTGATCTACCTGCATGCCTCGGTGGAACAGCAGGTGGGCCGTACCGCGCGTGATCGCAATCGCCCGCTGCTGCGCACCGCCAACCCCGAGGCGACCCTGCGCGCCCTGCTGGAAGCCCGCGACCCGCTCTACCGCGAGATCGCCGACGTGGTGGTGGAAACCGACGAGCGGCCGCCGCGCATGGTGGTGATCGATATTCTCGAACGCTTGCAGCAGTTGCCGCCCCGTTAACCCGGGACTATTCTCGGCCACCAGCGCCGAGGCGAGGTTCAACGATAGCGCGTGGGTTGCCCGAATGGCGCCGCGCCCAAGTACATTGTGGGGATACATGCAGACACTTAAGGTCGACCTGGGCGAGCGCAGCTACCCGATCTACATTGGCGAAGGCCTGCTGGACCAGCCCGAGCTGCTGGCACCGCACATTGCCGGCCGGCAGGTCGCCATCGTTTCCAACGAGACCGTCGCGCCCCTGTATCTCGAACGTCTGAGCAAGACCCTGGGTGCCTACTCGGTGCTGCCGGTGGTATTGCCCGATGGCGAAGCCCACAAGAACTGGGAAACGCTGCAGCTGATCTTCGACGGCCTGCTGACAGCCCGCCATGATCGTCGCACAACTGTGGTTGCCCTTGGCGGCGGCGTGATCGGCGACATGGCCGGCTTCGCTGCCGCCTGCTACCAGCGCGGTGTCGACTTCATCCAGGTACCGACCACCCTGCTTTCCCAGGTCGACTCGTCGGTGGGCGGCAAGACCGGTATCAACCACCCGCTGGGCAAGAACATGGTCGGTGCCTTCTATCAGCCCAATGCGGTGCTGATCGATACCACCAGCCTGAAGACCCTGCCGGCGCGCGAACTGTCTGCTGGCCTGGCCGAAGTGATCAAGTACGGCCTGATTTGCGACAAGCCGTTTCTCGGCTGGCTTGAAGACAACATGCAGGCCTTGCGCACCCTCGATTCGGCTGCCTTGACTGAAGCCATCCGCCGCTCCTGCGCGGCCAAGGCTGCAGTGGTCGGTGCCGACGAGCGCGAGTCCGGCGTGCGGGCCACCCTGAACCTGGGGCATACCTTCGGGCATGCCATCGAGACCCACATGGGCTACGGCGTGTGGCTGCACGGCGAAGCCGTGGCAGCGGGCACGGTGATGGCCCTGGAAATGTCCATGCGCCTTGGCTGGATCGACCAGGCCGAGCGCGATCGCGGAATCCGCCTGTTGCAGGACGCAGGTTTGCCGGTGGTGCCACCACAGGAAATGACCCCGGCGCATTTCATGGAGCACATGGCGGTCGACAAGAAAGTGATCGACGGCCGCTTGCGTCTGGTGCTGTTGCGCCAGATGGGCGAAGCCGTTGTGACCGACGACTATCCGAAAGAGATTCTTCAGGCCACGCTGTCGGCGGATTACCGCGCGATCGTGGCCCAGCTTTGAGGTTGTGACAGCGCAATGACCAGTTTGCATGCCGATGAGGCCTTTCTCGACCATTACCAGTTGAGCCACGATCCGTTCGCGCCCCGTGTGCCCGGCTTCAAGTTTTTCCCGGCCCAGCGCAAGCCCGTGCTTGGCCAACTGCACCACCTGGCGCGCTACAGCCAGCTGATGCTGGTGGTCAGCGGCCCGCTGGGCAGCGGCAAGTCGCTGCTGCGCCAGGCCCTGGTGGCCAGCACCAACAAGCAGGCTGTGCAGAGTGTGGTGGTGTCTGCCCGCAGTGCCAGCGATGCTTCCAGCATGCTTGCCCAGGTCGCGCAGGACCTGGGTGTGGCCCAGCCCGAAGTGCAGGCGATCCTGTCCAAGGTGGTGCAGCTGGCACTGACCGGGCAGGAAGTGTATTTGCTGGTGGACGATGCGGAACAACTCGACGAGTCGGCACTCCAAGCGTTGCTGGAGTTGGCGGCGGGGGTACCGGAAGGGCGCCCGCACGTGTTCCTGTTCGGTGAGCCTTCACTGATTGCCGGGCTGGACGAGCTCAATGTCGAGGAAGAACGCTTCCACATCATCGAGCTTGCCCCCTACAGTGAAGAAGAAACCCGCGAGTACCTGGAGCAGCGCCTGGAAGGGGCTGGCCGGGGCATCGAGGTGTTCAGCCGTGAACAGATCGTCGATATCCATGAACACTCCGACGGCTGGCCTGGCAACATCAACCAGGTCGCCCGTGACACTTTGATCGAAGCCATGATCGCCAGCCGTTCGACGGTCAAGCGACCATCCATGGGGTTCAAGATGCCTAAAAAACATGTGCTCGCGCTGTCCGCTGTGGTCGTGGTCGCTGTGGCGGCTGCGGTGTTGATGCCCAAGAAAGGTGACAAACCAACCGCTGAGGCGCCGGCCGCCCAGGCCCAGTTGCCGCTTGGCGATGGCAAGCAGGGTGCCAATATCGAGTTCTCCGGCTCTTCCCAGCCGATGCCGTTGCCGCTGGTTGGTCAGTCCCAGCCTGTAATGCGCGAACCGCTGGCCCAGGCCGCGGGCATGGGTGAGGGTGAAGAAGGCAGCCCGGCGGGTGACACTGCCCTGCAGCCTGGCAACCCGCCGCCAACCGTGACCACCATTGCGCCGCCGCAAGGCGTGCCAGCTGGCCCGGCACCTGTGCCTGCACAGCCTGTGGCTACTGCGCCGGTACAGCCGGTTGCGCCTGCGCCCAAGCCTGTTGCAACCCAGCCTGCGAAGCCGGTTGCACCTGCCAAGCCTGCACCCGCGCCTACCCAGGTCGCCGTTGCCAAGCCGGCCGCCAAGCCTGCCGAAAAACCTGCCGTCAGTGGCAGCGGCAACAGCGGCTGGTACTCCGCGCAGAAACCGGGCAATTACGTGGTGCAGATCCTGGGCACCAGCTCTGAGGCCTCGGCCCAGGCGTTCGTCAAGAACCAGGGTGGCGACTATCGCTACTTCAAGAAAAACCTGCAGGGCAAGCCGCTGTACGTAGTCACCTACGGCAGCTTCGCCAACCGCGATGCTGCGGTTGCGGCAATCAAGAACTTGCCAGAGAAGGTCCAGGCTGGTAAACCTTGGCCACGTACCGTCGGCAGCGTCCAACAAGAGCTGGCCACGGCCCGCTGATACCTTCCGGGCGGCATCACCCCGCCGCCCAGTTGCTGAGCGATTACTGACTTTCGAATAGCCTGCTGCGTTTCAACGCGGCAGGCTTTTCTGTCCCAGACTGCCGGCCACAAGCCCCTAGTTGCAGTCATGGCTGAAACGCTTCAGACTCGAGCCAAGCCGTTATCACGGCGCATGGCGCAAAAACATTCAAAATTGCGACATAAATTTTCAATGGTGAGACATGAAAATTTGTGGGCATCGCTGTCGCTGTGCAACAATGGTTTTCCATGACCACCGCAAAAAAGCTGGCGTTTGATCGGCGTGGATGGTAAGTGGTTGTTAAAAAAGAGATTTGCCTCCGTTGAGAGGTGAACCTGGTGAGAATGTGTCTATGAAAACAGGTCTGTACCATCCCGAAGAATTCAAGGACAACTGTGGTTTTGGCCTGATCGCCCATATGACGGGCGTACCGAGCCACCACCTTCTGCAAACCGCCATGCAGGCGCTGACTTGCATGACCCACCGCGGCGGTATCAATGCCGACGGCAAGACCGGCGACGGTTGCGGTCTGCTCATGCAGAAGCCCGATCAATTCCTGCGAGCCGTGGCCCAGGAACACTTCGCCGTCGAACTGCCCAAGCAGTACGCCGTCGGCATGGTGTTCTTCAACCAGGACCCGGTCAAAGCCGAAGCTGCCCGCGCCAACATGGACCGCGAAATCCTCGCCGCTGGCCTGAAACTGGTCGGCTGGCGCAAGGTACCGATCGACACCAGCGTACTCGGCCGCCTGGCCCTGGAGCGCCTGCCGCAGATCGAGCAGGTGTTCATCGGCGGTGAAGGCCTGAGCGACCAGGAATTTGCTATCAAGCTGTTCAGTGCCCGTCGCCGTTCGTCGGTGGCTAACGCCCACGACAGCGACCACTACATCTGCAGCTTCTCGCACAAGACCATCATCTACAAAGGCCTGATGATGCCGCGCGATCTCGCGGCGTTTTATCCAGACCTGGGTGACGAGCGCCTGCAAACCGCGATCTGCGTGTTCCACCAGCGCTTCTCCACCAACACCCTGCCGAAATGGCCGCTGGCACAGCCATTCCGCTTCCTCGCCCACAACGGCGAGATCAACACCATCACCGGCAACCGCAACTGGGCCATGGCCCGTCGCACCAAGTTCGCCAATGACCAGATTCCCGACCTCGAAGAGCTCGGCCCGCTGGTCAACCGCGTCGGTTCCGACTCGTCGAGCATGGACAACATGCTGGAGCTGATGGTGACCGGTGGCATCGACCTGTTCCGCGGCGTGCGCATGCTGGTACCGCCAGCCTGGCAGAACGTCGAGACCATGGACGCCGACCTGCGCGCCTTCTACGAATACAACTCCATGCACATGGAGCCGTGGGATGGCCCGGCCGGTATCGTCATGACCGAAGGCCGCCACGCGGTGTGCCTGCTCGACCGCAACGGCCTGCGCCCGGCGCGCTGGGTGACCACCACCAATGGCTACATCACCATCGCCTCGGAAATCGGCGTATGGGGTTACCAGCCTGAGGAAGTGCTGGCCAAGGGCCGTGTCGGCCCGGGTCAGATCCTCGCCGTGGACACTGAAACCGGCCAGATCCTCGACACCGACGCCATCGACAACCGCCTGAAGTCGCGCCACCCTTACAAGCGCTGGCTGCGTCAGCACGCTACCCGCATTCAGGCGACGCTGACCGACGACCAGGGCGCGGCCAGCTACGACGCTGACCAGCTCAAGCAATACATGAAGATGTTCCAGGTCACCTTCGAAGAGCGTGACCAGGTGCTGCGCCCGCTGGGTGAGCAGGGCCAGGAAGCCGTTGGCTCGATGGGTGACGACACGCCGATGGCCGTGCTGTCGCAGCGTGTGCGTTCGCCGTTCGACTTCTTCCGCCAGCAGTTCGCCCAGGTGACCAACCCGCCGATCGACCCGCTGCGCGAAGCCATCGTGATGTCGCTGGAGATCTGCCTGGGCGCCGAGCGCAACATCTTCCAGGAGTCCCCGGAGCATGCTTCGCGGGTCATCCTCAGCTCGCCGGTCATCTCGCCCGCCAAGTGGCGTTCGCTGATGAACCTGGAGCGTGAAGGTTTTGACCGTCAGCTGATCGACCTCAACTATGAGCAGAGCGTCGGCCTGGAAGCGGCCATTCGCAACATCGCCGACCAGGCTGAAGAAGCCGTGCGCGCTGGCAAGACCCAGCTGGTGCTGAGCGACCGCTACATCGCCCCGGGCAAGCTGCCGGTGCACGCATCGCTGGCCGTTGGCGCGGTACACCACCGCCTGACCGAACAGGGCCTGCGGTGCGACAGCAACATCCTGGTGGAAACCGCCACCGCCCGCGACCCGCACCACTTTGCCGTGCTGCTGGGCTTCGGTGCCTCGGCCGTTTACCCGTACCTGGCGTATGAAGTACTGGCCGACCTGATCCGTACTGGCGAAGTGCTGGGCGACCTGGACGAAGTGTTCAAGTACTACCGCAAGGGCATCTCCAAGGGCCTGCTGAAGATCCTGTCGAAGATGGGTATCTCCACCATCGCCTCGTACCGCGGTGCGCAGCTGTTCGAAGCCATCGGCCTGGCCGAGGAAGTGGTCGGCCTGAGCTTCAAGGGCGTGTCCAGCCGCATCAAGGGCGCGCGCTTCGTAGACCTGGAAAGCGACCAGAAGCTGCTGGCGGCCGAAGCCTGGAGCGCGCGCAAGCCGATCCAGCAAGGTGGCCTGCTGAAGTTTGTCCACGGTGGCGAGTACCACGCCTACAACCCTGACGTGGTCAACACCCTGCAAGCCGCCGTGCAGCAGGGCGACTACGCCAAGTTCAAGGAATACACCACGCTGGTAGACCAGCGCCCGGTGTCGATGATCCGTGACCTGCTCAAGGTGAAAGTGGCCGACCAGCCACTGGCGCTGGAGCAGATCGAGCCGCTGGAGGCCATCCTCAAGCGCTTCGACTCCGCCGGTATCTCGCTGGGTGCACTGTCGCCAGAGGCTCACGAAGCGCTGGCCGAGGCGATGAACCGCCTGGGCGCGCGTTCCAACTCCGGTGAAGGCGGTGAAGACCCGTCCCGCTACGGCACCATCAAGAGCTCCAAGATCAAGCAGGTGGCCACCGGCCGCTTTGGTGTGACCCCGGAATACCTGGTGAACGCCGAAGTGCTGCAGATCAAGGTTGCCCAGGGCGCCAAGCCGGGTGAAGGCGGCCAGTTGCCAGGCGGCAAGGTCAACGGCCTGATCGCCAAGCTGCGTTATGCGGTACCGGGCGTGACCCTGATCTCGCCACCGCCGCACCACGACATCTATTCGATCGAAGACCTGGCCCAGCTGATCTACGACCTCAAGCAGGTCAACCCGCAGGCCCTGGTGTCCGTCAAGCTGGTGGCAGAGGCCGGCGTGGGCACCATCGCCGCTGGCGTTGCCAAGGCCTATGCCGACCTGATCACCATCTCCGGTTATGACGGTGGTACCGGTGCTTCGCCGCTGACCTCGATCAAGTACGCCGGCGCCCCGTGGGAACTGGGCCTGGCCGAAACCCACCAGACCCTGCGCGGCAACGACCTGCGCGGCAAGGTACGGGTACAGACCGACGGCGGCCTGAAAACCGGCCTGGACGTGATCAAGGCGGCCATCCTCGGCGCCGAAAGCTTCGGCTTCGGTACCGCGCCAATGATCGCCCTGGGCTGCAAGTACCTGCGCATCTGCCACCTGAACAACTGCGCCACCGGCGTAGCCACCCAGAACGACAAGCTGCGCAAGGACCACTACATCGGCACCGTCGACATGGTGATCAACTTCTTTACCTTCGTCGCCGAAGAAACCCGTGAGTGGCTGGCCAAGCTGGGCGTGCGCAGCCTGGGCGAGCTGATCGGCCGTACCGACCTGCTCGAAATGCTGCCAGGCGATACCGAGCGCCAGCAGTACCTGGACCTGTCGCCGCTGCTGGGCAGCTCGCACATTCCTGCGGACAAGCCGCAGTTCTGCGAAGTCGACAAGAACCCGCCGTTCGACAAAGGCGAGCTGGCCGAGAAGATGGTGGACATGGCCCTGCCGGCGATCCGCGATCAGGCCGGTGGCGAGTTCAACCTCGACATCTGCAACTGCGACCGTTCCATCGGTGCCCGTATCTCTGGCGAAATCGCCAAGCTGTACGGCAACCAGGGCATGGCCGCCAACCCGATCACCTTCCGCTTCAAGGGTACTGCCGGCCAGAGCTTCGGCGTATGGAACGCCGGTGGCCTGAACCTGCACCTGCAAGGCGATGCCAACGACTACGTCGGCAAAGGCATGACCGGTGGCAAGGTCACCATCGTGCCGCCAGCCGGCAGCCCGTTCGAAACCCAGCACAGCGCCATCGTCGGCAACACCTGCCTGTACGGTGCCACTGGCGGCAAGCTGTTTGCCGCAGGCACTGCGGGCGAGCGCTTCGCTGTGCGTAACTCCGGCGCCCACGCTGTTGTCGAGGGCACTGGCGATCACTGCTGTGAGTACATGACCGGCGGCTTTGTCTGCGTCCTGGGCAAGACCGGTTACAACTTCGGTTCTGGCATGACTGGCGGCTTCGCCTACGTGCTCGACATGGACAATAGCTTCGTCGACAAGCTCAACCACGAGCTGGTGGAAATCCAGCGTATCAGTGGTGAAGCGATGGAGGCCTACCGCAGCCACCTGGCGCGCGTCCTTGGCGAGTATGTGGAAGAAACCGGCAGCGAGTGGGGGCGTGAGCTCTCCGAGAACCTGGACGACTACGTGCGGCGCTTCTGGCTGGTGAAGCCGAAGGCAGCCAACCTGAAGCAACTGTTGTCCAGCACCCGTGCCAACCCGCAGTAAAAACAGCTGCAAGTGGCAAGCCTCAAGCTGCACGTAAAGGCAGTACGAGGTTTGCCCGGCTTAAGTGATCGTCTTGCGGCTTGCAGCGTGTAGCTTGCAGCTGCTGTAAAGAGGTTTTGAAAAATGGCTGAACGTCTGAATAACGACTTCCAGTTCATCGAAGTGGGCCGCAAGGACCCGAAGAAAAAGCTGCTGCGCCAGCGCAAGAAGGAGTTCGTGGAAATCTACGAACCGTTCAAGCCGCAGCAGTCCGTAGACCAGGCGCACCGCTGCCTGGGCTGTGGTAACCCGTATTGCGAATGGAAGTGCCCGGTGCACAACTTCATCCCCAACTGGTTGAAGCTGGTGTCCGAAGGCAACATCCTGGCTGCGGCCGAGCTGTCGCACCAGACCAACACCCTGCCGGAAGTGTGTGGCCGCGTGTGCCCGCAAGACCGTCTGTGTGAAGGTGCCTGCACCCTGAACGACGGCTTCGGCGCGGTGACCATCGGTTCGGTGGAGAAGTACATCACCGACACCGCCTTCGCTATGGGCTGGCGCCCGGACATGTCCAAGGTCAAGCCAACCGGCAAGCGCGTCGCCATCATCGGTGCCGGCCCGGCTGGCCTGGGCTGCGCAGACGTGCTGGTACGCGCTGGGGTAACCCCGGTGGTCTTCGACAAGAACCCGGAAATCGGCGGCCTGCTGACCTTTGGCATCCCTGAGTTCAAGCTGGAAAAGACCGTGCTCAGCAACCGCCGTGAAGTGTTCACCGGCATGGGCATCGAGTTCCGCCTGAACACCGAGGTGGGCACCGACATCACCATGGAGCAGCTGCTCGCCGAGTACGACGCAGTCTTCATGGGCATGGGCACCTACACCTACATGAAGGGCGGCTTCCCGGGCGAGGACCTGCCGGGCGTGCATGACGCGCTGGACTTCCTGATCGCCAACGTCAACCGCAACCTGGGCTTCGAGAAGTCGCCGGAAGACTTCGTCGACATGCGGGGCAAGAAGGTTGTGGTGCTGGGCGGTGGTGACACCGCAATGGACTGCAACCGCACGTCGATCCGCCAGGGCGCGCAAGCGGTCACCTGCGCCTATCGCCGTGACGAGGCCAACATGCCGGGTTCGCGCAAAGAGGTGAAAAACGCCAAGGAAGAGGGCGTGAAGTTCCTCTACAACCGCCAGCCCATCGCCATCGTCGGCGAGGACAAGGTGGAAGGTGTGAAGGTGGTGGAGACCCGTCTCGGCGAGCCGGATGCCCGTGGCCGCCGCAGCCCTGAGCCGATCCCGGGTTCCGAAGAGATCCTGCCGGCCGATGCCGTGGTGATCGCCTTCGGCTTCCGCCCAAGCCCGGCGCCGTGGTTCGAGCAGCATGGCATCCAGCTGGACAGCCAGGGCCGCGTGGTAGCGCCGGAGAAGGGCAAGTTCAAGCACCAGACCAGCAACCCGAAAGTGTTTGCCGGTGGCGACATGGTGCGCGGTTCGGACTTGGTGGTGACGGCGATCTTCGAAGGGCGTACGGCTGCGGAAGGTATCCTGGACTATCTGGAAGTCTGATCCATTGTTGGGGCCGCTTCGCGGCCCATCGCGGCACAAGGCCGCTCCTACAGGAGATATGCGATTCCCTGTAGGAGCGGCCTTGTGCCGCGAATAGGGCTGCAAAGCAGCCCCCAGGGCATTTTTGTATACAAAAACGCTTGATCTGTGGCATCCAATAGACAAAACGCATGGCCATGGCCGTGCCTTTTGCGCTGGCGTCTGAGAAAATGCCCGCACTATTTTTCCGGATGCCGACATGACTGCCCTGAAGAACGACCGTTTCCTGCGTGCACTGCTCAAGCAACCTGTAGACGTCACCCCGGTGTGGATGATGCGCCAGGCCGGGCGTTACCTGCCGGAGTACCGCGCCAGCCGCGCCAAGGCCGGTGACTTCATGAGCCTGTGCATGAACCCGCAGTTTGCCTGCGAGGTCACCCTGCAGCCGCTGGAGCGCTACCCGCTGGACGCGGCGATCCTGTTCTCGGACATCCTCACCATCCCCGATGCCATGGGCCTGGGCCTGTACTTCGAAACCGGTGAAGGTCCGCGTTTCAAGAAAGTCATCAGCACCCCGGCCGACATCGAAGCGTTGCCGATCCCCGACCCGCAGAAAGATCTGGGCTATGTGATGGACGCGGTCAGCACCATCCGCCGCGAACTGAACGGCCGCGTGCCGCTGATCGGCTTCTCGGGCAGCCCGTGGACCCTGGCCACCTACATGGTCGAAGGCGGCTCGTCGAAGGACTTCCGCAAGACCAAGGCCATGGCCTACGACAACCCGCAAGCCCTGCACCTGCTGCTGGACAAGCTGGCCCAGTCAGTCACCAGCTACCTCAACGGCCAGATCCTTGCCGGCGCCCAGGCTGTGCAGATCTTCGACACCTGGGGCGGCAACCTGTCTGCGGCGGCCTATCAGGAATTCTCCCTGGCCTACATGCGCAAGATCGTCAGCGGCCTGATCCGCGAACACGAAGGGCGCAAGGTGCCGGTGATCCTGTTCACCAAAAACGGCGGCCTGTGGCTGGAAAGCATTGCTGAAGCCGGTGCCGACGCACTGGGCCTGGACTGGACTTGCGAAATCGGCGATGCCCGCCGCCGCGTGGGCGACAAAGTAGCCTTGCAAGGCAACATGGACCCGACCGTGCTTTACGCCAAGCCGGAAGCCATCCGCCAGGAAGTGGCGCGCATCCTGGCCAGCTACGGCCACGGCACCGGCCATGTGTTCAACCTTGGCCACGGCATTACCCCGGAAGTCGACCCGGAGCACGCTGGCGTGTTCATCAATGCCGTTCACGAGCTGTCTGCGCAGTACCACCTGTGAGTTGAATGCTGAAAACAAAAAGCCCGGCCCTGTACCGGGCTTTTTGTTGCATTAAGTTTTAATTCAGCGATCGTCGGTAATCTGGTCCCATCGAAACCGAAACAGGACCCGATCCCCATGAAAGCACGTTATTTCGCCCTGATCCTCGCCCCTCTGTTCAGCACCGCTGCTCTGGCCGCAACCTATACCGGCCCTGGCGCCCAGTCTGTCACCACTGTTGCGGCTGCCAACGATGCCGCCGATGACACGCCTGTGGTGCTGCAGGGGTATGTGACCAAGAAGATCAACAACGACGACAAGTACGAGTTCAAGGACAACACCGGCACCCTCACTGTTGAAATCGACGACGAAGACTTGCCACCGACGCCGTTCAACGACAAGACCAAGGTGAAGCTGACCGGTGAGGTGGAAAAGCACCTGATGAGCCGGGAAGTGGATGTGGATATTGTCGAGATCATCAACTGATCTGATGGCCCAATCGCCGGCAAGCCAGCTCCCACAAGTACTCCACAGGTCATGAGCCTTGTGGGTTCCTGTGGGAGCTGGCTTGCCGGCGATTGGGCTGCGAAGCAGCCCCATGCTCAGGCTGTCTTGGGTGGTAACTTGCTCAGGTGCAGCGCCACCAGCAACGCCACGGCTAACAAGCTGCCAATGAACAGTCCTATGCCGTTCCAGCCCCACTGGTGCCAGAACACCCCGCCCGCCGTACCGGCCACGCTGGACCCTGCGTAATAGCTGAACAGGTACAGCGACGATGCCTGCCCCTTGGCCTTCAGCGCCCGGCGGCCGATCCAGCTGCTGGCCACCGAGTGCGCGCCAAAGAAGCCGAAGGTGAACACCAGCATGCCCACAATCACCATCGCCAGCGGGCTGGCCAGGGTCATTAGCAAGCCACCCGCCATCACCACGATACTGGCCCAGAACACCTTGCGCCGGCCCAGCTTGTCCGCCAGCGCGCCGACTTGTGCCGAGCTGTAGATGCCGGACAGGTAGACCACCGACAGCAAGCCCACCAGCGCCTGGTTCATATGGTAAGGCTCGGCCAGCAAGCGGTAGCCGATGTAGTTGAACAGGGTGACGAAGGCGCCCATCAGCAGGAAGGCTTCAAGGAACAGCCAAGGCAGCCCGGCATCCTTGAAGTGCATGACAAAACCGTCCAGCAGGCTGCGCGGGTTCATCATCTGCGGGCGGAAGTTGCGCGATTCGGGCAGCACCTTCCAGAAAACCAGTGCGGCGACCAAGGCCAGGCCACCGATGGTCAGCATTGCCGTGTGCCAGCTGACGAAGTCGATCAGCACGCCGGTAATCAGCCGGCCGCTCATGCCGCCAATGGCGTTGCCGCCGATGTACAGGCCCATGGCCAGGCCGATGTGCTGTGGGTGGATTTCTTCGCTCAGGTAGGTCATGGCCACGGCAGCCAAGCCGCTCAGTGACAGACCAACCAGGGCGCGGGTGGCCAGTACCAGTTCCCAGCTTGGCATCACCGCGCTGGCCAGGGTGGAGAGGGCGGCGCAAACCAGGGCAAAGACCATCACCGGCTTGCGCCCGATACGGTCAGAAATGGGGCCGGTGATCAACAGGCCGAACGCCAGCATGGCGGTGGACACCGACAGTACCAGGCTGCTCTGGGCCGCGTTGATGGAAAATTCCTTCGACAGCAGCGGCATCATCGGCTGCACGCAGTACAGCAGGGCGAAGGTGGCGAAGCCGCCGCTGAACAGCGCCAGCACGGTCTTCATGAAGGCGGGGGTGCCTTTTTCGATCCACATTTCGTTCAGTAGAGCAGGTTCTGGCTCGGCGGGAAGGGGGGCTACAGCAGTTTTCACGGGCGGGTACCTCTGGCGCAATGAAAAAAGCATATAGCTGGCTAATGATTAGATCCAATATATTGTTCGACCTATTTAAGACGTTTTTCGAATCATTTGGAGCTGATCATGGAGCTGCGTCATCTGCGTTACTTCATCGCCGTGGCCGAAGAACTGCACTTTGGTCGTGCCGCCCAGCAACTGGGTATTTCCCAGCCGCCCCTGAGCCAGCAGATCCAGGCCCTGGAACAGGAACTGGGGGCCAGGCTGTTCGAGCGTACCAACCGTCGGGTGGAACTGAGCGAGGCAGGGCGGCTGTTCCTCGAAGAGGCCCGTCAGGTGCTGGCGCAGGTGGAGAAGGCCGCCGACGTGGCTCGGCGCGCGCAGTTGGGGGAGCTGGGCGAGATGAAGATCGGCTTTACCTCGTCGGCCCCGTTCACCTCGAAGATTCCCAAGGCCATTCATGCCTTCCGCCAGCGCTTCCCGGCGGTGCACCTGAACCTCAAGGAAATGAGCAGCCGCGATGTGGCCGAAGGGGTGTTCGACGAGTCCATCGAAGTGGGGCTGATGCGGCCGATGCCGTTGCCAGAAGGGTTGGTGGCCACCGAGTTGTTCCGCGAGCCGCTGGTGGCGGTCATCAACGCATCGCATCCGCTGGCTGAAAGCACTGAGCAAGGGGTGCACATGGCGGCGCTGGCCCACGAGCCGTTCGTATTCTTCCCGCGCAGTTATGGCAGCGGCCTGCATGCCCAATTGCTCAGCCTGGCGCGGCAGGCAGGCTTCAGCCCGCACTTTGCCCAAGAGGCCGGGGAGGCGATGACCATCATCGGCCTGGTGTCGGCGGGGCTGGGGGTGTCGGTGTTACCGGCGTCGTTCCAGCGCATGCGCATCGAAGGCGTGGTGTACCGCACGCTGCTGGATGAGGGGGCGATGTCGGCGGTGTGGCTGGTGCAGCGCGAGCGCGGCAATTCGGTGATGGCCAAGGCGTTTGCCGAGCTGTTGACGGGGCAGGTGGTCGGCCAGGGGTGATGCAGGCCAAATGGCACTGGCCATTGCCGCAGTGCCGCCACATACTCGGGCATTCGTTGAAACACGGAGGTCAATCATGCGGCGCGTGGTGTTCAATCAGAAAGGTGGCGTGGGCAAGTCGAGCATCGCCTGCAACCTGGCGGCGGTCAGTGCCAATGAAGGCTATCGGACCTTGTTGATCGACCTGGATGCCCAGGCCAACTCGACCCAGTACCTCACCGGCCTGACCGGCGAGGACATCCCCATGGGTATCGCCGACTTCTTCAAGCAAAGCCTGTCCAGCGGGCCGTTCAGCAAGAAGAACAAGGTCGACATCTACGAAACCCCGTTCGACAACCTGCACGTGGTCACGGCCACTGCCGAGTTGGCCGACCTGCAGCCCAAGCTTGAGGCCAAGCACAAGATCAACAAGCTGCGTAAGTTGCTCGACGAGCTGGACGAGGACTACGAGCGTATCTACATCGATACCCCGCCGGCGCTTAACTTCTACGCGGTTTCCGCGTTGATCGCGGCTGATCGTGTGCTGATCCCCTTTGACTGCGACAGCTTCTCGCGCCAGGCCCTGTACGGCCTGCTGGCCGAGATCGAAGACCTCAAGGAAGACCACAACGAAGACCTGATGGTCGAAGGCATCGTGGTCAACCAGTTCCAGTCGCGTGCCAGCCTGCCGCAGCAGATGCTCGACGAGCTGCTGGCCGAAGGCCTGCCGGTGCTTCCGGTGTACCTGGGCAGCTCGGTGAAGATGCGCGAATCGCACCACGCCAGCCTGCCGCTGATTCACCTGGAGCCGCGGCACAAACTGACTCAGCAGTTTGTCGAGTTGCATTCGTTACTCGAAGAGAACGCTTAAACCCCTTGGCTACGCACCCACTCCAGCAACGACTGGAGTGGAAACGCCCCGGCCTGGCGGCTGATTTCGCGCCCGTTCTTGAACAGCAGCAAGCTGGGGATCGAGCGTATGCCCAGTTGCCCGGCGAGGTTGCGGTTGGCTTCGCTGTCGAGCTTGGCCAGACGGCAGCGGCCGGCAAGTTGGCGGGCAGCCTGTTCGAAGGTGGGGGCGAAGGATTTGCACGGGCCGCACCAGTCGGCCCAGATGTCGACCAGCAGCGGCAGGTCGCCTTTGATCTGGCTGGCGTAGCTGGCTTCGGTGAGCTCGAAGGGGGTGCTCAACAGCACCTCCTGTTTGCAGCGGCCGCATTTCGGGGCATCGCCCAGGCGCTCGGCGGGGAGGCGGTTGAGGCCGTTGCAGTGGGGGCAGGGGATTACCAGTGGGTCGGACATATCAATTCCTTGTGTTGTTTGTTCGGGCCCTATCGCCGGCAAGCCAGCTCCCACAGGGGTACCGCTTGCCTCAAGTCTGGCACGTTACCTGTGGGAGCTGGCTTGCCGGCGATAGGGCCGGTAGAGCAATCATCAATCAGGAAGAGCAGCTGATTTCCAGGTGCTTGCCCCATTCCGGCGGCCGCTCGGCGTAGGCCTGCATCCCGGGCTGCTCCTCGAAGGGTCTGGTCAGTACCTGGTGCAATTGCCGCACCTCACTGTAGTCCCCCGCTTCAGCCGCTTCGATGGCTTTCTGCGCCAGGTAGTTGCGCAGCACATACAGCGGGTTCACCGCATGCATCCGTTCACGGCGGCCTTCGGCATTGCCGGGTTCACGTTCACAGCGGGCCAGGTAATCTGCACCCCAGGCATCGAAGCCGGCCAGGTCGATGAAGTCGTCGCGCACCACTTTCAGCGCATCGGCCACCGGCTGCTCACCGAGTTTTCGGAAGAACAGGCTGTAGTCCACGCCGCCACGCTGCATGCACTGCAGCAGGCGCTCGACCAGCGCCATGTCGTCGTCCTCGGCAGTGGTCAGGCCCAGACGCCGGCGCATCAGGTCCAGATAATGGGCCTGGTACAGCGGCAGGAACAGCCCCAACGCTTCCTTCAACGGCTCAACTTCGATCACGGTGGTCAGGGCCTGGGCCAGCGCGCTGAGGTTCCAGTGGGCGATGGGCACCTGGTTGGCGTAGCTGTAGCGGCCACGGTCGTCGGAGTGGTTGCAGATGAAGTTGGCGTCGAAGTCGTCCAGGAAGGCGTAAGGGCCGAAGTCGAAGGTGATGCCCAGGATCGACATGTTGTCGGTGTTCATCACCCCGTGGCAGAAGCCATAGGCCTGCCAGCGGGCAATCAGTTCGGCGTTGCGCTCGACGATGGTGTGGAACATGGCCAGGTACGGTTGTTCGGCGTCACGGCATTCGGGGTAGTGCTGCTCAAGGACATGGTCGATCAGCACGCGCTGCTGCTCGGGCTGCTTGGTGTAGTAGAAATACTCGAAATGGCCGAAACGCACATGGCTCTGCGCCAGGCGCGTGAGCATGGCGGCGCTTTCGCGGGTTTCACGCCACACCGCGGTGCTGGAGCCGATCACGCACAACGCCCGGCTGCTTGGGATACCCAGTGCGTGCAAGGCTTCCGAGGCAAGGAATTCGCGTATCGACGAGCGCAGCACGGCGCGGCCATCGCCCATGCGTGAGTAAGGGGTCTGGCCGGCGCCCTTGAGGTGCAGGTCCCAGTGCTCGCCTTTGTCGTTGAGTACTTCGGCCAGCAGCAGGCCGCGGCCATCGCCCAGCCGTGGGTTGTACGAGCCGAACTGGTGGCCGGAATAGACCATCGCCCGTGGGTCGGCTTCTTCCCACAGCTTGTGGCCGCTGAACAGCTCGGCGAACACCGGCAGGTCGGCCTGGGCGGGGTCGAGCTCGAGCAAGGCCATGGCCGACTCGCTGGCTACCACCAGGCGCGGGTCTGCAATGGGCTCGGGCAGCACCTGGGTGGAGAACGCATCGCCCAGGCGGGCGAAGCGGTTGTCGAAGGTGAGTTGGTCGAGGGCTTTCACGGGCTGCTCCTGAGATTCAGCACAGAATAAAGCATTCGAGCCCACTCAGGCCGGTGCAGTGCCATCCGGTTTAGGTTGCTCCAGCGGAATCAGCTGCTGCTTGCCGCCCTTCTGGTCCATCAGGAACACCTCGACCTGGCGTACCGAGATCTTGATGTTGTGAGCCTTGAACTCGCGGTTGATGTAGCGGTTGATCTCGTCCAGCGTCGGGTTGCGGTCGCCCAGGTCGCGCACGTGCATGCGCAACTCGTGGTCCAGCGAGCTTTCACCAAAGTTGAGGAAGTACACGATCGGTTCCGGGTCCTTGAGCACGCGCGGGTTTTCGTGTGCGCCCTTGAGCAGCAGGTCGCGCACAAGGTCCAGGTCAGAGCCGTAGTCGATGCCCAGCTTCAGCGTTACCCGGGTGACCGTGTCGGTCAGCGACCAGTTGATCAGCTGGCCGGTGATGAAGGTCTTGTTGGGGACGATGATGTCCTTGCGGTCGAAGTCGGTGATGGTGGTGGCGCGGATGCGGATCTTGCTCACCGTGCCCGACAGGTTGCCGATGGTGATGGTGTCGCCAATGCGTACCGGGCGCTCGAACAGGATCATGATGCCGGAGATGAAGTTGGCGAAGATTTCCTGCATGCCGAAGCCCAGGCCCACTGACAACGCGGCCACCAGCCATTGCAGCTTGTCCCAGCTCACCCCCAGGGTCGACAGGGTGCTGACGATACCGATGCCGACAATGGTGTACGACAGCAGCGTGGTGGTGGCATAGGCACTGCCCTGGGCCAGGTTCAGGCGTGACAGCACCAGCACTTCCAGCAGGCCAGGCAAGTTGCCGGCCAGGGCGAAGGTGATGCCGACGATCACCAGCGCACCCAGCAGGTCGCCAAGGCTTATCGGCACCATGCTGGCGGCGGCGCCGGTGCCGCTGGTGTATTCGTACAGGACGAAGTTGTTGAGGTAAGCGAACACCGAGATCAGGTCTGCCCACACCCAGTACAGGCCGGCGATGAAGCCGCCGAGCAGGGCCAGGCGGATCAGGCGCAGCGACTGCTGGTTGACCTGCTCGATGTCCAGCGTCGGCTCTTCGGTGATGACTTCGCCATCCAGCCCTTCCTTGGCCGCTGCCCGTTTGCTGAGCGCGCGCTGGTAGGCCAGGCGCCGTGCCGCCACCGACAGGCCGCGCACGAACGCCGCCTCGATCACCAGCCAGAACAGCAGCAGGTACAGGGTGTAGATGAGTCGGTCGGTGAGCTTCAATGCGGTGTAGTAGTAGCCGAAACACACGGCGACGAACAGGGCGATGGGCAGTGCGGTGAACGCTACGCCCACTGCCTTGCGGAACAGCGAGGTGTCGCGGTGCGCGGGGCTGCTGAGCAGCAGGCGGCTGAGCAGCCAGGCCATCAGTGCGTAGCAGGTCAGCACCACGCCGATACCCAGCACATCGTCGGCCAGCGCCGAAGGCTGGTGCTCGGCCACCGCCACCACGCCCACCAGCGCCAGCACCACGGTGCCCAGGCGGCGTACCCAGCCACGCAGGAACTCGACTTGCGGCTTGTGCCAGCGGAAGTGGATTTCGGCCACGCCACCGGGGGCCAGGATGCGGTAGGCGGTGTAGAACACCAGCCAGGCCTGGGCCAGTTGCCAGAGGGCGGCACCGAGGTTGGCGTTTTGCCCGCGGGCGTCGATCTGCAGGGCGTAGCTGCACAGCGCCAGGCCAAGGCTGACCGGCATCGCCAGGAGGATGTTGATAAGGATCGCCTGGGGCGTGTGCCACTGGCTGTCACGGCGGAAGTGGCCGATGTCCTGGTGCACCTTGCCCAGCCGTTGGTACAGGTACTTGCGCCGCCACAACAGGGCGCCGATGACCAGCAACAGCGGCAGGAACAGCAGCGGGCGCTGGCTCAGGCCGTCGGCCAGCTCTTTCAGGCCCGAACCCCACGGCAGGTTGGCGACCTGGTCGGCCAGGCGCTGGGGTACATAGCTCAGCCAGTCCCAGTCCAGCGGCTTGTTGCTGGGGATCCAGAACATCTGTTCGTCGAGGGTGGTGCGCAGGCTCTGCGCGGTGCCCAGCAGCTGCTTCTGGTTGAGTTGCAGGGTGATCGACTCGTTGAGCAGTGCCGACAGTTCGCGGTTCAGGCGCTCAAGCAGATCGCTGCGGGTGATCGCCACCTCCAGCAGGGCTTTGCGCAAGGCCGGGGTGACGTCTGCCTGCGGCTGGCTGGCCAGCAGTTTGTCGACGTAGGTAACCGGGCTGCTCATTTGTTCGCGTTGCTGGTTGATCTCGAACTGGTACAGGCGGATATCGGCGATCTGATCGGCCAGGTCTCGGTCGAGCTTGAGGTGCGGTAGCGCCTGCTTCTGTTTGTAGAGGATCTTCGACAGCAACAGGCTGCCCTTGAGTACGCTGATCTGCTCGTCCAGCGCCTGATCGGCCTGGGTCAGGCTGTCGAGTTGCTGCTTGGTGCGCAAGTTCTGTTGGGTCAGCTCGTTGAGGCGGTCGGTGCTTTTGAGCAGGTAGTCGGAAAGCTTGAGGTTGGCCGCGCTCTCGCTGGCCAGCAGGCTGCTGCCGCCGGCTTTCTGGGCCTCGATCGATTGCTGGGTAACCGCCTCTTGCGACTGGGCCAGCCGTTTATCGTTGATCAGCGTCTGCAGGTCCTGGATTTCCTGCTCCAGGCGCGCGGCACGCTCGATCAGCAGGTCGTGGCGGGCGTTGCCCAGGTCTTGCAGCAGGCTGTTGCCAGCCAGTTCCTGGCGGCGCAGCAAGGTAAGTGCGTTGAGTGAGGCCAGCTCGGCATTGAGCTGGTTGCGCTGGTCGGCGTTGATCGATTTGCCGCCATCCTTGCCGGTTTTGAGGATGCTGTTGATCTGCTGGGTACGGGCCTGGCTGTTGCTGATTTCGGCCTGGGCGCGTTCCGGGCGGGTTTGCGAATTGATGATCAGGCTGTTGGCTTCGGACAGCGCCTTCTGCAGCTCGCCCTGCTGGGTGTTACGTTCGCTGAGCATTTGCTCGAGCTGTGGCACGCTGAGGGCGGCGTAGCGTTGAGCGACAGGCTGCGCCTTGCTTTCCTTGAGCCTGGCCAGTTCCTTCTGGCTGTCACTGGTTTCCTTGGGGGCACTGGTCAGCTGCTGCTTGAGCGCGGCGAGCTTCCTTTCGTTGTCTTCCTTGCTGGCAAGCAGGCTCAACGTCTGTTCGAGCACTTGCTGCAGGGCCTTCTGGTCAGCCTCGGGCAGTTTGCGCTCGGCAATCTTGTCGAGGCTGTTCTGGATGCTGGCGGTGGTCGGGGCCTCTGCTGCGGTGGCCGCAAAGGAAAGGGACAGGCACAGCCCGAGCAGGGCTGTGCGAAGGTACACGCGCAGGGACATAGGCAGACTACTTGTGGATCCGGCAGAAACGAAGTTTAGAGGAACAATCCTGGTCCGGGTCGCGTTCCTTCGGGGAATCTGACGCCTACTTTCTGGATCTTGTTCCCGTCCATGGTTGCCACGGTCCAGATCGTGCCATGCCAATCGACCTGGTCACCTACTACTGGAGCGCCTCCGACCTTCTGTCGGATGAACTGCGCCAGCGGCATTTTCGCGTCCAGGCCATCGAGTTTCAGGCCGTAAAGCGCTGCCACCGCACCCAGTTCGGCATCGCCTTCGAGCACGAAGTCGCCAAAGAACCGCAGGTCCAGGCCACGCTGTGGTGCCTGGCTGAACAGTTTGCCCAGCGCCGGCAGGTTATGCTCGTGACCGATCACGCAGAGCATGTCGCCCACTTCCAGCACGGTACTGCCGGAGGGGTGCAGCAGTTGCTCGCCACGGAACAGGGCGGCAATCCGGGTGCCTTCGGGCATTTTCAGCTCGCGCAGGGCGGCACCGATGCACCATTTTTCGGCGCCCAGGCGGTAGACGAACATTTCCCACTCGCTGGTGATGTGCACTTCCAGGGCTGAGCGGGAGATCGGCGCCGGGTCTGGCGGCACGGTCACTTTCAGCAGTTTGGCCATCCACGGCAGGCTGGTGCCTTGCACCAACAGCGACACCAGCACGATGAAGAACGCCAGGTTGAAGAACAGCTGGGCGTCTGGCAGGCCCGCCATCAGCGGGAACACCGCCAGGATGATCGGTACCGCGCCGCGCAGGCCTACCCAGGAGATAAAGCCCTTTTCGCGGCCATGGAAGGCCTTGAACGGCAGCAGTGCAGCGACCACCGACAGCGGCCGCGCCACCAGAATCATCCACAATGCCAGGCCTAACGCCGGCAAGGCGATGGGCAGCAGGTCGTGGGGCGTGACCAGCAGCCCCAGCACCAGGAACATGCCGATCTGGGCCAGCCAGGCCATGCCGTCGAGCATGTGCAGGATACCGTGGCGGCTGCGGATAGGCTTGTTGCCCAGCACCAGGCCGCACAGGTACACGGCGAGGAAGCCGCTACCGTGCAGGGCGTTGGTCAGCGAAAACACCACCAGGCCGCCGGCTACCACCAGGATCGGGTACAGGCCACCGGCCAGGTTGATGCGGTTGACCAGCTGCAGCATCACCCAGCCGCCACCCAGGCCCAGCAGCCCGCCAATGCCGAATTCGCGCAACAGGTGGCCCAGCAGGCTCCAGTGCAGGCCGGTCTGGCCGCTGGCGATCATGTCGATCAGGGTGACCGTGAGGAAAACCGCCATCGGGTCATTGCTGCCCGACTCGATCTCCAGGGTGGCGGTAACCCGCTCGTTCAGGCCTTTGCCGCCCAGCAGCGAGAACACCGCAGCGGCGTCGGTTGAGCCGACGATGGCGCCGATCAGCAGGCCCTGTATCAGGCTCAGGTTGAACAGCCAGGCGGCGACCAGGCCGGTGAGGGCGGTGGTGATCATTACCCCGACCGTGGCCAGCGACAGTGCCGGCCACAGCGCCACGCGGAAGCTTGCCACCCGCGTGCGCAAGCCACCGTCGAGCAGGATCACGGCCAGTGCCAGGTTGCCCACCAGGTAGGCGGTCGGGTAGTTGTTGAAGATGATGCCGCCACCATCGACACCGGCGACCATGCCGACGGCGAGGATGATGACCAGAATGGGGATGCCCAGCCGCGACGACAGCGAGCTGACCAGAATACTTGCACCCACCAGCAATGCGCCGATCAAGAACAGGCTGTTGATGGTGCTTGCATCCAAAGGCAGGTACTCCGAGACAGCGGCGGGAAGGGACGTGGTAGCGCGTTTTTCAGCAAAAGCTAGCAGGTCACGTGCCAATCGATTCTAACCCGAGGCCAGCGCAGGCTGTAAAGCGATACCGCATCGTCGCTGCGGCTTGCGGCTGCAATGGTGCGCCCACTATCAGGCAGCCGCGTAACATGAACGTCAAAGCACCCATTTCTCTGGCCCAGGTGGCCCAGCGCCTGCTCGGACAATTTCCTGATTTGCACAACTTGGCGCGCCAGGCGGCGGGCCATGTGCTTCGCCGCCAGCTAGGTTACTGGCTGGATCCGGACGGGCTTTACTGGCACGAGTTCCAGTCGGCGGCCAGCAGTTCGTCGAGCTTCACTGGCTGGTGCCACAACGGGCCGCCACTGCGGTCCTTGAGCCTGACCGAGCTGGTCATCCAGCGGTTCAGCCCGCAGCAGCAGGCCAGTGCTGACGAGCTGAGTATTTACGGTGGCTTCTACCGGGTCGATGCCAGCCACAGGGTCTATGACGAGCGCAACGAGGTGCGGCTCGACCCACAGGAGGTCTTGGCGGCGTTCTGGCGGTTGGATTTTGCGGGGCGCTACGCCGAGGCACTGCGCCAGTTTCGCTCGCGCAATGGCGAAGACTATTGTGTCTTGGCCCGCGCCCGCTTCCTTGCCGCTGTGGGCCGATCCACGTTGAGCGACCCTGAGCGCCAGGAGCTGGTAATGGCAACGGTCGCTGTACCCGGTTTGCCGAGTACCGTGCAAGGCCTGCGACAGGACCAGGAAGCGAATACCCAACATGGATGGAGCGCACTGGCCGTCGGCGATATCAGCGCCAGGATGCTGTTCCTGCGTAAGCTGAAGACTGGCAGGTTGTGCCTCTATCTTGCCGATGCACAGGATGTCGTGCAGGTATTCGACGATCGCCACGCGTTTCAGGAATGGATGGCGGACCAGGCAGCCACGGATGTGGGGCGAGAGCGGCTGGTCAGGTTGTTCGTCGGGGACGGGGTACTGGCGCAGTCGCTGCGCCCGCGTTTACGCGATTACTTCAAGTCGCTTGCGCAGTCGCGGGGCGACACCATGATTTCCGGGCCGGCCATTGCAGGGGACCTGTTCGTCCATCTGCGCGATGCGGTCATGGATGATCTGGCCAGCGATGCTCATGAGCGGCTGACCACCAACGCACAACTGCGCAAGGCCGATTGGCTGGCGGGCTTGCAAGCAGCGAGTTTTATAATCGCGCCGATGACGCCGCTTGGCTGGCCAGTGATATTGGCATCGCTCGGTCTGGGCACCGCAAGCCTCGCTCTGCACCTGGACCGGGCAATCAATGGCAAGCAGGCCTGGCGCACAGCTGCATGGTGGTCAGTACTGACGGATATTCTGTTCATTCTGCTTGATATAGCCATGATGCGTGCCAGCGAGCTGTTCACCGATGGCCACGTCCCCCCGCGTGTGGCTGGTCAGGCGCAAGCCTCTGCCGGCAAGGTCGAATGGGGGCCTTACATGGCCCCAGCGGCAGACGAATTGCTGGCTACGTCGGATAAGGCGCTGGCGCGGCAGGAAGCCCTGTTGGGCGCGGTGCCGTGCGCTGATCTCGATGCCGTGGGGGCCAATGGCGAGTATCTGGATGCATTCAGTGAGCCGTATCCCGTCTATCGCGATGAGCACGGCTTTGGTTCGCCCGCCATTGCCGAGTACACCAGCTCGCCGGAGCGCTACAACAACCTGTGGCGGGGCATGCCGCTAGAGGGCAGTCGCGCCGGGAATATCCAGCGCAGCCACGACCTTGCCCGCGCACTGGGGCAAATTGGCGTCAGTAATCAGGTGAGGCTGTACCGGGCGGCTTCCAGCCTGCGGGGCACGGGTCTTCAGGTATCTGGTGAGGGTGCCATTGAAGTGGGTGATGTACTGGTGACCACCGACTTCACGTCATTCACGGAAAACCCCTATGCCCTCTGGGAGGTTTTCAATGACCCTCAGACCCAGGTCAGTGGCCGGAGTGCTTTTGATGAAAATGCGTTGGTGTATGTATTGGAACCAGGCGAGGACATGCAGGCGACGCCGATCGGGCCCTTTTCAAGGCGACCAGATGAGGCAGAGTCTTTGATGATGCCCGGGCGCTACCTGCAAGTGGAAAAGGTAACGGCCGTTCAAGGGCACAACTATCACTTTACGGAGGTGTGCCTGAAGGCACTGGCGCAGGCGCCAAGCGGGAATACCGTGCGTGAGATGCGCTCCGGAATGTTGTTCGACCGCCAGGCACTGGCTGTGCGACTGGGCAGTGAGGATGACTCGTTGATGCGCACCTTCTTTGCGGTGCCCACCTGAGCAAAAGTGAAAGGGGCCGCTGTGCGGCCCCTGATCAAGGTTTCAACCCTGCTTCACTTCACGCATCGGCTTGCCTTTCACCGGCGCATCGCCCGCCACATAGTACTTGGCAGTGCTGCGCGGCAGCGGCTTGCGGCCACGAATCTTGTCCGAGATCTTTTCGGCAATCATGATCGTGGTGGCGTTGAGGTTGCCGGTGATGATCAGCGGCATGATCGAGGCATCGACCACACGCAGGCCTTTCATGCCATGCACGCGGCCTTCGCCGTCGACCACTGCCATGTCGTCGGTGCCCATCTTGCACGAGCAGGACGGGTGGAAGGCGGTTTCGGCGTGCTCGCGGATGAACTTGTCCAGCTGCTCGTCGGTTTGCACGTCGGCGCCCGGGCTGATCTCGCGGCCACGGTACGGGTCCAGCGCCGGCTGGGCCATGATCTCGCGGGTCAGGCGGATGCCGTCGCGGAATTCCTGCCAGTCCTGCTCGGTGGACATGTAGTTGAACAGGATGCTCGGGTGCTGGCGCGGGTTTTTCGACTTGGCCTGGATGCGACCACGGGCAGGCGAACGCATGGAACCCATGTGCGCCTGGAAGCCGTGTTCCTTCACGCCATTGGAGCCGTTGTAGTTAATGGCCACCGGCAGGAAGTGGTACTGAATGTTCGGCCACTTGAATTCAGGGCGGGTACGGATGAAACCGCCAGCCTCGAACTGGTTGCTGGCGCCGATGCCGGTGCCGTTGAACAGCCACTCGGCACCGATGGCCGGCTGGTTCCACCACAGCAGCGATGGGTACAGCGATACCGGCTGGGTGCAGGCGTACTGCAGGTACAGCTCAAGGTGGTCCTGCAGGTTTTCACCAACACCCGGCAGGTCGTGTACAACCGGGATGTCGAGGCTTTCCAGCAGGTGACGCGGGCCGACGCCGGAGCGCTGCAGCAGCTGCGGCGAAGCGATGGCGCCGGAGCTGACGATCACTTCCTTGCGGGCACGGGCTTCAACACGCTCTTCGCTGTCGCCGACCAGGTAGGTCACGCCAACGGCGCGCTTGCCGTCGAACAGTACGCGGTCGCTCAGGGCGTGGGTGACGATGGTCAGGTTCGGGCGCTTCTTGGCCTGGTCCAGGTAGCCACGGGCGGTGCTGGAGCGGCGGCCGTTCTTGGTGACCGAACGGTCCATCGGGCCGAAGCCTTCCTGCTGGTAGCCGTTGAGGTCTTCGGTGCGCGGGTAACCAGCCTGCACGCCGGCCTCGACCATGGCGTGGAACAGCGGGTTGTTGCCGGCCTTTGGCGTGGCAACGCTGACCGGGCCTTCACCACCGTGGTAATCGTTCGGGCCGATGTCACGGGTTTCGGCTTTACGGAAGTACGGCAGGCAATCCAGGTAGGTCCAGTCTTCCAGGCCTGGCAGCTCTGCCCAGCCGTCGAAGTCCATGGCGTTGCCGCGGATGTAGCACATGCCGTTGATCAGCGACGAGCCACCCAGGCCCTTGCCACGGCCACATTCCATGCGGCGGCCGTCCATGTGCGGCTCCGGGTCGGTCTCGTACGCCCAGTTGTAGCGGCGGCCTTGCAGCGGGAAGGCCAGGGCGGCTGGCATCTGGGTGCGGAAGTCGAAGCGGTAGTCGGGGCCACCGGCTTCCAGCAGCAGTACGGTGACGCCGGCGTCTTCGGTCAGGCGGGTAGCCAGGGTGTTACCGGCCGAACCGGCACCGACGATGATGTAATCGAATTCTTGGGACATGAAAGTACCCTCGTGTTGGCGGTGATCAGGGAGCGGGAACGCCCGTGCACAGTGGCACGGGCGTGGCTAGACAGGGCTTAGAAAACCGAGTTGTAGCCGCCCAGCTCGACCTGGACCGACTTGATGCGAGTGTATTGAGCCAGCGAGCTGACGCCGTTCTCACGGCCGACGCCCGACTGCTTGTAGCCACCGACCGGCATTTCGGCCGGCGATTCACCCCAGGCGTTGATCCAGCAGATGCCGGCTTCCAGCTTGTGGATGATGCGGTGGGCGCGGGTGATGTCGTTGGTGCACACACCGGCGGCCAGGCCGTACTCGGTGTCGTTGGCACGACGGATCACTTCTTCTTCGGTCTCGTAGGACAGAATGCTCATGACCGGGCCGAAGATCTCTTCCTTGACGATGGTCATGTCGTCGGTGCAGTCGGTGAACACGGTCGGGGCCACGAAGGCGCCCTTGGCGAATTCACCTTCGGTCAGACGCTCGCCGCCGCACAGTACGCGGGCACCTTCTTCTTTACCCTTGGCGATGTAGCCCAGCACGTTTTCCATGTGGGCGAAGCTGACCAGCGGGCCGAAGTTGGTGTTCTCGTCTTCCGGGTTGCCAACACGGATGCGGGCAACGCGCTCGGCGATCTTGGCTTCGAAAGCAGCTTTCATTTCAGCCGGGATGAACACGCGGGTGCCGTTGGTGCACACCTGGCCCGAGCTGTAGAAGTTGGCCATCATGGCGATGTCGGCGGCCTTGTCCAGGTCGGCGTCGGCGCAGATGATCAGTGGCGACTTGCCGCCCAGTTCCATGGTGACTTCCTTCAGCGAGGAGCTGGAGGCGCTGGCCATGACTTTCTTGCCGGTGGTGGTGCCGCCGGTGAAGGAGACTTTTTCGATGCGCGGGTGCTCGGTCAGCCAGGTGCCGACTTCGCGGCCGCTGCCGGTCAGAACGTTGAACACGCCATTTGGCAGGCCGGCTTCGGTGTAGATCTCGGCCAGTTTCAGGGTGGTCAGCGAGGTGACTTCCGACGGTTTGAAGATCATCGCGTTGCCGGCGGCCAGGGCCGGGGCGGATTTCCACAGGGCGATCTGGATCGGGTAGTTCCAGGCGCCGATACCCACGGTCACGCCCAGCGGCTCGCGGCGGGTGTAGACGAAGGACGATTCGCGCAGCGGGATCTGCTCGCCTTCGATGGCCGGCACCAGGCCTGCATAGTATTCCAGCACGTCGGCGCCGGTGACGATGTCGACGTAGCGGGTTTCGGAGTACGACTTGCCGGTATCCAGGGTTTCCAGCTGGGCCAGCTCATCGTTGCGCTCGCGCAGGATGTCGACGGCGCGGCGCAGGATGCGCGAACGCTGCATGGCGGTCATCGCAGCCCAGACTTTCTGGCCACGCTCGGCGCTTTCGACAGCTTTCTCGACGTCAGCCTCGGTGGCACGTTGCACGTGGGCGAGGACTTCGCCGGTAGCCGGGTTGATGGCTTCGAAAGTGGCATCGCTGCCAGCGTCGACGTAAGCGCCATCAATGTAGAGTTTTTGCGTTCCGAAACGGGCCATAGTGTCCTCGCAAGTGCAGTGTGTGGTTTGGCTTGCGCGTCACGCTCCTGCTGGGTTGGCAAGGGCCGTGCGTGCTTGTTCAGCGGCCTGGTCGTTTGTGCCCAGGGTGTGCTGTTTAGCCAGTTGTAGATCCATGTATTCGTAAGCAATCCGTATCGCCTGGCCGGTGTCGAATGCATCACCCGACAGGGCGCCACGCAGCCACAGGCCGTCGATCAGGGCTGCCAGGCCGCGGGCTGCCTTACGCGCATGGTAGAGCGGCAGGGCGCGGCGGAACTGGCAGCACAGGTTGGAATACAAGCGGTGGTCGTTGATCCGCTGCAACCTGTGCAAATCGGGCTGGTGCATGCTGGAAGCCCAGAAGGCCAACCAGGTTTTCATTGCCGGGCCGTTCACCTGGCTGGCATCGAAGTTGCCCTCGATGATCACTTTCAGGTGAGCGCGCGGGCTGTCGTCCGTCAGGGCCTGACGGCGTGCTCTGACGCCTTCGTTGAGCATGCTCATGATGTAACCCATCGTCGCTGCTATCAGGCCGTTCTTGTCCCGAAAGTAGTGACTGATGATGCCGTTCGACACACCGGCCAAACGGGCAATCAGCGCAATGCTGGCGTCCCCCAGACCGACCTGATCGACCGCCTGCAATGTGGCTTCGATCAACTGCTGGCGGCGGATGGGTTGCATACCGACCTTGGGCATCTTGCTATCTCCTCAGGCCTGCGAGCAGACGACGGGCGGCTGACTCGGCGAAGGCCAGTCTATTTTGTTTTGATTGAACGTTCAATCAATAAAGAATAAGCTCTGCGACAATTTGTGCCATTGACAGTTTTTCAGGCGGTCGAGAAGGCACGGATTGACACCCCAGGAAATCGCGTAACCCCCGGAATACAAGGCGTTGACGGGCATGAGCGATGCGAAATGCAGATTCTGCCGTACGGCCACTGGCCCTGCGACAGGCCCTTGGAGCGGGCGGGGTGATCTGTGACGAATGCGCGCACCTCTGCGGATGCGTGGGCATTTACAGCAGGCCACCTGTCTGTTTTTTTGCAACGTATCGATTCGGGATCACGGTTTCCAGGGTGCTTTTATAACACCTGACGCAGTGGGGATATTCCACCAATTGCTCGGGAAAGAATGATTAGCCTCCACAAAGCCGTACTGCCCGGAGCATTCGTGCAATGAGTTCTGCCTCACTTACCAAGCCCCCCGCCGAGAGGGTACGGGTCAACCGCGTAGTGTTCTTCACCTCCGCGCTGATGATCCTTGTTCTGACTGCCTTGCTGATCGCTGTACCCGATACTGCCGGCCAGGTGCTGGGCGTGGCCCAGAAATGGCTGACGCGTACCTTTGGCTGGTACTACATGCTGGTGATCTGTGGTTACCTGCTGTTCGTCGTCTACCTGGCCTTCTCCGATTACGGCAAGCTCAAGCTGGGTGGCAAGGACGACCAGCCTGACTTCAGCTACGGCGCCTGGGCCGGCATGCTGTTCTCTTCCGGCATCGGCATCTCGCTGCTCTACTTCGGCGCTTCCGAGCCGCTGGACCACTACTTCAACCCACCGGAAGGTACCCCGGCCAGCCTCGAAGCTGCGCGCCAGGGCCTGCAGCTGACCTTCCTGCACTGGGGCCTGCATGGCTGGGCGATCTACGCCCTGGTCGGCCTGGCCGTGGGTTACTTTGCCTACCGTCACAACCAGCCGCTGGCACTGCGCTCGGCGCTGTACCCGCTGGTGGGTGAGCGTTGGGTCAAGGGTGCTGCCGGCAACGCGGTGGACATCTTCGGCATGTTCGTGACCCTGCTGGGCCTAGTGACCAACCTGGGGATCGGCTCGATGCAGGTGTCCTCGGGCCTTGAGTACCTGTTCGGCATGGAGCACAGCCAGACCAACCTGTTGGTGGTGATCCTGGTCATGGCCGGCGTGGCCACCGTGGCAGCGGTATCGGGCGTGGAAAACGGCATTCGCCGGCTGTCCAACCTGAACATCCTGCTGTTCAGCGGCCTGCTGCTCTTCGTGCTGCTGGCGGGCAACACCCTGCACCTGTTCAACGGCTTTGTGCAGAACGTTGGCGACTACCTCAATGGCATCGTCCTGAAAACCTTCGACCTGTACGTGTACGAAGGCGAAGCCGGCAAGTCCGAGCGCTGGCTGGGCCTGTGGACCGTGTTCTACTGGGCCTGGTGGATCTCCTGGGGCCCGTTCGTCGGTATGTTCATTGCCCGTATCTCCAAGGGCCGTACCGTGCGCCAACTGGTCAGCGGTGTGCTGTTGATCCCGCTGGGGTTCACCTTGGCCTGGCTGTCGATCTTCGGCAACACCGCACTGGACCTGGTGATCAACCAGGGGGCGGTGGAGCTGGGCAAGACCGCGCTGGAACAGCCGTCAATGTCGATCTACCAGCTGCTGGAATACTTCCCGGCGGCGAAGATCGTGATTGGTGTGGCGGTATTTGTCGGCTTTGTGCTGTTCCTTACCCCGGCCGACTCCGGTGCGGTGATGATGGCCAACCTGTCGTGCAAAGGCGGCAAGGTCGACGAAGACGCCCCGCACTGGATGGTGGTGTTCTGGTCGGTGGTCATCACCCTGGTCACCATCGGCCTGCTGTTTGCCGGCAACTTCGAAGCCATGCAGACCATGGTCGTGCTGGCGGGCCTGCCGTTCTCGGTGGTGCTGGTGCTGTTCATGTTCGGCCTGTACAAGGCCATGAAGCAGGACGTTGCAGTAGAAAGCGAACGCGCCGAGCTGGCCGCCCGTGGCCGTCGCGGTTTCAGCGAGCGCCTGACCCAGCTGGAGCTGCAACCGACCCAGGCTGTGGTGCAGCGCTTCATGGACAAGCAGGTCAGCCCGGCGCTGAAAGAAGCGGCCGCGCAGTTGCAGACCCTGGGCTTCGAGGTCGAAACCCGCGTTGGCCAGTCGCGCAACATGATGGGCCTGCGGGTGATGATGGACGAGGGCAACCCGTTCGTTTACGAAGTGAGCCTGGACGGCTACATGGCCGCGCCGAGCGAGGCGCCGGTTGAAGGCGAACCGGAAGTGCGTCAGCGCTACTACCGCGCCGAGGTGTACCTGCACGACGGCAGCCAGGAGTATGACCTGATGGGCTTTGCGCCGGAGCAGATCGTGCGTGATGTGCTGGATCAGTTCGAAAGCCACCGCCAGTTGCTGGGGCGTGTGTACAGCTGATTGCTGTTGATGCAAAAGAAAACCCCGCTCACTTAGCGGGGTTTTTTTTATTGGGGCCGCTTTGCGGCCCTTCGCGGGCATGCCCGCTCCCACAGGGATCGCGCAGGCTTCAGGCCCTGTGACAATCTTGTGGGAGCGGGCGTGCCCGCGAAGGGCTGCAAAGCAGCCCCAGCTTCTCAGCGATTGGTGTAGCGGCCATTCTTGCCATGCCCAGGCATCGCCTGGTTGCTGCGCACGGCGATCATCTGGCTGAGCCTGATCAGTTCGATGCCCTGGGCCTTGAGCTGTGGCAGTGCCCGTTCCAGCACTTCGAGGGTTTGTGGGTAAGGATGCCCGATCAATACTGCAGACCCTTGCTTGCGCGCCAGGGCGATGCCTTGCTGCAACTGCCCTGTGATCGCCTCGGTTGTGCGCACATCGTCGAGGAACACATCCCGCGAAACGTGGGCCAGGCCGATGCGCTGGGCCTCGGCTGCGGCCACGGTGGCGGCGCTGGTGCGGCTGTCGACGAAGAACAGGTGGCGTTGCTGCAGTTCACCCATCAACCAGGCCATCGGTTGGCGCTGTGCCGTCATGCGGCTGCCCATGTGGTTGTTGATGCCGGCGGCGTAGGGCACCTTCGCCAAGGCCGCCTCCAGGCGGCGGGCCAGTTCGTCGATGGCGATGCCCGGGTGCCAGGCATAGGGCCCGGTGGCCGGGTCCATGGGCATGTGCAGGATCACCGTCTTGCCCGCCTTGTGGGCTTGGCGGGCGAAGTCGCTGGCGTGCGGGGTGTCGGGCATGATCGCCATGGTCACCGGCCCAGGCAGGGCAAGCGTTCGGCTGTCACGGTCGGGGCTCTGGCCCAGGTCGTCGATGATGATGCTCATGTAGGCCTTGCCGGCCGGCGCCGCTTGCGCGACCCCGGCCAACAGGCAGAACAGCAGACACAGCAGGTAACGCATCGTGTGGATCATTTGCCCGAGGTGATGTTCAGCCCTTTGAGCAGGCTCAGGGCCTGGCTCAGCTGGAAATCATCGTCCTGCGGGCGTTCCTTGCGCTTGCTGCTGCCGGTCGGGCGGTCGGCGCCGCCGTTGCCGTTGCCCAGGTGGCCCTGCAGGTCGGCTTCCTTGAAGTTTTCGGTGTCGACTTCGGCGGTGAGCTTGGCGGGGCGCACTTCGATGTCCGGCACGATGCCCTGGGCCTGGATCGAGCGGCCGTTGGGGGTGTAGTACAGCGCGGTAGTGAGTTTCAGGGCGCGGTCGTTGGCCAGCGGCAGCACGGTCTGCACCGAGCCTTTGCCGAAGCTGTCGGTACCCATCAGCACGGCGCGCTTCTGGTCCTGCAGGGCACCGGCGACGATCTCGGAGGCCGAGGCACTGCCGCCGTTGATCAGCACCACCAGTGGTACGCCTTCGCTGGCGTCGGCCGGGTCGGCCGAGAAGCGCAGTTCGGAGTTGGCGATGCGGCCCTTGGTGTAGACGATCAGGCCCTTGGTCAGGAAGTGGTCGGCCACTTCTACCGCCGACTGCAGCACGCCGCCCGGGTTGTTGCGCAGGTCCAGCACTACCCCGCGCAACTTCTTGCCGTTGTCCTTGCGCAGCTTGGCCAGCGCCTTGCCCACTTCGTCGCCGGTCTTGACCTGGAACTGGGTGATGCGGATGTAGCCGTAGTCGTTCTCCAGCAACTGGCTCTTCACGCTCTTGACCTGGATGACCGCGCGGGCCAGCGTCACGTCGAACGGATTGCCGCCGTCGCGCACCAGGGTCAGGGTGATCTTCTCGCCGATCTTGCCGCGCATCTTGTCGACCGCTTCGGTCATGGTCTGGCCACGGGTCGGGGCGCCGTTGATCTTGACGATCAGGTCGCCCGCCTGCACACCGGCACGCGAAGCCGGGGTGTCGTCGATGGGCGAGACCACCTTGATGAAGCCGTCTTCCTGGCCCACTTCGATGCCTAGCCCACCGAACTCGCCGCTGGTGCTTTCCTGCAGCTCCTGGAAGTCCTCGGGGCCGAGGTAGGCGGAGTGCGGGTCAAGGTTGCTGAGCATGCCCTTGATGGCGTTTTCCAGCAGGGTCTTGTCATCCACCGGTTCGACGTAGGCAGCCTTGATGCGGTCCATGACCTCGGCGAAGGTGCGCAGCTCTTCCAGCGGCAGCGGTGCCTTGGCGGTCACCTCGGTGGCTGGCACTGCGGCGGCCTTGGCCGGCTCTGCGGCGGTGGCCAGGGGCGCGCCGACCGCCAGGGCGATGGACAGGGCCAGCTGGGTGAGACGAGGCGAGTGCAGCATGTCGAACGAACTCCTGATCCTGTAAGCGCTCCGTGGGGAGCATCGGCGCAGCATTCAGGCTACGCCGTAGAAATTTGACTAGCCCCGGCACCACTGCGAAGGGTCGGTAGGCCGACCCTGCTGGCGGATGGCGAAGTACAAGCCTGCCGCGTCCTGGCCACCGCTGTCGCCAACGGTGGAAATGGCTTCACCGGCCTTGACGATATCACCGGCGCTCTTGAGCAGGCTCTGGTTGTGGCCGTACAGGCTCAGGTAACCGTTGCCATGGTCGAGAATGACCAGAAGCCCGGCGCCGCGCAACCAGTCGGCGAACACCACGCGCCCGCCGTGCACCGCACGTACCTGGGTGCCCGGGTTGGCGCTGATCATCACCCCGTCCCACTTTGCACGGGCGTCGCTGCCGCGGGCATCACCGAAGCGTGCCAGCAATCGACCGTTCACGGGCCATGGAAGTTTTCCCCGCGCCGAAGAAAATGCGCCGCCGTAGCTTGCACCGTCGGTGGAAACCATCGGGCCGAGGGTGGTACGAGCCTTTTTCGGTGGCTCCACGGGCTCCACAGGTGCCTGGGCCCGTTCGCGGGCAGCGGCAGCGGCCAGGGCCTCCTGCTGGCGGCGTTTTTCCGCTTCCTGCTGGGCCAGCAAGGCTTTCTTGCGCGCCTCTTCAGCTTCGCGGGCCTGTCGGGCCAGGGTTTCCTCGATGGTCTTGAGGACTTTGGCCAGGTCGGCCTGGTCCTGCTCGCGGGCCTGCAATTTCTGGTCGCGGTCCTTCATGTCGCCATTGAGCTTGGCCAGCACCTGCTGGCGCTTGCCTCGCTCGGCTTCCAGAGCCTGGCGGCGGCTGTCGAGGTCGGCGCGCTGGGCCAGCAACTGTTGCTGCTGGCCGGCAATGTCCTGCTCGACGTTGGCCAGCTGGCGCAAGGTCTCGTTGAAGGTGCGCAATTGCTCCACGCGCGCCTTGCTCAGGTAATCGTAGTAGGTGAGGGTGCGCGCGAACTTCTCGGGGTTCTGCTGGTTGAGCAGCAGCTTGAGGTACTCCTCGCGGCCGTTGTTCTGGTAGGCCGACCGGGCCTGAATGGCGATCAGTCGCTGTTGTTCAACGCGGGCGCTCTGGAGTTTTTTTTTCTCGGTTTCAAGGCGCTCCAGATCGCCCTCGGTCTTTTTTAGCTCTTGCTGTAG
Organism: Pseudomonas sp. BN505; assembly: GCF_029873175.1. Taxonomy (NCBI): domain Bacteria; kingdom Pseudomonadati; phylum Pseudomonadota; class Gammaproteobacteria; order Pseudomonadales; family Pseudomonadaceae; genus Pseudomonas; species Pseudomonas sp. BN505. The sequence continues at coordinate 493,284 of NZ_SSOI01000067.1, forward strand.
AACCTCCACCTGTTTTTCGAGATTGCCGATGTCGGTCTCGGTGGCTTTGAGGTCCTTTTGCACACCGGCCTTTTCTTCCTGGAGCTTGCCCAGCGTCTTCTTGAGCTCGGCAATGTCCTGGCGGGTGGCGTCCAGTTGCTGCTGGGTCTGCGCACGCTCATCGGCGAAGGCCGGGCTGAGCAGGCAAGACAGGGCTAGGAGGATCAGGGCGCGAAGCATGGGGTTTGGCGTACCAAGGATGGAGACTGGCCTAGTATGCCCGCCCGGGCGGGCAAAAAAAACGCCTCGCTGCGGGAGCAGGGGGGCGTTGGTCTGGAATTCATGTGCAATTGGGGCCGCTTCGCGGCCCTTCGCAGGCATGCCCGCTCCCACAAAAGCAGCGAGTGCAGCCGGTTCTGTGGGAGCGGGCGCGCCCGCGAAGGGTCGCGAAGCGGCCCCGATACACCGAATCAGGCGTCGACCAGGATCGACGTACCGGTCATTTCCACCGGCTTTTCCAGCCCCAGCAGCTTCAGCATGGTCGGCGCCACGTCGGCCAGCACGCCGCCATCGCGTACCTTGACGTTGCGCTTGCCCACGTAGATGAACGGTACCGGCTCGGTGGTGTGCGCGGTGTGCGCCTGGCCGGTGCATTCGTCTTCCATTTGCTCGACGTTGCCGTGATCGGCGGTGATCAGCGCTTCGCCGTCCACCTTGTCCAGCGCTTCGACAATGCGCCCTACACAGGTATCCAGCGCTTCGACCGCCTTGACCGCCGCCTCGAACACGCCCGTGTGGCCGACCATGTCGCCGTTGGCGTAGTTGACCACGATCACGTCGTACCGCTGCTGCTCGATGGCTTCGACAATGCGGTCGGTCACTTCTGGCGCGTTCATTTCCGGCTGCAGGTCGTAGGTGGCAACCTTTGGCGACGGGATCAGGATGCGTTCTTCGCCTTCGAACGGCTCTTCACGCCCGCCCGAGAAGAAGAAGGTAACGTGAGCGTACTTCTCGGTCTCGGCGATGCGCAGCTGGGTCTTGCCGTTCTTGGCCAGGTACTCGCCCAGCACATTGTTCAGGCTGGACGGTGCAAAGGCTGCGGGGGCGGGGATCTTGGCCGAGTACTGGGTCAGGCCGATGTAGGCCGCCAGTTTTGGCAGGCGGGCACGCGGGAACTCGTTGAAGTCGGCTTCGACGAACGCACGCGACAGTTCGCGGGCGCGGTCGGCGCGGAAGTTCATGAAGATCACGGCATCGCCATCTTCAACCTTGACCGCTTCACCAATGCGCGTGGCTTTGACGAACTCGTCGCTTTCGTCACGGGCGTAGGCCGCTTCCAGGCCGGCCTGGGCGGTGTCGGCGGTGTACTCGGCGGCGCTGTCGACGATCAGGTTGTAGGCGGCACTGACACGGTCCCAGCGGTTGTCGCGGTCCATGGCATAGTAGCGGCCGATCAGGGTGGCGATGCGGCCCTTGCCCAGCTTGGCGAACGTGCCGTCGAGCAGTTCGATGGACGACTGTGCGCTGCGTGGCGGGGTGTCGCGGCCGTCGAGGAAGGCGTGCAGGTAGATTTTTTCTGCACCGCGCTGCGCAGCCAGTTCGGCCATGGCCACCAGGTGGTCCTGGTGGCTGTGCACGCCACCATCGGACAGCAGGCCGAGGATGTGCACGGCCTTGCCGGCACTGGCGGCCTTGTCCACGGCAGAGGTGAGCACCGGGTTCTCGAAGAACTCGCCATCGCGGATGGCTTTGGTGACGCGGGTGAAGTCCTGGTAGACGACGCGGCCGGCCCCCAGGTTCATGTGACCGACTTCGGAGTTGCCCATCTGCCCGTCCGGCAGGCCGACATCCATGCCCGAGCCGGAAATGAGGCCATGCGGCTGGGTGGCGCGCAGGCGATCATAGACCGGCGTTTTGGCGGCAAAGATAGCGTTGTGTTCGGGGATTTCGCTGTGGCCGAAGCCATCCAGGATAATCAGGACCAGGGGTTTGGGCGTGCTCGTCATCAATCAAACTCACGGTTGTTCAAAGATGATAAAGACACGCATTTTAGGGCAAATACGCCACCTGCGGCGAATATTCGTCCTGTTCCCTGACCAGCGCGGCCCATGCGGCAACATGAAGGTACCTTTGCGGCCGGCCCGTCGGGCTTTGGTGGTACTGGGGGGCTGTGTATACTGGCCGGCATTTTCAATCGCCTGGAACACCGCTGATGGTTGCTCACCTGATTCAATTCGCGACAGATCACTACATCCTGGTTGCGATCTTCGTTGTTCTGCTGGTCCTGCTGCTGCTCAATGAAATCCGCCGCGGCGGCCAGAGCCTGAGCAATGGCCAACTGACCGCCCTGGTCAATGCCGACAAGGGCCTGGTCATCGACATCCGTACTGCCAAGGAATACGCCGCCGGCCACATCGTCGGTGCGATCAACATTCCGCAGGACAAGCTGGCCGCCCGCATGAGCGAGCTGGACAAGCACAAAGAGAAGACCCTGATCGTCGTCGACGCGATGGGCCAGCAGTCCGGCACCCACTGCCGCGAACTGCTCAAGGCTGGTTACACCGCCGCCAAACTGAGCGGTGGCGTTTCCAGCTGGAAAGCCGATAACCTGCCCCTGGTGAAGTGATATGAAGCCCGTCATCGTCTATTCCAGCGACTACTGCCCCTACTGCATGCGCGCCAAGTACCTGCTCGAGAGCAAGGGCGTGGCCTTCGAGGAAATCAAGGTCGACGGCAAGCCGCAGGTTCGTGCCGAGATGAGCCAGAAGGCTGGCCGTACGTCGGTGCCGCAGATCTGGATCGGCAGCACCCATGTCGGTGGATGCGATGACCTTTATGCCCTGGAGCGCGCCGGCAAGCTCGACGCGCTGCTGGCGGCCTGATTTGCACTGCATTCAAAAACATTAGGATAAGGACCTGCCATGACTGACCAACAGACCAACGGCGCTGCTGCAGAAGACAACAGCCCTCAGTTCTCCCTGCAGCGCATCTATGTGCGCGACCTGTCGTTCGAGGCCCCGAAAAGCCCGCAGATCTTCCGTCAGACCTGGGAGCCGAGCGTTGCGCTGGACCTGAACACCAAGCAGAAAGCCCTGGAAGGTGACTTCCACGAAGTGGTGTTGACCCTGTCGGTAACCGTCAAGAACGGTGACGAAGTGGCTTTCATTGCTGAAGTGCAGCAGGCCGGTATCTTCCTGATCGCCAACCTGGATGCGGCTTCGATGAGCCACACCCTGGGTGCGTTCTGCCCGAACATCCTGTTCCCGTACGCCCGCGAGACCCTGGACAGCCTGGTGACCCGTGGTTCGTTCCCGGCCCTGATGCTGTCGCCGGTCAACTTCGACGCCCTGTACGCGCAAGAAATGCAGCGCATGCAGGAAGCCGGCGAAGTGCCGACCGTACAGTAATCACTGCCGGTATCAAGAAAGCGCCTCTCGGGGCGCTTTTTTGTTGCCCGCTCCCCCTACGGATTGGCGTACACATTTCAATGTGGGAGCGGGCGAGCCCGCGAAAAGGCCCTTGCAGGTAAGAAATCAGCTCCCGGCAAACCCGTTTTGCCGCCAGGCCTCATACACCGTCACCGCCACGGTATTGGACAGGTTCAGGCTACGGCACCCCGGCCGCATCGGCAGGCGCAGACGCTGTTCGGCCGGCAGGCTGTCGAGAACCTCGGCCGGCAAACCGCGGCTTTCTGGCCCGAACAGAAAGGCGTCGCCCGGCTGATAGGCCACTTCATGGAACGGGTGCGAGCCCTTGGTGGTAAAGGCGAACAGCCTTGGATTACCGAGGCTTTCCAGGCATCCGGCCAGGCTCTCATGGCGCTTGAGCGTGGCATACTCATGGTAATCCAGCCCCGCGCGACGCAGGCGCTTGTCATCCAGTTCGAAGCTGATGGGTTCGATCAGGTGCAGGTCGCAGCCGCTGTTGGCGCACAGGCGAATGATGTTGCCGGTATTCGGCGGAATTTCTGGTTGAAAAAGGATGACGTGAAACATGCACGGCTCCAAGCGTGAAGATGACGGGCATTCTACTCCTGAACCGGACGTGCGTTCGAAGGCCTTCCCTCGGGTAATGCTGTCACTGGCGATTGTCGGTTTGATGGTAGGGCTGATGATTGGCCGCCTGACCGCGCCCGACGAGCGTGAGCTCCAGCAGGTGGAGGTGATGCAGGATGGCCTGACGTTGTGGTTCAACGAAGAACCCGAGCTGCATGGCGAGAATGTGGAAGGTACGGTTGCGCTGCTGTTCCAGGCCCAGGGCAAGAGCCAGCACGGGCAATTGAGCCTGCAAGGCAAACCGGTCAGTTGGCGGGTGCAGAACAGTGACGAAGGGTTGCTGCTGACTGTGATTGCCGCGCGTCCCCTGCACGGCGAGTGGGCCGGTGCAGAGGACGATGGGCGTTGGCGGGTGCAGGTGAAACTGCACGAATAAAAGAGGGGATATCCCGGCCTGCCTGTACCAGGGTCCCCAAAAGGGGTTACTGCGTATAAAGGGGGGATGACCCGGCCTGCCTGTACCGAGGTCCCCAAAACGGGCGGTGCTGCGAATAAAAGAGGGGTTCACCCGGCCTGCCTGTACCAGGGCCCCCGAAACTGGGTATGTATTAGCTATTGCAGGGGGCGTGCCAGTTTTGCAAAGCCCGTGAATGTTGGGCTTTGAGGGGGATTTGGCCGGGTTTTGAGGGGGTTTGTGCCTTCCGGAGGTGCATTGGGCACAGGATCGGTGCATCGGGGCTGAAATAGCTGGGGCCGCTTTGCGGCCCTTTCGCGGCACAAGGCCGCTCCTAAAGGAGAACGCGAACCCCTGTAGGAGCGGCCTTGTGCCGCGAAAGGGCTGCAAAGCAGCCCCGGGAGATTACGGGTTTACCGATAAGTCAGTGCTCGTCCCCTTCCTCGTCATCCCCACCCGCCACATTCATGCCCAGCTCCTTGATCTTGCGCGTCAAGGTATTACGCCCCCAGCCCAGCAACAGCGCCGCATCCCGGCGCCGTCCTGCGGTGTGCTTGAGCGCCGTCTCGATCATGATCCGTTCAAAACTCGGCACCGCGCTGTCCAGCAGGTTCGACTGCCCGCGTGCCAGCGCCTGGTCGGCCCACTGGCGCAGGGCCTGCTCCCAGTTGGTGACCGGTGCGGCATCCTGTGGCAGGTTCAGCAGCTCGGGCGGCAGGTCGCCGATCAGCACCTCGCGGCTGGAGGCCATCACGGTGATCCAGCGGCAGGTGTTTTCCATTTGCCGCACGTTGCCTGGCCACGGCAGGTTGCGGATGAACTCTTCGGTTTCCGGCTTGAGGATCTTCGGCTCGACTGCCAGCTCTTGCGCGGCGCGGGCGAGGAAGTGGCGGGCGAGGGCAGGGATGTCCTCGCGGCGGTCGGCCAGCCGCGGAATGTGGATGCGGATCACGTTCAGGCGGTGGAACAAGTCCTCACGGAACTTGCCCGCCTGCACCAGCGACTCCAGGTTCTGGTGGGTCGCAGCGATGATGCGCACGTCGACCTTGACCGGCACATGGCCGCCAACGCGGTAGAACTCGCCATCGGCCAGCACCCGCAGCAGGCGGGTCTGGGTGTCGGCGGGCATGTCACCGATTTCGTCGAGGAACAAGGTGCCGCCATCCGCCTGTTCGAAGCGGCCCCGGCGCAGGTTGGCAGCACCGGTGAAAGCACCTTTCTCATGGCCGAACAGCTCGGACTCCATCAAATCCTTGGGGATGGCCGCCATGTTCAGGGCAATGAACGGCGACGCTGCACGCGGGCTGTGACGGTGCAAGGCGTGGGCGACCAGCTCTTTGCCGGTACCGGACTCGCCGTTGATCAGTACGGTGATGTTGGAATGGCTGAGGCGGCCGATGGCGCGGAACACCTCCTGCATCGCCGGGGCTTCGCCGATGATTTCCGGTGTGCGCGCCAGGTTCTGCGGCACATCCAGGCCTTGTTGCTCCTGGGCGTGCTGGTTGGCGCGCTTGACCAGCGAGACGGCTTCGTCCACATCGAACGGCTTGGGCAGGTACTCGAAAGCACCGCCCTGGTACGACGCCACGGCGCTGTCGAGGTCGGAATGGGCGGTCATGATGATGACCGGCAGGCGCGGGTGGTGCTCGCGGATCTGTGCCAGCAGGTCGAGGCCGCTGGCGCCCGGCATGCGGATATCGGAAATGATCACATCCGGCTGCTGGCGTGCCAGGCGGCCCATCACGCCATCTGCGCTGTCGAAGCTCTGGGTGGTCATGCCTTCTTGTTGCAGGGCTTTTTCCAGGACCCAGCGGATGGAGCGATCATCGTCGACGATCCATACGGTTTCACTTCGGCTCATGAGGCGGTGGCTCCTTGTTCCAGGGGCAGGTAGATCGAGAAGGCGGTGTGGCCTGCGTGGCTTTCACACTCGATCAGGCCCTGGTGCTGGCTGATGATGTTCTGGGTAATGGCCAGGCCCAGCCCGGTACCGTCCGGGCGGCCGCTGACCATGGGATAGAAGAGGGTGTCTTGCAGTTCCGGCGGAATGCCCGGGCCGTTATCGATGATCTCCACCCGCGCGACCAGGCGGTGGCGTACATGGCCGATGGTGAACTGGCGCAAGGCGCGGCTGCGCAGGGTGATGCGGCCCAGGCGCAGTTCGTTCTGCGAACTGATCGCCTGCATGGCATTGCGCACGATGTTGAGTACGGCCTGGATCATCTGCTCGCGGTCGATCAGCACGTCCGGCAGGCTTGGGTCGTAATCGCGCACCAAAGTGATGCAGCCCTGGCTTTCGGCATCGACCAGGCTGCAGACCCGCTCCAGCACTTCGTGGATGTTGGTCATGGCCAGCGACGGCAGCTTGTTCGAACCGAGCATGCGGTCGACCAGGTTGCGCAGGCGGTCGGCCTCTTCGATGATCACATTGGTGTAGTCGCGCAGGCCTTCCTCGGGTAGCTCGCGGGCCAGCAACTGGGCTGCGCCGCGAATGCCGCCGAGGGGGTTCTTGATTTCGTGGGCCAGGCCGCGCACCAGCATCTTGGTGGTTTCCTGCTTGCTCAGCTGGGCCTCTTCCTTGGTGATGCGCAGCAGCCGGTCGCGCGGGTGCACCTCCAGCAACAACAGGGTCTGGCCCTGGTTGAGGATGGGGGTTACCGCGTAGTCGACGGTAATGGTCTGCCCGGTCAGCGAGGTGAGCTGCGCTTCACGCTTGGTGAACGGGTGCGCCTGCTCCACCGCCTGGCGCAACGAACTGAGCGCTTCGGTCGATTCGGTAAACAGCTCGCTGATGAACTGCCCATGGCTACGTTGACCACTGACGGCCAGTAGCATTTCCGCGGCCGGATTCATGTACTCCAGGCGCAGCTCGGCGTTGAGCAGCAACGTGGCGGTAGTCAGGTTGTCCAGAAGCAGACGGTGCTGCGCATCGCTGATGGTCATAAGGCGTCGTTGACCTCTTTTGGCGCTTGCCTGGCACTTCTTTGGCCAGGTCCGGGCTCGGGGTGCATCTGCTGATGCCAGTCTCTCCACAGAAAAATGCAAGAAACAAACCAAAGCTCCGAAAAGAAGCGGGATTTGCCGATAAAGGCCTGGATCTGCGCAAATTCGGATCAGAATGTCTTGGTGAAACGTTTAATGTGAACCAGATTGGGGAGCAATTCGGGGCACTGCATTCAATATTGCACCAAGATAGAGCATAGCGTGAGTGGCGAGGGTTCTGCGTGGGGCGCAAACGAAAACGGCCTCCCGAAGGAGGCCGTCGTGATCATTTTACCGGCGCGAGGCGCCGATCAGATCAGCAGCTGTAGTACAGCTCGTATTCCAGCGGGTGCACGAAGGTACGGACCTTGATCTCTTCTTCCGACTTCAGCTCGATGAAGGCATCGATGAAGTCATCGGAGAACACGCCGCCCTTGGTCAGGAACGCACGGCCTTTGTCCAGCTCTTCCAGGGCTTCTTTCAGGCTGCCGCACACTTGCGGAATGTCCTTGGCCTCTTCTGGTGGCAGGTCGTACAGGTTCTTGTCGGCAGCATCGCCTGGGTGGATCTTGTTCTGGATGCCGTCCAGGCCAGCCATCAGCAGGGCCGCGAAGGCCAGGTACGGGTTGGCCGATGGGTCCGGGAAGCGTGCTTCGATACGGCGGGCTTTCGGGCTGCCGACGTAAGGAATACGGATCGAGGCGGAACGGTTGCGAGCCGAGTAGGCCAGCATTACCGGGGCTTCGAAGCCTGGGACCAGACGCTTGTAGGAGTTGGTCGACGGGTTGGTGAAACCGTTCAGGGCCTTACCGTGCTTGATGATACCGCCGATGAAGTACAGGGCGGTGTCGGACAGGCCGGCATAGCCTTCACCCGAGAAGGTGTTCTTGCCGTCTTTCCAGATCGACATGTGCACGTGCATGCCCGAGCCGTTGTCGCCGTAAAGTGGCTTCGGCATGAAGGTAGCGGTACGGCCGTAAGCGTCGGCAACGTTGTGCACGACGTATTTCAGGGCTTGTACTTCGTCAGCTTTCTTCACCAGGGTGTTGAACTTGACGCCGATTTCGTTCTGGCCGGCAGTCGCCACTTCGTGGTGGTGAACTTCAACGGTCTGGCCCATTTCTTCCAGTGCGTTGCACATGGCAGTACGGATTTCGTGGTCGTGGTCGAACGGCGGAACCGGGAAGTAGCCGCCTTTCACGCCTGGACGGTGGCCTTTGTTGCCGCCTTCCACGTCAGCGCCGGTCATCCACGAGCCTTGCTCGGAGAAGATCTTGAACATCGAACCGGAGATGTCCGAGTGGAACTTCACTTCGTCGAAGATGAAGAACTCTGGCTCCGGGCCTGCGAATACGGTGTCACCGATGCCGGTGCTCTTCAGGTACTCTTCGGCGCGCTTGGCGATCGCACGTGGGTCGCGATCGTAGCCCTGCATGCTCGACGGGTCGACGATGTCGCAGGTGATGATCAGGGTAGGTTCTTCGGTGAACGGGTCCAGGACGGCAGTGTCGTCAACCGGCATCAGGATCATGTCGGAAGCTTCGATGCCTTTCCAGCCAGCAATGGAGGAACCGTCGAACATCTTGCCGACTTCGAAGAAGTCTTCGTCCAGCGCATCACGCGACGGCATGGTCACGTGGTGCTGAATGCCTTTGGTGTCCGTGAAACGCAGATCAATCCACTTGACGTCATGATCTTTGATGAGTTGAACCGACTTCGACATGTTGTCCTCCGGAGGGTCTAGAGCGCGGTGGGCCGCTGCCCTGGAAAAAGGGTGTTGCCGGGCGCGGATAGTCGGCCAAGCTTACCTGCCTCACAAGGGAGCAAATTGCATGCCAGTGCCCGAAAATGGCGAGGGTAGGATAAAAGCAGGCGTTTGCGGGCATTTGGCGGCGGGTTGGCGGGGAAAAGTGCACCCTTACGATGCGGTTTTTGGCATCAACGCACCAATAGGGTGCATTGGTTGGGTTGGGTGCTTCCTTTAAGGGCCTCATCGCCGGCAAGCCGGCTCCCACAGAGAGGGCGCAGATCTTGAGGCCTGCCGAAGTCCTGTGGCAGCAGGCTTGCCGGCGATGAGGCCAGTACAGGCAATATAAATCCAACCTTCTGTACAAAAGTTGGTCAAATCCTGAGCAGTTTCCGCTATAATTCGCGCCCCACATTTTCGGCAGGCCCTGCGCGCGCTGTTAACCAATGAAACTTATCGTCAAAGTCTTCCCAGAAATCACCATCAAGAGCCGGCCGGTGCGCAAGCGCTTCATCCGCCAGCTCGCCAAGAACATCCGCAACGTGCTCAAGGACCTCGATCCTGAGCTCGCGGTCGATGGTGTCTGGGACAATCTCGAAGTGGTCACCCGCATCGAGGACGAAAAGGTCCAGCGCGAGATCATCGAGCGCCTCACCTGCACACCGGGTATCACCCACTTCCTGCAGGTTGAGGAATACCCGCTGGGTGACTTCGACGACATCGTTGCCAAGTGCAAGCACCACTTCGGCCACCTGCTGGCCGGCAAGCACTTCGCCGTGCGCTGCAAGCGCGGTGGCCACCATGACTTCACCTCGATGGACGTCGACCGTTACGTCGGCAGCCAGCTGCGCCAGCAGTGTGGCGCCGCCGGCATCGAGCTGAAGAAGCCTGAAGTTCTGGTGCGCATCGAAATCCGCAACCAGCGCCTGTACGTGATCCACAACCAGCACCAGGGCATCGGCGGCTACCCGCTGGGCGCCCTGGAGCAGACCCTGGTGCTGATGTCCGGTGGCTTCGACTCCACCGTGGCGGCCTACCAGATGATGCGCCGTGGCCTGATGACCCACTTCTGCTTCTTCAACCTCGGCGGCCGTGCCCACGAGCTGGGCGTGATGGAAGTGGCCCACTACCTGTGGAAGAAGTACGGCAGCAGCCAGCGCGTGCTGTTCATCAGCGTGCCGTTCGAAGAAGTGGTCGGCGAGATCCTCAACAAGGTCGATAACAGCTACATGGGCGTGACCCTCAAGCGCATGATGCTGCGCGGCGCCGCGCACATGGCTGACCGCCTGGAGATCGACGCCCTGGTAACTGGCGAGGCCATTTCCCAGGTGTCCAGCCAGACTCTGCCGAACCTGTCGATCATCGACTCGGCCACCGACAAGCTGGTGCTGCGCCCTTTGCTGGCCAGCCACAAGCAGGACATCATCGACCAGGCCAACGAAATCGGCACCGCCGACTTCGCCAAGCACATGCCAGAATACTGCGGCGTGATTTCGGTAAACCCGACCACTCACGCCAAGCGCCACCGCATGGAGCATGAAGAAAAGCAGTTCGACATGGCCGTGCTGGAGCGCGCCCTGGAGCGCGCCAAGCTGATCTCCATCGACCATGTGATCGACGAGCTGGGCAAGGATGTCGAAATCGAGGAAGTGGCCGAGGCACTGTCGGGCCAGATCGTCATCGACATTCGTCACCCCGATGCCCAGGAAGACGAACCCCTGGTGCTGGAAGGTATCGAAGTCCAGGCCATGCCGTTTTATGCCATCAACAGCAAGTTCAAGCATCTGGATCCGACGCGCCAGTACTTGCTGTATTGCGACAAGGGTGTGATGAGCCGTTTGCACGCACACCATCTGCTCAGTGAGGGACATGCCAATGTGCGTGTTTATCGTCCGACATAAGACGCCGGGGCTGTTTGGCGGCAGTATCCGCCATCGCCCTCCCGACCGCCGGGCCCGCTGAGCCTTAAACAGTACATATTGGCCGCCTACACTGGCGGCAACCGAATCCTCTGATCGAGATACACTTGTGATCGAAAATCTGCGTAACATCGCCATCATCGCCCACGTTGACCATGGTAAAACCACCCTGGTCGACAAACTCCTGCGTCAGTCCGGCACTCTGGAGCGTAACGAGCTCAACGACGAGCGCGTCATGGACTCCAACGACCAGGAAAAAGAGCGCGGTATTACCATTCTGGCGAAAAACACCGCCATCAACTGGAACGGCTACCACATCAACATCGTCGACACCCCCGGCCACGCCGACTTCGGTGGCGAGGTTGAGCGTGTAATGTCGATGGTCGACTCCGTGCTGCTGCTGGTCGACGCTCAAGACGGCCCTATGCCGCAAACCCGCTTCGTGACCAAGAAGGCCTTCGAAGCCGGCCTGAAGCCAATCGTCGTGATCAACAAGGTTGACCGTCCGGGCGCACGTCCTGACTGGGTTCTGGACCAGATCTTCGACCTGTTCGACAACCTCGGCGCTACCGACGAGCAGCTGGACTTCAAAGTGGTCTACGCCTCGGCCCTGAACGGCATTGCCGGTCTGGACCACACCGAAATGGGCGAAGACATGACTGCCCTGTACCAGGCTGTCATCGACCACGTTCCAGCGCCAGCTGTTGACCGTGACGGCCCGTTCCAGATGCAGATCTCCGCACTGGACTACAACAGCTTCCTGGGTGTTATCGGCGTTGGCCGTATTGCCCGTGGTCGCATCAAGCCGAACACGCCGGTTGTTGCCATCGACGCTGACGGCAAGAAGCGTAACGGCCGTATCCTCAAGCTGATGGGCCACCACGGCCTGCACCGCGTTGACGTTGAAGAAGCCCAGGCTGGCGACATCGTCTGCATCAGCGGTTTCGACGAGCTGTTCATCTCCGACACCCTGTGCGACCCGACTGCCGTTGAGGCGATGAAGCCGCTGACCGTTGACGAGCCAACCGTTTCGATGACCTTCCAGGTCAACGACTCGCCGTTCTGCGGCAAGGAAGGCAAGTTCGTCACCAGCCGTAACATCAAGGACCGTCTGGACAAAGAGCTGCTGTACAACGTTGCCCTGCGCGTTGAAGAAACCGATTCCCCAGACAAGTTCAAGGTCTCGGGTCGTGGCGAACTGCACCTGTCGGTACTGATCGAAACCATGCGTCGCGAAGGCTTCGAGCTGGCCCTGGGTCGCCCGGAAGTAATCATTCGTGAAGTAGACGGCGTCAAGCAAGAGCCGTTCGAGAACGTCACCATCGACATCCCTGAAGAAGCCCAGGGCAAGGTGATGGAAGAAATGGGTCTGCGTAAAGGCGACCTGACCAACATGGTTCCGGATGGCAAGGGCCGTGTCCGCCTGGAATACAACATCCCGGCGCGTGGTCTGATCGGTTTCCGTAACCAGTTCCTGACCCTGACCAACGGTGCAGGCATCCTGACCTCGATCTTCGACCGCTACGACGCGGTGAAGTCCGGCCACATGTCCGGCCGTCAGAACGGCGTACTGGTTTCGGTCGAAACCGGCAAGGCGCTGACCTACTCGCTGGAAACCCTGCAGGCGCGTGGCAAGCTGTTTGTCGAGCACGGTCAGGAGATCTACAACGGTCAGATCATCGGCCAGAACAGCCGCGACAACGACCTGGGCGTCAACCCTACCAAGGGCAAGAAGCTCGACAACATGCGTGCTTCGGGTAAAGACGAAGTCATCGCTCTGGTTCCGCCAGTTCGCTTCACCCTGGAACAGGCTCTGGAATACATCCAGGAAGACGAGCTGTGCGAAGTAACGCCGAAGTCCATCCGTCTTCGCAAGAAGATCCTGGACGAAAGCGAGCGTACCCGCGCTGCCAAGAAAGCCAAAAACAGCTAAGTTAGCTTTGGCTGAATGAAAACGCCCCCGGTCGAAAGGCCGGGGGCGTTTTTTTATGCCTTCAGGATTTGCGTTGGCCCCTTCGCGGGCTTGCCCGCTCCCACAGGTGCTGCACGGGTTCTGAATGTTGTGAAGAGCCTGTGGGCGCGGGCAAGCCTGCGAAGAGGCCCTTGAAGGCTGACGATCAGCGCCCGACTACCTTGGGCTTATAGGCGCAATACCCTGGCCGCGGCCCGACCTTGGGGTGGTTGCGGCAGGTATCCGGGCGCTTGTCATAAATGGTGCACAGCCGGCTCTTACGATCCAGGTACATGCAGTCATCGTTGCTCATCCGGGTCAGGGTGAAGATTCCCGACTTCTGGTTGAAGCGCTCGATGATGCCTTCTTTTTGCAGGCGCTTGGCCACGTTCTTCGGCGGCTCGTCTTTCTCGAACTCGTCTACCACGCCGATGCGGATCAGATCCTTGATCTTCACCTCCACCGGCAGGGTGCAGCAGGTCGAATGGCAGCCATGGCACATGTTGCTGGTATAGCGCTGCCAGGTCTCCAGGCGGTCGACTTCGGCCGCGGCGATCAGGGTCGTTTTCATCTTTATAGGGTGGATCACGGTCTTGGGGCGCGCGATGATACCGGAATTGTTCAATTTATGAACAACCTTTTGCCGGATTGGCAAAGTGGGCATGAAAACTGCGAACAGTAACTGTCACTCCCTGTCGAAGGGGCTAGTCTCATCAATCTCCCTCCGCTTTCGTCAACTTGCCAGAGGATGCCGCATGTCCCAGGAACCCGAAGCACGTGACGCCGAGGTGGCCGAATTTCGCGCCGCTGTACTGAACAAGCTGACCTACGCGGTCGGCAAGGACCCGGAGCATGCGTTCGACCACGACTGGTTCGAAGCCATTGCCCTGGCCGCTCGCGATCACATGGTCGACCACTGGATGGACCATACCCGTCTGGCCTACCGCCGTAGCCAGAAGCGGGTCTATTACCTTTCCCTCGAGTTCCTCATCGGGCGTTTGCTGTACGACAGCCTGAGCAACCTTGGGCTGCTGGACATCGCCCGTGATGCGCTGCAAGGGCTGGATGTGGACCTGGAGCGTATCCGCCTGCTCGAGCCCGACGCCGCGCTGGGCAATGGTGGCCTCGGACGGCTGGCGGCGTGCTTCATGGAAAGCATGTCCACCCTGGGCATCGCTGCCCATGGTTACGGCATCCGCTACGAGCATGGGTTGTTCCGGCAGGCCGTGGTCGATGGCTGGCAGCAGGAACAGACCGAGAACTGGCTGGACTTCGGTAACCCTTGGGAGTTCGAGCGTGCCGAGGTGATCTACCCGATCAGCTTCGGCGGTAGTGTCGAAACCGTGAACGACGCTAGTGGTACCCAGCGCCAGGTCTGGTCGCCTGGCGAAACGGTGCGGGCGGTGGCCTACGACACGCCCGTGGTGGGCTGGCGTGGGTCCAGCGTCAATACCTTGCGCCTGTGGCGTGCACGGGCGCTGGAAGAGCTGCACCTGGAGCGCTTCAATGCCGGTGACCACCTGGGGGCGGTGGCCGAAGTGGCGCGGGCCGAGAGTATTTCCCGCGTGCTGTACCCGGCCGACAGCACCGAGGCCGGGCAGGAACTGCGCCTGCGCCAGGAGTACTTCTTCGTGTCGGCTTCGTTGCAGGATTTGCTGCGCCGGCACCTGAACATGCACAAGGACTTGCTCAACCTGCCCGACGCAGCCGCCATCCAGCTCAACGACACGCACCCGTCGATTGCCGTGGCAGAGCTGATGCGGCTGCTGGTGGACCAGCACGAGGTGCCGTGGGACAAGGCCTGGGAGCTGACCGTTGGCACGCTCGCCTACACCAACCACACCCTGCTGCCCGAAGCCCTGGAAACCTGGCCGGTAGCCCTGATGGAGCGCATGCTGCCGCGGCACATGCAGATCATCTACCTGATCAACGCCTACCATATCGACGCATTGCGGGCCAAAGGCATGCACGATTTCGACGTGCTGCGCGCGGTGTCGCTGATCGAGGAAGACAACGGCCGTCGGGTGCGCATGGGTAACCTGGCGTTCCTCGGCTCGCACAGCGTCAACGGCGTGTCGGCGCTGCACAGCAAGCTGATGAAGAGCACTGTGTTCTCAGAGCTGCACAAGCTCTACCCGCAACGAATCAACAACAAGACCAACGGCATTACCTTCCGCCGCTGGCTGTACCAGTCCAACCCACTGCTGACCGAGATGCTGGTCGAAGCGCTCGGGCCGGGGCTCAAGGACGACCCTGAAGGGCTTCTGGATGGCCTTGTGCCATTTGCTGACAAGGCGGGCTTCCGCAAGCAGTTCGCCGCTCAGCGCCTGCACAGCAAGCGCGCCCTGGCCAGCATCATCCAGGACCGCATTGGTGTCACGGTGAACCCCGAGGCGCTGTTCGATGTGCAGGTCAAGCGGATCCACGAGTACAAGCGCCAGTTGCTCAACCTGCTGCACACCGTGGCACTGTACCAGGCCATACGCAACGACCCTGGCACCAACTGGGTGCCGCGGGTGAAGATCTTCGCCGGCAAGGCTGCGGCCAGCTACCACCAGGCCAAGCTGATCATCAAGCTGGCCAACGACATCGCCCGGGTGGTGAACAACGACCCGACCGTGCGCGGCCTGCTCAAGGTGGTGTTCCTGCCCAACTACAACGTCAGCCTGGCTGAAAGCATCATCCCGGCGGCAGACCTTTCCGAGCAGATTTCCACGGCCGGTTATGAAGCCTCCGGTACCAGCAACATGAAGTTCGGCCTGAACGGTGCGCTGACCATCGGCACCCTGGACGGTGCCAACGTGGAAATGTGCGAACAGGTAGGCGCCGACAACATGTTCATCTTCGGCCTGACCGCGCAGCAGGTCGAGGCGCGCAAGCGTGCCGGTGACTTTGGTGCCAATGCCGCCATTGCCGCTTCCAACCGCTTGAGCGACGTGCTGCAGGCCATTCGCAGCGGTGTGTTCTCGCCAGACGACCCTTCACGCTACGCCGGGTTGATCGACGGCCTGGTGGCCTACGACCGCTTCCTGGTGTGTGCCGACTTCGATGCCTACTGGGATGCCCAGCGGCGGGTCGAGGAACTGTGGCACACGCCGCAGGAGTGGTGGCGCATGGCGGTGTTGAACACGGCACGGATGGGCTGGTTCTCGTCGGACCGCACCATTCGCGAATATGCCACCGAGATCTGGAAGGCGTTGGATTGAGGTGAGGCCGTTCGCTGGCACGCCCGCTCCCACAGGTGTCTCGCAAGCTTCAAGGCTTGCGCTGTGCCTGTGGAAGCGGGCGTGCCCGCGAACGGGCGCATTACCGGACCACCGGCCTGGCGAAGGCTGAACTAGCGACCTATTGTGCCGTCTGAGAGCCGTGGCGAGTCTCATTGCTCGCTAGCCCGCCACTCTCCCTGTAAACTGCGGGGGTTTTTACTCCCCCAATCCTTTCGGAGCCATACATGTCCCGCGTTACCCTGAGTCGCTATCTGATTGAGCAGACCCGCAGCAACAATACCCCTGCCGATCTGCGCTTCCTGATCGAAGTGGTGGCGCGTGCGTGCAAGGAAATCAGCCATCACGTGTCCAAGGGCGCCCTCGGCGGCGTGCTGGGCAGCATGGGCACTGAAAACGTGCAGGGCGAAGTCCAGAAGAAGCTGGACGTGATTTCCAACGATATCCTGCTGGAAGCCAACGAATGGGGCGGCCACCTGGCCGGCATGGCTTCCGAAGAAATGGACAACGCCTACCAGATCCCGGGCAAGTACCCGAAAGGCGCGTACCTGCTGGTCTTCGACCCACTGGACGGTTCGTCGAACATCGACGTCAACGTCTCGGTCGGCACCATCTTCTCGGTGCTGCGTTGCCCTAACCAGTACCTGAGCCAGAACGAAAGCCTGAACGAAGAAGCTTTCCTGCAGCCAGGCACCGAGCAGGTCGCCGCCGGTTACGCCATCTACGGCCCGCAGACCATGCTGATCCTGACCCTGGGCAACGGCGTCAAGGGCTTCACCCTGGACCGCGAACTGGGCAGCTTCGTCCTGACCCACGAAAACATCCAGGTACCGGCTACCACCGCCGAGTTCGCCATCAACATGTCCAACCAGCGTCACTGGGAAGCCCCGGTACAACGCTACGTGGGCGAACTGCTGGCCGGCGAAACCGGCCCGCTGAAAAAGAACTACAACATGCGCTGGATCGCCTCGATGGTGGCCGACGTGCACCGCATCCTGACCCGTGGCGGCCTGTTCATGTACCCACGTGACGCCCGCGAGCCAAGCAAGCCAGGCAAGCTGCGCCTGATGTACGAAGCCAACCCGATGTCGTTCATCATCGAACAGGCAGGCGGCGCCTCTACCAACGGTTACGATCGCATCCTCGACATCAAGCCAGAAAGCCTGCACCAGCGCGTGTCGGTGATCCTTGGCTCGAAGGAAGAGGTAGAGCGCGTCACCGCCTACCACAAGGAGTAAGTCATGCTCGCACCTTGGCAGCCGTTGCTGGAATGGTGGTTCGGTTGGGGCACCAGTGCCCAGGCCGTGGCTGACGAGAAGAGCACGCTGTGGTTCGGCAAGCATCACGATGCCGATGCCCATGCGCTGTTTGGCGACCTGGTCGAGCACGCCCTGGCGGGTGGGCTCGAAGAGTGGCAGCAAAGCCCGCAGGGCTGGCTGGGCCTGCTGATCTTGCTGGACCAGCTGCCGCGCATGCTCTATCGCGACACACCGCGCGCCTTCGAAGGCGACCGGCGTGCCCAGGTGGTCGCCATGCAGGGCCTGCAGAAGGGCTGGGACTACCAGCTGCTGCCGATCCAGCGTGTGTTCGTGCTGCTGGTGCTGGAGCATGCCGAGGTGCTGGACTGGCAGAACCTCTGTGTCGAGCGTTATCAGTTGTTGCTGGACGAGCAGCCCGAAGCCAGCCGGCGGCTGTTCGAAGGCTTCCTTGACTATGCCGAGCAGCACCAGCGGGTGATTGCCCGGTTTGGGCGCTTCCCGCACCGCAACCTGGTGCTGGAGCGGCCGAGCACCAGCGAAGAGATGGACTTTTTGCTGGAGCCCGGGTCCAGATTCTGAAGCCCACGGGGCCTGCTGCGCAGGCCGTCGCGACACGAGGCCGCACCTGAAAGGGTGCGGCCTTTTTATTTGCGCGTGATTAATGCTTTGTGATTAATCGCACAGTAATGGCCATCCGACCAATGGTGTAGGTGCAAAGGGGGTAGGGCAGGGAACCTGGGAGGGATTTTCCCGTCGAAGGTCACTGCAGGCCACTCGCCTGTTTCCCCTCTTCAGGAGTGTCCTTCATGTCGTTGCGTTCCCTCGCCCTGTTGTCGCTGTGCGTCGTCCTGACTGCCTGCAGCAAGATCAATCAGGAAAACTATTCCAAGATCAAGGCCGGTATGAACAAGGCCGAGGTCGAGCAGTTGCTCGGTACGCCGACCGAGTGCTCTGGCGCGCTGGGCATGAGCAGCTGCACCTGGGGGGACGAGAAGAGCTTCATCAGCGTGCAGTACGCGGCTGACAAGGTGCTGATGTATTCAGGGCAGGGCCTCAAATGAGGCGTCTGTACCTGCTGATGGGGGTATGCCTGGCGTTGCTGCTGGGTGGTTGCGCGGGCTCCGTACACGACCCGCTGGCGCCGAAGACCGCTGGCAACGTCGACCTCAAGCGCTACCAGGGCAAATGGTTCGAACTGGCGCGCCTGCCCATGCGCTACCAGACCGGCTGCGAGCAGTCCGAGGCGCACTACAACCTCAAGCCTGATGGCACGTTTGGTGTGCTCAACCGCTGCCGCACCATCGGTGATGAGTGGCTGCGTGCCGAGGGGCACGCAAGCATCCAGGAGCCCGGGCACACCGATAAACTGTGGGTAGAGTTTGATAACTGGTTTACCAAGCTGGTGCCTGGCGTGGCTCGGGGCGAATACTGGATTCTGTACGTGGACGATCGCTACCGCACGGCAGTGGTCGGCAGCCCGGACCGCAAGTACTTATGGATACTGTCACGCACGCCGACGCTGCCGGCCTGGGAGCGCGAGCACCTGCTGGCCAAGGCACGCCAGCAGGGGTATGACACCAGCCGGCTGATCTGGCGGGCGTCCGATCAGCAAATCGTAAAAATGCACTGATTTTTGGGGCCGCTTTGCGGCCCTTTCGCGGCACAAGGCCGCTCCTACAGGGATACGCGTTCCCCTGTAGGAGCGGCCTTGTGCCGCGAAAGGGCTGCAAAGCAGCCCCAATACGCTCAGCCCAAGAGCTGCCGCAGCACCCCGGCAAACGCCCCCGCGCTTTCCTCTTCCTGGGCATGCCGCCCCTGGCGCACCACCCATTGCCCGTTCACCATCACATCGCGCACTTGGCGATCCCCGCCAGCAAACAGCCAGCGGTTGAGAATGGCATCGCCATCCGCCAGGGCGATGTAGGGGTCTTGTCCATCCAGTACCAGCCAGTCGGCGCGCTTGCCCACAGCCAGTTCCCCGACCGCTTCCCCCAGTGCCTGTGCACCGCCCGCGAGCGCAGCGTCGTACAGCGTGCGCCCGACCATCGGCTGATCGCCGCGGTACAAGCGGTTGCGTCGCTGGTCGCGCAGCCGCTGGCCATATTCCAGCCAGCGCAGTTCTTCCACCACGCTCAGCGACACATGGCTGTCCGAGCCAATACCCATACGCCCGCCCTGGGCCAGGAAGTCCACCGCCGGGAAAATCCCGTCGCCCAGGTTGGCCTCGGTGGTCAGGCACAACCCGGCCACCGCGCCACTGCGGGCCATGGCGGTGACTTCATCCGGCTCGGCATGGGTGGCATGCACCAGGCACCAGTGACGGTCCACCTCTACATGCTCGTACAACCATTGCAGCGGGCGCAGGCCGCTCCACGCCATGCAGTCGTCCACTTCCTTCTGCTGCTCGGCAATATGGATATGCACCGGGCATTGCTTGCCGCTGGCCGCCAGCACTTCGGCAATCTGCCCAGGCGTCACCGCACGCAGCGAGTGGAAGCACAGGCCCAGATGCTGAGCGGGTTGCGCGGCCAGTAACGGGGCCAGTTGCGTTTGCAGTTGCAGGTACTGTTCGGTGGAGTTGATGAAGCGCCGCTGCCCGTCGTTCGGTGCCTGCCCGCCAAACCCGGCGTAGCTGTACAACACCGGCAACAAGGTCAGGCCAATGCCACTCTCGGCAGCGGCCGCGCTGATGCGGCGGGACAGCTCGGCCGGGTCGGCGTAGGCCTTGCCTGCCTGGTCGTGATGCACGTAATGGAATTCGGCTACCGAGGTGTAGCCGGCCTTGAGCATCTCGATATACAGCTGGCGGGCGATGACCTGCAGCTGCTCCGGGGTGATCTGCCCGACCAGGCGGTACATCAGGTCGCGCCAGGTCCAGAAGCTGTCGTTGGGGTTGCCGGCGACTTCCGCCAAACCCGCCATGGCGCGCTGGAAGGCATGCGAGTGCAGGTTGGGCATGCCGGGTAGCAACGGGCCGGCCAGGCGCTCGGCGCCTTCGGCCGAGGCGCCCGGCTCGATGCGGGTCACATGGCCATCGCTGGCGACCTCGATACGGACATGGCTGGCCCAGCCCGTAGGCAGCAGAGCGCGTTCGGCGAAGTAGGCGGACATCGGTCAAATCCTGTTATTGTTAACTTGTATATACATATACAGGCGTTTGCCTGCCGGGTAAACTGCGGCAAGCTACCGTTCATTCCCTATGCACAAGGATCCAACGCCGTGCCGACACCTCCTGTCTCCGCGCTGGTTGCCCAGATGGGCGAGGGCCCGGCGCCGCTGTATGCCCGGGTCAAACAGATGATCATCCAGCAGATCGACAACGGCAGCTGGCCGCCGCATCACCGGGTCCCCTCGGAAAGTGAACTGGTCAACGAGCTAGGCTTCAGTCGCATGACCATCAACCGTGCCCTGCGCGAACTCACGGCCGACGGCCTGCTGGTGCGCATGCAGGGGGTCGGCACGTTCGTAGCCGAGCCAAAGGGCCGTTCGGCGTTGTTCGAAGTCAACAACATTGCCGATGAAATTGCCGCGCGCGGCCATCAGCATAGCTGCCAGGTGATCACGCTCACCGAGGAAGCAGCCGGTTCCGAACGTGCCCTGGCCCTGGACATGCGTGAAGGCCAGCGGGTGTTCCACTCGCTGATCGTGCATTTCGAGAACGGCGTGCCGGTGCAGATCGAGGACCGCTACGTCAACGCCGCGATCGCACCCGACTACCTCAAGCAGGATTTCACCCGGCAGACGCCATATGCCTACCTGTCCCAGGTAGCGCCGCTGACCGAGGGTGAGCACGTGGTCGAAGCCATCCTGGCCGAGCCGGAAGAATGCCGCCTGCTGCAGATCGAGCGGGGCGAACCTTGCCTGCTGATCCGCCGTCGTACCTGGTCCGGCCGCCAGCCGGTAACCGCGGCGCGGCTGATCCACCCCGGTTCCCGTCATCGCCTGGAAGGACGTTTCAGCAAATGAGCCAGCTGCAGTTGTTGCGCGCACAGGATTACCCGCGCATGCCGTGGAAGAACGGTGGCGGTTTCACCGAAGAGATCACCCGCGACAGTGGAGAGGGCCTGGACGGCTTTGGCTGGCGCCTGTCGATTGCCGATATCGAAGAGTCTGGCGGCTTTTCCACCTTCGCCGGTTACCAGCGGATCATCACCGTGCTGCAGGGCGATGGCATGCGCCTGTTGGTCGATGGCCAGCCCAGTCGGCCGTTGCTGCCATTCGATGCCTTTGCCTTCAGCGGCGAAAGCCAGGTCAGCTGCAAGCTGCTGGGTGGGGCGATCCGCGATTTCAACCTGATCTATGCACCGCAACGGTACCGGGCCCGGTTGCAGTGGTTCGATGGGACAAGCCGCTTGTACAGCTCGGCGTCGACGGTGCTGTTGTTTGCTGCCAGCAGCCACGTGGAAGTGTCCATGGCGGGGCGTGAGGTGCAGCGGTTGGGGTTGTATGACTGCCTGCGGCTGGAGGGCAACGATGAGTTGCTTGGGCTGGAGGTTCAGGGAAGGTGCTGCCTGATTGAGCTGGTTGGGCGCTGAGGGTTCGGCTGTAGATTTTATGCGCCTGTGAGATCGAGCGCCGCCGCAAAACTCAATCCGGACCGACGCTCGCTTCACCCCCCCAAAAAAAAATCAAAGCAGGAACAACAGGTCCGAATATTTTGGTTGTCCATGCTTGTACATACAAGTAAAGGTGTGTTTGTATATTGACCACGACATACCCGCCCGCGGACGACCGCAGAGGACCTTTCCCGTGACCGACAACAACAAATACCGTGACGTTGAAATCCGTGCCCCACGTGGCAACAAGCTGACCGCCAAAAGCTGGCTGACCGAAGCGCCACTGCGCATGCTGATGAACAACCTCGACCCACAGGTTGCGGAAAACCCGAAAGAACTGGTGGTGTACGGCGGTATCGGCCGCGCCGCCCGCAACTGGGAATGCTACGACAAGATCGTCGAAACCCTGACCCGCCTGGAAGACGACGAAACCCTGCTGGTGCAGTCGGGCAAGCCGGTCGGCGTGTTCAAGACCCACAGCAATGCCCCGCGCGTGCTGATTGCCAACTCCAACCTGGTGCCGCACTGGGCCAACTGGGAACACTTCAACGAACTGGACGCCAAAGGCCTGGCCATGTACGGCCAGATGACCGCCGGCAGCTGGATCTACATCGGCAGCCAGGGCATCGTCCAGGGCACTTATGAAACCTTCGTCGAAGCCGGTCGCCAGCACTACGGCGGCAGCCTGAAAGGCAAGTGGGTACTCACCGCAGGCCTCGGCGGCATGGGCGGCGCCCAGCCACTGGCTGCTACCCTGGCTGGCGCCTGCTCCCTGAACATCGAATGCCAGCAGAGCCGCATCGACTTCCGTCTGGAAACCCGCTACGTCGACGAGCAGGCCACCGACCTCGACGACGCTCTGGTGCGCATCGCCAAATACACCGCCGAAGGCAAGGCCATCTCCATCGCTCTGCACGGCAACGCTGCCGAAATCCTGCCAGAGCTGGTCAAGCGTGGCGTGCGCCCGGACATGGTCACCGACCAGACCAGCGCCCACGACCCGCTCAACGGCTACCTGCCTGCCGGCTGGACCTGGGAGCAGTACCGCGACCGCGCGCAGACCGAACCGGCTGCAGTGGTCAAGGCCGCCAAGCAGTCGATGGCCGTGCACGTGCAGGCCATGCTGGACTTCCAGAAGCAGGGCGTCCCGACCTTCGACTATGGCAACAACATCCGCCAGATGGCCAAGGAAGAGGGCGTGGCCAATGCCTTCGACTTCCCGGGCTTCGTCCCTGCCTATATCCGTCCGCTGTTCTGCCGTGGCGTAGGCCCGTTCCGCTGGGCGGCGCTGTCTGGCGAGGCCGAGGACATCTACAAGACCGACGCCAAGGTCAAGGAACTGATCCCCGACGACGCCCACCTGCACCGCTGGCTGGACATGGCCCGCGAGCGCATCAGCTTCCAGGGCCTGCCAGCACGTATCTGCTGGGTTGGCCTGGGCCTGCGCGCCAAGCTGGGCCTGGCCTTCAACGAAATGGTCCGCAGCGGCGAGCTGTCGGCACCGGTCGTGATCGGCCGTGACCACCTGGACTCGGGTTCGGTCTCAAGCCCCAACCGCGAAACCGAAGCCATGCGTGACGGCTCGGACGCTGTGTCCGACTGGCCGCTGCTCAACGCCCTGCTGAACACCGCAGGCGGCGCTACCTGGGTGTCGCTGCACCATGGTGGTGGCGTGGGCATGGGCTTCTCTCAGCACTCGGGCATGGTCATCGTCTGCGACGGCACCGATGAAGCCGCCGAGCGCATCGCCCGTGTACTGACCAACGACCCAGGGACTGGCGTCATGCGCCACGCCGATGCCGGTTATGACATCGCCATCGACTGCGCCAAGGAGCAGGGCCTGGACCTGCCGATGATCACTGGCTGATTGCCACGCTTTGGATCGCACCCCGCCAGGGGTGATACTGAACAACAAGAAGGAGCGCGCAGGCACCCACGAACGGGCCTGCGGCTCCACGCGATTTGGAGTAGTAACGTGACCGAACTCACCCTCAAGCCCGGCACCCTGACCCTGGCCCAGCTGCGCGCGATCCATGCCGCGCCCGTGCGCCTGCAACTGGATGCCAGCGCCGCGCCGGCCATCGATGCCAGCGTCGCCTGTGTCGAGCAGATCATTGCCGAAGACCGCACTGCCTACGGCATCAACACCGGTTTCGGCCTGCTGGCCTCGACCCGCATCGCCAGCCACGACCTGGAAAACCTGCAGCGCTCGCTGGTGCTGTCCCACGCCGCTGGCATTGGCGCGCCGTTGGATGACGACCTGGTGCGGTTGATCATGGTGCTGAAAATCAACAGCCTCAGCCGTGGCTTCTCCGGCATTCGCCGCAAAGTCATCGATGCGCTGATCGCCCTGGTCAACGCCGAAGTCTACCCGCACATCCCGCTGAAAGGCTCGGTGGGTGCTTCCGGCGACCTGGCGCCGCTGGCGCACATGTCGCTGGTGCTGCTGGGCGAAGGCAAAGCCCGCTACAAGGGCCAGTGGCTGTCGGCCACCGAAGCCCTGGCGGTTGCCGGCCTCGAACCGCTGACCCTGGCTGCCAAAGAGGGCCTGGCCCTGCTCAACGGCACCCAGGCGTCCACCGCCTATGCCCTGCGTGGCCTGTTCTATGCCGAAGACCTGTACGCTGCGGCTATCGCCTGCGGCGGCCTGAGCGTCGAAGCCGTACTGGGCTCGCGTTCGCCGTTCGATGCGCGTATTCACGAAGCGCGTGGCCAGCGCGGCCAGATCGACACTGCCGCGTGTTTCCGCGACCTGCTGGGCGATTCCAGCGAAGTGTCGCTGTCGCACAAGAACTGCGACAAGGTCCAGGACCCGTACTCGCTGCGCTGCCAGCCGCAGGTCATGGGCGCGTGCCTGACCCAGCTGCGTCAGGCTGCCGAGGTGCTGGGCATCGAAGCCAACGCGGTGTCGGACAACCCGCTGGTGTTCGCTGCCGAGGGTGACGTGATTTCCGGTGGCAACTTCCACGCAGAACCGGTGGCCATGGCCGCCGACAACCTGGCCCTGGCCATCGCCGAAATCGGTTCGCTCAGCGAGCGCCGCATCTCGCTGATGATGGACAAGCACATGTCCCAGCTGCCGCCGTTCCTGGTGGAAAACGGTGGGGTCAACTCCGGCTTCATGATCGCCCAGGTCACCGCTGCCGCCCTGGCCAGCGAGAACAAGGCCCTGTCGCACCCGCACAGCGTCGACAGCCTGCCGACCTCGGCCAACCAGGAAGACCACGTATCGATGGCCCCGGCTGCCGGCAAGCGCCTGTGGGAAATGGCCGAAAACACCCGTGGCGTGCTGGCCATCGAATGGCTGGGCGCATGCCAGGGCCTGGACCTGCGCAAAGGCCTGAAGACTTCGGCCAAGCTGGAGAAAGCACGCCAGGCGCTGCGCAGCGAAGTGGCGCACTACGACCGTGACCGTTTCTTCGCGCCGGACATCGAAAAGGCTGTGGAACTGTTGGCCAAGGGTAGTTTGACCGGTTTGCTGCCGGCAGGTGTGCTGCCAAGCCTGTAATGCCCCCTGGGGCCGCTGTGCGGCCCATTCGCAGCACAAGGCTGCTCCTGCAAAAGCGACGCGCTCCCTTGTAGGAGCAGCCTTGTGCTGCGAAAGGGCTGCATGCCAGCCCCCTGATCTCACGACCACAAAAACAATTTAAGGACGTGACATGCAACAAGCTCAAGGTCTCAAGCGCGGGCTAAATGCCCGCCACATCCGTTTCATGGCCCTCGGTTCTGCCATCGGAACCGGGCTGTTCTACGGCTCCGCCTCAGCCATCCAGATGGCCGGCCCGGCCGTGCTGCTGGCTTACCTGATCGGCGGCGCCGCTGTGTTCATGGTCATGCGCGCCCTCGGCGAAATGGCCGTGCACAACCCGGTGGCCGGCTCCTTCGGCCACTACGCCAGTACCTACCTCGGCCCCATGGCCGGCTTCATCCTCGGCTGGACCTACGCCTTCGAGATGGTCATTGTCGCCATCGCCGACGTCACCGCCTTCGGTATCTACATGGGCTTCTGGTTCCCGGAAGTGGCCCGCTGGATCTGGGTGCTGGGCATCGTCTTCCTGATCGGCGGCCTTAACCTGTGCAACGTCAAGGTGTTCGGCGAGATGGAGTTCTGGCTGTCGCTGCTCAAGGTTGGCGCCATCGTCGCGATGATCCTGGCCGGCCTCGGCATCATGGCCTTCGGTTTCAGCCAGGTGGGTACCGGGCATACCGTCGGTGTGAGCAACCTGTTCGACCATGGCGGCTTCATGCCCAATGGCGTGGGCGGGCTGATCGCCTCCTTTGCCGTGGTGATGTTCGCCTTCGGCGGTATCGAGATCATTGGCGTGACTGCCGGTGAAGCCAAGGACCCGCAGCGGGTCATCCCCAAGGCAATCAACGCCGTGCCCCTGCGCATCCTGCTGTTCTATGTGCTCACCCTGTTCGTGCTGATGTGCCTGTACCCGTGGCCGCAGATCGGCAGCGAAGGTAGCCCGTTCGTGCAGATTTTCAGCAACCTGGGGATTGGCTCTGCCGCCGCAGTGCTGAACGTGGTGGTGATTTCCGCTGCGATCTCGGCCATCAACAGTGACATCTTCGGTGCTGGCCGCATGATGTATGGCCTGGCCCATCAAGGCCATGCGCCACGCAGTTTCGGCAAGCTGTCGAAACACGGTGTGCCATGGATGACCGTGGTGGTGATGGGCGCCGCGCTGCTGATCGGCGTGCTGCTCAACTACCTGATCCCTGAGAACGTGTTCCTGCTGATCGCTTCGATCGCCACCTTCGCCACCGTGTGGGTGTGGTTGATGATCCTGCTCACCCAAGTGGCCATGCGCCGCAGCATGAGCCGTGAAGAAGTGGCCCAGCTCAAGTTCCCGGTACCGTTCTGGCCATACGGCCCGGCCATGGCCATTGCGTTCATGGTCTTCATCTTTGGCGTGCTCGGCTACTTCCCGGATACCCAGGCGGCATTGATCGTCGGCGTGATATGGGTGGTGTTCCTGGTGGCGTCCTACCTGCTGTGGTGCAAGCCGCGCGCAGGGCAGGGCCAGCCCGTAGCAGAGCCTGTCGAGCTGCACCGCTAGCAAAGGAGATTGTGCATGAGAACCGTCTGGCAGCATTGCCATGTGGCAACCATGGCCGAGGGCCGTTACTCGGCCATCGAAGACGCGGCCATCGTCACCTGCGCCGGGCTGATCGAATGGATCGGCCCACGCGCCGAGCTGGCGCCGGTCGACGCTGACCGCACGGTGGACCTGGGCGGCGCCTGGGTCACCCCCGGGCTGATCGATTGCCACACCCACGCCGTGTTCGGTGGCAACCGCAGTGGCGAGTTCGAGCAGCGCCTGCAAGGCGTCAGCTACGCCGAAATCGCCGCACAGGGCGGCGGTATCGCCAGTACCGTGCGGGCCACCCGCGCGGCCAGCGAGGACGAGTTGTTCGCCAGTGCCCGCCAGCGGGTGCAGGCGCTGATGCGCGATGGCGTGACCACCCTGGAGGTCAAGTCGGGCTACGGCCTGGACCTGGCCAACGAGCGCAAGATGCTGCGCGTGGCCCGGCGCCTTGCCGACGAGCTGCCGCTGGCGGTGCGCGCCACCTGCCTGGCCGCGCACGCCCTGCCGCCGGAGTACGCCGGCCGGGCCGACGACTACATCGCGCACATCTGTGACGAGATGCTGCCGGCCCTGGCCGCCGAAGGCCTGGTGGATGCGGTGGATGCCTTCTGCGAACACCTGGCGTTCTCCCCGGCCCAGGTGGAGCGGCTGTTCATCAAGGCGCGTGAGCTGGGCCTGCCGGTCAAGCTGCACGCCGAACAGCTGTCGTCGCTGCATGGCTCGAGCCTGGCGGCCCGCTACCAGGCGCTGTCGGCCGACCACCTGGAGTTCATGACCGAGGAAGACGCCATTGCCATGGCCGCAGCCGGCACGGTCGCCGTGCTGCTACCGGGCGCCTTCTATTTCTTGCGTGAAACCCAGCTGCCACCGATGGATGCATTGCGCCGCCACGGGGTGAAGATTGCCCTGGCCAGCGACCTCAACCCCGGCACCTCGCCAGGGCTGTCGCTGCGGCTGATGCTGAACATGGGCTGCACGTGTTTCCGCATGACGCCGGAAGAAGCCTTGGCCGGCGTCACCGTGCATGCCGCCACGGCGTTGGGCCTGGGCGACAGCCACGGCTCGCTGGAAGTGGGCAAGGTAGCCGACTTCGTCGCCTGGCAAATCGAACGCCCCGCCGACCTGGCCTACTGGCTGGGTGGCGACCTGCCCAAGCGCGTGGTGCGCAAGGGCCACGAAATCTCCAACTGAGCGAGGCACGATGGACAAGGTTCTGAGTTTTCACCAAGGCCGCCTGCCGCTGCTGATCAGCATGCCCCACGCCGGCCTGCGCCTGAGCGACGCCGTGCGTGATGGCCTGGTCGATGAGGCGCGCAGCTTGCCGGACACCGACTGGCACATCCCGCAGCTGTACGACTTTGCCCGCGACCTGGGCGCCAGCGTGGTAGCCGCAGAGTACTCGCGTTTCGTCATCGACCTGAACCGCCCGGATGACGACAAGCCACTGTACGCCGGCGCCACCACTGGCCTGTATCCGGCCACGTTGTTCGAAGGCGAGCCGCTGTTCAAGGAGGGGTTGGCGCCGTCTGGCGAAGAACGCAAACGCTACCTGGAACAGATCTGGCGCCCGTATCACAACACCCTCCGTCGCGAACTGGACCGGTTGCGCGAGCAGTTTGGCTATGCCCTGTTGTGGGATGCCCACTCGATCCGCTCGCGCATCCCGCACCTGTTCGATGGCAAGTTGCCGGACTTCAACCTGGGTACCTTCAATGGCGCCAGCTGCGATCCGGTGCTGGCCGAGCGGTTGCAGGGCGTGTGCGCCGAAGCGACAGGTTACAGTCATGTGTTGAATGGTCGGTTCAAAGGCGGACACATCACCCGGCACTATGGTGACCCCGCGAAGCATATCCATGCGGTGCAGCTGGAGTTGGCGCAAAGCACGTACATGGAGGAAACCGAGCCGTTTACCTACCGGGAAGACCTGGCGCAACCGACGCAGGTGGTTCTGAAGCAGCTTTTGCAAGCGCTGCTGGCTTGGGGGGCAGAACGATACCAGCGTTGAGTGGAAGAGGCGGTGCTCAAAGCGCAATTCAGGTTTATGATGCCCAACGGCAGTCAATATCCTCACACGGAGTGCGCAATGCAGACCCTCTACCCGCAGATCAAACCCTACGCCCGGCACGATCTGGCCGTGGAAGCGCCGCATGTGCTGTATGTCGATGAAAGCGGCTCGCCGGAAGGTCTGCCCGTGGTATTCATCCACGGTGGCCCGGGTGCTGGCTGCGACGCCCAGAGCCGTTGCTACTTTGACCCCAACCTGTACCGCATCATCACCTTCGACCAGCGCGGCTGTGGCCGCTCCACGCCCCATGCGAGCCTGGAGAACAACACCACCTGGCACCTGGTCGAGGACCTGGAGCGCATCCGCGAGCACCTGGGCATCGACAAATGGGTGCTGTTCGGCGGCTCGTGGGGTTCGACCCTGGCCCTGGCCTACGCCCAGACCCACCCCGAGCGTGTGCATGGGCTGATCCTGCGGGGCATCTTCCTGTGCCGGCCGCAGGAGATCGAGTGGTTCTACCAGGAGGGCGCCAGCCGCCTGTTCCCCGACTACTGGCAGGACTACATCGCGCCGATTCCGCCGGAAGAACGCGGCGACCTGGTCAAGGCCTTCCACAAGCGCCTCACCGGTAACGATCAGATTGCCCAGATGCACGCCGCCAAGGCGTGGTCTACCTGGGAGGGCCGTACCGCCACCCTGCGCCCGAACCCGCTGGTGGTCGACCGCTTCTCCGAGCCGCAGCGGGCGCTGTCGATCGCCCGGATCGAGTGCCACTACTTCATGAACAACGCCTTCCTCGAACCGGACCAGTTGATCCGCGACCTGCCGAAGATCGCCCACCTGCCAGCGGTGATCGTGCACGGTCGCTATGACGTGATCTGTCCGCTGGACAACGCCTGGGCCCTGCACCAGGCCTGGCCGAACAGCGAACTGAAGGTGATCCGCGACGCCGGCCACGCCGCGTCCGAGCCGGGCATCACCGATGCCCTGGTGCGGGCAGCCGACCAGATGGCCCGGCGCCTGCTCGACCTGCCCCTGGAAGAAGCATGAGGGGTTTGCTGCAGCGCGTGCGCGGTGCGCGGGTTGAAGTGGCGGGGCAGGTGGTTGGCGCCATCGACCAGGGTTTGCTGGTGCTGGTGGCCGTCGAGCCTGAAGATTCCCGCGAGCAGGCCGATAAGCTGTTGCACAAGCTGCTGAACTACCGTGTATTCAGCGATGAGCAGGGCAAGATGAACCTGTCGCTCAAGGATGTCGGGGGTGGTTTGTTGCTGGTGTCGCAGTTCACCTTGGCGGCGGACACCCGCAACGGCATGCGTCCGAGCTTCTCGACGGCAGCGCCGCCGGCCCTCGGGGCTGAATTGTTCGACTATCTTTTGCAGCAAGCGAAGCGCCAGCATGCCGACGTGGCGAGCGGGCAATTCGGGGCAGACATGCAGGTGCATCTGGTCAATGATGGCCCCGTAACATTTATGTTACAAATATGAGGTCAAAAAACCCTTTGTTTACAGGAAAACAAGGGGTTTTGTACGATAAATAGTTGTTCCAGCCTGATGCGTTGTCACGCGACCTGCTGGATAATCGCGCGCTGCATGGACCTGCGTTCGCAGGTTCGTTTCACTCTGACTCGAGCATTGTCTGGATCCGTTTGGGGAATCATTACGCCCTCACGGGGTCCGAACAGTGCTCGCCAACCCGGCATTTGTCGCTGGCCGTTGGTTTCATGATCTGTTTTCGGCGAGGGTTGCTCGTGATTGTTAGTCCCCAAAAAGCATCAAGAATCCCCGGCATCCGGCTACGCAAGGCCCTGATGGCCAGTGTGGCAGTGGTCGGCCTGATGAGCGCGGGCCAGCTGTGGGCATTCAATCTTGACGATGTTGCAGCCAAGGCAAAGGATCTGGCCGGCCAGAAGTACGATGCACCAAAAAGCAACCTGCCGGCCGTGTTCCGTGACATGAAGTTCGCGGACTACCAGAAGATCCATTTCCTGCAGGAAAAGGCCGAGTGGGCCAAGGACAAGACCCCGTTCAAGCTGTCGTTCTACCACCAGGGCATGCACTTCGACACCCCGGTGAAAATCAACGAGGTCACCGCATCCAAGGTCGAGGAAATCAAGTACGACCCGAGCCGCTTCGAGTTCGGTGACGTGCCACACGACCCGGAAACCACCAAGAACCTGGGTTATGCCGGTTTCCGCGTGCTGTACCCGATCAACAAGGCTGACAAGCAAGACGAGATCATGACCTTGCTGGGCGCCAGCTACTTCCGCGTGGTCGGCAAGGGCCATGTGTATGGCCTGTCGGCCCGTGGCCTGGCCATTGACACTGCGCTGCCGTCGGGCGAGGAATTCCCGCGCTTCACCGAGTTCTGGGTCGAGAAGCCCAAGCCGGCCGACAAGCACCTGGTGATCTACGCCCTGCTGGATTCGCCGCGCTCCACCGGCGCCTACAAGCTGACCCTGCGCCCGGGCAACGACACCGTGGTCGACGTGCAGTCCCGCGTGTTCCTGCGTGACCAGGTCAGCCGCCTGGGCATTGCCCCGCTGACCAGCATGTTCCTGTTCGGCCCCAACCAGCCGTCCAAGGTCCTCAACTACCGTCCGGCCCTGCACGACTCCGAAGGCCTGTCGATCCACGCCGGCAATGGCGAGTGGCTGTGGCGCCCGCTGAACAACCCGAAACACCTGGCCGTGAGCAACTTCAGCGTCGAGAACCCGCGTGGTTTCGGCCTGATGCAGCGCCAGCGTGCCTTCAGCGATTATGAAGACCTCGACGACAACTACCAGAAGCGCCCAAGCGCCTGGATCGAGCCGAAGGGTGACTGGGGCAAGGGCACCGTCGACCTGGTCGAAATCCCGACTGCGGACGAGACCAACGACAACATCGTGGCCTTCTGGAGCCCGGAGAAACTGCCGGAGGCAGGCAAGCCGATCGAGTACGCCTACCGCCTGCACTGGACCATCGACGAGGCGAAATTCCAGGCGCCTGAGCTGGGCTCGGTCAAGCAGACCCTGCGCTCCACCGGTGACGTCAAGCAGTCCAACCTGATCCGCCAGCCAGACGGCAGCGTGGCCTTCCTGGTCGACTTCGCCGGCCCGGCCCTGGCCGCATTGCCGGAAGACGCCGCAGTGCGCAGCCAGATCAGCGTTGACGACAACGCCGAGGTGGTCGAGAACAATCTGCGCTATAACCCTGAGACCAAGGGCTGGCGCCTGACCCTGCGCCTGAAGGTCAAGGAAGCCAACAAATCCACCGGAATGCGTGCCGCGCTGGTGCGTGATGTGCCGGTCGAGCCCGCCAAGCCTGCCCAGGACGCCAAGCAGGACAAGGCCGCAGCCAAGCATGCCAAGGCCGAGAAAGCCGCCAAGGCTGAGCAACCTGCCAAGGCCGAACAACCTGCCGCCGATGCGGCGCCCACCAACGGGACCCCGGCCACCACCGAGAAGGTGCTGACCGAGACCTGGAGCTATCAGTTGCCTGCCGATGAGTAACTCAAACGCAAGGCCAGTATCGCTTGGCGAGTACCTGGCTCACCTGCCACTGAGTGACGAGCAACGGGCGGAACTCGCCAGTTGCTCGTCGTTCAGTGAGCTGCACCAACGCCTGGCGGCCGACCCGGCCGCCAGCCCCACCGAGGCCGTGCAGGCCTCGGTAGGCCCGCGCCTCACCGTGGGCAGCGCTGCCGAACTGGAAGACGCCGAAATGCTCGGCGTCGACGGCAGCGGCCGCCTGTGCCTGAAGATCGCTCCACCGATCAAGCGCACCAAAGTTGTGCCTGAGCCTTGGCGCACCAACGTGCTGATCCGCATGTGGAGGCGCATGACCGGCCGCCCCAACGCGCCGCAGCCACCCAAGCGCGAGCTGCCGCCGGCACGCTGGCGCACGGTTGGCTCGATCCGCCGTTATATCCTGCTGACCCTGATGATCGGCCAGACCATCGTCGCCGGTTGGTACATGAAGGGCATCCTGCCGTACCAGGGCTGGTCGTTCGTCGACCTTGACGAAGTCCTCAGCCAGCCGCTGTGGGATACCGTGGTGCAGGTGTGGCCGTATGCCTTGCAAACCTCCATCCTGGTCCTCTTCGGCATCCTGTTCTGCTGGGTGTCGGCGGGCTTCTGGACCGCACTGATGGGCTTCCTCGAGCTGCTCACCGGTCGCGACAAATACAAGATTTCGGGCAGCAGCGCCGGCAACGAGCCAATTGCACCCGAGGCGCGTACCGCGCTGGTGATGCCGATCTGCAACGAAGACGTGCCGCGCGTGTTTGCCGGCCTGCGCGCAACGTTCGAGTCGGTGGCCGCCAGCGGCAACCTCGACCGTTTCGACTTCTTCGTGCTCAGCGACACCAACGACACCGACATCGCCGTGGCCGAACAACAAGCCTGGCTGGACGTGTGCCGTGAAACCAAAGGCTTCGGGCGCATCTTCTACCGCCGCCGTCGGCGCCGGGTGAAGCGCAAGAGCGGCAACCTCGACGATTTCTGCCGTCGCTGGGGTGGCGAGTACAAGTACATGGTCGTGCTCGACGCCGACAGCGTCATGAGCGGCGAGTGCCTGAGCAGCCTGGTGCGCCTGATGGAGGCCAACCCGGACGCCGGCATCATCCAGACCGGGCCGAAAGCCTCGGGCATGGACACCCTCTATGCACGCATGCAGCAGTTTGCCACCCGCGTGTACGGCCCACTGTTCACCGCTGGCCTGCACTTCTGGCAGCTGGGCGAGTCGCACTATTGGGGCCACAACGCGATCATCCGCATGAAGCCGTTCATCGAGCACTGCGCCCTGGCGCCGTTGCCGGGCAAGGGCGCGTTCGCCGGTGCAATCCTTTCCCACGACTTCGTCGAAGCCGCGCTGATGCGCCGTGCCGGCTGGGGCGTGTGGATCGCCTACGACTTGCCGGGCAGCTACGAAGAGCTGCCGCCCAACCTGCTCGACGAGCTCAAGCGCGACCGCCGCTGGTGCCACGGCAACTTGATGAACTTCCGCCTGTTCCTGGTCAAGGGCATGCACCCGGTACACCGTGCGGTGTTCCTTACCGGGGTTATGTCGTACCTGTCGGCGCCGCTGTGGTTCCTGTTCCTGGTGCTGTCGACCGCGTTGCTGGCGACCAACACCCTGATGGAGCCGCAGTACTTCATCGAACCGTACCAGCTCTACCCGCTATGGCCGCAGTGGCACCCGGAGAAGGCCGTGGCGCTGTTCTCCACTACCATCGTGTTGCTGTTCCTGCCCAAGCTGCTGAGCATCATCCTGATCTGGGCCAAGGGCGCTGTCGAGTTTGGCGGACGGGTCAAGGTCACCCTGTCGATGCTGATGGAGATGCTGTTCTCCATGCTGCTGGCACCGGTGCGCATGATCTTCCACACCCGCTTCGTGCTGGCCGCGTTCCTCGGCTGGGCTGCGACCTGGAACTCGCCGCAGCGTGACGACGACTCCACGCCGTGGGGCGAGGCTATGCGTCGCCACGGCCCGCAAACCTTGCTGGGTATTGCCTGGGCTGGGTTGGTGGCCTGGCTGAACCCGGCCTTCCTGTGGTGGCTGGCGCCAATCGTTGGCTCGCTGATGCTGTCGATCCCGGTTTCGGTGATCTCCAGCCGCACCCGCCTGGGCCTGGCCGCCAAGGACGAGAAGCTGTTCCTCATCCCCGAGGAATACGCCACCCCGCAAGAGCTGCTGGCTACCGACCAGTACACCCACGAAAACCGCTGGCATGCCCTGCATGACGGCTTCGTGCGGGCTGTGGTCGACCCACGGCAGAACGCCCTGGCTTGCGCCATGGCCACTGCCCGTCATGGCCAGGCGGCGCCGATTGAAGCGCTGCGTGCCGAGCGCGTGGCCAAGGCCATGGAAGTCGGGCCTCAAGGGCTGGACCTCAACACCCGCCTGGCCCTGCTCAGCGACCCGGTGGCGCTGTCCCGCCTGCACGAGCAGGTGTGGGCAGAGCACAACGCGGCGTGGATCGATGTGTGGCGCGCTTCTATCAAGAACGACCCGCACTCGCCGCTGTTGCCGCTGCACCCCGAGAACGAAGGCCAACCGGCACTCGTCGGCGCCTGATCGGCCTGGGGCCGCTTTGCGGCCCATTCGCCGGCAAGCCAGCTCCCACAGGTATTGCGCAAGCCTCTGGCCTATGTGAATCCTGTGGGAGCTGGCTTGCCGGCGATGAAGGCTCCCCAATCTTCCTGCCTAATCGGATTTTGGCCAACAAAGTCCCCCCCGGCGCTAGGTCCCCGAGCCGCCATGCGTTAGCATCCCATTCCGATACGACGCCTCGGCCGGTACGGCCGTGCCAACACAATAAGATTCGCTACTTTTCTTGCTAGGGGACTTGGTGATGATCAAGCAATACCTTTCGCGACTGCTGGTCGGTGTAACCGCCCTGGTCGCTGTAACTGCGGCCCAGGCAGGCGCCATCGATGACGCGGTCAAGCGCGGCACCCTCAAGGTGGGCATGGACCCGACCTACATGCCGTTCCAGATGACCAACAAGCGTGGCGAGATCATCGGCTTCGAAGTCGACATTCTCAAGGCCATGGCCAAGTCCATGGGCGTCAAGTTCGAAGCGGTCTCCACGGCTTATGACGGCATCATCCCGGCCCTGCTGACCGACAAGTTCGACATGATCGGCAGCGGCATGACCCTGACCCAGGAACGCAACCTGCGCCTGAACTTCAGCGAACCCTTCATCGTGGTTGGCCAGACCCTGCTGATCCGCAAGGAACTGGCGGGCGAGATCAAGTCGTACAAAGACCTGAACAACGAGAAGTACCGCCTGACCTCCAAGCTGGGCACCACCGGTGAAATGGTCTCCAAGAAGTTGATCGGCAAAGCCAAGTACCACGGCTACGACAACGAACAGGAAGCGGTGATGGACGTGGTCAACGGCAAGGCTGATGCCTTCGTCTACGACGCCCCATACAACGTGGTAGCCGTGGAGAAAGCCGGTGCCGGCAAGCTGCTGTTCCTCGAAGAGCCCTTCACCTACGAGCCGCTGGCTTTCGGCCTGAAGAAAGGCGACTACGACAGCATCAACTTCATCAACAACTTCCTGCACCAGATCAAGCATGACGGGACCTACGATCGTATTCACGACAAGTGGTTCAAGAACAAGGACTGGCTGAAGGACATGGAATAAGGCCCAGGCCACAAGCCCGGCTTTGACCCCGACGCGCAGGCAAACCCTGCGCGTTCGCATTTACGGAAGTACCCCACGTGATCAAACACAAGAAAGCCCAGTGGCCCTGGCACGGGCTGACCGCCCTGGTGCTGGTCGGCCTGGCGATCAGCCTGTACATGGCCACCTCGATGATGTCCTACGAGTGGCGCTGGAACCGCGTACCGCAATACTTCGCCTACAAGGCTGAAGACGTTCAGCGCGCTGCCGGTTATGGCACCGTGCAGGAGATCGTCATTGCCGGCGATAACGCCCGCGTCACGCTGAAGGGCGAGCAAGGTGACGAGCAGGTCCTCGAAGTGGCCAAGGACAGCCTGCAACTGAGCCGCGGCGACGATGTGGCCGAAGGCGACCAGATTGGCGTCACCCGCCATTGGGCTGCCGGCCCGCTGGCCTGGGGCCTGTGGACCACGTTGTGGCTGTCGGTGGTATCCGGCGCGCTGGGCCTGGTCATCGGCTTGTTCGCGGGCTTGTGCCGGTTGTCCAGCAACCCGACCCTGCGTGACCTCTCGACCGTTTATGTCGAACTGGTGCGCGGCACGCCGCTGCTGGTGCAGATCTTCATTTTCTACTTCTTCATCGGCACCGTGCTCAACCTGTCCCGCGAGTTCGCCGGGGTGGCGGCGCTGGCACTGTTCACGGGCGCCTACGTGGCAGAAATCGTCCGTGCTGGCGTGCAGTCCATCACCAAGGGCCAGAACGAAGCCGCGCGCTCGCTGGGCCTGAACGCCGGCCAGTCGATGCGCCACGTGATCCTGCCGCAGGCTTTCAAGCGCGTGCTGCCGCCGTTGGCTGGCCAGTTCATCAGCCTGGTCAAGGACACCTCGCTGGTTTCGGTGATCGCGATCACCGAACTGACCAAGAGCGGCCGCGAGGCCATTACCACCTCGTTCTCGACCTTCGAGATCTGGTTCTGCGTGGCAGGTCTGTACCTGCTGATCAACCTGCCGCTGTCGCACCTGGCCAGCCGGCTCGAGCGGAGGCTTGCGCAAAGTGATTGAAGTCCGTGACCTGCTGAAAGTCTTCGACACCCGTGGCCAAGTGGTACGGGCTGTGGACAACGTCACCACCCAGGTCGCCAAAGGCGAAGTGGTGGTAGTGCTCGGCCCATCGGGTTCGGGCAAGTCCACCTTCCTGCGCTGCCTCAACGGCCTGGAGCATTTCGACCAAGGCCATGTGGCCATCGACGGCCTGCAACTGGCCGACCCGAAGACCGACATCAACGCCTACCGCCGCGAAGTCGGCATGGTGTTCCAGCACTTCAACCTGTTCCCGCACATGACCGTGCTGGAAAACCTGTGCCTGGCGCAGAAGGTGGTGCGCAAGCGCAACAAGGCCGAGCGTGAAGCCAAGGCCCGGGCGTTGCTGGAGAAGGTGGGTATTTCGCAGAAGGCCAACGAGTACCCGTCGCGCTTGTCGGGCGGTCAGCAACAGCGCGTGGCGATTGCCCGTGCCCTGGCGATGGACCCGAAAGTGATGCTGTTCGACGAGCCGACCTCGGCGCTTGACCCGGAAATGGTCGGCGAAGTGCTGGACGTGATGAAGACCTTGGCCCAGGAAGGCATGACCATGGTCTGCGTCACCCATGAAATGGGCTTTGCCCGCGAAGTGGCGGACCGGGTGCTGTTCTTCGACCACGGCAAGCTGCTGGAAGATGCAGCGCCAGGGGCGTTCTTCGATGCGCCGAAGGACCCGCGCGCGCAGGCTTTCCTGCGCCAGGTGCTGTAAAAAGCGGGGGCGCTTTGCGCCCCAATCGCCGGCAAGCCAGCTCCCACAAAAAGCAGGTCAGCGTCATGCCTGTGGGAGCTGGCTTGCCGGCGATTGGGCTGCAAAGCAGCCCCTGTAACCTCAAATGCTGAACCGCCCAACCATCCCCCGCAACTGCTGCCCCAACTGCTCCAGCTCCCCGCTCGAGGCCGCCGTCTGTTCGCTGGCCGCACTGGTCTGATCCGACACATCCCTCACATTGATCACGCTTCGGTTGATTTGCTCGGCCACCACGCTTTGTTCTTCGCTGGCCGTGGCGATCTGCTGGTTCATGCCCTGAATGTTCGACACGGTGTCGGCGATCTGGCTCAGCGCATGCCCGGCCCTGCGGCTCAGCTCCACGCTCTGCTCGGTCAGGTTCTTGCTGCTGTCCAGCAAGCGGGTCACCTCGTCGGTACCGTTGTGCAGGCTGTCGATTAGCTGGCCAATCTCTTCGGTTGCAGTCGAGGTACGCTTGGCCAAACCGCGCACTTCATCGGCCACCACGGCAAATCCGCGTCCGGCTTCTCCCGCCCGTGCCGCCTCGATAGCCGCGTTCAGGGCCAGCAAGTTGGTCTGTTCGGACACCGACTTGATCACATCGAGGATGCTGCCAATACGCTGGCTTTCGCCTGCCAGATGCTGCATGGCCGTCAGGCAATGGTCCATCTGCCCGACCAGTTGCTCGATTCGGCACCGGCAGAAGTCTTTGCCTCCCCGAAAGACCAACGGGTACTGGCATTCCTGCGCCAGGGGTTGTGACAGCATTTACTTGATAGTTGATGCCGACTCTAGGCGGTAGGGATATCGCTTCTCTACCTACTAAAGTGGGGGTTATTTAGTTTTGATTCTACTTTTCTAATCAGACCCCCAACAATTAGGATTTGGTGTGTGTGCATTTCGATTAAATTGTTAGCATTGGTCAAGCTTTTATGTAAATAATCTCTCGCATCATTGAATGCAAATACTCTTAACGGTTTGGCGGCTGGCGGTTCAGCAGTGGGTGGTGCGGGCAGCATTATTTCTTCAAATGACTCAAGTGCATGCATTTTTTCTATTATCCAGCGCTTGGCATCTTTCCATTTAGTCAAGTGGTTGATTTCTCTTTTTTCAAATTGTCTTTGCGATGTGAGCAAATCATTACCCATTGTGATGAATTCTTCTTTGCTTGCAAATTGGTGTCTTTCCATATGGAGGAAGTCTGAATCTGGAAGGATGTTTTTTTTGCGCCTTGGTCTCATTGCGCCGACCAATCTAAGTCCGTTCTTGATAAATGCTGGTGTATTGCCCGAAGGGTCTGTGTAATTAACTGGGTCACCGGCAGCATAGGCATAACAGTTGAAGTTATTTTTTAAAAAAATTCCCGTTCGGTCGGGGGATAGAAAGCGCATCAGGCGAGTGCTGTACGCTCGGTTGCCATGACCCAGTAAATAGAAATCGAAGGGTTCCAATAGCTCACCATTATAGCCCAATGCAGTCCCTCGGCTCTCGCCGGTGCTGTGGCCATAGGGACTGTATTGGGAGGCGTGAAAGCCGTGTGTGTGCTGCGTACATAGAGTGGAGTGTGCTTCATCGGTTGCTAAAAGGCGGGCCTCCTCAGGCGCTGAGCTTAATTGACCCAGTGGAACTCCCACCGCCCTGAGTAGGCGACTTTGGCTATCGCCTGCACTGATGATTGCAAGCGTATTCCCATTGCGGAAGTACAATTTTTTTGGGAACATTGACTTCGGCGCTCTCTTTAATAGGGTGCAATTGATCATAGGCCCCGCCTGCGCCAGCACAACTGGCAGAATTAACAGTTTAGCCTGAGCGTAAATATGCTCTCAATCACTTGAGCAAGCCCTGCAGCGCGCAAGGGGCCGCTACGCGGCCCCGGCAATTTCAAAGGCTGAACCGCCCCACCATCCCCCGTAGTTGCTGCCCCAGCTGCTCCAGCTCCCCACTCGAAGCCGCCGTCTGCTCGCTGGCTGCATTGGTCTGGTCTGACGCATCGCGCACGCTGATCACACTGCGGTTGATTTGCTCGGCCACCACGCTCTGCTCCTCGCTGGCCGTGGCGATTTGCTGGTTCATGCCCTGGATACTCGACACCGTATCGGTAATCTGGCTCAAGGCATCCCCCGCCTTGCGGCTCAGTTCGACGCTCTGCTCGGTCAGGCGCTTGCTGTTGTCGAGCAGGCTGGTGACCTGGTCGGTGCCGCTGTGCAGGCTTTCGATCAGCTGTTCGATCTCTTCGGTGGACTGCTGCGTGCGCTGCGCCAACCCTCTGACTTCATCGGCTACCACAGCAAAACCACGCCCGGCTTCACCGGCTCGGGCGGCCTCGATGGCGGCGTTCAGTGCCAGCAGGTTGGTTTGTTCGGACACCGACTTGATCACATCGAGAATGCTGCCGATGCGCTGACTTTCACCTGCCAGGTGTTGCATGGCCGCCAGGCAGTGGTCCATTTGCCCAGCCAGTTGCTCGATACGGTTGATGGCCTCGGAGACCACTTGATCGCCCACCTGGGCCTGCTGGTCGGCGTTGGTTGCAGCCAGCGAGGCCTGCTCGGCGTTCTGTGCCACTTCCTGAACGGTGGCGCTCATCTGGTTCATGGCGGTGGCCACCTGGTCGGTTTCCTCGCGCTGCTGGTTGATCTTCAGTTTGGTGTCCTCGCTGCTGGCTGCCAGCTGTGAGGCGGCCTGTGACAGCTGGCCGACGCCTTGGTCGATACCCCCGATAAGCTCGCGCAGGCTCAAGGTCATCTCACGCATGCGGCTTTGCAACTGGCCCATCTCGTCACGGCGTTGCACCGCGTCAACCTGGCTCAGGTCGCCTTTGGCTATGCGTGCAGCCACGGCCAGCGTCTGGCGCAATGGCTGGGTGATCTGCAAGGTGATCAGCCAGGCGGCTAACACCCCCATTGCGAGTGCCAGCAGCGCTACGCCGGTCAGCAGCGAGCGGGCGGCCAAGGCTTCGCTGTCGCGCTGTTCGATCTTGCGTTCACTTAGTTGCACGCTCACTGCGGCCAGTTCATCGCCCATTTGCTCCATCGCATTCTGCAGTTGCTCAACCCGCACGGCCGCGCGGCGGTACTGGTCCAGGCTGGCCCGGTATTTGGCCAACTCGGTACCGGGTTGCTCGGTGAGCGCGTGTGGCAAGCCCAGCGGCTCGAGGTTTTGTAGCAATTGCCCAAGGCTGGTATCGGCGGCGTCCAGCGCACGTTCGCCCACCCGCGTGAATTCCTCGACGGGGGAGAAGGTATAAGCCGGCATCAGGCTTTGCTGGTTAGCGCCATCGACATGCCGGGTGAGGTTATCCATCAGGCTCAGTACGGCACTACGCTGGCCGTCGGCCGACATGTTCAGCAGGGCTTGGGTCTGTAGATTCTCGATGACCTCGTTTAGCTTATGTTCCTGTGCCTGCATGGTTTCGCGCAGGGCAGTACGGTTGATGACGCTGCTTTGCAGCTCGCTGAAGGTGTCGCGCAGGCGCTGCAGCATCGCCAGCTTCTCGCTCAGTAACTGGCGAGACTCATCAACGTTGCTGCGTTGCTGCAGCGTGGACAGCATGGCGTCCAGCTGGTCAAGGATGCGGGTAACTTGTGCTTTGCTGGCGTCGTCGTTAAGCACGCGATACGTGATGCGCTCTGCGCGCAGGTCTTTGGTGAGGTCGTTGATCAGGCCGATCTCGCTCAGCTGTTCCGAGCGGGTAATGGCGCCATCCAGTGCGCGCCAGCCGCTGAGGGTGGTGGCCAGGGTAAGCAGCAGGACCACCGCAAAGCCGAGGGCCAGCTTGGCAGCGACACTGATGTTGCCGAGCTTGCGGTTGAGGTATCCGAGCATGGTGAGTCTCCGTCCATTCAAGAAAGGGGATGCAAGCGCATTGCTGGCATCTCACCTCTGCCAATCGGCAGCGGAGCTGTAGGACTTGACCTGAAAGCCAAGTAGGAAATTTCGCCGCGAACTGTAGGAAGGTTCTGCCTGCACTGGCCTCTTCGCGGGTAAGCCCGCTCCTACAGGTACTGCTCAGCCCTTGAAACCTGCGCGATACCTGTGGGAGCGGGTTTACCCGCGAAGAGGCCAGTGCAGCTGATTCATCCCTCAGATCACAGCTTGAACCGCCCCACCAACCCCTGCAGGTGGGTCCCCAGCCGAGCCAGCTCCACACTCGAACTGGCCGTCTCTTCACTTGCCGCCGAGGTCTGGTCGGATATATCCCGCACATTCATCACGCTACGGTTGATCTCCTCGGCCACGGCTGTCTGTTCCTCGGCTGCCGTGGCAATCTGCTGGTTCATCGCCTGAATCGACGACACGGTGCGGGTAATGGTCTCCAGCGAGCTGCCGGCGCGGCGGGTCAGCTCGACGCTGCTGTCGGTCAGCTGGCGGCTGTTGTCCATCACGCTGGCCACCCGTTGGGTGCCGCTTTGCAGGCCGGCAATCAGCTCTTCGATCTCTTCAGTCGACTGCTGGGTGCGCTGGGCCAGGCTGCGTACTTCATCGGCCACCACGGCAAAGCCACGCCCGGCCTCGCCGGCGCGAGCGGCTTCGATAGCCGCGTTCAGGGCCAGCAGGTTGGTCTGCTGAGCCACCGATTTGATCACGTCGAGCACGCTGCCGATCTTGTCGCTCTCGGCCTTGAGCTGGTTCATCGCTTCGCTGGAGTTGATCACTTCACCCGCCAGCCGCTCGATCTGTGCCACAGCCTCACCCACCACCCGGTCGCCTTCGCGGGCTTGCTGGTCGGCCATCAGGGCGGCTTCCGAGGCCTGCTCGGCGTTACGGGCTACCTCGTGCA
This sequence comes from Pseudomonas sp. BN505, assembly GCF_029873175.1. NCBI lineage: Bacteria > Pseudomonadati > Pseudomonadota > Gammaproteobacteria > Pseudomonadales > Pseudomonadaceae > Pseudomonas > Pseudomonas sp. BN505. The sequence continues at coordinate 536,144 of NZ_SSOI01000067.1, forward strand.
CGGTGGCCGTCATCTGGTTCATGGCGGTCGCTACCTGATCGGTTTCGACCTTCTGGTTGTTGACTCCGGCGCTGGTCTGCTCAGTTACCGCCGACAGCTCCTCTGCGGCACTGGCGATCTGAGTGACACCGTCACCGATGCCGCCGATCAGTTCGCGCAGGCCTTGGGTCATGCGCTGCATGCTCGCTTGCAACTGGCCCAGTTCGTCGCGGCGGTTCACCTGCAGGTTCTGGGTCAGGTCGCCACTGGCGACCCGCTCTGCGGCGCGCAGGGTCTGGCGCAGGGGGATGATGATCTGCCGGGTAATTGCCCATGCCGCCAGCAGGCCGAGGGCCAGGGCCAGCCCGGTGGCCACGGCGAGCAGGGTCTTGGCCTGGGTCGCGCCGGCGTCACGCACGGCGGTTTGCGAAGTGGTCATCGCCTGGCTGGTCTGTAGCAGCAGCGTACCTTGCTCGGCCATGTGCTGCAGGGCCTGCTCGCTGGCGGCCTGGGCATTGCCGAACTGGGTGACCGCATCGCGGTAGCCGCCCATGGCGGTGGCGGCATCGTCGAGACCGGCGGCATGTTCGGCCGGCACTTTGGCCGGCAATGCGCGCAGCTCGGCGAGGGCCTGGTCGATGGCTTTCAGCGCCGTTTGCTGGAACTCGGCATTGCCGCTGTAGGTGTAGCCACGAACCTGGAAACGCGCTTGTTGCAGCAGGGCGCTGACGTCTACCGCGTGCTGGTACTGGTTGATATCGCCGCCTTGCAGCAGGCCCCGCTGCACGCGGCCGATCAGCTCTGCAGCCTTGTCAGCGCTGTCGCCGAGCACGCTACGGCTGGCCTCGCGGCGCTGGCCGGCATGTTTCAGCTCGTTGAATGCCTGCTGGTAAATGCGCACGGCCTCGCGCTGCTGCTCCAGGCGCTGGCGGTCGGCGGGGTGTTCGATTTGCCCGAGCATCAGCTGCACCTGGCGGTCGAGGTTGGCCAGGGCTTTTTCCAGCTCGGCCACCGACGCGTCATCACTGCGGCGCTCGTAATGCTGGCGGGCGATGCGCAGTTCCTGGGTGTACTGCTGGATAACCGAGATGTTACCCAGCTTGTCGCCACGGTCGATGATGCTGTCCATGCCGTGCCAGCCGGCCAGGGTAATAGCCAGGGTCAACAGCAGCACCAGGCCGAAACCCAGCCCCAGTTTGCGATTCACGCTCACATTGCCCAGCGATTGGGCTAACCATTGGTACATGTACGACTCCCCGGCGGCTTGGCAGCACAAATAATTGTTGTGTTGCCAAGGCCATCGGCCCGGGAGGGGGAAACTTGATGGGCGAAAAAACGGCGTTTACGTCAGAAAATACGCGAAAGCAGCGCAGTGACGGCGGTCTCTACCCGCAGGATGCGATCACCCAGCTGCACCGGTGCCAGGCCAGCCTTGCCCAGCAGGTCAATTTCGTAGGGGATCCAGCCGCCTTCTGGGCCGATGGCCAGGGTTACGGCTTGTTCCACGGCACGCGGGCAGGCGGGGTAAGGGCCGGGGTGGCCCACAAGGCCCAGGGTGCCAGCGGCGATGGCGGGTAGGCGGTCTTCGACGAAAGGCTTGAAGCGTTTCTCGATGATCACCTCGGGCAGCACCGTGTCACGCGCCTGTTCCAGGCCGAGGATCAGGTTGTCGCGAATGCTCTCGGGCTGCAGGAAAGGCGTTTGCCAGAAGCTTTTCTCGACCTTGTAACTGTTCACCAGGATCAGCCGCGATACGCCCAGAGTGGCCACGGTCTGGAACAGCCGTCGCAGCATTTTCGGCCGCGGCACCGCCAGCACCAGGGTCAACGGCAGCTTCGCCGGTGGTTGCTGGTCGAACGCCACTTCAAGTTCGGCCTCGTGCTGTTCCAGGCGCAGCACTGTGGCCTTGCCCATCAGGCCGTTGATACGGCCCACGCGCAGGTTGTCGCCCACCGCTACGCGGTGGATTTCCTGCATGTGGGTAAAGCGCCGATCAGCAAGAACGACGCGGTCGGCCGAGACGAAATCGGCCTCTTCAAGGAGCAACAGATTCACGGTTGGGTCGCTGGTGGCTGGTCGTTGTGGTCGTTGGCTTCTTCGTCGTGGGCACTGCGCTTGCGGATCAGGCTACCGCACAGCACGCCGACCTCGAACAGCAGCCACATGGGCACGGCCAGCAGGGTCTGAGAGAAGATGTCCGGCGGGGTGAGGATCATGCCGACCACGAAGCAGCCGATGATCACGTAAGGGCGGACCTTCTTCAGGTACTTCACGTCGACCACGCCAATCCACACCAGCAGCACCACTGCCACCGGGATTTCGAAGGCGACGCCAAAGGCGAAGAACAGCGTCATCACGAAGTCGAGGTAGTTGGCGATGTCGGTCATCATTGCCACGCCTGCCGGGGTGGCGGCGGCAAAGAAACTGAACATCAGCGGGAACACCAGGAAATAGGCAAAGGCCATACCGGCGTAGAACAGCAGAATGCTCGACACCAGCAGCGGAATGGCGATGCGCCTTTCATGGCGGTACAGACCCGGTGCGATAAAACCCCAGATCTGCTGCAGGATGAACGGGATCGCCAGGAACAGCGAGACGATCATGGTCAGCTTGAACGGCGTCAGGAACGGCGAGGCCACGTCGGTGGCGATCATCGTCGCGTTGGCCGGCAAATGGTCGCGCAGCGGCGCCGAGACCAGGGTGTAGATCTGCTGGGCGAAGGAAAACAGCCCGGCAAAGATCAGGAAAATGACGGCAACACAGCGCAGCAGGCGGGTGCGCAGTTCGGTCAGGTGCGAGACCAGCGGCATCGGCTGGTCGTGTTCCGGATTCTCGCTCATGGGGCTCGCGGCGGTTGAGGCGGTTCAGAGGATGCTACCGGGGTTGCAGGTGCTTCGACCGGCCTGGCCTCAAGCCCGGCAGGTGGCTGCACGCTGGCCGTGGTTACCGGCGGCTGGGCAGGGGGTGTCATCGGGTTGAGGATGCGCTTGGCTTCCTCTTCCATCTGCAGGATGTGCTCGTTGTGCAACTGGCGTCGGATGTCGTCGGCGCCGATTTCGCGCTCGACTTCCATCTTGATGCTGTTGAAGCTGCGTTTGAGCCGGCCGATCCACAGGCCTGCGGTGCGCGCGGCACCGGGCAGGCGCTCGGGGCCGAGCACCAGCAGGGCGACCAGACCTACGAGTAGCAGCTCGCTGAAACTGATGCCGAACATGGGTCAGTCTTTCCGTTGCGGCTCTTGGACCGGTTGGGCCTGGCCTTCGATGGTGTGGCCTTGTTGCGGCTGGGCAGTGTTTTGCACCGGCGGCACAGGCTGGGCAGGCGGCGGAGTCTGCTCGGCCGGCTTGGTCTCTTCTTCGTTCATCGCCTTGCGGAAGCCCTTGATCGACTCGCCCAGGTCACTGCCGAAGTTTTTCAGCTTCTTGGTACCGAACACCAGGACCACGACGACCAGCAGGACGATCCAGTGTTTCCAGTCAAAAATACCCATTTCGTACTCCCGAAATTTACAGGTACAGCAAATCTGTCTGGCAGCGCGCCCCTTGTGGGAGCGGGTTTACCCGCGAACACCGGCGCAGCCGGTGCCATATACCGCGTTGCATGCTTCGCGGGTGAACCCGCTCCCACAGGGGCGTGCAACGCCCCAAAAATACATCAGGCAGATGGCTGGCGTGCGGCCTTCTCATCATGCCCGGACAAGCCGAAACGGCGATCCAGTTCGTCGAGCACGGCTTGTGGATGCTGGCCCAGCGCGCTGAGCATCACCAGGCTATGAAACCACAGGTCGGCGGTTTCGTAGATGACATCGCTGTAATCCTTGCTGACGGCAGCGTCCTTGGCGGCAATGATCGTTTCGACCGACTCTTCGCCGAGCTTTTCGAGGATCTTGTTCAGGCCCTTGTGGTACAGGCTGGCTACGTAGGAGCTGTCAGGCGCCGCTTGCTTACGTTCTTCAAGCACTTCGGCCAGGCGGTTGAGGGTGTCGCTCATGTCAGTGTCCTGCGCTGTAGATGGCATCCGGGTCCTTCAGGACCGGGTCGACGATTTTCCACTGGCCGTCTTCAAAGACGCGGTAGAAGCAGCTTTCACGGCCGGTATGACAGGCGATATGGCCCAGTTGCTCGACCATCAGGATGATCACGTCGGCGTCGCAGTCCAGACGCAGCTCATGCAGCTTCTGCACGTGCCCGGATTCTTCGCCTTTACGCCACAGCCTGCCACGCGAACGCGACCAGTAGATGGCGCGCTGTTCGGTGGCGGTCAGCGCCAGCGATTCGCGGTTCATCCAGGCCATCATCAGCACGCGTCCGGTCTTGTGGTCCTGGGCGATTGCCGGTACCAGGCCGTCGCTGTTCCACTTGATCTCGTCCAGCCAGTCTTTCATCGTCGACTCCAAAGCGGGCCCGCTCCTGTATCGGGCCCTTTGCGCTAGTGTGCCAGCCACAGGCGCGGCTGGCTATTGGCGCACGATCAGGTAAAGGCCTGCGGCCAGCATCAGCCAGGCCGGCCAGGCAGCAGGGGCGGCCAGGCTGGCGGCCTCAGCGGCGCCTGCGGCCAGCACCGCGCCACCACCGAGCAGGCCGGCGCCCAGCAGGCGCAGGGCCCAGCGGTCACCCTGGCGGCGGCGTTCCGGCAGTTGCGGATCGTTCAGGTGCGGTTGCGACAGGCGTTCGAGCAGGTCGCGGGCCATGTTGGTCAAGTGCGGCAACTGCTCGACCTGCCCATGAATGTTGCCGAGCACGGCCTTGGGGCTGTAGCGGTCGCGCATCCAGCGTTCGAGGTAGGGTTTGGCGGTGCTCCACAGGTCCAGGTCGGGGTACAGCTGGCGGCCCAGGCCTTCGATGTTGAGGAGGGTCTTCTGCAGCAGCACCAGCTGCGGCTGCACTTCCATGTTGAAGCGCCGCGCGGTCTGGAACAGGCGCATCAGCACCTGGCCGAAGGAAATATCCTTTAACGGTTTTTCGAAGATCGGCTCGCACACGGTGCGGATCGCCGCTTCGAATTCGTTGACCTTGGTATGCGCCGGCACCCAGCCCGAGTCGATGTGCAACTCGGCGACGCGGCGATAGTCACGCTTGAAGAAGGCAAACAGGTTACGCGCCAGGTAGTCCTGGTCCTCGGCGGTCAGGCTGCCGACGATGCCGCAGTCGATAGCGATGTACTGCGGGCTCCACGGCTTGACCGTGCTGACAAAGATATTGCCCGGGTGCATGTCGGCATGGAAGAAGCTGTCGCGGAATACCTGGGTGAAGAATACCTCCACGCCGCGCTCAGCCAGCAGCTTCATGTCGGTACGCTGGTCGGCCAGGGTGGCCATGTCGGTCACCGGTACGCCGTAGATGCGTTCCATCACCAGCACTTTAGGGCGGCACAGGTCCCAGTACACCTGGGGCACGTACATAAGCTCGGAGCCTTCGAAGTTGCGCCGCAGCTGGCTGGCGTTGGCAGCCTCGCGCAGCAGGTCGAGCTCGTCGTAGATGGTTTTTTCGTAGTCGCCGACGATTTCCACCGGGTGCAGGCGGCGGGCATCGGCCGAGGCGCGTTCGGCGGCCTTGGCAATCAGGAACAACCAGGCCAGGTCCTGGGCGATCACCGGCTTCAGGCCCGGGCGTACCACCTTGACCACCACCTCTTCGCCGGTTTTCAGGCGTGCGGCGTGCACCTGGGCCACCGAGGCCGAGGCCAGCGGTTCGACGTCGAAACGGCTGAACACCTCGCCAACCTTCGCGCCCAGCTGCGCTTCAATCAGTGCCACGGCCTGTTTCGGGTCGAACGGCGGCACACGGTCCTGCAACAGCATCAGCTCGTCGGCGATGTCGGTGGGCAGCAGGTCGCGGCGGGTGGACAGCAACTGGCCGAACTTGATGAAGATCGGCCCCAGGTCCTGCAGCGCCAGGCGCAGGCGCGCGCCACGGCTGAGTTCGGTGGGCTTGCGTGGCAGCCAGCGCCACGGCATCAGCAGGCGCAGGCTGGCCAGCCACCAGGGCAGCAAGGGCTGTTCGAACAGCAGGTCATCGAGACGGTAGCGAATCACCACGCGCTGGATGCGAAAAAGACGGCGGACGGCGAGCAGCTTCATGCGTTTTCGCTGGTATCAAGGGATCGGGAGAGGCGCTTGATGCGCGCCTCGAGGCGTTCTGTATCGAGCTTCAGGGCATCGAGTTCACTGAAGGCGGCTTCGGCTTCGCGCTTGCCTACCAGGGTGCGGGACTCTTCGGCCAGGTACTCGGAAAGGTTCTGGCTGAAGCGCGCCAGGCCCTGGCGGGTCCAGCGTGCACGCAGGCGAATGTGGCCTGCCAGCATGGCCGTGGCGACCGGGCCGAGCCAGCGTTGCAGCTCGTGCTCCCAGTCCAGCTCCAGGTCCTGCAGCACGCCGAACAGGTCGAGCAGCACGGCGCTGTCGCCATGCAGTTCTACCTGCGGGCTGTGCAGCACGGCGGTCTTGTCCCTGGCCAGGGCAAGTTGCACCAGGCTGCCGGCCGGTGCGCGCAGGCTGCAGTCGACCCCGCCTTCCCAGTGGGCGGCGAGCATCAGGCCGTCTTCATCGGGCAGGATGAAGACCTGCAGGGCTGGTTGGCGGCAGTCGATCTCGATGACCTTGCCTTCCAGCGCGGCCAGCCGCGGCAGGGCCGTGCTGTCCATGCGCAGGACGCGGTTCAGGCCATGTTCGACGCTGGCGAGCAGCCCGGCCAGCAGCATCAGGGTTTGATCCCCCGGTGCACGGCAACGATGCCGCTGGTCATGTTGTGGTAGGTGACGCGGTCGAAACCGGCCTCGACCATCATGCTCTTCAGGGTTTCCTGGTCCGGGTGCATGCGGATCGATTCGGCGAGGTAACGGTAGCTTTCCGAGTCGTTGGTGATCAGCTTGCCGGCCAGCGGCATGAAAGCGAACGAATAGGCGTCGTAGGCCTTGGACATCAGTTTGCTGGTCGGTTTGGAGAATTCCAGGATCAGCAGACGGCCACCGGGCTTGAGCACGCGCAGCATCGAACGGATGGCTTCGTCCTTGTGGGTGACGTTGCGCAGGCCGAAAGCGATGGTCACGCAGTCGAAGTGGTTGTCCGGGAACGGCAGTTTTTCGGCGTCGGCCTGGACGAACTCGATGTTGCCGGCCACACCGCGGTCCAGCAGGCGGTCACGGCCAACCTTGAGCATCGACTCGTTGATGTCGGCCAGTACCACCTGACCCGTCGGGCCGACCAGGCGCGAGAACTTGGCGGCCAGGTCACCGGTACCGCCGGCGATGTCCAGCACCCGGTTGCCGCTGCGCACGCCCGACAGCTCGATGGTAAAGCGCTTCCACAGGCGGTGCATGCCGCCGGAAAGCACATCGTTCATCAGGTCGTACTTGGCTGCCACCGAGTGGAACACTTCGGCGACTTTTTTCGCCTTCTGGCTTTCAGGTACGTCCTGGTAGCCAAAGTGGGTGGTGGGTTCGGCGTGGTCGCCTTTGCGCTGGTCGTTCATATCGCTTCACCGGAAAAAATTACCGCCATTCTAGGGCGAACGGGCGGATTTGTCTTGGCGGGGTGTGCCAGTGGGCAGGGGCGGGCATAATGCTGATTATGTCTACATCTTCAGGAACGCCCGCATGACCCAGATCAGCGTCGAACGCAAACACTCCCTAGGCCGTGATGCCGCCCGCGCCAAGGCCGAAGCGCTGGTCGACAAGCTCAGCCGTGAGTACGACCTCAAGGCCACCTGGAACGGTGACCGCGTGGACGTTGCGCGCAGTGGCGCCAATGGCAGTGTGCACATTGGCGACGACAGCATCCGTGTCGAATTGAAACTGGGCATGATGCTGTCGATGATGAGCGGCACCATCAAGGGCGAGATCGAGCGGGCGCTGGACAAGGCCCTGGCCTGAGCCAGGGCCGCTCTCTGGCTATTGCGGGGCGTCCGCCGGGAAGGGAATGATGCCAATCACCTGCTCCAGGCGCAGGTCGCCGCGGTAGATCGCGATGCGCTCCCGTGCGCTTGCGGCTTGCTCAAGCAGGGCCTTGCGGCCCCTGACGCCTGCATCCCAGAATTTGAGGTGGCCCTTGACGAAGTCATGCCCCCTCGCTTCCAGGCTGGGATAGTGAAAATGTGCCTCCCACAGTAACCGCTGTGGCGCTTGCACATCGCGAATCTCGTAGACGTCGAGGTAATCATTGGCGTGACGTAGCTGCCGGCGAATCACGGTCTGCCTGATCCGAAACCGCTTCTGCTCAGCCAGGAAGCGAAGGGCCTTGCCGTCGGGATGGCGGGTGTTCAGGTATGCGTCGGTGAGCAGCCGATGCCTTTCGTGATTGACGCGGTCCACCGCTGCCCGAAGGAGGTCGACCAAGCTGGAATCCAGTGGATTGTTCAGCTCGGTCAGTTGCTGCTGCACTTCGCGCATGTCACCTGCCGGCCATTCCAGAAAGTCGGCCAGGCTGTTGGGCTCATCGGCATAGTGAGCGGCGAAGGCAATTTTCCCATCCACCTCTGCCAGCAGGCGGCTTGCTCGCTGGCGCAGCTGTGCCCGGTCGTGCCGGGCCGGCCGCGCTTGCTCAGGCACGGCATGCCACACCCCGTCGCGTTGCGCGAAACTGCCCGCAGGCTCCTGGTTGAATGCACTGCGCTGGATGGCCCGATTGCCCATTTGGTCGATTTCCACCAACAGCGGTCGACCTCGGTCAACACGGATGACCCGGCGCCTGATCGTTGCGGGGCGATGATAGGGCGTTGGCGGGGGGAGGGTGATGCCGCTGTCGAGATTGGTCAAGGTCGCGCTAAGTTGCTGCTCCGTGATCTGGGTAATGGTGGACAGTTCGCGTATATATTCGTCCAGCACGTCAGCGACCAGCGCAGGCGAGTCCAGTGTCTTCATGTATTGGGCGCGATCCAGCACGGTACGGTATTTCTGAAGGATATCCTCAAGCAGTTCGGCTTTGACCTGGGCCGTCTCTTCGGTGGCTTCCAGACCGTCCTGGCTCCAGATCGTACGGCTGAATTCGATGCCGCTGAGCGGCGCGCGCATCGCAAGCAAATGCTCGGCCGTGTCCGCAGAGAGCCGAGTCTTGTCCACGGCGAGGTAGGCCAGGTCACTGAGCAGCTGGGCCCGAATGACCAGTGTCGAATACGTCCTGCGTCGAATGGTCTGGGCGAGTTTTGTGGCTTTGTCGGCAAATTCGATCTTGGGGTCCGGCAGTACTTGCGCCAAGGTCCGGTCCAGCCGCTGGCTGACGACAAGCAGGCGGCGGCTGGCCTGGCTGGAATCGCGTACCCGTTCGCAATAATCGAGGTATTGCTGTATCTGCTCGGCAGTCTCTGGAACGCGGGGCAGCCCGATGGACTGTGCGCTCAGTGCCTGGTGGTCGACCTGCTCCAGCAAGCGGCGGCACAGCAGCATGTCGTTTTCGATGGCTGCACCGTACCAGTTGCCGTATCGGCGTCGGCTCGGGGCTCGGGTGTCGAATTTGCTGAACCGTGGTTCGGCCATCTCCTTGAACACTTCGATATTCCCGTGTAGCAGCGTGCTTTGCCGTTCCAGGTAGAGCGCGGATGCCCTGATTTCCGGTAAGTGCCGTAGGCGCTGGGCTTTGAGTGCCTGCCTCTGAAGCTGCAAGGCTGGCGGCGGTGTATCACGCTCATGTGCAGGTAGTGCATCGACAGCCATGCTGTATTCCCGCGCGAGGTCGTCATAAACCTGCAGTTGCACTTGGCTGCGTTCCATCAGGGGTGCCATCTGATTCAGCGCTTGTTGGTTAGCCGTGGCGGTTGCGCTCAACGTGTCGAACCGCTGGCGGTTTTCCGCGTTGATGGATAGCCTGTTCCTTGGCATGCCGCCAAAGAGGGTAAGATTCACAGTCCATTGGCCATGCCAGCGCGTCAACCAAGGGCCTTTTGGGCGTTCACGACCAACGATATGGTAGCCGTCCGGGGCGCCATCCCATTGGGACACCCATTCGCTGCTGCTCGGCTCTGGGCCGATGATCTGCATGCCGTTCCAGGTCTCGATGACTTCATAGACGTCATCGCCCAGCTTGACGTAGTAACGGCCGGCGATATTGAACAACCCACGCAAACGGCCCCTTGTCAGTGGCGCGTGCCCTTCGAGTGACTGCGAGGCTTGCAGTTGGGCCAGTGACTGGCGCTCCTGTACCGACAGGTTGCTCAGGCGCTGCTCGTCATGCCAGCTTTCTACACGCACCCGCGTGGGCTGCGGCGCCTCGACGGGGGCCTGCCAGGGTTTCTCCTGTGGCTGCTCGAGCGCTGGGGGCGGGGATTCTTCCTTCGGTGCAGGGCCTGAAAAACGCAACGTAACGGCCGCTTCGCTGTTGGCAGGTGGCGTTGCCGGGCGGTGGGCAAGGAGCAAGGCCAGGTTGGTGAGCAGGTCTATGGCGGCGACGATCTTGTTGTCACCGCTGCGCTTGATCAGCGCCTCCACGTCTTCCTTGGCCGCCGACAGCGCCACGACCAGCCACGCCAGGGTGGTCATCGGGCCATGCCAGAGCTGGGTGACGGTATTGAAGATCGCCCAGGCAGCCTCCTTCACCAAAGCCCGCACTTCCTGGGCATTGGATACGCTATTGCTGGCTGAGGCCAATAACATAGTGTCGATGCGGGCGTTGAACAGGTGGGTGTCCAGATCATCCATCCACGCCTGGAACAAGACTTGGACCGGGCGTCTGAGGCGTTGCAAAAGGCCGTCCAGCAGCTCGACCGGCACATTGAGCAGGTGCGTCAGCGCGGTAATGTTCGGGTGCAGGTGCGGGTGCTTGAACCCGTCGTTCTGGTAAATCGGACGCGCGTCATCGTCGAGCCAGGCCAGTACGCTCTCTTGCAGTGCGCCCCTGCTGCGGACTGCGTCCATCAGCAATTCGAGGGTCGGAAATTCCTGCAACGCCCTGTCGGCATAGAACGGGCGGTACAAGACCCAACTGCCGCTTGCCGGAATTTCGATGATGAACATCCCGTGTGCCACATCGCTCGCCGAAGCGCCAGGCGCGCAAAGGAACGCCAGAGGGGCGATGCGCAGAAGGTCCGCGCCATTGTCCATGCCCTGGCAGAACCTGAGCATTGCCTGGCTCGCCGTTTCGCCAAGCTGTCGCTCGATCTTGGCCTTCAGGGTGCTGAACCGAAGGGCGTAACGCCATTCTCTGGCATGTTGCCTGATTCGTTCGGACCTGCGCGGTTCGGTTCTGACTTGATCCTGCAGGTAGGTGGGGTAGTGAGCGCCGATATCGACCTGATGAATCAGCGCCCTGATCTGCTCGATGCTCAGCCAGTCCTTTACGGGCGAGCCATCCTCGAAACTGAGCCCGGTCATCACCTCGCCAGCCTCAAGGCGCAGGCGGGAGATCGCCAGATCGGTCAGGGGCACCGTGCGCAAGAACAGTGACTGCCCTTGTGTGCCGGCGCCGATGATGGCCTGGGAAATGCGGATGTGCACCTCGTTCGGGTCGTGTACCGCCTTGTCTGGGTAGCGGGCCTGCAGGGTCTCACGCAAGCGGCGAGCGGCGTAATCACGGATATCTTCGACATCGCTCAGCGATGTGCAGCCCTTCGACCGACCTTGGTTCGCCGCCAGATCGAGCAGTGCAGTGTGATAGGCGTAGCGGTCCTCAGTGCTGGCATTTAGCAGCCATCGCGGTGGGCGGACAGCGGGTGCAGTTCGTTCCTGCGAAGGCAGGTCGAAGAAGTGAGCTGACGGGTCGCTCACCTGACGCAGTTGTCGCTCCAGCTCGTCGACGGTTGCCAGGCCACCAATACGCAAGCGCCCGATGTCGTCCAGGATACCGTTCAGCAGTTGCCTGGCCTGGAAGGCGAAAGGGCGCCCGATCACCGGTGTGTGCGCCCAGGACAACGCTTCGAAGCGATAGCTTTGTGCTAGCTGCCGTTGCAGCGCGGTGGCAAAGCTGGGCAGGTCGACATGGCGGTGAACCGAACCGCAGGGTTTGCATTGCAGAACCAGGTTGCGGGTACCACTTGTGGTGATGAGCAACAGATCCGGCAGGGTGACGGTGCGTGCTTCGCCATCCGTTCCGAGCGTGACTTGTATCGCCTCGACAGCCAGGCTGTCGAATACCCCGTCGAGCAAGGCGTACATTGCAGCTTTTTCATCATCTGCCAGGCCTTGGCGAGGGAGGTTCTCGAGCAATGCGGCCTTGATGGTGTGTTCCAGCCAGAGCATGCGCGAGGCTTGGCTGTCTTCGTCGAGCCCGTTCCAGAAGCCGATCTGGGCTTGCTGGAAGGTAGGTATCAACGCACCAAGCACTGTATCGAAGTCATCGCTGAGCTTCGTCAGGTCCGGGATGATTTCGGGTTGGCGGATGTTGTCCGGGCCTTGCTCCTGAATTTGAAACACATGGGGTGGGCTGATGCTCAGCTTGTCTGCGGCGCTTGGTTGCACACGTTCCTTGGCCAGAAAATGCCTGAGAAGCTCATCCAGCAGCCCGCTCTGACGTGGGAGATCACCTGTGCTGGCCGGTGCATGCAGGATGACGAAAGGATCGAGCGATGTGATGTGAGGGTGGTTGCGTTGCAACCACGGATACCGGTCGCTGAAAGTCTGGAATGCTTCTTTTGATAGAACGTCCCGCAGGCTGGGTCGTTTGGAGAAACAGGCTGCCACGCTTTGCTTGAACGTCAGCCTCGGTGGGTTTGCTACAGCAGTCATGGCGTCGATGTCCGTGAGGTGAAGCCTGCGACGCTAGCGCTATGGCCAACGGTGCTTGCGGTATATAGATGCGACAACGACGACCTTAGGGTGAGGTTTCTAATTTTCTTCCCTACCTTAATACTCAAGCCCAGCCTCCATGGGCGGTTTTCCACCACTCATGAGCATGAGGTACACAGCATGGCCAAAGTGATTGTGAAGAAAAAAGACGAAGCCCTGGGCACGCTTGGCGAGGTGCGCGGCTATGCGCGCAAGATCTGGCTGGCCGGTATCGGCGCCTACGCCCGCGTCGGCCAGGAAGGCTCCGACTACTTCCAGGAGCTGGTCAAGGCCGGCGAAGGCGTCGAGAAGCGTGGCAAGAAACGCATCGACAAAGAGCTCGATGCAGCCAACCACCAGATCGACGAAGCCGCTGAAGAAGTCAGCCGCGTACGCGGCAAGGTAGAAATTCAACTCGACAAGATCGAAAAAGCTTTCGACGCACGGGTAGGGCGCGCCTTGAATCGCCTCGGCATTCCGTCTAAACATGACGTTGAGGCGTTGTCGGTGAAGCTTGAACAGCTGCACGAGCTGCTTGAGCGCGTCGCGCACAAACCATAAGGAGAGCAGGATGGCTGGCAAGAAGAATTCCGATAAAGAAAGCAGCTCCTGGGTCGGCGGGATCGAGAAGTACTCCCGCAAGATCTGGCTGGCGGGGCTGGGTATCTATTCGAAAGTCGACCAGGACGGCCCCAAGCTGTTCGACTCGCTGGTGAAGGATGGCGAGAAGGCCGAGAAGCAGGCGAAGAAGACGGCTGAAGATGTAGCCGAAACCGCCAAGTCGTCGACCACTTCGCGCGTGTCTGGCGTGAAGGACCTTGCGATGGGCAAGTGGAGCGAACTCGAAGAGGCTTTCGACAAGCGCCTGAACAGCGCCATCTCGCGCTTGGGCGTGCCGAGCCGCAACGAGATCAAGGCCCTGCACCAGCAGGTGGACAGCCTGACCAAGCAGATCGAGAAGCTGACCGGTGCTTCGGTTACGCCGATTTCGTCGCGCGCTGCGGCTTCCAAGCCGGCTGCGAGCAAGGCAGCGGCCAAGCCACTGGCCAAGGCAGCGGCGGCCAAGCCTGCTGCTAAAACGGCGGCGGCCAAACCTGCAGCTAAAACGGCAGCGGCCAAACCTGCAGCAAAGCCTGCGGCCAAACCTGCAGCTGCCAAGCCGGCGGCAAAACCGGCAGCAAAACCGGCAGCGCCCAAGCCAGCGGCAGCGAAGAAACCTGCGGTGAAGAAAGCACCGGCCAAACCGGCAGCCGCCAAACCCGCAGCTCCAGCGGCCAGTGCCGCCCCGGCCGCTACCGCAGCACCGGCACCTGTAGCCGCCCCGGCCAGCAGCGCACCGTCGGCACCAAACGGCACCGGTACCCTGATCTGATACCGCGTCGTCTTCTTCTCGGGCTTGCCCGCTTCCACAGGTACAGCGCCGATCAGCAGGTCAGCGCAGGCCCTGTGGGAGCGGGCATGCCCGCGAAGGCCCCAGCGCCGACACCGCAGGCCTACCCCTCCAGATAGCGCACCGCCAACTGCTCCGCCGCCGCCCGCGCCTGTGGCTGCAGATGCGGCGCCACCAGCATCATCACCTGGTACACCACAATTCCCACATCCGCCTCGCGTCCCAGCACCCGCTGGTAATCCAGCGAGAACAGCAGCGTCATTGTGATCTGCTCCACCAGTTGCCCCAGCGCCTGTGTCTCACTCTCTACCAACCCCTGGCCCTTGAGGCTGGCGAGCAACGCCGCCAGCGTACGCTTGAGTGCATTGATCAGGCTGCGCATGCCGCGCGCCAGCTTGGGCAGGCGGCCGGTGAGGTTGGACAGGTCCTGGAACAGAAAGCGGTACTGGGCCATGTGCTCGACGATAAGGTGCAGGAACAGCCAGTAGTCCTCGGCGTCCAGGCGCACGTCCAGGGGCGGGTCGAGCAGGGGCATCAGCGCTTCTTCGAAGCGCTCGAAAAGGCCCAGCACCAAGGGCTCCTTGCCATGGAAGTGGTAGTACAGGTTGCCCGGGCTGATACCCAGTTCGTTGGCAATCTCCAGGGTGGATACGTTCGGTTCGCCCTGCTGGTTGAACAGTTGCAGGGCGCATTCGAGGATACGGTCGCGGGTCTTCATCCAGTCGTAGGGCTCATCGGGTCAGGACATAGGTGCCTGGCGCCGGGCCGAGCGGTGGATAGGTACTGTTGCCCAGCTCGGTACGGGGAGCCTTGAGCGGGCCGGAGCGCGGTGTGATCCATTCCAGCCACAAGGGCCACCAACTGCCGTCGCTGCGCTTGGCCTCGTAGAACCAGGCGCGCGGGTCGCCGGACAGCTTGGGGTTCTCCAGGTAGTAGGCCTTGGGGTTGCCCGGCGGGTTGATGATGCTCTGGATGTGCCCGCTGTTGGCCAGCACGAAACGCCGGTCGCCACCGAGCAGCAAGGCCGAGCGGTACACGGCGTCCCATGGCGTGATGTGGTCGTTGCTGCCGGCCACGGTAAAGCTGTCCAGGTCGACCTGCTTGAGGTCGATGGGCGTGCCGCACACTTCGAGGCCTGCCGGGTGGGTGAGCGGGTTGTGCTTGAAAAAGTCCAGCAAGTCCCCGTGCAGTGCTGCGGGCAGGCGTGTGTTGTCGGCGTTCCAGTACAGGATGTCGAACGCGGGTGGGGCTTTGCCCAACAGGTAGTTGTTGACCCAGTAGTTCCAGATCAGGTCGTTGGGGCGCATCCAGGCGAAAATCCTGGCAACTTCGCCGCCGTCCAGCACGCCCCGTTGATAGGATCGGCGCTTGGCGGCCTCTACCGTCTGCTCGTCGGCGAACAGGCTGGCCGGGCTGTCGAACTTGCTGTCGAGCAGGCTCACCAGGTAAGTGGCGCTGCGGATCTTGCGCAACTGATGCTTGGCCTGCAGGTGGCCCTGCAGTGCGGCCATGGTCAGGCCGCCGGCGCAGGCACCCATCAGGTTGGGGTCGCGGTTGCCGCTGATGCTGCGGCAGGCGTTCAGCGCTTCTTCCAGGGCCTGTACGTAGGAGGACAGGCCCCATTCGCGGTGGCGCGGGTCGGGGTTGCGCCAACTGATCATGAACACCTGCAGGCCGCTCTTGAGCATGTACTGGACGAAGCTGTTGTGCGCCTGCATGTCGAAGATATAGAACTTGTTGATTTGTGGCGGCACCACCAGCAAGGGCCTGGCGTGCTGTTTTTCGCTCATCGGCTTGTACTGGATCAGCTCCAACAGCTCGTTGCGAAACACCACCGCGCCGGGCGTTGCCGCCAGGCTGCCACCCACCTCGAAGGCACGTTCGTCCACCTGGCGCGGCAGGCCGTCGTTGTGGCGCAGGTCGTCGAGCAAGTGGGCCACGCCACGCACCAGGCTTTGCCCGCCGGTGTTCAGCAGTTCTTTGACCGCCAGCGGGTTGAGCAGCGAGTTGCTTGGTGCCAGGGCGTCATTGATCATGCCAAACAGAAAGTGCGCACGGGCGCGGTCATCGTCGTCCAGGTGACTTTCGTCGATCCACTGGCGCGTCTGCTTCTGCCAGGCCAGATAGGCCTGCAGGCCACGGCGATAAAACGGGTTCTGGCTCCAGGTCGGGTCGCTGAAGCGGCCATCGCGAGGGTTGGGCTGGTAGGGCGTGTCGCCCAGCATCACGCGGCCCAGCTGGCTGCCGAACGCCAAAAGGTGCCGTGCCGTGTGCAGCGGGTTGGTCAAGCCATGGCGGCCAACCCTGCGCAGGGTCGACACCAGGTCGCGCCCGCGTAGGCCGAGTATGGCGTTCTGCACGTTCATGCTGGTGGCGGGAAGCGTTTTCGTTCCTTTGCCCGGTTTTTCTGTCATGGCAACACTCCCTCGTCTTACCCGATGCTTGGGCAGCGACAATCAACCGCCAGAGGCGGGGCGCGGATGCATGACCGCGCGCTGACGTTCTTCCTGGAGAAACTTCATGATGATCGGTGCGACGGCCTCGGCCCGGGTAATCAGGAACAGGTGGCCATCGTCGATTATGTGTAGCTGGGCATTGGGAATCCGCCAGGCCAGCAGGCGCATGTTGACCAGTGGGATCAGCGGGTCGTCGTCACCGGCCAGCACCAGCGTTGGCTGGTGGATCTTGTGCAGCCAGTGGATGCTGGTCCAGCCCAGGCCGGCGAACAGCTGCCAGTAATAGCCCAGCTTGCCCCCGGAGCGCACCTTGGACGCATGGTGCATGGCCAGGTCCGGGTCGCGGCGGAAGGCGCCGCCGTAGATCAGCGGTGCAATGCGGATCACATGGGAGGGCTGCACGTAGCGCCTGGGGCTCGCCATCATCCACAAGACTTTAGGTTTGCCCGGTACCATCACTGCGCCGGCGGCAGTGGCGGCCAGTACCAGTTTCTTGCAGCGCTCCGGGTAGTCGTGGGCAAACTGCTGGGCCAGGGCGCCGCCCCAGGACACGCCGATGGCGCTGACCTGGCCGTAGTCCAGGTAATCGAGCATGCGCGCCGTGAGCTTGGCCAGCCCTGGGAAGCGATAGGGGTGACGCGGGGTGGATGAACCACCCACACCGGGCACGTCGAAGGCGATGACCTCCAGGTCCGGGTCCAGCGCCTCGATGAACGGGAACACCAGCTCCAGGTTGGCGCCGATGCCGTTGAAGATCAGCAACGGTGTCAGGTGTGGCTTGCCCGGGCGGACGGCGGTGCGAATGGACTGATCGTCCAGTTCGACGGTCCTGAAGATGTAGGGTTCCGGCATGCGTTCGACTCTGTCGTGAAAAAAGTGCCGTGGCGCTCATGGCGGCCACGGCAACGCAACTCAGCGCTCGTGAACGTAGGTGCCTGGTGCGGCTTCGCCAGCGGCATAAGCGCGGTTGCCCAGGCGGGTTGGCGCTTTTTTCAGCTCCCCGGCACGTTCGCTCAGCCAGCTCTGCCAGTGCAGCCACCAGGAGTCGGCATGCTTGGTGGCGTTTTCCTGCCAGGCCAGCGGGTCACCCGGGCGGTCAGCGCCAGTCATGAAGCGCGCCTTGGGGTTGCCTGGCGGGTTGAGGATGCTCTGGATGTGGCCGCTGTTGGACAGCACGAACTCGATCTTGCCGCCGAACAAGTGCGCCGAGCGGTAGCACGATTGCCACGGGGTGATGTGATCCGCAGTGCCGGCAACGCTGAAAATGTCGCACTGCACATTTTTCAGGTTGATCGGGGTGCCGCACACTTCCAGTGCATCCGGGCGGATCAGTGGGTTGCTCTTGAACATTTCGATCAGGTCGCCGTGGAAGGCGGCCGGCAGGCGCGTGGTGTCGTTGTTCCAGAACAGGATGTCGAACACCGGCGGCTCGTTGCCGAGCAGGTAGTTGTTGACCCAGTAGTTCCAGATCAGGTCGTTGGGGCGCATCCAGGCGAACACCTTGGCCATTTCGCTGCCTTCCAGCACGCCAGCCTGGTAGGAGTGGCGCTTGGCACTTTCCAGGGTTTGTTCATCGACGAACAAGGCGACCTGGTTGTCCATGGTGGTGTCCAGCACGCTGACCAGCAGGGTCAGGGCATTGACCTTGTTTTCGCCAATGGCGGCATAGTGGCCTACCAGCGCAGTGCAGGTAATGCCACCGGAGCAGGCACCGAGCATGTTCAGGTCTTTGCTGCCGGTAATCGCCAGCACCGCGTCGACGGCTTCTTTCAGCGCATCGATGTAGGTGGACAGGCCCCATTCACGCTGGGCCTTGGTCGGGTTGCGCCAGCTGATGATGAAGGTTTGCTGCTGCGAGCGCAGGCAGTAGCGTGCCAGGCTCTTTTCCGGGCTCAGGTCGAACACGTAGAACTTGTTGATCTGCGGTGGCACCACCAGCAGCGGGCGGGCATGCACCTGCTCGGTGATGGGGCTGTACTGGATAAGCTCCAGTACATCGTTGCGGTACACCACCGCGCCTTCGCTGGTGCCCAGGTTCTTGCCCACTTCGAAGGCGTCCATGTTCACCTGGCTGGGCATGCCGCCGTTATTGACCATGTCCTTGGCGAGGTTGGACAGGCCGTCGAGCAGGCTCTTGCCGCCGGTTTCGAAGAAGCGTTTGACCGCTGCCGGGTTGGACAAGGTATTGGTCGGCGCCATGGCTTCAGTCATCAGGTTGATGACGAACTGGCCGCGGCTGATGTCCTGGGGTGGCAGGTCGCTGTTGCCGATCCAGTCCTGCAACTCGTTGCGCCAGGCCAGGTAGGTTTGCAGGTAGCGGCGGTACAGCGGGTTGTTGCTCCAGGCCGGGTCGTTGAAGCGGCGGTCGTCGCTTTCCGGGGCCAGGCTGGATTTGCCCAGCAGCACGTTTTTCAGCTCCAGGCCAAAGTGGGCCACATGCTTTGCGCTGTGCAGCGGTTGGCGCACGGCCTGGCGCAGCACGGTGCGTGCCGAGCTCAACAGGTCCTTGCGGCGAATGCCGATGACCGGGTTCAGCCCCAGGGTGTTTTCCGAGGCCTGCCGCTGCAGCTCATCGTTGTTCTTGTTACTCATCTACGACGCTCCGTTGTCCTGAGACGAGTACCGGTTGCTGTGACAAGCGCACAGCCCTGAGCCCGGTACTGCTACTCGGGTGACCAGTGATAAGGAACAGCGGTGCTGCGGGGGTTCTGACTGCCTGCAAAGTGATGCAGGGAACTTGCCACACCCATTGGTTACCCGACTTTCATGTAATGCGCAAGACAGCCCTTCACTGGGCTGTCTGCAAGTCATTCAAACAGATGAATTTAGAAAATGCGCTCTAAACCCTGCAGGCCTTGCGCTAGAGCATGAGTTTCACAACCGATTCGGCCGGGTCGCGGGATTTTCCGGCCTTGTGCAGCTCGTCGAGGTAGTCGGCCCACAGCTGTTCCTGGCGCAGGCACAGCTGTTCCAGGTATTCCCAGGTGAACAGGCCGCTGTCATGGCCGTCGTCGAAGGTCAGTTTCAGTGCATATTGGCCGGCAGGCTCCAGGCCGACCAGGCCGACGTTGATCTTGCCGAACTGCAGGATAGGGTTGCCGTGGCCCTGGACCTCGGCGGAGGGGGAGTGCACGCGCAGGAGTTCGGCGGGCAGGTGGTAGACCTCGCCGGGGGCGTAGGTGAGGGTGAGGGTTTTCGAGGCTTTGTGCAGGTTTATGGCGGTGGGCATGCGGGCCATGGCTGGAATCTCTCGGGAGCTGATGATGCACAGCTTCGGGACATTCTGGGGATTGCGCAAGGGGGGCTGCTTTGCAGCCCAATCGCCGGCAAGCCAGCTGCCACAGGTGCTCCACAGCATTCAGGATTGTGATAATCCTGTGGGAGCCGGCTTGCCGGCGAAAGGGCCGCGAAGCGGCCCCCTGCGGTCTTACAGGATGTAACGCGACAGGTCTTCGTTTTGCGCCAGTTCACCCAGGTGGCTGTTCACATAGGCAGCGTCGATCTGGATTGGCGTTTCGTCATGGGCACTGGCCAGATCGCCAGCGCTGAACGACACCTCTTCGAGCAAACGCTCAAGCAGGGTGTGCAGGCGGCGGGCACCGATGTTCTCGGTCTTTTCGTTTACCTGGTAGGCAATCTCGGCCAGGCGCTTGATGCCATCGCCGATGAACTCGATGTTCAGGCCTTCGGTCTTCAGCAGGGCCTGGTACTGCTCGGTCAGCGACGCGTGCGGCTCTTGCAGGATGCGCTCGAAGTCTTCAGGGGTCAGTGCCTTCAGCTCGACACGGATCGGCAGGCGGCCTTGCAGCTCGGGTACCAGGTCGCTTGGCTTGCTCAGGTGAAACGCACCCGAGGCGATGAACAGGATGTGGTCGGTCTTGACCATGCCCAGCTTGGTGTTGACGGTGCAACCTTCGATCAGTGGCAGCAGGTCGCGCTGCACGCCTTCACGGGACACATCGGCACCGCCAACGTTGCCGCGCTTGGCAACCTTGTCGATTTCGTCGATGAACACGATGCCGTGCTGCTCGACCGCTTCCAGGGCCTTGGCCTTGAGTTCTTCCTCGTTGACCAGGCGGCCCGCTTCTTCGTCGCGAACCATCTTCAGCGCTTCTTTCACCTTCAGCTTGCGCGCCTTGCGCTTGCCTTTGCCCATGTTGGCAAACAGGCTCTGCAGCTGGTTGGTCATCTCTTCCATGCCAGGCGGCGCGGCAATTTCGACGCCCACGGCATCGGCCACTTCGATTTCGATTTCCTTGTCGTCCAGCTGGCCTTCACGCAGGCGCTTGCGGAACAGCTGGCGGGTGTTGGAATCGCTGCTGGTCTGCGCGGCTTCTTCGCTGAAGCTGGTGACGCGTGCCTGCGGCAGCAGGGCATCGAGGATACGGTCTTCAGCGGCGTCCTCGGCGCGGTGGCGCACGCGGATGATCTCCTGCTCGCGCAGCATCTTCAGCGCGGCGTCGGCCAGGTCACGGATGATCGACTCGACGTCGCGGCCCACGTAGCCCACTTCGGTGAACTTGGTGGCTTCGACCTTGAGGAACGGCGCGTTGGCCAGCTTGGCCAGGCGACGGGCGATTTCGGTCTTGCCGACGCCGGTAGGGCCGATCATCAGGATGTTCTTCGGGGTCACTTCGGCACGCAGCTCGGCAGGCAGCTGCATCCGGCGCCAGCGGTTGCGCAGGGCAATGGCCACGGCGCGCTTGGCGTCGTCCTGGCCGATGATGTGGCGGTTGAGTTCGTGGACGATCTCGCGGGGGGTCATGGACATGATCAATAGGGTCCTGGGGCAGGTGAGTCAGCGTGGAAAAGCCCCTTCACCGGGAAGAGGCGCCAAAGCAACTGAATCAGTCGGCCAGGTCCTGCTCCTCGATGGTCAGGTTGTGGTTGGTGAACACGCAGATGTCGCCGGCGATGTTCAGGGCAGTTTCAGCGATTTCACGGGCCGAAAGGTCGGTCTTGTTCAGCAGGGCGCGGGCTGCGGCCTGGGCGTAGGCACCACCGGAACCCATGGCGATCAGGCCGTCTTCGGGTTCGACCACGTCACCGTTGCCGGTGATGATCAGCGAGGCATCCTTGTTGGCCACGGCCAGCATGGCTTCCAGGCGGCTCAGGGAACGGTCGGTACGCCATTCCTTGGCCAGCTCGACGGCGGCGCGAACCAGGTGGCCCTGGTGCTTTTCCAGCTGGCCTTCGAAGCGCTCGAACAGGGTGAAGGCATCGGCGGTGGCACCCGCGAAGCCGGCGATGACCTGGCCGTGGTACAGGCGGCGCACTTTCTTGGCGTTGCCTTTCATCACGGTGTTGCCGAGAGATACCTGGCCGTCGCCGCCCATGACGACTTTGCCGTTACGGCGGACAGAAACGATGGTGGTCAAGGGGAGAGTCTCCACGCAGCGGGGCGAAAGTGCCTGATGCAGACTCATATGGGGGTGGGGGGAAGGATTTCAACCGTGGGGGATGAATGGTTGGTGCTCTCCTGCACAGGCCTCATCGCCGGCAAGCCAGCTCCCATAGGTCATCACAGGGCCTGAGGGCAGTGATTTCCTGTGGGAGCTGGCTTGCCGGCGATGAGGCCTGTGAGGGTTACTCAGGCCTCGTGGCAGACGTGGCCATCGACCAAGGTATAACGCACCGCACCCGGCAGGCAGTGGCCGATGAACGGGCAGTTCTCGCCACGCGAGAACCACTGCTCACCGGCAACGGTGGAGGCTTGCGGGTCGAACAGCACCAGGTCAGCCGCACCACCCACTTTCAGCTCACCGGCCGGCAGGCGCAGGGCGGCAGCCGGGCCGCTGCTCAGGCGGGCGAGCAAGGTCGGCAGGTCGAGCAGGCCGTCCTGTACCAAGGTCATGGCCAGTGGCAGCAGCAACTCGACGCTGCTGATGCCCGGCTCGGTGGCGCCGAACGGGGCCAGCTTGGCGTCGCGCTCATGAGGCTGGTGGTGGCTGGAAATCGCCTGGATCACGCCCGATTTGACCGCAGCGCGCAGGCCATCCCGGTCTTTGGCAGTGCGCAGTGGTGGCTGCACGTGGTACAGGCTGGAAAACTCGCGCAGCGACTCATCGGTGAGTATCAGCTGGTACAGCGCCACATCGGCGGTCACCGGCAGGCCGAGTTCCTGCGCCTGGGCAATCAGCTGTGCGCCACGGGCGCTGGTGATCTGGCTGAAGTGCGCACGCACGCCGCTTTGTTCCACCAGCAGCAGGTTGCGCGCCAGTGCCACGGTTTCGGCGCTTTCCGGGATGCCCGGCAGGCCGAGGAAACTGGCCATGGCACCTTCGTGGGCCAGGCCGCCCTCGGCCAGGTCGCGGTCCTGGGAGTGGAACACCACGGTCAGGTCGAAGGTGGCGGCGTATTCCAGGGCGCGGGCCAGGGTACGGTTGTTGGGGATTTGTTTCAGGCCGTTGCCGAAGGCCACGCAACCGGTGTCGCGCAGGGCCACCAGCTCGGCCAGTTGCTCGCCTTCAAGGCCTTTGGTCAGGGCGCCGATCGGGTACACCTTGCTGTTGGCAGCCTCACGGGCGCGGTCCAGGATCAGCTCGGCCACCGCCGAGGTGTCCAGCACCGGCTTGGTCTGCGGCGGGCAGCACAGGCTGGTGACACCGCCGGCCACGGCTGCGCGGGTTTCACTCGCGATGTTGCCTTTGCGGCTGTAACCCGGCTCGCGCAGGGACACGCCCAGGTCGACCAGGCCCGGTGCGGCAACCAGGCCATCGGCCTGGATCGTGCGGCTGGCGCTGAAGCCGGCTGGCGCGGCGCCGATGGCGGCAATGCGGCCACCGTCCAGGTGCAGGTCGGTGACCTGGTCCAGGCCGGTTTTGGGATCGATGACCCGGGCGCCAAGAATACTGATGGTCACTGGGCGTTCTCCTGGTCGAATTGACGTTGCGCGTTCTGCCCGCTCATGGCCATGGACAGCACGGCCATGCGCACGGCGATGCCGTAGGTGACCTGGTTGAGGATCACCGAGTGCTTGCCGTCGGCCACCGCCGACTCGATTTCCACACCACGGTTGATCGGGCCCGGGTGCATGACGATGGCGTCAGGCTTGGCGCCGGCCAGGCGCGCGGTGGTCAGGCCGAACAGGCGGTAGAACTCGCCTTCGCTGGGCAGCAGGCCGCCGGCCATGCGCTCGCGTTGCAGGCGCAGCATGATCACCACGTCGACATCCTTCAGGCCTTCGGCGAGGTCGGTGTAGACCTTTACGCCGTACTGCTCGATGCCGATCGGGATCAGGGTTTTCGGGCCGATGACGCGGATGTCCGGGCAGCCCAGCGCTTTGAGCGCCAGCATGTCGGAGCGGGCCACGCGCGAGTGCAGGATGTCGCCGACGATGGCTACCGAGAGGTTCTCGAAGCTGCCCTTGTGGCGGCGAATGGTGAGCATGTCGAGCATGCCCTGGGTCGGGTGCGCGTGGCGGCCGTCACCACCGTTGATCACGGCGACGTCCGGGCACACGTGCTCGGCGATGAAGTGCGCCGCGCCGGAGTCGGAATGGCGTACCACGAACATGTCGGCCGCCATGGCTTCGAGGTTGCGCAGGGTGTCGAACAGGGTCTCGCCCTTGCTGGTCGAGGAGGTCGACACGTTCAGGCTGATCACGTCGGCCGACAGGCGCTGGGCCGCCAGTTCGAAGGTAGTGCGGGTACGGGTCGAGTTCTCGAAGAACACGTTGCACACGGTCTTGCCGCGCAGCAACGGGACTTTCTTCACGGCCCGGGCACCGACTTCCAGGAAGGAGTCGGCGGTGTCGAGGATCTCGGTGAGCAGTTCGCGGGGCAAACCGTCGAGCGAGAGGAAGTGGCGCAGCTGGCCCTGATCATTGAGCTGCAGCGGGCGCTTGGCGTCGATTGGCGTCATCGCGGGGGACTCTTAAAGGGCGGAAGCGGAGGCGAGGTCCTGGCGCTCGAGGGCGAGCGGTGCGGGTCCGGTCAATTTTACCCGTTCATGGGCGGCCAGCGACAGGGTGGCACCGAGCACATTCGGACGGATCGGCAATTCGCCGGCATCCAGGTCCAGCAGGCAGACCAGGGTGACGCTGGCCGGGCGGCCGTAATCGAACAGTTCGTTGAGCGCCGCGCGGATGGTGCGACCGCTCATCAGTACGTCATCCACCAGCACCAGGTGCTGGCCCTCGACCTCGAAAGGCAGCTCGGACGGGCGAACTTGTGGGTGCAGGCCGTTCTGGCTGAAGTCGTCGCGGTAGAACGAGACGTCCAGGGTGCCCATGGGGCTGCTGTCGCCCATGGCTTCCTGCAGGGCCTGGGCAACCCATACACCGCCGGTGCGGATACCGATGTAACGGGGCTCGGTGATTGCCCGGCGCGCCAGGTGGGCACGAAGGTCGACAGCCATCTGCCGAATCAGGTCGGCGGGATTGGGTAGGCTCATTGCGGGCTCCTCGGAAGGGTGCGCCGGGCGGGCCCGGCGGCAAAGATGATCAGGTATTGGCCTCCAGCCAGCCTTGCAGCAACAGGGCGGCGGCGATGGCATCGACCGGGTTGTCGCGGTAGCTGCCGCGCTGGCCGCCACGGGCCATGCGCTCGCCCTTGGCCTCGAAGGTGGTCAGGCGTTCGTCGTGGGTATGCACGGGCAGGTTGAAGCGGCCGTTCAGGCGGCGGGCGAACTTTTCGGCGCGGGCGCTCATCTCGCTGGCCGTGCCATCCATGTTCAACGGCAGGCCGACGACAATGGCATCGGGTTTCCACTCATTGATGAGCTTTTCCACCTGAGCCCAGTCCGGCACGCCGTTCTGCGCCTTCAGGGTGCACAGCTCGCGTGCCTGCCCGGTGATCACCTGGCCGACGGCCACGCCGATCTGTTTGCTGCCGTAGTCGAAACCCAGCAAGAGGCGTAGTTCGGCCATCAGGCGTGGCCCGCCTGGCTGGTTAGCAGGTGCAGGTTGATGCCCAGGCTGGCGGCCGCTGCTTCCAGGCGCAGGTCGCTGGCCCGGTCAAAGATGATTTCCGGGTCGAACGGGCAGTTGAGCCAGGCGTTGTCGGCCAGCTCCGCCTCCAGTTGGCCCGCTTCCCAGCCGGCATAACCGAGTGTGATCAGGCTCTGTTTCGGGCCCACCCCGGCGGCGATGGCCAGCAGCACATCCTGCGATGTGGTCAGCGACAGGCCTTCGAGGGCCACGGTGGCCTGGAAGCTGCATTCGCTGCTGTGCAGCACGAAGCCGCGGTCGGTCTGTACTGGGCCACCCTGGTAGATCGGCACCTGCAAGGTGCTGGCCGGCGGCGTTTCGTCCGGGCGCAGCTGCTCGAGGATATCGGCCAGGCTCAGTTCCTGCGGCCGGTTGACCACCAGGCCCATGGCGCCATGTTCATTGTGCTCGACAATGTACGTGAGGGTCTGGGCGAAGTTCGGATCGGCCATGTGCGGCATGGCGATCAGGAACTGGTGCTTGAGGTAGCTCGGGGCGAGGGTTTTCATGGGGGATAGTGTGGCGCCAGGCGGCGAGGCTGACAAGGTGCGGATTTGTGTCGATTGTAGGGGCCTCTTCGCGGGCATGCCCGCTCCCACAGGTACCCCGCAGGCTTCAGATTCAATGAAGATCCTGTGCGAGCGGGCGTGCCCGCGAATGGGCCACTACAGGCAGTAAATCAGTTGCTGGACAAACGGTCCCCACGGGCAAAGCGCCAGGTGCGGATGATCTCCAGCCGGTCAAACTCGGCCAGATCCCCGGTAAACGGTGCAAACGGCGCTGCCAGCCGCACGATGCGTTGCGCCGCTTGGTCCAGCACCTGCTGCCCGGACGATTCCAGTACCAGCACTTCGTACAGCGAACCGTCGCGGTTGATCGACACCATCATCCGCAAGTTGCCGTAAATCTGTTGCCGACGCGCTTCGTCGGGGTAGTTCAGGTTGCCCACCCGCTCGACCTTCTTGCGCCACTCTTCCTTGTACCAGGCGCCCTTGTCGCGCATGGTCGAGGCGGCATTCAGGCGATGGATGCGCGGGCGCTTGGCGTACATCTGCTGCTCGTTGGACAGCTCCGCCTCCAGGCTGGCGATCTGGCTGGACAGCTGCGAGCTGTCGAAGTCGGGCGCTGGCGCCGCCGGCTTGGGTTGGGCCTTGCTTTCCTTGGGCTTGGGTTCGACCTTCTGCGGCTTGGGCGCAGTCGTCACTACCGCCGACTTTTGTGGGGTAGGGGGGGGTACCACCTCGGGCCGGGCGGCAGGTGGCGGGGTGATCTTGTTAATCTTGCTGTCCTGGAACGGCGCCAGTTCGGTGGTGGTGGGCACCGCTTTCTTGTCCAGTGTGCCGCTGCCCTGCTGGTTGTCCTGAGCCTGGAAATCGGCCTTCTCGGGCGCTTTCTCGCTCTTGAAGGTGGCCAGGGTGATGTCCATGGTGTGGCGGATTTCGGCAGGCTTGACCACGGTGAAGCCGACGCCAAGAATCAGCGCCAGGTGCACCAGGGCAGCCAGGAACAGGGTAAAGCCGAGCCGGTCCACCGGGCGAACACGGGGCGGCAGCAGGTCGGAGGGGATGTCAGCGGGCAGCGTCATCAGGTATCCAGCAACTGCTGGGCGGGGCAGCAGCTCAGTCGAATAGGACCGGCATCATACCCCACTCTGCGGCTTTGCTTCGCGTTGGCTGTCAGCGCGCCTTGAGCTGGCGATCAATGGCATCCATCAATTTGCCACCGATATCGGTGTTGTAGGCAGCATCGATCTCGCGGATGCAGGTGGGGCTGGTGACGTTGATTTCGGTGAGGTAGTCGCCGATCACGTCCAGGCCCACGAACAACAGGCCCTTCTCGCGCAGGGTCGGGCCGACCTGGGCGGCAATCCAGCGGTCGCGCTCGGTCAGCGGGCGCGCTTCGCCACGCCCGCCAGCGGCCAGGTTGCCACGGGTTTCGCCGCTGGCCGGAATACGCGCCAGGCAGTAGTCCACTGGCTCGCCGTCGATCATCAGGATGCGTTTGTCGCCGTCCTTGATCGCTGGCAGGTAAGCCTGGGCCATGATCTGCTGGGTGCCCAGTGCGGTCAGGGTTTCGAGGATCACCGACAGGTTGGGGTCGCCAGCGCGGTGACGGAAGATCGACGTGCCGCCCATGCCATCCAGCGGCTTGAGGATCACGTCAACATGCTTGGCAGCGAATTCGCGAATGATGTCCGGGCGGCGGCTGACCAGGGTTGGGGTGGTGCACTGCGGAAACAGCGTGGCGAACATCTTTTCGTTGCAGTCGCGCAGGCTCTGCGGGCGGTTGACCACCAGCACGCCATCATTCTCGGCCTGCTCCAGCAGGTAGGTGCTGTAGACGAACTCCATGTCGAAGGGTGGATCCTTGCGCATCAGGATCACGTCCAGCTCGGCCAGCGGGCAGTCTTGCTCCTCGCCCAGCTCGAACCAGTGCGCCGGGTCGGCGAACACCTTCAGCGGGCGCATGCGGGCGCGGGCCTTGCTTTCGCCCTGGTACAGGTCTTGCTGTTCCATGTAGAACAGGCTCCAGCCGCGTGCCTGGGCGGCCAGCAGCATGGCCAGCGAACTGTCCTTCTTGTAGGAGATGGACGCGATGGGGTCCATGACAATGCCGAGGCGAACGCTCATGGGGTGGTTCCTCTTGGCGGCAGGTGGCCGCGATGGCGAAAGAAAAGTGGCTCAGGGTGGCGCCGCGAACGCCGCCGGTCAAGGGGCGGCGCAGATGGAATGGCCACCCGGAGTATGCTAAAAGTGCAGCTAATTTCCATTGGTAGGCGTCTATGGAACAACCCCTGAAGGTGATGGTGATCGACGATTCCCGCACGATCCGCCGCACCGCGCAGATGCTGCTCGGTGAAGCGGGCTGCGAGGTGATCACCGCCAGCGACGGCTTCGATGCTCTGGCCAAAATCGTCGACCACCAGCCCAGCATCATCTTCGTTGATGTGCTGATGCCGCGCCTGGACGGTTACCAGACCTGCGCCGTGATCAAGCACAACAGCGCTTTCAAGGACACCCCGGTGATCCTGCTGTCGTCGCGCGATGGCCTGTTCGACAAGGCCCGCGGGCGGGTGGTCGGCTCTGATCAGTTCCTGACCAAACCGTTCAGCAAGGAAGAGCTGCTCGACGCGATCCGCGCCCACGTGCCCGGGTTTACCGCGCCTCCACAACACGCACCCTGACCGCGCCCCGCCATGGCACGGCCTTACTTTCCTGATGGGGAAACAGCATGGCCCGAGTTCTGATTGTCGACGACTCGCCGACAGAGATGTACAAATTGGCCGGATGGCTTGAAAAGCACGGTCATGAGGTGCTCAAAGCCAGCAACGGTGCCGACGGCGTGGCGCTGGCGCGTCAGGCAAAGCCCGATGCAGTGTTGATGGATATCGTCATGCCTGTTCTCAACGGCTTCCAGGCGACCCGGCAATTGAGCAAGGACCCCGAGACCAGCGCCATTCCAGTATTGGTCGTTACCACCAAAGACCAGGAAACCGATCGCATCTGGGCAAAGCGCCAGGGCGCGAGGGGTTTCGTGACCAAGCCCGTGGAAGAAGACGACCTGATCGCCAAGCTCAAAGAAGTGCTAGGCGCTTGA
This sequence comes from Pseudomonas sp. BN505, assembly GCF_029873175.1. Taxonomy (NCBI): domain Bacteria; kingdom Pseudomonadati; phylum Pseudomonadota; class Gammaproteobacteria; order Pseudomonadales; family Pseudomonadaceae; genus Pseudomonas; species Pseudomonas sp. BN505. The sequence goes on from NZ_SSOI01000067.1 coordinate 565,182, forward strand.
CCACCCGCCCGCAAGGCGCGTCGCTGACCGCCTTCGAGCTGTTGCTGGACATTGACCGGCGCTGTCGCCTGCTGGTCGCCGACCAACCGCCGCAAGACAACCGCCTGCAACAGTGGAGCGGTATCGGTTTTCGCATTGCCGGGCAGTGGTTTGTCGCGCCCATGGGCGAGGTGGCCGAGGTGCTGCGTGAACCGCGCAGCAGCCGCGTCCCCGGTGTGCAGCCATGGGTGTGCGGGGTAGCCAACCTGCGTGGCCGGTTGTTGCCGGTGATGGACCTCAGCAGCTTCTTCGGCCTGGGCCACGCCGCCCCGGGCAAGCAACGGCGGGTGCTGGTGCTGGACCACGAGGCCTTGTTCGTCGGCCTGCTGGTGGACGAGGTACTGGGCTTGCAGCACTTCGACCTGGACAGCCTGCAGCTCTCGCCGCCCCAGCCACTGCTGCGCGCCGCTGCACGTTTTGTGCAGGGGCATTTCCCGCGTGAACGCAATTGGGCGATCTTCAGCCCCTTCGCCCTGGCCCAGGCGCCGGGCTTTCTCGATGTGGCGTTATAGGACCTGCGAACGTGAACAAGCCTGCCACCTCCGTTACCGCAACCACCGTGAGCCCGCGTACCCGCAGCATCGCGCAGATCACTGTGCTGTTTTTGATCCTGATCCTGTCGATCATCCTGTTGTTCGCCAACTTCGCGTACCTGAACACCCAATCCAACTACGACAAGCAGTACATCGGCCATGCCGGGGAACTGCGAGTGCTGTCGCAACGTATCGCCAAGAACGCCACTGAAGCCGCTACCGGCAAGGCCTTGGCATTCAAACTGCTATCGGATGCGCGCAACGATTTTGAGCGGCGCTGGGGCTACCTGCGCCAGGGTGACAAGTCCACAGGCCTGCCGCCCGCGCCGCCCACGGTGCGTGACGAGATGGAATCGGTACGCCGCGACTGGGAAAACCTGCGCAAGAACACCGACACCATCCTGGCCAGCGAGCAGACTGTGCTGTCGCTGCACCAGGTAGCGGCGACCCTGGCCGAAACCGTGCCGCAGTTGCAGGTGGAATACGAGAAGGTGGTCGAGATCCTGCTGCAAAGCGGCGCCCCGGCCAACCAGGTGGTGGTGGCCCAGCGCCAGCTGTTGCTGGCCGAGCGCATCCTTGGTTCGGTCAACACTGTGCTGGCCGGTGACGATGCCGCAGCCCAGGCGGCCGACGCTTTTGGCCGCGATGCCGGGCGCTTTGGCCAGGTGCTGGAGGGCATGCTCAACGGCAACGCGGCAATCCAGATAACCCGCGTAGAAGACGCCGACGCCCGCGCGCGGCTGGCGGAAATCGCCGAACTGTTCCAGTTCGTCGCCGGTTCTGTGGATGAAATCCTCGAAACCTCGCCCGAACTGTTCCGCGTGCGCGAAGCTGCCGGCAACATCTTCAGCCTGTCGCAAACCCTGCTCGACGAAGCGTCGCACCTGGCCAACGGTTTCGAGAACCTGGCCGGCGGGCGCACCCTCGATACTGTGGGCGGCTATGCCCTGGGCGTGCTGGCGCTGGCCTCGATCATTCTCATCGGCCTGGTCATGGTGCGCACCACCAACCGCCAGCTGCGCGAAACGGCGGAAAAGAACGAACGCAACCAGCAGGCGATCATGCGCCTGCTCGACGAAATCGAAGAGCTGGCCGATGGCGACCTGACCGTGACCGTATCGGTAACCGAAGACTTTACCGGCGCCATTGCCGACTCGATCAACTATTCCGTGGACCAGCTGCGCGACCTTGTGGCCACCATCAACCACAGCGCCGTGCAGGTGGCTGCGGCCGTGCAGGACACGCAAAACACCGCTCGCCAGCTGGCCAAGGCGTCCGAGCACCAGGCCGAGCAGATCAGCGAGGCCTCCGAGGCCGTCGGCGACATGGTCGAGTCGATCGACCGGGTGTCCGCGCATGCCTACGAATCGGCCAAGGTAGCCGAACGCTCGGTGGCCATCGCCAACAAGGGTAATGAGGTGGTGCACAACACCATCAATGGCATGGACAACATTCGCGAGCAGATCCAGGACACCGCCAAGCGGATCAAGCGCCTGGGTGAGTCTTCCCAGGAAATCGGCGACATCGTCAGCCTGATCGACGACATTGCCGACCAGACCAACATCCTGGCCCTCAACGCGGCGATCCAGGCCTCGCTGGCCGGTGAGGCCGGCCGTGGTTTTGCCGTGGTCGCCGACGAAGTGCAGCGCCTCGCCGAACGCTCGTCATCGGCTACCCGCCAGATCGAGGCGCTGGTGCGCACCATCCAGGCCGACACCAACGAGGCGGTGATCTCCATGGAGCAGACCACCGCCGAGGTGGTGCGCGGCGCCCGCCTGGCCCAGGATGCCGGGGTGGCGCTGGCCGAGATCGAAGGGGTATCGCAGAACCTGGCCGACCTTATCCACAGCATCTCCGACGCTGCCCAGCTGCAAACCTCGTCGGCCGGGCAGATCTCCCACACCATGGCGGTCATCCAGCAGATTACCGCGCAGACCTCCGCCGGCTCCGGTGCCACTGCCGACAGCATTCGCCACCTGGCCCGCATGGCCAGCGAGATGCGCCGTTCGGTGTCCGGTTTCACCCTGCCACCACCTGCCGAGCCCAAGTGAGGCGCGGCGCCGAGGAAGTGACCATGGCATCTGCTGCTGTAAGCCCCGAGCGCCACGACACGGTGGCGCTGGCCTGGACCAAGGCTGCCATTCTCGACTGCCTGGGCCAGGCGCGCCAGGCGCTGGAGCGTTTTGCCGGCGAGCCCGGCGACCTGTCGATATTGGCCTTCGTGGTCGACAACCTGCACCAGGTGCACGGCTGCCTGCGCATGCTCGAACTGCGAGGCGCGACGCGCCTGGCCGAAGAGCTGGAACTGTTCGCCAAGGCTCTGGCCGACGGCCAGGTGAGCCCGCGGGGTGATTGCCTGGGGGCGTTGTTCCGCGGCCTGGAGCAATTGCCCTCATACCTTGAGCGCTTGCGCGGTGCGCGCCACGACCTGCCCTTGGTGATGCTGCCGCTGCTCAACCAGCTGCGCGCGTGCCGTGGCATTGAGCCGCTGGCCCAGGCCAGCCTGATCAGCGGTGCTGCGCAGCGCTTTGCCGGCTCCGACGACCTGGCCAACCTCGACCTGTCGCTGGGTAACTGGCGCGATCAATTACAGGCCGGGCCAGGCCGCGATGCCCTGCGTTCGGTGGTGACCGCGTTGTGCGACGACCTGATGCGCATAAAGGAGCGCCTCGACCAGTTCGTGCGCAGCGACCGTCAGCACAGCGAGCAGCTCGATGCCCTGCTGGCGCCGCTGCGCCACGTAGCCGACACCCTGGCTGTGCTGGGCTTCCAGCAACCACGGCGGGTGATCATCGACCAGGTGCTGGCGCTGCAGGCCCTGGCCCAGGGCGAACGGGCGGTAGACGACGCGGTGTTGATGGATGTAGCGGGCGCCCTCTTGTATGTGGAAGCCTCCCTTAACGGCATGGTCGGCCCGCTGGAGGAAAACGGCCAAGGCGGGCTGCCAGGTTCGGACCTGGCCGAGATACGCCAGTTGGTGCTGAACGAATCGCTGAACGTATTGCAGCAGGGCAAAGACCTGATCGGCGATTACCTGGAGTCCGACTGGCCCCGGCAGCGCCTGCAACCCTTGCCGGGGCTGTTGCAGCAGGTTCGCGGGGCGTTGGCCATGTTGATGCTGCCCGCCGTGGCCGAGCTGATCGCCGGCTGCGCAAGCTATGTGCAGCGTTGGTTGCAGCACCTGGAGGATGAGCCACCCGCTGACGAGCTGACCCACCTGGCCGAGGCCCTGAGCGCCGCTGAGTGCTACCTGCAGTGGCGGGTGGCCGACCCGCTGGCGGATGGCCAGCCGTTCATCGACATGGCGCGCGCCAGCCTGGCGGCGTTGGGCGTGCACTGTGCGCAGGCGGACGCCCGCGCGGGCCTGGATGCCGAGGGCGATGGTATTGATGACGAGCTGCGCGAGGTGTTCCTCGAAGAAGCGGGCGAGTTGCTGCCGGAAATCGAGCGCCACTGGTTGCGCTGGCGTGCGGACAACCAGCAGCGCGGAGCACTGGGGGAAGTGCGCCGCGCGCTGCATACACTCAAGGGCAGTGGACGCATGGTGCATGCCGAGGCGGTGGCCGAACTGGCCTGGGGCGCCGAGCACCTGCTGAACCGGGTGCTGGAGGGTCGAAGTGTGCTCAGCCCTGAAGGCGTGGTGGCCCTGCAACAGGTGTTCGTCCATCTGCCCGATCTGCTGGCCGACTTTGCCGCCGGCCAGCTGCCGCAACTGACCGAAATCGAACAACTGGCGGGGCACCTGCATGCCTTGGCTGAAAACGACGCACCCGCGGCGGCCCATATCGATGGCCTTGATCCGCAATTGCTGGATATCTTCCGCAGTGAGGCGCTGGGCCATCTGGCCAGCCTCGATGCCTTCCTGCAGGGCGCCGACGGCCATGACACGCCGGTCAGCGATGGCCTGCAACGTGCCCTGCACACGCTCAAGGGCAGCGCCGCCATGGCCGGGGTGATGCCGGTCGCCGAGCTGGCCACCGCCTTCGACCGCCTGGCCCGTGAATACAAGGGCCATCAACTGCCCCTGCAAATGGCCGAGATCGAATGGCTGGAAGCCGCGCGCTCGCTGTTCCATCTGGGCCTGGCGCAACTGGACAGCACGCCGCTGGCAGCCATCCCTGGCGCAGCGGAGCTGATCGAAACAGTTGGCCAGGCAGTAGATAACCGCCTGGCCAGCGTGCATGACGAACCGCAGCATGCCCGGCGCAGCAAGCGCGACCCGCAGTTGGTTGCCAGTTTCCTCGCCCAGGCCATGGACATTCTGCTCGATGCCGAGTCGTTGCTGTCGCGCTGGCAGCAACAGCCTGGCCAGCGTGACGCACTGGATACACTGCTCGACCAGATGACCACCCTGGGCCACGCCGCGCACCTGGCCGACCTGTGGCAGATGGATGAGGTGTGCGAGGCCTTGCTGGACCTGTATGGCGCGGTAGAAGAGGGCAGCCTGCCCGCCGATGCACGCTTTTTCGCCCAGGTGCAGCACGGCCATGAAGCCCTGCTGGACATGCTCGACGAAGTGGCGGCCGGGCAGGATATCGCGTCACGGCCAGAGCTTGTCGATAGCCTGCGCAACCTGCTGGACCAGGCCCTGGCCCCGGATGCCACCGGCCTGGTGGGCATCGACACGGTCACCCCGCTGCACCCGGACATGGACCTGACGGCTACCCTGGGGCTGTCGCATACCCCTTTGCAGCCAGAGGTGGCCGAGCCACTGCCTGAAGAGCCGGAAAGCCCCGGCGAAGAGCTGCTGGAAGTGTTCCTCGAAGAAAGCTCGGACATCGTCGAGAGCGCCGCCGCATCCCTGGCACGCTGGCAGGCCGACCCGCGCAGCAGCGTCGAGGTGGACAACCTGATGCGCGATCTGCACACCCTCAAGGGCGTGGCGCGCATGGTCGAAATTGCCCCGATCGGAGATTTGGCCCACGAACTGGAGTTTCTCTACGAGCTGCTGGCGGCCGGGCGTTTGCCGCCGAGCCCGCCACTGTTCGCGTTGCTGCAGAACTGCCATGACCGCCTGGCGCACATGCTTGATGCCGTGCGCCTGGGGCAGCCATTGCATGCTGCCACGGCGCTGATCGACTATATCCGTAACTTCAGCAGCGCAGCCCTGACCGACAGTGCAGCTGGCCAAGGGCCGGTCGAAGCCGCCACCAGCGAGGTGCCGGCGACAGCGCCAGAGCGGGCGCCAGGCGACATGGTCAAGGTTGACGCCGAGTTGCTCGATGACCTGGGCAACCTGGCCGGTGAACACTCGATCATCCGTGGGCGCATCGAGCAGCAGGTCAACGATGCGCAGTTCACCCTCAACGAGATGGAAACCACCCTGGAGCGCATGCGCGACCAGTTGCTGCGCCTGGACATCGAGACCCAGGGGCGGATCTCCAGCCGCCAGCCGTTCGAAAGCGATGCCTATGATGACTTCGACCCCCTGGAAATGGACCGCCACTCGCAGTTGCAGCAACTGTCGCGGGCCTTGTTCGAGTCTGCCTCGGACTTGCTCGACCTGAAGGAAACCCTGGCCCAGCGTGCCCAGGAGGCCTACAGCCTGCTGCAGCAGCAGGCGCGGGTGAACAGCCAGTTGCAGGAAGGCCTGACCGCCACCCTGATGGTGCCCTTCGAACGCCTGGTGCCACGCCTGCAGCGTGTGGTGCGGCAAGTGGCCAGCGAGCTGGGCAAACAGGTGGAACTGGTGGTCGGCAACGCCGAAGGCGAACTGGACCGCAGTGTGCTCGAACGCATGGTGGCGCCGCTGGAGCACATGCTGCGCAACGCAGTCGACCATGGCCTGGAAAGCCGCGAAGCGCGGCTGGCTGCTGGCAAGCCGGAGCAGGGCACCATCCATTTGAATTTGCTGCACGAAGGCGCCGATATCGTTATCGAAATGATTGACGACGGTGCCGGTGTACCCCTGGATGCGGTGCGGCGCAAGGCCATCAAGCGCGGCCTGCTGGACCCGCAGGCGGACTTGAGCGATCACGAGATCCTGCAGTTCATCCTGCGCCCGGGTTTTTCCACCGCCGAGAAGATCACCCAGATATCCGGGCGGGGCCTGGGCATGGACGTGGTGCACGAGGAGGTCAAGCAGCTGGGTGGCTCGATGAGCATTGAGTCGGCCCAGGGCAAGGGTGCACGCTTCTTGATCCGGCTGCCGTTCACCGTATCGATCAACCGTGTGCTGATGGTGCACTTGGGCGAAGAGCAATACGCGATCCCGCTCAACACCATCGAGGGCATCGTCCGCGTACCGCCGGCAGAGCTGGCGGCTTGTTATCAGCTGGACACGCCCCGCTATGTCTACGCCGGCCACGAATACGAGCTGCGCTATCTGGGCGAGTTGCTGCAAGGCCTGCCGCGCCCCGCGCTGCTGGGGCAGAGCGTGCCGTTGCCGGTGCTGCTGGTGCATTCCAAAGAGCAGTCGTTCGCCATCCAGGCCGACAGCCTGTCGCCCAGCCGCGAGATTGTGGTGAAGAGCCTGGGGCCACAGTTTGCTGCGGTTGCCGGATTGTCGGGGGCGACGTTGCTGGGCGATGGCCGGGTCGTGCTGATTCTCGACCTGCTTGGCCAGTTGCGCGGCCAGCAGCGGCGCCTGGCCCGCTTGCCCGGCGGTGGCACCCAGCGCCAGTTGCTCGGCCCGGCTCCGCGGCGCGCGTTACTGGTGATGGTGGTGGACGATTCGGTGACCGTGCGCAAAGTTACCAGCCGCCTGCTGGAGCGCCACGGCATGAGCGTGCTGACGGCCAAGGACGGGGTCGATGCCATGGCCCTGCTGGCAGAGCACCGCCCCGACGTATTGCTGCTGGACATTGAAATGCCACGCATGGACGGCTTCGAGGTGGCCACGCGCATTCGCCGTGACGAGCGGTTGAAGGACCTGCCGATCATCATGATTACTTCACGCACCGGGCAGAAGCACCGCGACCGTGCCATGGCCATCGGCGTCAACGAATACCTGGGCAAGCCGTACCAGGAGTCGCTGCTGTTGCAGAGCATCGCCCATTGGAGCCAGGCCCATGCTTGAACTGATTTCCGGCCAGCGCAGCAGCCTGACCGGGCTGTTGCTGCCGTTGGGTGACCGTACCCTGGTGTTGCCCAACGTGGCGGTGGCCGAGCTGAGCGGCCAGCGTAACCTGGTGTGCCAGCCCGGCGACCCCGCCTGGCACCTGGGCTGGATCGACTGGCGCCAACAGCGCCTGCCGCTGATCGGCTTCGAGGCGGCGTGCGGTGGTGAAACACCGTGCGGTGAGCGGGCCCGGGTGGTGGTGCTCAATGCCCTGGGTGATACCGGCCTGCGCTACCTTGCGCTGTTGCTGCAAGACATACCGCGCTCGTGCAAGCTCGACAGCCAGTTGAATTACGTGGATGTGGCGCTGGGCAGGCTGGAACTGGCGGCGGTGCAGGTGGGCGAGCAGGTGGCTCGGGTACCGGACCTGGTTGCACTGGAAAGGCTGGTGCGTGACGCGGATCTGCAACCTGACATTGGGTAGGATGATGCTTGTGCGGGCCTCTTCGCGGGCATGCCCGCGAAGAGGCCATCAGCATCACATCAGGAACCCAGCCCACCTGAAGAGGTCTGTGTTTGCATGTATTACGGTGAACGCTTCAACGCCTGGACCCACCTGGTCGGTGCTGTCCTGGCCAGTTTCGGTGCCATCTGGCTGATCGTGGTCGCGGGCCTGCAAGGCGATCCGTGGAAGATCGTCAGTTTCTCCATCTACGGCGGCACGCTGCTGTTGCTGTACAGCATCTCCACCCTGTACCACAGCACCCGCGGGCGGGCGAAGGTCATCATGCGCAAGCTCGATCACCTGTCGATCTACCTGCTGATCGCCGGTAGCTACACGCCATTCTGTCTCGTCAGCCTGCGTGGCCCCTGGGGCTGGAGCCTGTTCGGCGTGGTCTGGGGGCTGGCGGTGATCGGCATGTTGCAAGAGATCAAGCCGCGCTCCGAAGCGCGGGTCCTGTCTATCATCATTTATGCCGTGATGGGCTGGATCGTGCTGGTGGCAGTGAAGCCGTTGCTGCACTCGCTGGGCGGCGCCGGCTTTGCCTGGCTGGCCGCCGGCGGGGTGTTCTACACCGTGGGCATCATCTTCTTCGCGCTCGACAGCCGTTTGCGCCACGCACACGGCATCTGGCACCTGTTCGTGATTACCGGCAGCCTGCTGCACTTCGTGGCGGTGTCGTTCTACGTGCTCTAGTTAAAAATCGCCCCACAATTGCTGTGCCACCGACAGCGCCACCACTGGCGCAGTTTCGGTGCGCAGCACCCGTGGACCAAGGCGGGCGGCGTGGAAGCCGGACGCTTTGGCCTGCTCGACTTCGGCCTCGCTCAGGCCGCCCTCGGGGCCGATCAGAAACGCCAGGGTCGCAGGTTTTTCGTGGCTGGTAAGCGGCTCGGCCACCGGGTGCAGGACCAGTTTCAGGTCCGCCTGGGTGCTGCCCAGCCATTCGGCCAGGGTCACGGGTGGGTGGATGACCGGCAAGGTAGAGCGGCCGCATTGTTCGCAGGCGCTGATCGCCACTTGGCGCCAGTGGGCCAGGCGCTTGTCGGCGCGCTCGTCTTTCAACCGCACTTCGCAGCGTTCGCTGACGATCGGGGTGATCTCGTTGGCGCCAAGCTCGGTGGCTTTCTGGATCGCCCAGTCCATGCGCTCGCCACGGGACAGGCCTTGGCCGAGGTGCACGTGCAACGGTGAATCGGCCTGGCCGGCGAGGGCCCGGTCGAGGCAGACGCGTACGGTTTTCTTGCCCACTTCAAGCAACTGGCCTAGGTATTCCTGGCCGCTGCCGTCGAACAGCTGCACGGCGTCGCCGGGGGCCATGCGCAGTACGCGGCCGATGTAGTGGGCCTGGGCTTCGGGCAGGTCGTGCTCGCCAAGGCTCAGGGGGGCGTCGATGAAGAAGCGGGACAGTCTCATGGGTTTGCTCGGTAAATAGAGAGGCACAGATCCCCTGTGGGAGCGGGCGTGTCGATGCGTCGAACCGCCGCGAATCAGGCGCTGCGGTGCCTGGCAAGGGCTTCGCCCTTGTTCGCGGGCACGCCCGCTCCCACAGGAAAAGTGGTGTGGCGAATTGCCGGGCCTAGCCCGGGTCGCGGAAGTCGGGGTGGAAGTTGGCCGGCACGGCAACACTGACGCTGTTGCGGGTGGCGATGTCGATGCCTTCGCTGGCAACTTCAGCAAGAAAGTCGATCTGCTCCGGGGTGATCACATACGGCGGCAGGAAGTACACCACGCTGCCCAGCGGGCGTAGCAGGGCGCCGCGGGTCAGGGCGTGTTCGAACACCTTGAGGCCACGTCGCTCTTGCCAGGGGTAGGCCACCTTGCCAGCTTTGTCCTTGACCATCTCGATGGCCAGGGCCATGCCGGTCTGGCGGACTTCGGCAACGTGTGCATGATCGGCCAGGTGCGCAGTGGCAGTGGCCATGCGCGTGGCCAAGGCCTTGTTGGCCTCGATCACGTTGTCCTGTTCGAAGATGTCCAGGGTCGCCAGCGCCGCAGCGCACGCCAGCGGGTTGCCGGTGTAGCTGTGCGAGTGCAGGAACGCGCGCAGGGTCGGGTAGTCGTCATAGAACGCCTGGTAGACCCTGTCGGTGGTCAGGCAGGCGGCCAGCGGCAGGTATCCACCAGTCAGGGCCTTGGACAGGCACAGGAAGTCTGGCCGGATGCCGGCCTGTTCGCAGGCGAACATCGTGCCGGTACGGCCAAAGCCCACGGCAATTTCATCGTGGATCAGGTGCACGTCGTAGCGGTCGCAGGCCTCGCGCAGCAGCTTGAGGTACACCGGGTGGTACATGCGCATGCCGCCGGCACCCTGAATCAGCGGCTCGACGATCACGGCGCTGATCGAGGCGTGGTGCTCGGCCAGGGTCTGCTCCATGGCGGCGAACATGTTGCGAGAGTGCTCTTCCCAGCTCATGCCCTCTGGGCGCAGGTAGCAGTCGGGGCTGGGTACCTTGATCGTGTCCAGCAGCAACGCCTTGTAGGTTTCGGTGAACAGCGGCACATCACCTACCGACATGGCGGCGATGGTTTCGCCGTGATAGCTGTTGGTCAGGGTGACGAAGCGCTTCTTGTCCGGTTTGCCGACGTTCTGCCAGTAGTGGAAGCTCATCTTCAGCGCCACTTCGATGCAGGACGAGCCGTTGTCGGCGTAGAACACCCGGTCGAGACCGGCCGGGGTCATGGCCACCAGGCGTTCGGACAGCTCGATTACCGGCTGATGGCTGAAACCGGCCAGGATCACGTGCTCCAGTTGGTCGACCTGGTCCTTGATGCGCTGGTTGATGCGCGGGTTGGCGTGGCCGAACACATTGACCCACCAACTGCTCACCGCGTCCAGGTAGCGTTTGCCTTCGAAGTCCTCCAGCCACACGCCTTCGCCGCGCTTGATCGGGATCAGCGGCAGCTGCTCGTGGTCTTTCATCTGGGTGCAGGGGTGCCACAGGACCTTGAGGTCGCGTTGCATCCACTGATCGTTGAGGCCCATGGGCACTTCTCCTGGCTTTGCGGCGTGGTTCGACCGCGTAAGCCTAAGCAATGCCGCAAGGCAGGACAACCGCTGCCTTTCAATGGCGGTGGGTGCCGGTCCATTCGAGCCGCCGGATGTGCACGGTACCGGCCTGCGAAGTGGAGATGGTCAGGCGGCGGAAGGGGCCGTCGATCACCTGGTGGTAAGGGTTCGTGGCGATGGGGCCAGGGCGCAGGTCGCGAAACCCGCTGCCTTCCACGGTGAGCCAGTAGAAGTTGCGCGGTATCGGGGTGGCCAGGTCGCAATCTACTCTTTCAGCATCGAACAGCATGTGCAGGTCGTCGCAGAGAAAGTCGCTGACTACGTAGTATTCCAGGCGCAGGCACTCGACTTCCTGGGCGAACACGATTTCTACGTCGCTGTGTTCCCCGATGACCAGTTCGGTACCTTCTTCACCCTTGAACGCTTCATGAAAGCCGGTCCACGAGGTGCTGTTGGAGCGGATACTCAGGCCGGAGGCTGTATGCAGCGTCTTTTTGTGCCACAGAAACTGCCGTTCGACGTGTTGGAAGTGCTCCTCGAAGATCATGCGCGTGCCCTCCTGGTGGGGCTTCTGGCTATCTTGACCAGCTTCGCTTGCCGCCGTGTGATATGGCTACTGGCAAAAATGTCAGTTGCCAAAAGGACTTGATGTCACTGCGCTGGCAGGGTGGTCGGACCTGACGTATTCTTAACGCATCTTCCCGGGGCATTCCTGCCTCTCCCCGTTTCTGTAACCTCTGACTCGGAGTCCGCCGACATGGCTGCTGCTTGGGTGCGCCTGTGCGCGTTGGTATTGATTGGTGTCTCCAGCGGCGCCGCGCTGGCTAAGGACAAGACGCCCACGGCGATTGTCGTGGGTGGCGGCCTGGCGGGCCTGACGGCAGCGTACGAGCTGCAGAACAAAGGCTGGCAGGTGACCCTGCTGGAGGCCAAGTCGGGCATGGGCGGGCGTTCGGGCCTGGCCACCAGCGAGTGGATCGGCAATGCCAAGGCGCAGCCGGTGCTCAACCAGTACCTTGACCGTTTCAAGCTTGAAACACTGCCGGCACCGGAGTTCGTGCGTACCCCCGGTTACCTGATCGACGGTGAGTACTTCAGCGCCACCGACCTGGCCACCAAGCAACCGGCTACCGCCGAAGCGCTCAAGCGCTACGAGAAAACCCTTGATGACCTGGCCCGTTCGATCGATGACCCGCTGAACCCGCAGGCAACCAGCACGCTGTTCGCCCTCGACCAGATCAACGTCTCCACCTGGCTGGACAAACTTCAACTGCCGGCCACCGCCCGTCAGTTGGTCAACCAGCAGATACGTACCCGTTACGATGAACCGTCGCGCCTGTCGCTGCTGTATTTCGCCCAGCAGACCCGTGTGTACCGCGGTGTCAGCGACCGTGACCTGCGTGCCGCGCGCCTGCCCGGTGGCAGCCCGGTGCTGGCCCAGGCCTTCGTCAAGCAGCTGAAGACCATCAAGACCAGCTCGCCGGTCACCGCCATCGTCCAGGACAAGGATGGCGTAACGGTAAAAGTAGGCAGCGTCGGCTACCAGGCGGATTACCTGGTCATGGCCGTGCCGCTGCGTGCCCTGGCCAAGATCCAGATGACCCCGGGCCTGGACACCCAGCACGTGGCGGCGCTCAGAGGCACCAACTATGGCTGGCGCGACCAGCTGATGCTCAAGTTCAAGAAGCCCGTGTGGGAAAGCCGCGCGCGCATGTCGGGCGAAATCTTCAGTAACGCCGGCCTCGGCATGCTGTGGATCGAGCCAGCGCTCAAGGGCGGCGCCAACGTGGTGATCAACCTTTCCGGCGACAACGCCCGCCTGCTGCAGGCGTTCGGCGACAAGCAGATGGTCGATCAGGTGTTGATCCGCCTGCATGCGTTCTACCCGCAGGCCCGTGGTGCCTTCACCGGTTACGAGGTCAAGCGCTACAGCACTGACGCCGGTACCGGCGGCGCTTACCTGGCCTATGGCCCGGGGCAGATCAGCAAATACTGGCGCCTGTGGGAGCGCCCGGTGCAGCGCATCACCTTTGCCGGTGAACACACCGATGCCCTGTACCCGGGCACCCTGGAAGGCGCCCTGCGCAGTGGCCAGCGTGCGGCCAGCCAGGCACAGGACCTGTTGGCCGGGAAGTCGTTCGACCCCGCCAAAGCGGTGCCGGTTGCGGCGGCAGGGGCCGCGGCGGCCAAGGACAGCAAGGGCGGGTTCTTCTCCAATATGTTTGGTGGTTCGTCCGACAAGGCCGACAAGGCTGACAAACCGCCGGTCAAGGCTGAGCCGAAGCAGGCCGAAGAGGCCAGGCAGGACAAGCCAGGTTTCTTCAAACGCCTGTTTGGCGGGGCGGATACGCCAGAGGTGAAGGCTGAGCCAATCGCCAAGGCAGAGGAAGTGGCGCCGGCACCTGCGCCTGCTCCCCAGGCCGTGCCGGCTCCGGCAGCGCCTGCACCTGTCATCAAGGAAGCGGCTGCCAAGCCTGCGGCAACCAAGGCCGCCCCGGCCAAGCATGCGCCGGCGCACAAGCCGGCGCATAAGCCTGCCGAAACCAAGAAGGCAACTGCCAAATCCGAGCCGACCAAGAAACCTGTGGCCAATACCCAGGCCAAGGCTGGCTGATTGATCGACAGTGCCGGACCCTTCGCAGCACAAGGCTGCTCCTACAGGCATCGCATACCCCCTGTAGGAGCAGCCTTGTGCTGCGAAGAGGCCTGTACTGGCAACCTCAACTTCCCCGACTATCGTTAATGTTTCCTTAATGGCAAGCTTACAGAATACATATCGGATTTCTCGATAAACCGAAGCAACTTTTTCCGCTTTTCTTCGATACGTTACGCGTTAGTCTGTGCACAGCTTTCTCGGGGATACACGCCAACATGCAACTGCGCAATTCACCTTCTCGCTACGGCGTGGTCAGCATCATCCTGCACTGGGGCGTGGCGCTGGCAGTCTTCGGCCTGTTCGGCCTGGGCCTGTGGATGGTCGGCCTCGACTATTACAGCCCTTGGCGCAAAGCCGGCCCGGACCTGCACAAAAGCATCGGCCTGGTGTTGCTGGCGGTGATGCTGCTGCGGGTAGTCTGGCGTTTCATCAGCCCGCCACCACCTGCCCCCGCCAACCATGGCGCAGTCACGCGCCTGGCGGCCAAGCTTGGCCACTTGGCCCTGTACCTGGGTCTGTTTGCGGTAATGGCTGCCGGATACCTGATTTCTACCGCCGACGGCGTCGGCATTCCGGTGTTTGGCCTGTTCGAAGTGCCGGCACTGATCAGCGACCTGCCTGACCAGGCAGATGTTGCGGGTGTGATTCATCTCTGGCTGGCCTGGGGCCTGGTGATTTTTGCCGTGCTGCATGCCCTGGCAGCGCTCAAGCACCATTTCATCGACCGTGACGCGACCCTGACTCGCATGTTGGGCCGCAAAGCTTGACTCTCAACCTCAATTGCATAGGAAGGAAATAAGGATGTTGAAAAAGACTTTTGCCGCTCTGGCGCTCGGTACCGCTCTGCTTTCCGCCGGCCAGGTAATGGCTGCCGAGTACAAGATCGACAAGGAAGGCCAGCACGCGTTCGTCGACTGGAAAATCAGCCACCTGGGCTACAGCTTCATCCACGGTACCTTCAAGGACTTCGACGGCAACTTCACTTGGGACAGCGCCAAGCCAGAAGCCAGCAAGATTAGCGTCGACCTGAAAACGGCCAGCCTGTGGTCGAACCACGCCGAGCGTGACAAGCACATTGCCAGCGCCGATTTCCTCGACGTGAAGAAGTACCCTGAAGCCAAGTTCGTCTCTACTGCCGTCAAGTCGACGGGTGCCAAGACTGCTGACGTGACCGGCGACCTGACCCTGCACGGCGTGACCAAGCCGGTCACCTTCAAGGCCACCTTCAATGGTGAAGGCAAGGACCCATGGGGCGGTGAGCGCGCTGGTTTCAACGCCACCACCACCCTCAACCTGAACGACTTCGGCATCAAGGGCCCAGGCGCGACTTCGCAGACCCTGGACCTGGATATCAGTGTTGAAGGTGTGAAGCAGAAGTAATCTGCTTTAAGTGAAAGACCGAGGGGGCTGCTTCGCAGCCCGTTCGCGGCACAAGGCCGCTCCTACAGGTATTGCGCAGTATGTAAAATCTGCGCAATACCTGTAGGAGCGGCCTTGTGCCGCGAACGGGCCGCAAAGCGGCCCCCTCATGCTTTCTATCAGCCTTTGCGGGTGAGCAGCGCAGGCTTCTCGCCACGCGGGCGGCTTGGCAGGTCATCCAGTTGCTCAGGCGTCGGGAAACGGTCGAGTTTGGATTCCTTGCGGATGATCACCGGCTGTTTTTCCGGCTGGCGCTGGTTGCTCACGGCCGGCTCTTGCCGGGCAGCATCGTCACGGTTCGGGCGACCACGGCCACCGCCGCCATCACGACGGGCACCCCCACCGTTGTTGGCGCGGGGCGGGCGTTTTTCGCCGCCGGCACTGCCACCATTGCGTTGCTGGCCGCCACTGCGAGCCTGGCCCTGGCCCCCGGTGTTGCTACGTTGGCCGGTACCCTGGGCTTGGCCAGCACCACCGCCTGGGCGGCGATTGCGGCCCTGGTTCTTGCCTTGGTACGGGCTGACATAGTCGGCACGGTTGCCGAAGTTGTCGACGTCGTCGTCCAGGAATACTTCCGGGTCGCGGTTAACCTGTGCTTTAGGCTCGCTGTTGCTGCTGGCCTGCTGCTGTGGCTGGCGCGGCTTTTTGTCACGCGGTTTACGCGGCTGCTGTTGCTTGTCGCCGCTCTTTTCCTTGTCGGCCGGCTTGTCGGCAGCCTGTGGCTTGGCCCTGCCTTTATCCTTGCCTTTGTCCTTGCGGCCGCCGTTGGAGTCTTTACCACCTTCGCCACGGGCCTGCTGGTTGCGACCGCCACGGCCGTTGCCCTGCGGGCGCTCGCGTACTTCGGGTTTCTCGGCTTCCACCTGGCTGGCGTCAAAGCCCATCAGGTCGCCGTCCGCGATCTTCTGCCGGGTTACCCGCTCGATGCTCTTGAGCAGCTTTTCTTCATCCGGTGCGACCAGCGAAATGGCCTCGCCCGAACGACCGGCGCGGCCGGTACGACCGATACGGTGTACGTAATCTTCCTCGACATTCGGCAGCTCGAAGTTGACCACGTGGGGCAACTGGTCGATGTCCAGGCCGCGGGCGGCGATGTCGGTGGCGACCAGTACGCGCACGCTGTTGGCCTTGAAGTCGGCCAGGGCCTTGGTGCGGGCGTTCTGGCTCTTGTTGCCGTGAATCGCGGCGGCGGTCAGGCCTTGTTTTTCAAGGTACTCGGCCAGGCGGTTGGCGCCGTGCTTGGTACGGGTGAACACCAATACCTGTTCCCAGGCACCCAGGGTGATCAGGTGTGCCAGCAGCGCACGCTTGTGGCTGGCGGGCAGGCGGTAGACGCGCTGCTCGATACGCTCGACGGTGGTGTTCGGCGGCGTGACCTCGATACGTTCCGGGTTGTGCAGGAGCTTGTCGGCGAGGTCGGTGATGTCCTTGGAGAAGGTGGCCGAGAACAGCAGGTTCTGGCGCTTGGATGGTAGGCGTGCCAGTACCTTCTTGACGTCGTGGATGAAGCCCATGTCGAGCATGCGGTCGGCTTCGTCGAGCACCAGGATTTCGACATGGGCAAGGTCGACCTTGCCTTGGCCGGCCAGGTCGAGCAGGCGGCCCGGGCAGGCAACCAGCACGTCAACGCCTTTGGCAATCGCCTGGACTTGCGGGTTCATGCCAACGCCGCCGAAGATGCAGGCGCTGACCAGTGGCAGGTCACGGGCATAGACCTTGAAGCTGTCGTGCACCTGGGCTGCCAGCTCGCGGGTCGGGGTCAGGACCAGCACGCGCGGCTGGCGCGGGCCGTGACGCTGCGACTTGTCGGGGTGGCCGGCCGGGAACAGGCGCTCGAGAATCGGCAGGGCGAAGCCACCGGTTTTACCAGTACCTGTCTGTGCGGCAACCATCAGGTCGCGGCCTTGCAACACGGCGGGAATCGCCCGCTGTTGCACGGGGGTCGGCTGGGTATAGCCCGCAGCCTCGATAGCGCGGACAAGAGCCTCGGAGAGACCGAGGGAAGCAAAGGACATGGGCGATCCTGTTCTCGTGTGGGCTGGGCCCGTTGGGATGTTCTGCCTGGCGCGACGGGCATCGGTGGGATGCGATCGCGTCCGGTCCAGCTGGGCTTTCACTGCACATCCGGGAAACGGAGGGGAACGCCGGGGGGCGTCGGTGCCGATCGGGATGCCTGTTGCGAGGCCGAGCGTCCGGGCGTGAGCCGGGCGGGAAGGCCCGAGTATAACAGAGCTATGGCGCTGTGCTGCTTTCCTGCTGCTCAACGGCGTTGAGAATGTTTCCGATGTCGCCTGTGTACCGGTGGCTGATGGCGGCAAAGGCCGGTTCCTGCTTGAAACGCTGCAGTTCTTCGGCAAAGGCCAGGGCCAGTGTTTCGCGCCCCGGCTTGCGCACCAGTCCCAGGTACTGGGCCTGGCGGTTGATCACCAGCGGCAGTTCCTCGACTTGCTGTTCCATGCCCAGCTGCCGGATCAGGTAATGCCCGACCACGCGGTCGGTGATTGCCAGGTCGATACGGCCCAGCAGCAGTTTGCCGAAGTTGGCTTCCTGGGTCGGCGCTGCTTCACGTCGAAAATGTGTGGCCTGGTTGAACGCAGCGCCATAGGCATAGCCGGGCGAGGTGCCTACGGTGAGGCCTGTGAGGTCTTCGGGCCCGGCCACGGCATGGCGGCGTGCACGGGCCTGGAACAGCACGAACTCGACCTCCGACAAGGGCTCGGGGGCGTACACCAGATAGGGGCGCCGGGTCTCGCTCTGGAAAATGTCCAGAATGCCGTCGGCCAAGCCTTGCTCGATCATTGCCAGGCAGCGCTTCCACGGCAGGAACTGCCATTCCACTTCGACACCCAGGCGTTTTAATACCTCGGTGGTGACTTCGTAGTCGATACCGCGTGGTTGGCCATCGTGCTGATAAATGTAGGGCGCCCAGTCATCGGATACCAGGCGCAGGCGCTCGCCCAGAGCCAACGGGCTCAGGCAGGCGAGCAGCAGGATCCAGAACAGGCGGGCGACGAGTGGCATGGCCGGAGATTACGCGGTCGGCCGAATCAAGGCCAGTGGCGGGAGTGTTCTCCTGTGCCGGCCCCTTCGCGGGTAAACCCGCTCCCACAGGATTACCGCTACTTTCCAGACCTCAGCAGATGCACCTCGATCTCTTTGCGCCGCTCGCCCAACGACAGGCGCAACCCCGGGTGGCGCAAGCACTGGCGCAGTTGCTCGGGCTGCACCTGGCCATGACGGGCATTGAGGTTTTCCAGAGCTTTGTCCCACCAGGCCGGCGCGCAGGCGAGGTCGAATTCGTTGGGGTAGGGGTAGCACCCATACAACAGCTCGCGGGCAAACTGGCGTTCGTGGCGCGGCAGGGTCAGGCTCAGGGCCTTGTAGCCTAGACGGTGCAGGGCAGGCGGCCGTGGTAGCTGGTCATTGACCAAGGCGACGTCGGCCAGCGCTGCCTGGCTCAGCGGGTCATGGCCGTGCTTGCGCAACCAGGCCTGGATCTTGGCGCGGAACTGCGCCTTGCGGCTCCAATAGTGGTGAATGACATCGGTGCACTCGGCCAGCTCCAGTTTGCGGTAGGCCGCCACCGCCAGGCAGAACTCTTCGAGTGTGTAAGCCTCGCGCGCCAGCGGGTGGAACTCGTCCATCATGTCGATGGAACGGTCCAGGGTGCTGGCGTCCGCGGCTGTGAGGCCGATTACCCCAGAATTGACCAGTGGCATCTGGCAGTCGGCCAGGCCCCGGGCTTGCAATATGGACAGCAGGTTCTTGTACAGCAGGCACTTCTGGTTCGCACCATAGCGTGGGCCGATGGCATTGCACAGCAGCTTCCCAGGGGCCACCCGGGCGAACAGCTGCAGCGGCGATGTACGGAAGAAAGTGTCGGTGTCGATCAGCACGGCCAGCGGATGTTGCTGCAGCACTTGGCGCAGCAGCACATGCTTGCTGCGAAAATGATAACCGTGTGGGGCGTTCCATGCCTGGCGCGTGGCTTCGTCCAGCAAGTGGACCGTGACGGGCAGCCTGGCGTAGGGCTGCGGGTTGTCGGTGTACACCTGGATGTCCATGGCTTCGCCTGCTGCCGGCCCCAGGTGGGCGAGGGCGCTGACGATGCTGAAGCAGGCTTCCTGATGGTAGGTCGCCGGACCAAAAGCCAGGTAGACAAGTTGTGGGCGCGATGGCTGGGGATGCTGCATGGCTGGCAAGATCTGTAACCCGGAAATGAATAAGGCTTTAGTCTATGACCAAAGCCTTAATCATTTCTTAAGCAGACTTTGCCAAAAAGTTTCAGCGCGGCAGCTTCAGGTTGTTCCAGATCGCCAGGCTTGGCTCGGCCTGGTTCAAGGTGTAGAAGTGCAGGCCCGGTGCGCCGCCTTGCAGCAGCTGTTCGCACATGCGGGTAATCACTTCTTCGCCAAATGCCTGGATGCTGGCGGTGTCGTCGGCATAGGCTTCCAGCTGCTTGCGGATCCAGCGCGGGATCTCGGCGCCACAGGCGTCGGAGAAGCGGGCCAGCTTGCTGTAGTTGGTGATCGGCATGATGCCGGGTACAACCGGGATGTCCACGCCCAGCTTCTGTGCGCGCTCGACGAAGTAGAAGTAGCTGTCGGCGTTGAAGAAGTACTGGGTGATGGCGCTGTCGGCGCCAGCCTTGACCTTGTGCACGAAGTTGGCCAGGTCGGTTTCGAAATTGCGCGCCTGTGGGTGCATTTCCGGGTAAGCGGCCACTTCCAGGTGGAAGTGGTCAGCGGTTTCCTGGCGGATGAACTCGACCAGGTCGCTGGCGTAACGCAGTTCGCCACTGGCCATGCCCATGCCCGATGGCAGGTCGCCACGCAGGGCGACGATACGCTTGATGCCGGCAGCCTTGTATTCCGCCAGCAGGGCGCGCAAGTCGTCCTTGGAGTCGCCCACGCACGACAGGTGCGGTGCGGCCGGTACCTTCACTTCGCTTTCCAGTTGCAGCACGGTGTTCAGCGTGCGGTCGCGGGTCGAGCCACCGGCACCGTAGGTGCAGGAGAAGAAGTCTGGGTTGTAGGTGGCCAGCTGGCGGGCGACGCCCATCAGCTTTTCGTGACCGGCGTCGGTCTTGGTCGGGAAGAACTCAAAACTGTAGCGGCGTTCTTGTGACATTACTCGTTCCTCAAGCAGCCTGCTTCAAGCGGCAGGCTGCAAGTAAAAGCCAGGGCGGTGTGGGCCGGCCTGGCTTGGGCATCGTTGCGAAGCGTTGCCTGCGACTACTTAGTAGCGGTAGGCGTGCGGCTTGAACGGGCCTTCGACGGTCACGCCGATGTAGTCGGCTTGCTGCTTGGTCAGTTTGGTAACCACGCCGCCGAAGCCGCGGACCATTTCCAGGGCCACTTCTTCGTCGAGTTTCTTCGGCAGTACTTCAACAGTCAGGCGTTCGGCTTTCTTCTCGGCCGACAGGTCGGCGTACTTCTGCTCGAACAGGAAAATCTGTGCCAGCACCTGGTTGGCGAACGAACCGTCCATGATGCGGCTTGGGTGGCCAGTGGCGTTACCCAGGTTGACCAAGCGGCCTTCGGCCAGCAGGATCAGGTAGTCGTCGTTCTGCGGGTCGAAGCTGCCAGCGCCGGTACGGTGGATCTTGTGTACCTGCGGCTTGACCTCTTCCCAGGCCCAGTTCTTGCGCATGAAGGCGGTGTCGATCTCGTTGTCGAAGTGGCCGATGTTGCAGACCACGGCACGCTTCTTCAGGGCCTTGAGCATGTTGGCATCGCAGACGTTGACGTTACCGGTGGTGGTGACGATCAGGTCGATCTTGCCCAGCAGGGCCTTGTCGATGCTGGCTTCGGTGCCGTCGTTGATACCGTCGATGAACGGCGAGACCAGCTCGAAGCCGTCCATGCAGGCCTGCATGGCGCAGATCGGGTCAACTTCGGTGACCTTGACGATCATGCCTTCCTGACGCAGGGACTGGGCCGAGCCCTTGCCCACGTCACCGTAGCCGATCACCAGGGCTTGCTTGCCCGACAGCAGGTGGTCGGTACCACGCTTGATGGCGTCGTTCAGGCTGTGACGGCAGCCGTACTTGTTGTCGTTCTTGCTTTTGGTGACCGAGTCGTTGACGTTGATCGCCGGGACTTTCAGCTCGCCTTTGGCCAGCATGTCCAGCAGGCGGTGTACGCCAGTGGTGGTCTCTTCGGTTACACCGTGCACGCGGTCCAGTACCTGCGGGTACTTCTTGTGCAGCAGCTCGGTCAGGTCGCCGCCGTCGTCGAGGATCATGTTGGCGTCCCATGGCTGGCCATCTTTCAGGATGGTCTGCTCCAGGCACCACTCGTACTCTTCTTCGGTTTCACCTTTCCAGGCGAATACCGGGATGCCGGCGGCGGCGATGGACGCGGCGGCCTGGTCTTGAGTCGAGAAGATGTTGCAGGACGACCAGCGCACTTCGGCACCCAGGGCTACCAGGGTTTCGATCAGCACGGCAGTCTGGATGGTCATGTGGATGCAGCCCAGGATCTTCGCACCCTTGAGCGGTTGCTCGGTCAGGTACTTGCGACGCAGGCCCATCAGGGCTGGCATTTCCGATTCGGCGATGATGGTTTCGCGACGGCCCCAAGCGGCCAGGGAGATGTCAGCGACTTTGAAATCGGTAAAACCAGCAGGCGTGTTTACAGCGCTCATGAGAGCCTCCATTCGTAGTGTGCGAATGGGCGCCGTTGTGCGTTAAGCGCCCGCGAGAGCGAGCAACGCCCCATCCGAGCCTGACAGGCCTAGCCTGCTGCAGCGCCCCTCGGACAGGTGGCGGGCATGGCGCCGCAGTGGGCGACCATGTGAAACGGCGCAGATTATAGCCGCGCGCGGCCACTTGCCCAAGGTTTTCTGTCGATTAATCGAGACGATAGTCGATGTTCAATGGAGCGATGGCGGCCGCTCTGCCATCATTGCTACACGTTAGCCAAGCAGGTCAGGAGTACAGATGAACTTTCACACCCGCAAGTGGGTTAAACCCGAAGACCTCAACCCCAATGGCACCCTGTTCGGTGGCAGCCTGTTGCGCTGGATCGACGAAGAGGCGGCCATCTACGCCATCGTCCAGCTGGGCAACCAGCGCGTCGTGACCAAATACATATCGGAAATCAACTTCGTCAGCGCTTCGCGCCAGGGTGACATCATCGAGCTGGGCATCACTGCCACAGAGTTCGGCCGCACCTCGATCACCCTCAAGTGCGAAGTGCGCAACAAGATCACCCGCAAGAGCATTCTGACCGTCGACAAGATGGTGTTCGTCAATCTCGGTGAAGACGGCTTGCCGGCAGCGCACGGGCGCACCGAGATCAAGTATGTCCAGGACCAGTTCCCGGATTCGGCAGTCGAGTGACGATTTTTTGGGGCCGCAAAGCGGCCCCGAAAATCTTACGGCTGGGCGCTGACCTTGCGCACCACCCGCCCGATGCTCAAGCCCTGCACCAGGATCGACGACAACACCACGATGTAGGTGATCGACAGCAGCAGGTCACGCTCCGCGCCCAGTGGCAGCGACAGCGCCAGTGCCACCGACACCCCGCCACGCAGGCCGCCCCAGGTCAGCACCCGCACCGTGCCTTTGGGCACCGGGCGCCAGCGGCGCAGCAACACAATGGCCGGGGCCACGGTCAGCAGCCTCGACAGCAGCACCGCCAGCGCCAGCACACTGCCGGCCGCCAGGTGCATCCAGTTGAACGGCAACAGCAGCAGCTCAAGGCCGATCAGCGCGAACAGCAGGGCGTTGAGCATGTCATCGATCAGCTCCCAGAAACCGTCCATGTAGCGACGGGTCATGTCGTTCATCGCCAGGTTGCGCCCCAGGTTGCCGATGATCAGGCCGGCCACCACCATGGCGATCGGCGCCGAGACGTGCAGCTCGTAGCACATGGCCGAGCCGCCGATGACCAGCGCCAGTGTCAGCATGACTTCCACCTGGTACTGCTCGATGCTCTTGATCATGCGGTAGGTGGCGTAGCCGATCAGGCCACCAAACACCACGCCGCCGATGGCCTCGCGGGCGAACAGGATCGCCGTGTCGGTCATGCTCGGCGTTTCACCCAGCTGGATGATGCCCAGCAATACGGTGAACACCACCACCGCGGTGCCATCGTTGAACAGTGACTCGCCGACGATGGTGGTTTTCAGCGGTTTGGAGGCGTTGGCGGTACGCAGCGCGCCCAGCACGGCAATCGGGTCGGTAGGCGAGATCAGCGCACCGAACAGCAGGCAGTAGATCAGTGGCACTTGCCAGCCGAACATCGCGAATACCCAGTGCGACAGGTAACCGATGACTACGGTGGCAATCAGCACCCCGATTGTCGCGAGCAAACCGATCGGCCAGCGGTAACTGCGCAGATCGCTGAGGTTCACGTGCAGTGCGCCGGCAAACAGCAGGAACGCCAGCATCCAGTGCATCAGCAGGTCGTTGAAATCGATCTGGTTCATCAGCCCTTCGACGCGTTCTTCCAGGCCAGGGAAGCCGATCAGGCTCAGGCCCTGCAGCATCAGGGAGAACAGCAACGCCGTGACCATCACGCCAATGGCGGGGGGCAGGCCGATGAAGCGGTAATTTACATAGGTGAGGAGGGTGGTGAGGCAGATAAACGCGGCAACTAATTCAAGCATCCCGAATCCTGTGACAGTGGCTTCCAAGTCGTTACCCGAATGGCTCGGGCAGTTCTTTGATGACCTGGCGCGGGGTTCGGGACACAGAGTTTGACCCAATTAGTCCAAATCGTTCCCGTAACAGTCTGCACTGGATACCCTGTTGGAGCGGGCGTGCCCGCGAACACCCGCACAGCCGGTGCCAAACACCGAGTTGCATTCTTCGCGGGCATGCCCGCTCCCACAAAGCCCCCCTGAACGCTATATATTCACAGCCATAACCAGCCATAAGGACAAGAAGGCGTGTTGGCAACATCCCTGGTGCTGGTCGCCGCCCTGCTGCATGCGACCTGGAATACCCTGATCAAATTCAGCGGCGAGCGCTTGCTGGTGATCGCCAGCATGGACACGGTGGCGCTGGTGTTCGCAGTGCTGGCTGTGGCCTTCGTCGATGTGCCGCCGGCTGAGATATGGCCTTGGCTGATAGCCTCGGCGCTGGCCGAGCAGTTGTACCGCTACCTGCTGATCAAGGCCTACCGCGTGGGCGACCTGGGGCTGGTCTATCCTCTGATGCGCGGGCTGTCGCCGCTGGTGGTGCTGGGGCTGACGCTGGCCTTTGCCGGGGAGTCGCTGAGCCAGCAGCAGATCATCGGCATCCTGCTGATCCCGTGTGGCATGGCCTGCCTGTTGTGGCAGGGCGGCGGCGGTGACCGGCTGCCTTGGTCGATGCTGCCGGTGGTGGCCCTGATCGGTCTGTGCATCGGCTGCTACACCTGGTTCGACGGCCAGGCCGTGCGCTTGTGGGGTAAACCGTGGGATTACCTGGTATGGCTGACATTGCTCAGTGCCTGGCAATTCCCGCTGCTGGCCAGCGTGGCGCGGCGGGCACCGTTCGTCCTGTTCTGGCGAACGCAATGGCGCCTGGGGCTGGCGGTGGGGTTCTGCGTATTGTTCAGTTATGCCCTGGTGTTGTGGGCCATGCACCTGGGGTCAGTGGCCGAGGCGGCCGCATTGCGGGAGTTGAGCGTGATTCTGGTGGTGCTGTTGGGTATGCGCTACCTCAAAGAACCTTTTGGCGGGCCGAGACTCCTAGCTTGCGGGCTGGTCCTGGCAGGCATGCTGGTGATGAAGCTCTAACCCATTATCGAACAAGGAGTCTGAGCATGACCGTTGCCCTGTGGTGCATCCTGATCGCGCTGCTGCTTAACCCGCTTTGTGCCTTGATCGCCAAGGTGGCCAGCGGCCGGTTCGGCCTCAAGGACAATCACGACCCGCGAGCCTTCCTTGATACCTTGTCGGGCTTGCCACGGCGTGCCCATGCGGCGCAGCAGAATGGCTACGAGGCATTCCCGGCGTTTGCGGCTGCGGTGCTGGTGGCGGATATCGTCGGTAATGCCGAGCAGGTGACGCAGGATGTGCTGGGGGTGATGTACATCACCAGCCGCTTGCTTTACATCATCTGCTATCTGGCCGATTGGGCGGCCTTGCGCTCGCTGGTGTGGTTTGCCGGGTTGGCAATTATCGTGTCGTTCTTCGTGGTTTCCATCTGAAACCGCGTTGCCTTCTTCGCGGGCAAGCCCGCGAAGAATCCATCGCCGATCAAGGTACCTTAGGTACCTCAGGTAGTGGCTGGCCTTTAGGCCAGAGCATCCAGATCTGCCCCTGCTGCTTCATGTTCCCCGCCAGCTCGCCGGCTTCCGGCCCGGTGCCCCAGAACAGGTCGGCACGCACTTCACCCGCAATCGCCCCACCAGTGTCCTGCGCACCCACCGGGCGCACCACTGGCGAGCCGTCCGGGCGCGTGGTGGAAAGCCACAACAGGCTCCCCAGCGGAATCACCTTGCGGTCGATGGCCACGCTGTAGCCCGCTGTCAGCGGTACGTTCAACGAACCGCGCGGGCCTTCGTTGCTGTCCGGGCGGGTGCTGAAGAACACGTAGCTGGGGTTGCTGGCCAGCAGTTCCGGTACGCGCTGCGGGTTAGCCTGGGCCCAGGCATGAATCGCACCCATGCTCACTTCTTCTTTTTTCAGCTGGCCCTGTTCCACCAGCCAGCGGCCGATCGGCCTGTAGGGGTGGCCGTTCTGGTCGGCGTAGCCCAGGCGCAGCTGACGGCCGTCTTCCAGTTGTACCCGGCCCGAACCCTGGATCTGCAGGAATTGCAGGTCCATCGGGTCGGTCAGCCAGGCCAGCACGGGTGCCTTGACGCCGTTACGGTTGATCACTTCGGCAGTGTCGTATGGTTTGAGTACCCGGCCATCGAGCCGACCACGCAGGCGCTTGCCCTTCAGCTCGGGGTAGACGCTGGCCAGGTCGACCACGATCATGTCATCCGGGGGGCCGTAAACCGCCACATGGTTGGTGGCTGATTGGCTCAGGCTGCCGGGGTAGACCGGCTCGTAGTAACCGGTAATCAGGCCGTTGGCATTGTTCTCGGCGGAGCGCAGGCCATAAACCTGCAGATTCTGCTCAAGGAAGGTACGCACCTGGGCAGCGCTCGCCGTGTCGCTGCCGGCAGCTTCGCAGGTGGCGGCCCACACCGGGTCGCGCTTGAGCTTCTCACAGCCGCTGCGCCAGGCGTAGAAACCGGCCAGCAGGTCTTCGTCGCTGACTGCGGGCAGGTCTTTCCAGGTGGCCGGGGCGTAGGTGGCGATGGCGTGGGGCTCGGGCTTGGCGCTTTCGCCGCCGTTGCAGCCGGCCAGCAAAGCCAGCACTGGGAGTGTCCAGGCCAGGTGGCGCAGGGCAGATGTCATGTGTGCATTCCTGTCATGGGCGAACATGAAAATTCGCCCCTGTTTTTTATGTGGCTATTGGTGTTTGGCCCTTGGGCAGCGATACTGGCCGCCCATTTGCGTAGGCCGAAGTGAGCGTGATGTTGAAGCGATTGACCGTTGTTCTGCTGGCCGCCCTGGCCCTGAGTGGTTGTGACCGGGTTGACCCCAACTCGCCACTGGGCAAACGCAAGGTGATATTCAAGGACATGCTCAAGACCAGTGAAGACCTGGGTGGCATGCTGCGTGGCCGGTTGCCGTTCGACGGGCTGAAGTTTGCCGACGGTGCGCTGAAGCTGGACAGCCTGTCGCATCAACCCTGGCAGCACTTTCCGCAGGTGCGCGATGGCGGTGACAGTGCCGCGCGGGCAGAGGTATGGGAGCGTCAGGCGCGTTTTCATGACCTGGCCCGGCAGCTGGAAAGCGTCACGGGCGAACTGGTCGATGTCAGCCGCAGCCAGCCGCTGGACGCTGCACAGCTGAAAGCGCCGATGGATAAGGTCGAAGCGGCGTGCAAGGCGTGCCATACCGAGTTTCGTAATCATTGATGGCCTGCTGTGGCCTCATCGCCGGCAAGCCAGTTCACACAGGTACTGCGCAGTAATTGAAGGCAGTGTGATACCTGTTGGAGCTGGCTTGCCGGCGATGAGGCCAGTAAGGGCAACGCAAATCGCTGTCAGCGATCCAGATCGTCCACGGCTTCCTGCAACTCTTTACGCGATTCGGCAAGCTTGTCCTTGCGCTTGTTGATCTTCTCCGCGTCGCCTTTTTTCTCGGCTTTCTTCAGGTCTTTTTCGCGCTGCGCCACTTCGTGACGTGCATCCAGCACCTTCTGCTCACGCTCTTTGCGCAGGCTCGCGTCGGTGCAGTTGTCCACGCCACGCAGTGCTTCCTCCAGCCCGGCGACCTGGTCGCTGTTGCCGTGGTCGCGGGCGATTTTCAACTGGTTCTCGATGGCGCTGCGCTTGGCGGCGCAACCGGTCAGGCCTGGGTCCGGCTGGGCCGCTTGTACAGCTCCCGCAGCCAAACCCAGTGATGCGAGCAGGAAAAGAGTCGAAATGCGTTTCATGAAAAGCCTCCTGAACGGGGCGGGGCAGCAAAAGTTGGTGGAAATCCTGCCTTGGTTTTGCCCATTTAGGAACCCTTGGTGAGGTGTTCGGCTTTAATCTCGGGTTTTTCCTACGAGATAAATGGTAAAAAATCATTGCTCAATGCGCTGGGGCGTACCCGGGAACCCCTCTATGCCGGTTTTTGCCAACCGGTCAGCAACGGCTTGCACCTCAGGAGCCGCGAAGAAATCCACAAGTTGGCGCGAGCGTTTTGCGCCGATGCCGGGCACGGTTTGCCATTGCCCGGTACTGCGTGAAGCCAGCTCTGCCCAGTCGCCTGTCAGTTGTAGATGCTTGCTGACGGGCGCGCCAATGCCGCGCAGCCACTGATCGAAAGGGCGTGAGCGCGCTTGGTCGAAGCTGCCCAGCAGCTGTGCCGCCGTCAGGCTGCTAATGCCGGGTACCTGCTGCAGGCGCTCGGCATCGAGATGCAGCCAGTCGGTCATCGACGTTACCAGGCCCGCTTCGACCAGCCGGCGCCATGTGCCGGGCCCGGTACGCGGCAAGGCCAGGCCTTGTTTTCCGCCAAGCCAGGTAAGCCGGGCAATGAATTGCTCTTCACAGCCTTCGCTGGCCTGCCAGCAGCTGTGGGCATGATGCTGGTCGGGTGCAGGCACGGCCAGTGGCTGGCGCTCGACAGCGCGGTGCACGACGTGGTCCAGACGTGGAATGGTCAGCCCGGCCAGGCTGATGGCCACCTGGTCGCCGGGGCGGATATCCAAGGCTTGCCAGCGCCCCAGCGAGCCAAGGCTTACCTGGGAAATGCGCCGGTCATCGAGGGTTACCGGCTGCACATGCACAATGGGCGTGACCCTGCCGGTGCGGCCAACCCGAAAGCGCACGTCGCGCACCTCGGCCAAGGCTTGCACATAGGGGTGTTTCCAGGCCGCGATCCAGTACGGCGCCTTGGCTTGCCAGCGCTGGGCGGGCGGCCGGTTGCCCTGGCGCAGGATCACACCATCGGTGGCAAAGGGCAGGGGGGAGCGGTACCAGTGCTCACGCCAGTGTGCTGCCTCCTCCAGCGTGTCGATGGCGATGCTGTAACGCAGGCTGTCCGGGAACCCCAGTTGTGCCAGCTGTGCGAGGCGTTCTGCCTGTTGCCCGGGGCCCTGCGGCCAGCTCCACACAAACAGGCCGATCGTGTCCCCTTGCTCGGCGGTCAGGTGCTTGCGTGCGAGCAGCCCGGCCACGGTGCCGCGGGCGTTGGCACTGCCTGCCTTGGCTTGTACGTGTTCGTTCAGGCGCAGATACAGCTCACCTTGCAAGTGCAGGTCTACCGGCATGGGCAACTGTCGGGTGATTGCGCCGAGTTGTGGAATGTGTCGGCTCCAGTCATGGCCGTGTACACCGTCACCCCGGCTGGTCAGCTGTACCAATCGGCCCTGCTGGTAAGTGAGGGATACTGCAACACCGTCGACCTTGGGCTGTACCCACACGCCGGTCTTGCCGGCCATCCATCGCGCCACAGCCTGGCGGTCTGCCAGCTTGTCGACGCCGGTATGCGGCACGGGGTGGGGGACCGGGCCGCGAGCGCTGGCCAAGGGGGAGGGGCTGCTGCCAATCGCGAAGCACTGCTGCAGGTGATTCAGCCGCTCGCGGCTTTGGTCGTACAGTTCATCGGCGACCAGGGCAACACCCTGGCGATGGTAGTGCTCGTCCCATCGGGCAAGCGTGGCGCGCAGTTGCGCAACTTCCGCCTCGGCCTGTTGCGGGGTCCAGTCGGGGCATGAGGTGGCGCTGGCCAGTGGGGTGTGTAGCGCAAACAGCAGGACAAGCAGCAGGTAAGGCATGGCCAGCATCCTTGCATGGCGGGTGAGTCCTCCAGCCTAGGCAGGTTTGCAGGCGCTTGCCGCCGCGCGATTGTCAGCCGATATGTCACAAAAAAGCCCCTGCCGATCGCTCGGCAGGGGCTTTCGTCTGGCGCTGCAGGAAACTTACAGGCCGGCAGCGTCACGCAGCGACTGGGCGCGGTCGGTGCGCTCCCAGGTAAAGGTGGTGAAGGTGTCGTCGCCGACAGTCTTCTGCTGCGGCTCGCGGCCGAAGTGGCCGTAGGCAGCGGTTTCCTGGTACATCGGGTGCAGCAGGTCGAGCATGGTGGTGATGGCGTACGGACGCAGGTCGAAGCACTCGCGCACCAGCTGGATAATCTTGTCGTCGGAGACCTTGCCGGTACCGAAGGTGTTGATCGAGATGGAGGTCGGCTGGGCCACGCCAATGGCGTACGACACCTGGATCTCGCAGCGCTCGGCCAGGCCAGCGGCAACGATGTTCTTGGCTACGTAGCGGCCGGCGTAGGCAGCGGAACGGTCGACCTTGGACGGGTCCTTGCCGGAGAACGCGCCACCACCGTGGCGGGCCATGCCGCCGTAGGAGTCGACGATGATCTTGCGGCCGGTCAGGCCACAGTCGCCCACCGGGCCACCGATGATGAAGTTGCCGGTCGGGTTGATGTGGTACTGGGTGCCCTTGTGCAGCAGCTCGGCAGGCAGGGTGTGCTTGACGATCAGCTCCATCACGGCTTCTTGCAGGTCTTTCTGCGACACTTCCGGGTTGTGCTGGGTCGACAGCACCACGGCGTCGATACCGACTACCTTGCCGTTTTCGTAGCGGCAGGTGACCTGCGACTTGGCATCCGGGCGCAGCCACGGCAGCAGGCCGGACTTGCGCGCTTCGGCCTGGCGCTCGACCAGACGGTGCGAGAAGCAGATCGGTGCCGGCATCAGCACTTCGGTTTCGTTGCTGGCATAGCCGAACATCAGGCCCTGGTCACCGGCGCCCTGGTCTTCTGGCTTGGAGCGGTCCACGCCCTGGGCGATGTCCACCGACTGCTTGCCGATGATGTTCATCACGGCGCAGGTAGCGCCGTCGAAGCCGACGTCCGAGCTGTTGTAGCCGATGTCGATGATGACCTTGCGCACCAGGTCTTCCAGGTCGACCCAGGCCGAGGTGCTGACTTCGCCGGCGATGATGGCGACACCGGTCTTGACCAGGGTTTCGCACGCTACGCGGGCGTATTTGTCCTGAGCGATGATGGCATCAAGGACGGCGTCCGAAATCTGGTCGGCGATCTTGTCCGGATGCCCTTCGGACACGGACTCGGAGGTGAAAAGGGAGTATTCGCTCATCTCGAAGGTTCCTGAAATTTACCGATGGTGTATGTCGCCAGCCGTCCGCTGGAAATGGCGGACCTGGATCTGGAAACCGTTACGCAAGCCCACGTACAGGCTGTCCCCATGGGCCAGCCCGGCAGCGTTGGCCCAGCGGGCCAGGTCGTCCTGTTCAAAGCCAAGCCACAGGTCGCCGCAGGCGACCCGCGCCCACCCCTGGTCATGGCTGCACAATTCGGTGACCAGCAGGCTACCGCCTGCCTTCACCCGTTTGGCCAGCTGGCGCAAGGCCAGGGCCGGGTCGCTGAAATGGTGCAGCACCATGTTCAGCACAACGCAGTCGGCGGCCACATCCGTTGCACCCAGTGCATCGGCCAACTGCAGGTGCACGTTGTCGAGCCCCTCGCGCTGGCATACTTGGCGCGCCAGTTCGAGCATGGTCGGGCTGTTGTCCAGGGCGGTCACCTGGGCGAAACGCCGGGCCAGGTCGGGGAGGAAGCCGCCGTCACCGGGGCCGACCTCCAGGGCGCTAGCGGCCGGGTCGAAATGCAGTTTGTCGAGTAGCGCAAGCAGGCTTTCGCGGTACTGCGGCAGGCCGGCGATCAGGTCTTGCTGGGCGCGAAACTTTTCTTCAACGCGCAGGAAGAAGTCCTGGCTGGTGGCCGCACGGCGCTGCTGCACCTGGGCGATCCGCGCCTGCACATCGGGCGGCAGGACCAGGTCGTCGACTTCATCGAGCAGCGCCGCATGCAGCCGGCCGCCCAGGCGCAGGCCGTCGGGCAGGGCACGGCGATAGAAGATGGCGTTACCTTCGCGGCGGGTTGCCACCAGCTCGGCCTGGGCCAGCACCTTCAGGTGGTGGCTCATGCCCGACTGGCCGATGTCGAAGATCTGCGCCAGCTCCAGCACGCCGAACGAATCGTTGGCCAGTGCGCGCAAAACATTCAGGCGCAGCGCATCGCCACTGGCTTTGCACAGGGCGGCCAATGCTTCGCGTTGCTCGGGAATCGATTGCGCACGGAGGTTCATGGGGCGGCAGTCTAGACAGGCATCGATGCCCTAGCAAGGCCAATATCAAAAAGTTTTGATATTGGGTGATGGGCGGGACGGTTAACCCGGTTTTGCCCCGAATTGAATGCCAATCACAGGAAAATCCCCCGACTGCGACCATACGTCATTGCCCCAAGCCCCCCCAGTGGGCGAAAATGGCCGCCTTTTTCGTAACACTACCTATTCAAGCCCCCAGGAGATCAGCGATGCCCAGCCGTCGTGAACGTGCCAACGCCATTCGTGCACTCAGCATGGATGCCGTGCAAAAGGCCAACAGCGGCCACCCAGGTGCCCCCATGGGCATGGCGGATATCGCCGAAGTGCTTTGGCGCGACTATCTGAAGCACAACCCGAGCAACCCGAGTTTCGCCGACCGTGACCGCTTCGTGCTGTCCAACGGCCACGGCTCGATGCTGATCTACTCGCTGCTGCACCTGACCGGCTACGACGTCACCATCGATGACCTCAAATCGTTCCGCCAGCTGCACAGCCGTACCCCGGGCCACCCGGAGTTCGGCTACACCCCGGGTGTGGAGACCACCACCGGCCCGCTGGGCCAAGGCCTGGCCAACGCCGTGGGCTTCGCCCTGGCCGAGAAGGTACTGGGCGCCCAGTTCAACCGTGAAGGCCACAACGTCGTCGACCACAACACCTACGTGTTCCTGGGCGACGGCTGCATGATGGAAGGCATCTCCCACGAAGTCGCCTCGCTGGCCGGCACCCTGGGCCTGAACAAGCTGGTTGCCTTCTATGACGACAACGGCATCTCCATCGACGGTGAAGTGGAAGGCTGGTTCACTGACGACACGCCGAAGCGTTTCGAGTCCTACAACTGGCTGGTGATCCGCAACGTCAATGGCCACGACGCCGACGAGATCCGTACCGCCATCGACACCGCCCGCAAGAGCGATCGCCCGACCCTGATCTGCTGCAAGACCATCATCGGTTTCGGTTCGCCGAACAAGCAGGGCAAGGAAGACTGCCACGGTGCTCCGCTGGGCAACGACGAAATCGCCCTGGCGCGCAAGGAACTGAACTGGAACCACGGTCCGTTCGAAGTACCTGCCGACATTTATGCCGAGTGGGATGCCAAGGACGCTGGCGCCAAGGTCGAAGCCGAGTGGAACAAGCGCTTCGACGCCTACGCCGCTGCCTTCCCTGAGCTGGCAGGCGAACTCAAGCGCCGCCTGAGCGGTGAGCTGCCAGCCGACTTCGCGGAAAAAGCCGCTGCCTATATTGCTGAAGTCGCGGCCAAGGGCGAGACCATTGCCAGCCGCAAGGCCAGCCAGAACACCCTGAACGCTTTCGGCCCGCTGCTGCCGGAACTGCTGGGCGGCTCGGCCGACCTGGCTGGCTCCAACCTGACCCTGTGGAAAGGTTGCAAGGGCGTCAGCCATGAAGATGCCAATGGCAACTACATGTACTACGGCGTGCGCGAGTTCGGCATGACCGCCATCATGAACGGCGTTGCCCTGCACGGTGGCCTGGTGCCTTACGGTGCGACCTTCCTGATGTTCATGGAATACGCCCGCAACGCCGTGCGCATGTCTGCCCTGATGAAGCAGCGTGTGATCCACGTCTACACCCACGACTCCATCGGTCTGGGCGAAGACGGCCCGACTCACCAGCCGATCGAGCAGCTGGCCAGCCTGCGCAGCACGCCGAACCTGGACACCTGGCGCCCAGCTGACGCCGTTGAGTCGGCGGTTTCCTGGAAGCACGCCCTGGAGCGCAAGGATGGCCCTTCGGCGCTGATCTTCTCGCGTCAGAACCTGCAGCACCAGGACCGCGACGCCCAGCAGATCGCTGACATCGCCCGTGGCGGTTACGTGCTGAAAGACTGTGCTGGCGAGCCTGAGCTGATCCTGATCGCTACCGGTTCCGAAGTGGGCCTTGCCGTTCAGGCGTTCGACAAACTGACCGAGCAAGGCCGCAAGGTTCGCGTCGTGTCGATGCCAAGCACCAGTGTGTTCGACGCCCAGGACGCTGCCTACAAACAGTCCGTGCTGCCGTTGGAAGTGGGGGCGCGCATCGCCATCGAAGCCGCCCATGCCGACTTCTGGTACAAGTACGTCGGCCTGGAAGGTCGTATCATTGGCATGACCACCTACGGTGAGTCGGCCCCGGCCTCTGCACTGTTCGAAGAATTCGGTTTCACCCTGGAGAACATCCTGGGCACTGCCGAAGAGCTGCTGGAAGACTGATACAAGGAAGGCGAGGGCCTTTGGCCCTCGTTCGCGGCACAAGGCCGCTCCTACAGGGTATTGCATACGCCGTCCCCTGTAGGAGCGGCCTTGTGCCGCGAATGGGCCGCGCAGCGGCCCCGTTCAACTGCCGGAGTTCAAGAGCTACCTATGTCCCACCTGCGTCCCTACAAAGTTGCACTCAACGGTTATGGCCGCATCGGCCGCTGTGTCCTGCGCGCGCTGTTCGAGCGGGGGGCGAAGGCCGGTTTCGAGATCGTCGCGCTGAACGACCTGGCCGACCAGGCCAGCCTGGAATACCTGACACGCTTCGACTCCACCCACGGGCGTTTCCCCGGCGAGGTGAAAGTTGACGGCGACTGTCTGCATATCAATGGCGACTGCGTGAAGGTAATGCGCAGTGCCACCCCCGAAGGCATCGACTGGGCCTCGCTGGGTATCGACCTGGTACTGGAGTGCTCGGGTGCCTATAACACCCGTGCCGATGGCCAGCGTTTCCTCGACGCCGGCGCGCCACGTGTGCTGTTCTCGCAGCCCATGGCCAGCGAGGCCGACGTTGACGCCACGGTGGTCTACGGTATCAATCAGGCCTGCCTGACCGGCAGCGAACGCCTGGTGTCCAATGCCTCGTGTACCACCAACTGCGGCGTGCCGCTGCTACGTGTGCTGGACCAGGCGTTCGGCATCGAGTACGTGCAGATCACCACCATCCACTCGGCGATGAACGACCAGCCGGTGATCGACGCCTACCACCACGAAGACCTGCGCCGCACGCGTTCGGCCTTCCAGTCGGTGATCCCGGTGTCCACTGGTCTGGCACGTGGCATCGAACGCCTGCTCCCGGAACTTGCCGGGCGAATCCAGGCCAAAGCGGTACGTGTACCG
Source organism: Pseudomonas sp. BN505 (assembly GCF_029873175.1). Lineage (NCBI taxonomy): Bacteria > Pseudomonadati > Pseudomonadota > Gammaproteobacteria > Pseudomonadales > Pseudomonadaceae > Pseudomonas > Pseudomonas sp. BN505. The sequence continues at coordinate 600,060 of NZ_SSOI01000067.1, forward strand.
ACCGTCAACGTCTCGTGCCTGGACATCACCCTGCAGACCGCCCGCGACACCAGTGCGGCCGAGGTCAACCGGGTGCTGCGCGAGGCCGCGCTGGAAGGCCCGCTGAAAGGCTTGCTGGCCTACACCGAGCTGCCGCACGCCAGCTGTGATTTCAACCATGACCCGCATTCGGCGATTGTCGATGCCAGCCAGACCCGCGTTTCCGGCCCCCGCCTGGTGAACCTGCTGGCCTGGTTCGACAACGAATGGGGTTTTGCCAACCGTATGCTCGACGTTGCCGAACACTTTCTGCACGTCGTTCACCCAACCCGCAACAAACAGCCCTGAAGGACTGCATTCATGACCGTGTTGAAGATGACCGACCTCGACCTGCAAGGTAAGCGCGTACTGATCCGCGAAGACCTCAACGTGCCTGTGAAGGACGGTGTGGTAACCAGCGACGCGCGTATCCTGGCAGCGCTGCCGACCATCAAGCTGGCCCTGGAGAAGGGCGCGGCGGTAATGGTCTGCTCGCACCTGGGCCGCCCGACCGAAGGCGAATTCTCTGCCGAGAACAGCCTCAAGCCGGTTGCCGACTACCTGAGCAAGGCCCTTGGCCGTGACGTGCCACTGGTTGCCGACTACCTGGACGGTGTCGCGGTACAGGCCGGCGAGCTGGTGCTGTTCGAGAACGTGCGCTTCAACAAGGGCGAGAAAAAGAACGCCGACGAGCTGGCGCAGAAGTACGCTGCCCTGTGTGACGTGTTCGTCATGGACGCCTTCGGCACCGCCCACCGCGCCGAAGGTTCCACTCACGGTGTAGCCAAGTTTGCCAAAGTCGCTGCTGCAGGCCCGCTGCTGGCTGCTGAACTGGACGCTCTGGGCAAGGCCCTGAAGGCCCCGGCCAAGCCAATGGCAGCCATCGTTGCCGGTTCCAAGGTATCGACCAAGCTGGACGTACTGAACAGCCTGAGCTCGGTCTGCGACCAACTGATCGTTGGTGGCGGCATTGCCAACACCTTCCTGGCCGCTGCTGGTCACCCGGTTGGCAAGTCCCTGTACGAGCCTGACCTGGTTGACACCGCCAAGGCCATCGCTGCCAAGGTCAGCGTGCCGCTGCCCGTCGACGTGGTGGTTGCCAAGGAGTTCGCCGAGAGCGCCGAAGCTACCGTCAAGGCCATCGCCGACGTTGCTGCCGACGACATGATCCTGGATATCGGCCCGCAAACTGCAGCCAACTTCGCCGAGCTGCTGAAGTCGTCGAAGACTATCCTGTGGAACGGCCCGGTCGGCGTGTTCGAGTTCGACCAGTTCGGCAACGGCACCAAGGTGCTGGCAAAAGCCATTGCCGAGAGCGCAGCGTTCTCCATCGCCGGTGGCGGTGACACCCTGGCAGCCATCGACAAATATGGCGTCAGCGAGCAAATCTCCTACATTTCTACCGGTGGTGGTGCTTTCCTCGAGTTCGTCGAGGGCAAGGTCCTGCCAGCGGTGGCAATCCTGGAAGAGCGGGCCAAGGCCTGATGACGTCGGCGCTTGGCAAAGGGAGTGGCCTGATGGTCAAGCAATTGCCTGTGATGATGCTGGCTGGCCTGCTGAGCGCCTGCTCTGGCAGCCCGGCCTCGGATGGCGACCCGGCGCATCCGCCCAAGGGTGGTTGCTACCAGTCCGAGTGGCAGGCCGAAACCGTGCCGGTCATCAGCAAGCGCGTGGGCCCGGAAGGCCTGGAAAAGTACGACGAAGACCACCAGCGCAAGGCGCCGGGTTGCCCTTGATCGGGTGATAGGCAACCTGAAGGTTGATTTGTGGTCTTGAAGAAGGGGCCGCTGTGCGGCCCTTCGCGGGCTTGCCCGCTCCCACAGGTACAGTGCGGTCTCTGTGGGAGCGGGCAAGCCCGCGAAGGGCTGCACGGCAGCCCCAAATCGAGGAAACTGAATGAAAGCGCTTTTGGCCGTAACGGCCCTGGCGACACTGGCAGGATGCTCACTGCTGCAGCCGGCGCAACCCGCCCCGGCAGACAACTGGACCCGTTGGGTCTGCGACACCCAGGCCGAAGTGCTGTGGCGCTTCGCCGATGCACAACGCGAGCAGGTCGACGTACGCCTTGGCGGCGGTGACCAGGTCTACCGGCTCAAGTCCGAGCCGGGTGCTTCGGGTGCGCTGTACAGCGATGGCATGCTGGCCTTCCACACCAAGGGCGAAGAAGGCCTGGTGTACTGGGTGGCAACCAACGACCTGATTGGGCGGGGCTGCAAGGCACCGTGACTGGCCGGGCCGCGTGAATGGCCCACACTACTTGAACAGCAACCGCCCCTGCGGCAGGCTTGCACGAAACAAACGACGCTTGTCGGGAGAGAGATACACAATGGCACTCATTAGCATGCGCCAGATGCTGGACCACGCCGCCGAGTTCGGTTACGGCGTACCAGCTTTCAACGTCAACAACCTTGAGCAGATGCGCGCCATCATGGAAGCGGCTGACAAGACCGACTCCCCGGTGATCGTCCAGGCCTCGGCCGGCGCCCGCAAATACGCCGGTGCCCCGTTCCTGCGTCACCTGATCCTGGCTGCGATCGAGGAATTCCCGCACATCCCGGTGTGCATGCACCAGGACCACGGTACCAGCCCTGACGTCTGCCAGCGCTCCATCCAGCTGGGCTTCAGCTCGGTGATGATGGACGGTTCGCTGGGCGAAGACGGCAAGACCCCGACCGACTACGAGTACAACGTCCGCGTTACTCAGCAGACCGTTGCCATGGCGCACGCCTGCGGCGTTTCGGTAGAAGGCGAGCTGGGCTGCCTGGGTTCGCTGGAAACCGGCATGGCCGGTGAAGAAGATGGCATCGGCGCCGAAGGCGTGCTGGACCACAGCCAGATGCTGACCGATCCGGAAGAAGCGGCCGACTTCGTCAAGAAGACCCAGGTCGACGCCCTGGCGATCGCCATCGGTACCAGCCACGGTGCCTACAAGTTCACCAAGCCACCTACCGGTGACGTGCTGGCCATCGACCGCATCAAGGAAATCCACAAGCGCATCCCCAACACCCACCTGGTGATGCACGGTTCTTCCTCGGTACCGCAAGAGTGGCTGGCGATCATCAACCAGTACGGCGGCGACATCAAGGAAACCTACGGTGTACCGGTCGAAGAGATCGTTGAAGGCATCAAGCACGGCGTGCGCAAGGTCAACATCGACACCGACCTGCGTCTGGCTTCCACCGGTGCAATGCGTCGCTTGATGGCGCAGAACCCGAGCGAGTTCGACCCACGCAAGTTCTTCGGTGAAACCGTCAAAGCCATGCGTGACGTGTGCATTGCCCGTTACGAAGCCTTCGGCACTGCCGGTAATGCCTCGAAGATCAAGCCGATCTCCCTGGAAGGCATGTACCAGCGCTACCTGAAAGGTGAGCTGGCCGCCAAGGTCAACTGATCGACCGGCAGCCGTAAAAAACCCGCAGTGATGCGGGTTTTTTATGGGCGACAAAAAGCCGGAGCATAAATCCGGCAGACCGACCGTTAGTCGGCTACCGTACAGTTGAACCGCTGATAGCGTTCTGATTGCATTGCGTGTTACCACCTCAGGTCTAGAGTACTAATGGATCCAACCGTATTTTGAAGTCGGTCACATAATCGAGAAGCAGCATGGATGGCGCTCAAGCTCAAGTTCAACCACAGCCACTGGATGGCAGCTCGGTTCTACTGGTGGTAGATGACTACCCGGAGAACCTCATCAGCATGCGGGCGTTGCTGGCCCGGCAGGATTGGCAAGTGTTGACGGCAAGCTCGGGGACGGAAGCCTTGAGTGCGTTGCTCGAACACGATGTCGACCTGGTCTTGCTGGATGTACAGATGCCGGAGATGGATGGTTTCGAAGTCGCCCGGCTGATGCGTGGCAGCCAGCGCACCCGGCTGACACCGATCATATTCCTTACCGCCAACGAACAGTCCGAAGCCGCCGTGCTCAAAGGGTACGCCAGCGGCGCTGTGGACTACATGTTCAAACCGTTCGACCCGCAAATTCTCAAGCCCAAGGTCCAGGCCTTGCTCGACCAGCAACGCAACCGGCGCATGCTGCAGCGCCTTACGCGCGAGCTGGAAGCGGCCAGGGCGTTCAATGCGTCGATCCTGGAGAATGCCGCCGAAGGCATCCTGGTGGTGGATGCCCAGGGCATCATCAGTTTTGCCAACCCGGCCATTTCACGCTTGCTGTCTGCCCCGATGCAGCAACTGCAGGGCGTGCACCTGCTCGACCTGGTGCAACTGGCCAGTGCCAGCCTGTGGGGTGATTCTGACTTCTACCAGGCCTACCTGGGGCGGCGTATCTTCCGGGTGCATGATGCCCAGCTGCGTACCCCCGGCGGCGAACTGGTGCCGGTGGCGTTGTCCTGCGCCCCGCTGCCGGCTGACCAACAGGCCATGGTGGTCACCGTGCTGGACATGTCGGTGGTGCGCAACCTGCACCAGCAGCTGGAATACCAGGCTGTGACCGACCCGCTCACCGGCCTGCTCAACCGCCGCGGTTTCTACCAGGCTGCCGAAGGTGCGCTGCTGCGCAACGAGCGCTCGGACAAGGCGCAGGCATTGATGTACATGGACCTGGATGGTTTCAAGCGCATCAACGACTCGTTGGGGCACGACACCGGTGACCGTGTACTGCGCTGGGTGGGCGAGCAACTCAAGGATTGCCTGGGCAGCGAGGCCTTGCTGGCACGCATGGGCGGTGACGAATTCACAGCGCTTTTCGACAGCCTGCCGTATCCCGAACAGGCCGGGCGCTATGCCGAGCAGTTGCTTGAGCGTATTTCGATCAGCCACCAGATCGAAGGGCTTGATGTATGCCTTGGGGTCAGCATCGGCATCGCCACCTACCCGGACTGCGGGGCCAATGTGGAAGGCCTGCTGCGCGCAGCCGATGCGGCGATGTACGCCGCCAAGCAGGCAGGGCGCCAGCAGTACCGTTTCTACGACCAGGAGCTCAACGGCCGGGCGCGTTCGCGGCTGATGCTGGAAGACAGTGTGCGCGCCGCCATCGAGCAGCAGGACTTCACCTTGGTGTACCAGCCGCAGGTGTCCTTCATTGATGGCCGACTGCGTGGCTTCGAGGCCTTGTTGCGCTGGCAGCACCCCAGCGTCGGCGACGTGCCGCCGGGGCTGTTCATTCCATTGCTGGAAGAAGCCCGCCTGATCAACCGCCTGGCCAGCTGGATCTACCGCCAAGGGGCCGCCCAGCGCCAGGCCTGGTACGACCGGTTTCCCGCCGACCTTGTGCTTGGCATCAGCCTGAGCCGCGCGCAGTTTGTCATGCCCGGCCTGGTCGAGGAGTTGCAGCGGGTGATCCAGCTTTACCAGCTGGACCCGGCGCAGCTGGAGGTGGAAGTCGCGGAAACTTCGCTGATGTACAACATTGATGCGGCGGTCAAACAGATACACCGCTTGCGAGAGCTGGGGGTGCGGGTGGCCCTGGACGATTTTGGCGCCGGCGACTGCTCGTTGCGCATGCTGCGTGACTTGCCGATCGACACCTTGAAGCTCGACCGCCACCTGGTGGCGCGCTTGCCCGATTCGGCAGTAGATGCTGCCCTGGTCCGTAGTGTCATCGGCCTGTGCGCCGACTACGGCATCACAGTGATCGCCGAGGGTGTGGAAACCCCGGCCCAGGCGGCTTGGCTGAAGGCCAATGGTTGCGAATACGTGCAGGGCTTCCTGGTGGCGTACCCGATGACCGCGGCGGATGCCAGCGGCTTCCCGGCGATTTTCTCCTGGCCTGGGCCATGATTGGCTAGAATCGGCATTCGTTACGCCGAATGCAGCGCCATGACCGTATTACGTTACTTGCAAGCCTACCCCCCGCACCTGCAACAGCAGGTGCGGCAGATGATCGACAGCGACCGCCTGGGCGAATACCTGCAGCGCCGCTACCCCGACCGCCATGACGTGCAAAGCGACAAGGCGCTGTACAGCTATGCCCAGGACCTGCGCCAGCAATACCTGCGCAGTGCGCCGAACCTGGACAAGGTGCTGTTCGACAACCGTCTCGACCTGACCCATCGGGCCCTGGGCCTGAACACGGCGGTGTCGCGGGTGCAGGGCGGCAAGCTCAAGGCGAAGAAGGAAATCCGCATTGCCTCGCTGTTCAAGGAGGCTGCGCCGCAGTTCTTGCGCATGATCGTGGTACACGAACTGGCGCACCTGCGCGAGCGCGACCATAACAAGGCGTTCTACCAGCTCTGCCAGCATATGGAGCCGGACTACCACCAACTGGAATTCGACCTGCGCGTCTACCTGACCTATCGGGAGCTGCCGGGCAACTGTTAAGGACTACGCAGCATGGAAGTGAGCAAGACCAAGAGCAGCTTCTACCGTCGCCTGTATGTCGCCTGGCTGATCGACAGCCAGACCGCGACCAGCGTGCCCGCCCTGATGGAGGCCACCGGCATGCCGCGGCGCACGGCTCAGGACACCATCGCCGCCCTGGCTGACCTGGACATCGTCTGCGAGTTCGAACAGCAGGAAGGCGCACGCAACCACGCCGGGCATTACCGCATTCATGACTGGGGGGCGATCGACAAGCAGTGGATCATCCGCCATCTGCGGCAGATCCGCGAAGTGCTGGGTTACCCCTGAAACATTTGGGGCTCAGGCCTGTGCGTAACCTGTGGGAGCTGGCTTGCCGGCGAAAGGGGTGCAAAGCACCCCGGCAATGTCAGCCTTTGCGCATCCCGATGTGCGGGATGTCATCTTCAAGATGTTCCTCGCCCACCACCTCAAACCCATGGCGGGCATAAAACCCCTGCAAATGCGCCTGCGCCGACAGGTAAACCGGTACTCCCGGCCAGCAGTGCTCCGCTGCCTCAAGCCCCTTGAGCAGCAAGTGTTCTTCAAGCGCCAATTCGCGCGCTTCAGGTGATGTCACCATCCGCCCGATTACCACGTCCCCGCCTTGGGACTGCGGATCGAGCACGCGCAGGTAGGCCACCAGCTGGTCATCCTGCCAGGCCATGAGGTGCAGGGTATCGTCAGTCAGATCCTGGCCATCGACGTCCTGATAGGCGTAGCGCTGCTCGACCACCAGCACTTGCATGCGCAATTGCAGAATTGCGTAGAGCTGGTCCTTGCCGAGATCGGTGTGGTGCTTGCAGATCCAGTCGACGGACATTGGCGCGAACTCCTTGAGTGGGTCTTCGATCATCGCATGGTGTATGGCCTTCGGCCAAAATAGAGGCTAAATGACACTATTGGCCGCTGCCCTTGGTAACAGCTTTGTGTAATCTCTTCGGCAGTGTGTGCCCACCATTGCGAAAGGACTTGAGCATGCGGCCACTGCTTTGTGTTCTGGGATTACTGGCAATGCTGGTGGCCACGGCCGCCCCGGGTCACGACAAGCTACGCCTGGTGGCTGACAACTGGCCACCGTTCACGGATGCCAACATGCCGGGCGGCGGCCTGGCGACCAGCATCGTCACCACGGCGCTGGCCCGTGCCGGCTACAGCAGCAGCTATGAAGAAGCGCCCTGGGCGCGGGCGCTGCTGGGGGTAGGTGAAGGGCGCTACGACATACTGATCAATGCCTGGTACAACGACTCGCGCACCAACATCGGGCAGTTTTCCAACGCCTACCTGACTAACCGCATTCGCCTGCTGCAACGCACGGGCGAGGCGTTCCACTACAAAGGCCAGTCGGATCTGTACCCCTACACCATCGCCGTGGTACGTGATTACGCCTATTCGCCGGAATTCGACGCTGATACCCGCCTGCACAAGGTGCCGGTGCGCAACTTTTCGTCGGCGGTACGCATGCTGGCGGCAGGGCGGGTGAACCTGGCGGTGGAGGACGAGTATGTGGCCCGCTACAACCTGCAGCGTGAGCCGCAGGAGGTGCGTGACGGGGTAATGCTGGTGGAGCCGCCGCTGGGGGAGAACACCCTGCATATCCTGGTGAGCCTGAAGCACCCGGAGCATAAGCGCATCGTTGAGCGCTTCGAGCAGGCCATTGCGGCGATGAAGGCCGATGGCAGCTATGACCGGCTGATGCGCCAGCATGGCTTCTGATCTGTATCGCCTGTGCTGGCCTCTTCGCGGGTACTCCATATGTCTCAAGCCCTGTGAAGTCCCTGTGGGAGCGGGTTTACCCGCGAAGAGGCAATCACAGGCACCCAAAAATCAGGCCGGAGCACCTTCCTTGATCAGGTGTGCCGCCAAGGTCCGCAACGGCCCCAACTGCCGGCAAATCAACGCCAACTGTGTCTGCACCAACCGCTGATGTTCATCCAGCTCGTCCGGCATCTGCTCCAGCGCATTGGCCAGCGCCTCTTCGGCATCGCTGTGAATCGCCACCGGTAGCCGTGCGGCCAGGCCGTTGGCAATCTCGTCCAGGCTGCTGGCCAGGCTTTGCCCGGCGCCCTCGATCAACTGCTCCTGCACCTCTGCCGGCAAGGCCGTGTCACGGTGCGCGCCCAGCCCCGATAGGTAGCTGAGCAAGGTGTGCGACAGCACCAGGAAGCGGAAGCCGACGTCGGCTTCCTTACGGAAGTGCCCGGGCTCCATCAGCATGTTGGCCAAGGTCGTGGACAGCGCGGCGTCGGCGTTATGGGCGTTGCGCCGGGCCAGGCGGTAGGCCAGGTCGTCGCGCTTGCCGTGGGCATACTGCTGCATGATCTGGCGCAGGTACACGCTGGCGCAGGCCAGGGTATTGGCCAGCGCCTTGTTCAGCCGTCGCCCTTGCCAGTCCGGCAGGAACAGGAACACCGCCAGGATGGCGATCAGGCTGCCCACCAGGGTATCGAACAGGCGCGGCAGGAACAGGCCGTAGCCATCGCCGATCTGGTTGAAGCAGAACAGCACCATCAGGGTGATCGCGGCCGTGGCCAGGGTGTAGCGGGTGGTGCGGTTGACGAAGAACACTACCCCGGCAACCACGGCGAACAGCGACTGGATGACCGGGTTGGGGAACAGGTCGAACAATGCCCAGCCCACTGTCAGGCCGACGGCGGTGCCGAAGATTCGCTGCACCAGCTTGCGCCGGGTTGCACCGTAGTTGGGCTGGCACACGAACAGCGTGGTGAGGATGATCCAGTAGCCCTGGGTCGGGTGGATCAGGTGCACCATGCCGTAGCCGATCGACAGAGCCAGCGGCAGGCGCAGGGCGTGACGGAACAACAGCGAAGTCGGCGTGAGCTGGGTGCGCAGGCGCTTCCACACGTCCTTCAGCGAGCGTGGCGAGCGGTCGAGCAAGCTGCTGTCGCTGGTATCGGCCAGGCTGTCCGGGTTGCTGGCGGCGCTTAGCAGGCGGTCCAGCGTTGCCAGGTTGGCGGCCAGTGCCCGCAGCGAGCGCAACAGGCTGCGCCAGGCCGGGTTGTTCTGGAGGCGCAGGTGCTCCAGCGAGGCGTTCAGGTCTTCGAGGGCTTCTGGGTAACCACTGGCCAGCACAAACGGCTGGCGCAGACGGATCGAGCGGGCCAGCTCCTGGCACGACGAGCCTTGTTTACGCAGCAGGCGCTGGCAGCGGAACATCACGTCGCTGTGGAAAAACGCTTCGGTCAGGCCGTTGTAGGGGTAGTGCGAGGCACTGACCCGCTCGTGAATGTCCTGGGCCAGGAAGTACAGTTTGAGGTAGCGGCTGACCTTGGAATTGGGCTGGCTGTTGCCTACCCGGTGCAGGATGATCTCCTTGGCTGCGTTGAGCGCTGCCACCACCTTGCCGTTCTGCTGGGCCAGCTCCAGGCGCCGGGCCTCGACGTCGAGGGTGCGGATGGGCTCGAACAGGCTGGCCTTGAGCTTGAGGTAGCTGCCCAGTTCGAAGAACAGCTTGGCCAGGCTCTGTTGCACCGGCTGGTTGGAAAACAGCGCCTGCCACAGTACCGAAAGCAGCCCGTACCAGGCCGCACCGGCCACCAGTAACAGGGGCTCGTGCCAGAAGTCCGTCACTTGGCCACCGCGCTGGTCCACACCGATCATGGTGTAAACCGCCGTGATCAGTGTCGCCGAGGCAATCGCACCATAGCGCTCGCCCAAGGCGCCGAGCATGGTCAGGCCGAACGCCGCCAAAGCCAGGGCGATGGCGAATATCCAGGGGTAGGGGAACAGTAACTCGACCGCCAGCGCAGCGATGGCGAAACATACCAAGGTAACGGCGAGGGCGCTGAGGCGGCCCTGCCAGCTGTCGTCGGTCTCGGCCAGGGCGCTGGCGATGATGCCGAGGAACAGCGGAATCAGCAGGGCCATCTCGTTCTGGTACCAGCACAGGGCCAGGCTGCCGGTGAGGGCGATGGTGACCCGGATGCTGTAGCTGAACTTGTCTTGGCCCCACAGGCGACGCAGTGACTGACGGAACGAGCTCGATGACATGATGGCCTGCTAGGCAGTGAGCGAAGAATGCATTGCAGCACGGGCCAGCAAGAAGCGTTCCGTGCTGCTGAATGGATTCTACTCTACACGAACTGCGCCGCGGCGTTGGCTGATGCCCAGGCCCACTGGAAGTTGAAACCGCCCAGGTGGCCAGTGACATCCAGCACTTCCCCGATGAAGTACAGCCCGGGGCTTTTCAGCGATTCCATGGTCTTGGACGACACTTCGCGGGTATCCACGCCGCCCAAGGTCACTTCGGCGGTGCGGTAGCCTTCGGTGCCGGCCGGCACCACTTGCCAGTTCGCCAGTTTTTCGGCGATTTGCGCCAGTTCCGCCGGGGTGTACTGCTTCATCGGCCTGGACTCGAACCATTGCTCGGCCAGCAGGTTGGCCAGCTTGCGGGTGAATACCTCGCCCAGCACGGTCTTCAGTTCGGCATTGGCACGTTCGGCCTGCATCTGTTGCAGCCAGGTGAGCGCATCGCGGTCCGGCAGCAGGTTGATTTCGACCGTGTCACCGGCTTCCCAGAACGACGAAATCTGCAGGATCGCCGGGCCGCTCAGCCCGCGGTGGGTGAACAGCAGGTTCTCGCGGAAGCTGGTGCCGTTGCAGCTGGCGGTGCAGTCCAGCGAGGTACCGGACAACTCGGTGCACAGTGCCTTGAGCTGGGGCTCGGTGATGGTGAACGGCACCAGCCCGGCGCGGGTTGGCAGCAGGGTGTGGCCAAACTGGCGCGCCACCTGGTAGCCGAAGCCGGTGGCGCCCAGGGTCGGGATCGACAGGCCGCCGGTGGCGATCACCAGCGACTGGCAGGCGAACTGGCCGCCGCTGGTCTGCAGCAGGTAGCCGCTTTCGGTCTTCTCGATGTGTTCGATGCTGGTGTGCATGCGGATCTCGGCGCCGGCCTCGTCGCATTCGGCCAGCAGCATGTCGAGGATGTCGCTGGCCTTGTTGTCGCAGAACAGCTGGCCGAGCTTCTTCTCGTGGTACGCCACGCCGTGCTTGCACACCAGCTCGATGAAGTCCCACTGGGTATAGCGGGCCAGGGCCGACTTGCAGAAGTGCGCATTGTGCGACAGGAAGTTGGCGGGCTCGGTGTACATGTTGGTGAAGTTGCAGCGCCCGCCGCCGGACATGAGGATTTTCTTGCCCGGCTTGTTGGCGTGGTCGAGCAGCAGCACCCGGCGGCCACGGCGGGCGCTGAGCTGGGCGCACATCAGGCCGGCGGCGCCGGCGCCGAGGATGATCACGTCTGTGGAGTGCACGGTGTTACCTCATGGGTAGTTTGGGGCCGCTGTGCGGCCCATCGCCGGCAAGCCAGCTCCCACAGGCCGTGCACAAGCCTGAGGCCTGTGGTGATCCTGTGGGGAGCTGGCTTGCCGGCGATGGGCTGCAGAGCAGCCCCAAAAAATGTCAGAGAATGCGGACTTTCAGGGCGCGGCCCTTGATCTTGCCGCTGTTCAGCCGCTGCATGGCCTGCTTGGCGAGCGCGCGCTCCACGGCAACAAACGCCTGGAAGTCGAAGATGGCGATCTTGCCCACCTGCTTGCCGGGGATACCGGCATCACCGGTCAGTGCCCCCAGGATGTCACCAGGGCGCAGTTTGTCCTTGCGGCCTGCGGCAATGCACAGCGTGGTCATCACCGGCAGCAGCGGTTCACCGCCCTTGCTCTTCAAGCTGTCCAGCGAGTCCCAGCGCAGCGGGCTTCTCTGCAGGTCTTCGATGGCCTGGGCACGGTGGCCTTCTGCCGGTGCCACCAGGCTTACCGCCACACCTTTCTCGCCAGCACGGCCGGTACGGCCCACGCGGTGCACGTGGATTTCCGCATCACGCGCCAGCTCCACGTTGATGACCATGTCCAGGCCATCGATATCCAGGCCGCGCGCGGCCACGTCGGTGGCCACCAGCACCGAGCTGCTGCGGTTGGCGAACATGGCCAGTACCTGGTCACGGTCGCGTTGCTCCAGGTCACCGTGCAGGGCCTGGGCGACGATGCCCTTGGCCGTCAGGTGGGCAACCACGTCCTCGCACTGCTGCTTGGTGAAGCAGAACGCCACGCAGGATTGCGGGCGGTAGTGGCCGAGCACACGGGTGACGGCTTCAAGGCGGTGCTGTGGGTCGATCTCGATGAAGCTCTGTTCGATCTGGTTGTCGGTGTGAAGGCTCTCGACCTTGACCTGCTGCGGGTTGCGCATGAAGTCGGCGGCCAGCTGCTTGATGCCGGACGGGTAGGTGGCCGAGAACAGCAGGGTCTGGCGGCGCGATGGGGTCTTGCCGATGATGCTGGCGATGGCGTCGAAGAAACCCATGTCGAGCATGCGGTCGGCTTCGTCCAGCACCAGCGTGTTCAGGCCGTCGAGCACCAGGGTGCCTTTGTCCAGGTGCTGCTGGATGCGCCCCGGGGTACCGACGATGATGTGCGCACCGTGCTCCAGCGAAGCGATCTGCGGGCCCAGCGAAACGCCACCGCACAGGGTGAGGATCTTGATGTTGTCCTCGGCGCGGGCCAGGCGGCGCAGCTCTTTGGCCACCTGGTCGGCGAGCTCGCGGGTTGGGCACAGCACCAGCGCCTGGCAGCCGAAGTAGCGCGGGTTGATCGGGTTCAGCAGGCCGATGCCGAAGGCGGCGGTCTTGCCGCTGCCGGTCTTGGCCTGGGCGATCAGGTCTTGGCCCTTGAGGATGACGGGCAGGCTCTGGGCCTGGATCGGCGTCATCGAGGCATAGCCGAGGGCGTCCAGGTTCGCCAGCATGGCGGCGGACAACGGCAAAGTGGCAAAGGCGGTGGATTCGGTGGTCACGAGGCGGGCCTGCGTTGCGAAGCGAAAAAATGCCGCACAGTCTACCAGCCTCGTGGCCATTCGCCCTACGGTTCCATGTGTTGTTCCGGACGACGGGCACGCCTTCCGTCCGTCGGCGCCAGTTGCAGGAAGATCGCTGCCGCCAGCATGGCCATCACGCCGATGGTGACAAACGTCAACTGGAAGGCGCCCAGGGTGCTTTCCACACCCTCGGCGCTACCGGCGGCAGTAAAGCCTCCAAGCAAGGCGCCGGCACAGGCCACGCCCAGGCTCAGCGCCAATTGTGCGACCACCGACAGCAGGCTGTTGCCGCTGCTGGCGCTGGCGTCATCGAGGTCGATCAGGGTTACCGTGTTCATGGCCGTGAACTGCATGGAGTTGACCGCGCCCAGCAGGCCCAGCTGGATCAGCAGCACTGCGTAGGGTGTCTGCTCATCGACCAGGCCGAGGCTGGCCAGCAGCAGGCCCAGCAACAAGGTGTTGCCGGTGAGGATGATGCGGTAGCCGAAGCGCTCGATCAGCGGCCTTGCGACAGACTTGGCCAGCATGGCCGCTGCCGCCAGCGGGATCATGCTCATACCGGCCTGGGCGGGTGAGTAGCCCAGTGCCACCTGCAGCAGCAACGGCACCAGGAACGGCAGTGCGCCGCTGCCCAGGCGGGCGAACAGGTTGCCGAGGATGCCGATGGCGAAGGTACGCACGCGGAACAGGCTGGGCGAGAACAGCGGCTCCGGGTCGCGCCCCGCGCGCAGCCAGTAGGCGGCCAGGCAGGCCATGCCGGCGAACAGCAGCAACATCACCCGCAGGTGCGGCAGGTGCAACTCGCCCAGGCCTTCCATGGCGATGGTGATCAATACCATCGCTGCACCAAACAACAGGAACCCCGGACCGTCGAACGAGGTTCGCTCGGCACCGCGCAGGTCCGGGATGAACTTCCAGACGGCAATGCAGCCGATCAGGCCGACTGGCAGGTTGAGCAGGAAGATCCAGTGCCAGCTGAGGATTTCCACCAGCCAGCCGCCGACGGTTGGCCCCAGCAGTGGTCCGAGCAGGCCAGGGATGGTGATGAAACTCATGATCCGCACCAGCTCGCTGCGCGGGTAGGCGCGCAGCACCACCAGCCGCCCGACCGGCAGCATCAGTGCACCGCCCAGGCCCTGTACCACGCGGGCGAAGATCAGGAAGCCGAGGCTGTTGGCTGCGGCGCACAGCAGCGAGCCGAAGCTGAACAGCAGGATGGCGCTGAAGAAGATGCGCTTGGTGCCAAAACGGTCGGCGATCCAGCCCGAAGCCGGGATCAGCAGGGCCACGGTGAGCATGTAGGCGATGATCACGCCTTGCATGCGCAGCGGGTCTTCGGACAGCGAGCGGGCCATGGCCGGCAGCGCGGTGTTGAGGATGGTGCCGTCCAGGGACTGCATGAAGAAAGCGATGGCCACCACCCAGGGGATCCAGCGGGCGGTGACGGGGTCCAGCGGGGTGCGCTCAGGCATGACTTCCTCGTTTGTCAGTGCCGCCCCTTTCGCGGCTAAAGCCGCTCCCACAGGGATATCACTACATTTGAGGGCAGTGGAAATCCTGTGGGAGCCCCTTAAGCCGCGAAAGGGCCGGCAAGTCCAGTCACAATGTCAGGGTCAGGCCTTTGACCAGTGCCCCGGGCAAATGGCTCGACCCGGTACTGCGCTGGCCATAGGTACTGGTCGACAAGATCATCTCGCGCTCCTGGGTCAGGTCCTCCAGCTGGTTGCCCAGCAAACTGTACAGGCTGTCATCGAAGCGCATGGTGCTCACCGGCCCCTCGATCTGCCCGTTTTCCACCCAGAAAGTGGCGAAGCGGGTCAGCCCGGTCATGCGTGCTGCCGGCAGGTCAGAGTAGTTCAGGTACCACAGGTTGCTGATGTACAGCCCGGTGCCAAGCCGCTCAAGGACCTGCTCATTGGCCAGGTTGCCTGGCGCCAGGCTGAGCGCGCAGGGCGACTCGTAGCTGTCGGCGCCATTGGCCAGCAGCTCGAACTCGACCGCGCTGCGTGCGCAGATCAAGCGTTGCTGCGCCGCGCCTTGCTGGATCAACGGCACATCCAGGCGTGGCGCCCCTTCATCGGAAAACGCCGGGCTCAGCGAGCCGCAGACCTGCTCGGTGAAGCTCACCAGCGGGCTTAACCGTGCATCGCCGTTGTACAGGCGCTGCAAGGCGCTGTTGCCGGTGGCGAGGGCCTGTGCGGAAAAACCGCCCCAGCACAGCATGCCGGCGATTTCGTCCATGGCCGCAGGCGCCAGGTAGGCGCGGTAGCTGCCAGGCTTGAGGGTAACTGCCGGGCGGCCGAGGAAGCCCAGTTGTTCACGTGCCTGGCGCAGGCGCTCGGTGAAGTCGTCGGCGCTCCACTGCTGGCCGGCATAGTTGGCCTTCACCGCCTGGCCGTTTTCGTGGAACAGGCTCCAGTCAAAGTTGAAGCTGTTGGCCTGGTGCCAGCCAAAGGCCCCGAACGAACTGGCAAAGCCCCGGCAGATCGGGCCGGCGGCGTAGATGCCGACCAGGTCCAGGTCGCCAGCTTCACGGTCGAGCAGGGCCAGTACTTCGTCCAGTGCGGGCAGGGGATGGTCCAGCAGGCTGTGGCTTTGCCAGGCGCTTTCGTCCAGGCGCAGGTACGGGTCGAGGGCCAGCAACGGCAAGGTCTGGCGCAGTTGCTCAAGGGCATCGTTCAGGCGCTGGCGGTCCAGTTGCACGTCGCCACTCAAGGTCACCTGCTGTTCCGCCTGGCGGCCATCGCGCACCAGCCGCAGTTGCGCGCTTGCCTGGTTCACTTCCCCGGCCTGGCGCACCTTGGCGTGGTTGAACCGCACGAACTGCGACTGTTCTGCGCTGTAGCCAAGGGTGAACTGCTCACCAGCTTGCAGGGCAGCGCGTACATCCCCGACAAGTGTTTCGAAAGCGTGCTTCATCAGGCGTCTCCTCCGAATACATCGATCTGGCGGAATACGCAGGCCGGCGAGGCATGGCCGACCCGCACCACCTGGTTAGGTTCGCCTTTGCCACAGTTGGGCGTGCCCAGTACCTGGAAGGTACTGCGGTCGCCGACGGCCGACAGGTTGCGCCAGAACTGCGCGGAGATGCCGCGGTAGTTGGGGTTCTTGACGATGCCCTTGAGCTCGCCGTTTTCAATCAACTGGCCATATTCACAGCCGAACTGGAACTTGTTGCGCGCATCATCGATGGACCACGAGCGGTTGGTACGCATCAGGATGCCGTGCTCGATGCCTTGCACCAGTTGCTCCAGGCTCTGATCACCCGGTTCGATGTTGAGGTTGGCCATGCGGTCGATCGGTGCACGGTTCCAGCCACACGCGCGGCTGTTGGCCACGCCGTCCAGGCCAGAACGGAACTGCGACAGCGCGCCCCCCAGTGGGCGCAGCAGCAGGCCGTCGCGGATCAGGAACTGCTTGCTGGCCGGAGTGCCGTCATCATCAAAGCTGTAGCTGGCCAGTTCTTCGCCGATGGTCGGGTCGAAGGTCACGTTCAACAGGCTGGAACCGTACTGCAGGTGGCCGAAGTCGCTGGCTTTGACGAAGCTGGTGCCCGCGTAGTTGCGCTCGTCGCCGAGGATGCGGTCCATCTCCAGCGGGTGGCCGATGGACTCGTGGATCTGCAGCATCATCTGGTCGGGCATCAGCAGCAGGTCGCGCGGGCCGCTGGGGGTGTTGGGGGCCAGCAGCAGTTGCAGTGCCTCGTCGGCCACCTTCCGGGCGGCGCCGACCAGCCCGCAGCGCTCGATTATCTCGAAACCGCCCTGCTGGCCGAAGTTGTCGCGGCCCAGGCTGCGGCTCTGGCTGTCCTGGCCATCGCTGGCGGTTACGCCCAGCCCCGGGAACAGGAAACGCTGTGCGTGGCGCAGTTCGGCGCCCGCGGAGTTCAGGTAGGTTTGCTCCACCAGGCTCAGGCCCAGACTGGCCTGCCAGTCCACCAGGCGGCTGTCCTTGGGCACGCTGGCCGATTCGGCGGCGAGCAGGCCAAGGCAGTCGGCGAGGGAGGGGACGGGCTGGTCGAAGTTGGGCGAGATATGGTCGTGGCGTGCGCTGGTCACCGGCTGGTTGCGCAGGTCCAGCAGGCTGTGTCGGGCAATCTGCCGGGCCAGCGCCTCGGCTTGTTCCAATGCGCGTTGCAGGCCAGCCTGGGAGAGGTCGGCGGTGGCCGCATAGGCCTCCACGAGATTGACCCGCACGGTTAGCATGGCGCCTTCGTCCTGGCTGAAGAGCGGCGGTTCGGCAACATTGCGGCGAACCGACAGCGCCTGGTGCGACTGTTTCACATGGCGCAGGGAAAACAACTCGGCCGTACTGCGCAGCGCGGCAAAGCGCTGGCGTAGCAGGGCGCTGGAATCGAACATGCAAAAGCCTCCGTGTACACGGTGGCTCCCCCTTAGAACCACTCGTCCTGCATGGTGAGGCAAGTGTCGTCGCGCGCCTCTAGCAATGCCAGCTCATTATGGCAGCCCGGTACTTCCCAGGTCAGGAAATAACGCCGGTTGCTGACAGCCCATCTTTCTGAATGGCCGCTTTCAACATTTCGTTCAGTTGCAACGCGACATGGTGGGAGGTATCCGTCAGCAGGTAAAGGTGATGTTCCGGGAGCGCGGGCAGGCCCCTCCCTTCCATGAACGCGAGCGATGTATCGCCGCTGTCCAGCCCTTCGACAATGCCGACAGCCAGGCCACTGCGCATGCAAGCCAGCACCGCATGCCAGTTGGCGCTTTCAAGCAGGATACGGTAGGCAATGCCGTGAGCCTTCAACGCCTGCAGGGCCGCTTCTCGGTAGGGGCAGCCCTTCAGCTGCAGTGCCAGTGGCAAGAGGCGACTGGCATCGTACTCGAACCCAGGCGCAGCGGCCCAGCGCGGCTGGGTGGTGCGAAGCCATTCACCTTGCTGCCAGTGTTCACTGCTGACCGCCACTGCCAGGTCCAGTCGTTGTCGCGCAAACAGGTCGATGAGTTCTGCGCTGGAGCATGCCACCGCTTCCAGTTCCAGTTTCGGGTTACTGGCGACGAACACCGGTAAAAAATCGCTCATGAGGTTGGCGGCATAGCCGTCCGGTACACCCAGGCGGACCTTGCCAGTGATCTGCTGCGACGACAGCGTAGCCAGCAGCCGGTCATGGGCCATCAAGAAGCGGGTTGCCTCACCCAGCAAGTGCCGGCCTGCCGAGGTCAGCTCCACCGACTGGTTGCTGCGGGCAAACAATTGTTGGCCGACCTTCTCCTCCAGCTTCTGGATCTGCGTGGTCACTGCCGATGGGCTGCGGTGTACGTAGTCGGCTGCATCCTTGAAGCGACCAAGCCGGGCGACTGCCTGGAAGGTTCTCAATACGTCTATGTCGAGGGCTTTACCCATGTAACCACCTGATTTGGTCGGATCGAACCAGCACTTCGATTTAATCAACTGTACAGGCTTTATACCCCCTCCTACTGTGTGGCTACAGCACGGTTGCCCCTCGAAAATGCAATGGAATGATACGGATGAGCCTGAACGACTTCGTTGTAGATGCACTGGTACACACCCCCAGCTACCAGAACGCACGGCTTTGGACTGTCGAGAACCATGAGAAGTACTCTACCCTGCTCCAGCCTGACTCCAGGCCTGACGGTGAGCAGCATTTCAATCACGAGATATTTCTGCTCATGCGAGCCTTGAATGAGCAAGGTATTGGTGAGGAGGGGTTATGTGCCGACACGCGAGGGCACGGAGCTCTCAAAAGTGTCATCGCCAACGTTGCCGAGCGGTTGGCGGCGCTAGCTAGCGGGCGCCGCGTGCACTATGTCGAGCTGGGCCCCGAGCCGGTCAAAAGCACCTGCTTGCTCAAGCGCATGGCAGAGACCTCCAGCTCCATTCGCTACACCGCGATCGATATCAACCAGACTTCCGAAGCTGCCATGAGAGATGCCTTGCGGCCCATCGTGCAAGCAGATGGCAGCTTCAACTACATCGCCGCCGACTATCGCACAGTGACTCACGAGGCTTTGCGGCACGATCAGGAAGTCACCCTGATCACCCTGCTGGGTTTCCAGGAAGGCAACGAGCTGCCAGTGAGCACGGGCAGGCTGATACGCAGCCTGGCGGGTGACTCGACCTACATCCTTTCGGAAATGCAGGTATACGAACAAGGCCTGGAAGGTGCCATTCTCGCGTTCTATGCCAACCGCAACATGCTCCAGTTCTCCAGGATGGTCGCGCTTCAACAAGGGTTCGAACCTTCGGGCGATCACGAGGCGATTCTCGTCCCCCTTCGCATTCTGGATGAGTCGGTTCACGTAGCCGTGACCCTCCAGCCTGTGCAGCGCCTGCAGGAGCAGGGTTACCTGCTGACCAACATCTGCCTCAAGTACACGCCCGAACAGTTTCGTCGCATTCGAGCCCGGCACTGCAACTGCCGTGTGGTGGACGAGTTCGCCAGTGGCGATGGCTCGGTGCGCTACCAGATCGCGAAGTACCTCCAGTAGCAACTTCACGGGGACACACAGATCATGAATCACTCAGACAGCTTACCCCTGTTCGAACGCGGCTTTGGCCGCGTGAAGCTGGCACTCAAGTCGACGTTGAAACGCGCACCAAGGTCTTCACCGGCCTGGTTGGGCGAGCAGCCAGCTTGGCGTGACGACCTGCTAAGTCAAGGCTACAACGTCTGCGGCACCAAAACCCTTGATCAGCTGGGCTATGCCCACAGCCCACACAGAAAAATTGCTGTGGATACCATCACCGGGGTGGCAGTGGTCCAACGCTTGTTCACTGCCGAGGGTGTCGCGGTGTTGCAAGACATCTGTTCTCGTCTGGAGCAAGGGGCCGGGGACAGTGACTGGATCATCTCCCGGCGTACGCGAGGGGTGACCGCACTGTCGCCGTTTCTCAACGACATGATGTGCAGTCGCGCATTCCTGCTGGCGGTCTCGCGTATTGCGGGCGTGCCGCTTGTACCTTACCCCATGCTCAATGCCCGCTCGCAGATCAACTACTTCTATCCAAAGCCAGCCGAGCAACAGCAGCAACTGGGTATGTGGCATACAGACGGCACCAACTATGTGTTGAACATCGTGCTGTCGGATCGCTCCGACTACAGCGGGGGAGAGTTCCTGTTTCATAACGGTACCGTCGATACCTTTGATGCCCTGGATTACCGGACTTTTGAAACCGCACGGCTGGACCAGTCGGGTGATGCCTTGTTCATTTACGGCAGTCGATTGTTCCACGGCGTTCGCCCTGTCATCAGTGGCCGACGCATGTCGCTGGTGCTGTCCTTCCACTGCCCCTGCTTCAGTGACGATTCCAACCGCTTCTGGCACCTGGCCTCCGACGATGGCATTGCGACGACCATCCCCAACTGGCTGGGGTTGCACTGGGCCTTGCAGCGGCCGGCCGCCCGACAATATGCACGTATCGGTATCGAGCCGATCACGTTCGAGGAACTGCACAACACAGGGGCGTGATCATGCCAAGCAGTGCGCCATACCTGATTCTGCTGCAAATCATCTTTGTTCTTTCGTGGAGTTCAGGCTTCATTGGTGCCCGCCTGGGCACGGAGGAAGCTGGCGCAATAAACCTGCTGTTCTGGCGGTTTCTGTTGGTCAGCATCTGCCTCCTGCCTTTCGTGCTGCATCGCTTGCGTACGCTGTCGTGGGCGCAGGTGCGCTACAACACGGTGATAGGTTTTTTAGCCCAGTTCGCTTATCTGGTCAGCGTATATATCGCCATCCGGGGCGGGCTGCCGGCAGGAATAGCCGCCATCATCTGCGCGCTCCAGCCATTGATCACGGCATCCATGAGCAACAGGGACCAGCATGAGCGCAGCGGCCGCCAGGAGTGGGTGGGGCTAGGAGTTGGCTTTGCTGGCGTGAGCGTGGTCATTTTCGGTGAGTACAACCTCTCCACCACCCGGCTGGACCTCTGGCTTTACGCGCTGCCGCTGATCGCCGCTATCACGCTGTCCATCGCCACTCTCTATCAGCGGCGGCAATCGGTCATGGCAACAGACCACAGCAAGGATGGCTTGCTGATGCCACTGTTTCTGCAGTCCACTGCGACGCTGGTATTGCTTACTGCCACAGGCTTGCCGCTGGGCTTGATCGAAGTGCCTGCCAGTACGCAGGTGTGGGCGGCAGTTGCCTGGCTGACGCTGTTCTCGACTTTCATCGCCTACTTGAGCCTTTGGATATTGCTGACAAAGCTGTCGGCGACCCGCGTGTCGGCGCTGGTTTATCTGGAGCCTCCGGTCACGCTGCTGTGGGCTGCCCTGATGTTCGGCGACGCAATCCACTGGACGACCTATGTGGGCATCGCAGTGGTCGCGACAGGCCTCGCTATTACTCGTAACCCACGCAGGTCGGGGCGGGCAGCGAGCGTCGAACATGGAGGCACCCCTTAGAACCACTCTTCTTGCATGCTCAGGCAGGCGTTGTCGCGAGCCTCGAGCAGAGCCAGTTCGTGATGGCAGCCCGGTACTTCCCAGGTCAGGAAATAACGCGCGGCCTGCAGCTTGCCCTGATAGAAGTCGCGATCGGCAGGGTGACCTTTCTGCAGGCCAAGCTCGGCGTGAATGGCCTGTTCCAGCCAGCGCCAGCCGATCACGCAATGGCCGAAGGCCTTGAGGTACAAGGCCGAGTTTGCCAGGGCACCAGCGACTTCGCCTTGGGCCATGTCGCCGAGCAGGGCCAGTGTCACGGCCTGCAGGCGGTTGACCAGTTGCTCCAGTGGCTGGCGCAGTGGGTCGAGTTTGGGGTGGTGGCTTGCACGTTCGCCGGTGGTGGCGATCAGGCGGATCAGTTGCTTGAGCCCGGCACCATGGTTCTGTGCCAGCTTGCGGCCGAGCAAATCGAGTGACTGGATGCCTTCGGTGCCCTCGTGGATCGGGTTCAGGCGATTGTCGCGGTAGTACTGTTCCACCGGGTATTCGCGGGTATAGCCGTGGCCACCGAGAATCTGGATCGCCAGTTCGTTGGCCTTGAGGCAGAACGTCGAGGGCCACGACTTGACGATCGGGGTCAGCAGGTCGAGCAGCGCCTGCGCTTGTGTGCGCGACGTTTCATCATCGGCGGTGTTGGTATCGTCGAACAGGCGCGCGGCATAAAGGCCCAGGTCGAAGGCGCCTTCCACGTACGCCTTCTGTGTCAGCAGCATACGTTTCACATCGGTGTGCCCGATGATCGGCAGCGCCGGGCTGAGCGGGTCTTTGTTGTCCGGCAGCCGGCCTTGCGGCCGTTGGCGGGCATATTCCAGCGAATACAGGTAGCCGGCGTATCCGAGCATCACCGCGCCCATGCCAACGCCGATGCGTGCCTCGTTCATCATCTGGAACATGCAGGCCAGGCCCTGGTGCGGCTGGCCGACCAGGTACCCGACGCACTGGCCGTTGTCGCCGAAGTTCAGCGCAGTGGAGGTAGTGCCGCGCCAGCCCATCTTGTGGAACAGCCCGGCCAGCAGTACATCGTTGCGCGGGCCACGGCTGCCGTCGGGGTTTACGTGGTACTTGGGCACGATGAACAGCGAGATGCCTTTCACCCCGGGCGGTGCCTCCGGCAGCTTGGCCAGCACCATGTGCACGATGTTTTCCGACAGTTCGTGGTCGCCACCGGAGATGAAGATCTTGTTGCCCTTGAGCCGGTAGCTGCCGTCGCCCGCAGGTTCGGCACGGGTGCGGAGGTCGGCCAGGGACGAGCCTGCGTGGGGTTCGGTCAGGGCCATGGTGCCAAAGAAGCGGCCCTCGATCATGGGCTGGAGGAACAGGCGTTTCTGTTCGTCTGTGCCGAAACTCTCGATCAGGTTGGCCGCGCCCATGGTCAGGAACGGGTAGGCCGTGGTGCCGGCGTTGGCGGCCTGGAAGTGTGCGAAGCACGCCTGCGAGACCAGGCTGGGCAGCTGCATGCCGCCGACCTCGAAGTCGCGATTGGCGTTGAGGAAGCCGGCCTTGAGGAAGGCATCGACGGCAGGCTTGACCTCGGGTATCAGTTCCGCGCGGCCGTTCACGTAGCGCGGCTCGTTTTCGTCGGCCTTGCGGTTGTGCGGGGCGAAGTACTTTTCGGCGATGGTGCGGGCGGTAGTCAGTGCCGCGTCGAAGGTTTCGCGGCTGTGCTCGGCGAAGCGCGGGCGCTGGGTGAGGGCGTGGGCGTCGAGCACTTCGTAGAGCTCGAAGGCCAGGTTGCGGGGGCTGAGCAGGGTCTCGGGCATGGTGGCGGTCCTGAGGCGGGATGCTGCGAGTGTAGGGAATCGGGTGGGGTGGGGGGAGGTTAATAGGTTTGGGTGATATGGGTTTAGAACGGGTGGGGTATACAGGTGCTTGCCTTGATTTTTTGTGCGCCTGTGAGACCGAGCGCCGCCCGATCTGACAGGCGCAGAAAATGTTGTGGCGAGCACCTGTCAGCCCAAATCCAAACCCAAGCCCAGCACCCATAAAAAAGGGAGAGCCGAAGCCCTCCCTTTTCTTCAACAACCCTCAGCCTCAGCCAATGGTCATCAAGCTGGCATTACCGCCGGCAGCAGCAGTGTTCACACTCACCGCCCGCTCAATCACCAACCGCTCCAGCGCAATCTGGTGATCCCCGCTGGACAGCCCGTGCACACCGACGATCGCACCAGCACGCTTGGCCACCTGCTGGCACACGCTGCGCAGCTGGTCCGAGTCGCCATGGTGAATCACGGCGTCGAACGCCACGTCATCCTTGTTCCAGTCCGCCACCAGCTTGACCTTGGCCTGCAGCTCACGCGGCAGGCGGGCACGCAGGGCCTTGCCCGGTTCGCTGTCAGCCCACACCGCCGAGCTACCAACGGCCAGTACTGCAGCCAGTTGCGCCAGCAGGTCAGCCTCGTTGTCAGCCAGGCACAGCACGTGCTCACGCGGCAGGATGGTGTAGCTGTTGCGCTCGCCGGTCGGACCAGGCAGCAGGCGGGCGATGCCGCTCTGCGACTGGCTGGCGAACTGGCTGCACAGCGCGGCCAGGTCGGCCAGCTGGTTGTTCTCGGCCCAGGCCTTCAGGCCGTGCAGTGGCTTGACCAGCTGTTCGTGCAGGGTGCGGTCTGGCTTGCCTTCGCCATCTTGCTGCTGGAAGTGGCGGCCAATCGCGTCGGCCGGGCGGGTCGACAGCAGGCGGTACAGGTACAGCGGGCCGCCGGCTTTCGGGCCGGTGCCAGACAGGCCTTCACCACCGAACGGCTGCACGCCTACCACTGCACCGACGATGTTGCGGTTGACGTACATGTTGCCGGCGTTGGCGTTTTCCACCACCTTGGCGATGGTCTCGTCGATGCGGGTGTGCACGCCGAGGGTCAGACCGTAGCCGGAGGCGTTGATCTGCTCGATCAGCTGGTCCAGGTTGCGGCGGTTGTATCGCACCACGTGCAGCACCGGGCCGAAGATTTCGCGCTTCAGTTCGTCGAAGCTGTCCAGCTCGATCAGGGTCGGCATCACGAAGGTGCCGCGCTTGACCTCGGCAGCATCGGCAATGGCGACCTGATAGACCGAACGGCCTTTCTCACGCATGCCCTGGATGTGCTTCTCGATGCCGGCCTTGGCTTCGGCGTCGATCACCGGGCCAATGTCCACGGCCAGGCGGTCCGGGCAGCCCAGGCGGCTTTCGGCCATGGCGCCCTTGAGCATTTCGATCACGCGGTCGGCGGAGTCTTCCTGCAGGCACAGCACGCGCAGGGCCGAGCAACGCTGGCCGGCACTGTCGAAGGCCGAGGAAACCACGTCGATCACCACCTGCTCGGTCAGTGCCGAGGAGTCGACGATCATCGCGTTCTGGCCACCGGTTTCGGCGATCAGCGGGATCGGGCGGCCCTGGTTGTCCAGGCGACCGGCGACGTTGCGCTGCAGCAGGCGGGCAACCTCGGTGGAGCCGGTGAACATCACGCCTTTGACGCGTTCGTCACCGACCAGGCCGGCACCGACGGTTTCGCCGCGGCCTGGCAGCAGTTGCAGCACGCCTTCTGGGATGCCGGCTTCAAGCAGCAGGCGCACGGCCTGGGCAGCGATCAGCGGGGTTTGCTCGGCTGGCTTGGCCAGCACCGGGTTGCCGGCAGCCAGGGCGGCAGCTACCTGGCCGGTGAAGATCGCCAGCGGGAAGTTCCACGGGCTGATGCACACCACCGGGCCCAGTGGGCGGTGGGCGTCGTTGCTGAAGTCGTTGCGTGCCTGCACGGCGTAGTAGCGCAGGAAGTCCACGGCTTCACGCACTTCGGCGATGGCGTTGGCGAAGGTCTTGCCGGCCTCGCGGATGAGCAGGCCCATCAACGGCTGGATTTCAGCCTCCATCAGGTCGGCAGTGCGTTCCAGAATGGCAGCACGCTCGGCGGGCGGGGTGGCCTGCCAGATCGGCGCGGCGTTCAGTGCGCACTGGATGGCGTTGTCGACGTCGGCAACGGTGGCTTCCTGCACATGGCCGACCACGTCGCGATGATCCGCCGGGTTCAATACCGGCGCGGCAGCGCTTTCACTGGCGGCGCAGGCCAGCAGCGGGGCGGCCTTCCAGTCGTTGTGAGCGGTGGCCAGCATGGCGCAGGACAGCGACGCCAGGCGGTGTTCGTTGGCCATGTCGATGCCGGCCGAGTTGGCCCGCTCGGTGCCATACAGGTCGCGCGGCAGCGGGATACGCGGGTGTGGCAGGCCGATGTTGCCTTCCTGGGTGCCCATGCGCTCGATGCTGGCGACCGGGTCGGCGACCAGTTCCTGGATGGAAATCGAGTGGTCGGCGATGCGGTTGACGAACGAGGTGTTGGCGCCGTTTTCCAGCAGGCGACGCACCAGGTAGGCCAGCAGCGTTTCGTGGGTGCCGACCGGTGCATAGACGCGGCACGGACGGTTCAGCTTGCCATCGGCAATCTTGCCGACCACTTGCTCGTACAGCGGCTCGCCCATGCCGTGCAGGCACTGGAACTCGTACTGGCCCGGGTAGTAGTTCTGCCCGGCAATGTGGTAGATGGCCGAGAGGGTGTGGGCGTTGTGGGTGGCGAACTGCGGGTAGATGGCTTCTGGCACGGCCAGCAGCTTGCGGGCGCAGGCGACGTAGGACACGTCGGTGTACACCTTGCGGGTGTAGACCGGGTAGCCTTCCAGGCCCTCGACCTGGGCGCGCTTGATCTCGCTGTCCCAGTAGGCGCCTTTCACCAGGCGGATCATCAGGCGGTGGCGGCTGCGCTTGGCCAGGTCGATGACGTAGTCGATCACGTACGGGCAGCGCTTCTGGTAGGCCTGGATGACAAAGCCGATCCCGTTCCAGCCCGCCAGCGACGGCTCGAAGCACAGGCGCTCCAGCAGGTCGAGCGACAGCTCCAGGCGGTCGGCTTCTTCGGCGTCGATGTTCAGGCCGATGTCGTACTGCTTGGCCAGCAGGGTCAGCGACAGCAGGCGCGGGTACAGCTCTTCCATCACGCGCTCGTACTGGGCGCGGCTGTAGCGCGGGTGCAGTGCCGACAGCTTGATCGAGATGCCCGGGCCTTCATAGATGCCGCGGCCATGGGAGGCCTTGCCAATCGAGTGGATGGCCTGCTCGTAGGACGCCAGGTACTTCTGCGCGTCGTGCTCGGTAAGCGCGGCTTCGCCGAGCATGTCGTAGGAATAGCGGAAGCCTTTGGCCTCAAAGCGGCTGGCATTGGCCAGTGCTTCGGCGATGGTCTCGCCAGTGACGAACTGCTCGCCCATCAGGCGCATGGCCATGTCGACGCCCTTGCGGATCATCGGCTCGCCGCTCTTGCCGATGATGCGCGTGAGCGAGGAGGTAAGGCCGGATTCATTGTGGGTGCTGACCAGCTTGCCGGTCAGCAGCAGGCCCCAGGTGGCGGCGTTGACGAACAGCGAGGGGCTGTTGCCCAGGTGCGGCTGCCAGTTGCCGGTGCTGATCTTGTCGCGGATCAGCGCATCGCGAGTGCCCTTGTCGGGGATGCGCAGCAGGGCTTCGGCCAGGCACATCAGCGCCACGCCTTCCTGGGACGACAGCGAGAACTCCTGCAGTAGGCCCTGGACGATGCCGGCACGGCCGCCAGCGCTCTTCTGGTTGCGCAGTTTTTCGGCGATGCCAGCGGCCAGCTTGTTGGTGGCCTCGGCCAGCGGTGCGCTCAGGCGCGCCTGCTCCAGCAGCATTGGTACCACTTCCTGCTCGGGGCGGCGGTAGGCGGCGGTGATCGCCGAACGTAGTACCGACTGTGGCAGGATGCTTTCGGCAAATTCGAGGAAGCACTGGTGGCTGTGGTCGGCCTGAACATCACCGGCATCATCAGCTAGGCTGGTGGCGTGGCCGTTGAGTTCGGTCAGGGTGGCACCACCCTCGAGCTTCTCCAGGTAATTGAAGATCGCTTGCTTGATCAACCAGTGCGGCGTGCGGTCAATCGACTGCGCAGCTGCCTTGAGTCGCTCACGGGTTGGGTCATCGAGTTTGACCCCAAGGGTGGTCGTCGCCATTTCTTATCCTCGTTATTGCCACGGCTGTGGCCTAAGCTGGCGCCAAGAGTAGCTGTAGGACAATTCGGGTGCAACCAGGTGCAACCCGAATTTTTTGTGTAAAAGGTGCAACTCGTCTGACAGACATTTCCACACCCTGAAAAGGGGCGTTTCCGGTTCGTTTTGATCTGAAAAATCGGCTTGATGCGCCAAAAAGGAGCAAAAAATTGGCTTTTACAAAAAATGCTCAAGCGGGTGCAACTTGCAAAAGAAAAATGGTTGCACCTTCTTTGCGTTGTTGCATAGCATTCGCCGCCTGGGTGCAACCGCCATCGCTGTGGTTGCGCATGATAAAAACAAACGCCAGGGCACACGCATGGGCAATCCACTAACGATCACCTTCGTGATCTACATCGCAGCAATGGTGCTGATCGGCTTCGCCGCCTATCGCGCCACCAACAACCTTTCCGATTACATTCTGGGCGGTCGCAGCCTGGGTAGCGTGGTCACCGCGCTGTCCGCCGGCGCATCCGACATGAGCGGCTGGCTGCTGATGGGCCTACCGGGCGCCATCTACTTCTCGGGCCTGTCCGAGGCCTGGATCGCCATCGGCCTGACCGTTGGTGCTTACCTCAACTGGCTGTTCGTGGCCGGCCGGCTGCGCGTGCAGACCGAGCACAACGGTGATGCGCTGACACTGCCGGACTACTTCGCCAGCCGTTTCGAAGACAATAGCGGCCTGCTGCGTATCATTTCGGCGATCGTCATCCTGGTGTTCTTCACCATCTACTGTGCCTCTGGCATCGTTGCCGGTGCCCGTCTGTTCGAGAGCACCTTTGGCATGCCGTACGAGACTGCCCTGTGGGCTGGCGCCGCAGCTACCATCGCCTACACCTTCGTGGGTGGCTTCCTGGCGGTGAGCTGGACCGATACGGTGCAGGCTTCGCTGATGATCTTTGCGCTGATCCTGACCCCGGTGATCGTGCTGATTTCCACTGGCGGCTTCGACACCACCTTTGCTGCCATCGAGGCGGTGAACCCGGCGAACTTCGACATGTTCAAAGGTGCCACCTTCATCGGCATCATCTCGCTGATGGGTTGGGGCCTGGGCTACTTCGGCCAGCCGCACATCCTGGCGCGCTTCATGGCCGCCGATTCGGTGAAATCCATCGCCAAGGCTCGCCGCATCTCCATGACCTGGATGATCCTGTGCCTGGCTGGTACCTGTGCCGTGGGCTTCTTCGGCATCGCCTACTTCTCGGCCAACCCTGACTTGGCAGGCCCGGTCACCGAGAACCATGAGCGTGTCTTCATCGAACTGGCCAAGATCCTGTTCAACCCATGGGTCGCCGGTGTGCTGCTGTCGGCCATTCTTGCGGCGGTGATGAGCACCCTGAGCTGCCAGCTGCTGGTGTGTTCCAGTGCATTGACCGAAGACTTCTACAAGGCCTTCCTGCGCAAGAACGCTTCGCAGGTCGAGCTGGTGTGGGTCGGTCGCCTGATGGTACTGGCCGTGGCACTGATTGCCATCGCCATGGCTGCCAATCCGGAAAACCGCGTGCTGGGCCTGGTGGCTTATGCCTGGGCCGGCTTCGGTGCGGCCTTCGGCCCGGTGGTGCTGATTTCGGTGCTGTGGAAAGGCATGACCCGTAACGGCGCGCTGGCCGGTATCGTGGTTGGTGCACTGACCGTGATCCTGTGGAAGCAGATCGATACCTGGGGCCTGTACGAAATCATTCCGGGCTTCCTGCTGGCGAGCATCGCCATTGTTCTGGTGAGCAAGCTGGGCAGCCCGTCGAAAGCGATGGTGCAGCGCTTCGAGACTGCCGATGCGGCGTATCACGCTGACAAGTAATACCCGTTGAATCGGCGTTGCCTTCTTCGCGGGCTTGCCCGCTCCCACAGGTACTGCGCAGGGTCCTGAGAACTGTGCAGGCCCTGTGGGGGCGGGTTTACCCGCCAGGCAGGCGCCGCCGATCAGCAGCCAGGCCTGACTCCGCCTGCAAGGCAAGGTAAACTTGCCGCCTTCGCAGGAGTTGCCATGAACTATCGTCACGCCTTCCACGCCGGCAACCACGCCGACGTCCTCAAACACATCGTGCTGACCCGCCTCATCGCCTTGATGTCGCGCAAGGAGCAGCCGTTCGCCTACATCGATACCCACGCAGGGCTCGGTCTGTACGACCTGCAAGGCGACCAGGCAACCCGCACCGGCGAGTACCTGGAAGGGGTCGCCCGCCTGTGGGGCCGCGATGATGTGCCGGCCATGGCTGCCGATTACCTGCGTGTCATCAAGCGCCTGAACGCCGACGGTGAGCTGCGTTATTACCCCGGTTCGCCCGAACTGGCGCGCCGCCTGATGCGTCAGCAAGATCGCGCGCTGCTCAACGAGAAGCACCCTGAAGACGGGCCGCTGCTCAAAGAGAACATGAAAAAAGACCCGCGTGTGGTCGTGCACCTGGGCGAAGGCTGGCATGTGCCCAGGGCCCTGCTGCCGGTGCAGGAAAAGCGCGCGATCATGCTGATCGACCCGCCGTTCGAGCAGGCCGATGAGCTCAAGCGCTGCACCAATTCCATGAAAGAGGCGATCAGCCGCATGCGCCAGACTGTCGCGGCCATCTGGTACCCGATCAAGGACCAGCGCTCGCTGACGCGTTACTACCAGGACCTGACCAGCACCGGCGCGCCGAAGCTGCTGCGGGTCGAGCTGTATGTGCATCACCAGGACAGCCCACAGGGCCTCAATGGTTCGGGCCTAGCCATTGCCAACCCGCCGTGGGGCCTGGAAGAAGAGCTCAAGGAGCTGCTGCCGTGGCTCGCCAAAGAGCTGGCCCAGACGGACGGTAGCTACCGCATGGACTGGCTCATCGCCGAATAGTTTTGCTTGCCTGTAACGGCCTCATCGCCGGCAAGCCAGCTCCCACAGGAACACCACTGCCCTCAAGGGAGATGCAGTACTTGTGGGAGCTGGCTTGCCGGCGATGAGGCCAGTACAGGTTGCCGCGTTGCGCGCATGTTTGCGTTATAATCCCGCCCTTTAGCCGCCACCCGCCCAAGAGGCCGCTGGCGCATTTTTACCGAATGAAGAGGCTAATCCCTTGGCATTGACGATTCTTGGCCTGTCCGGCGCCCTTAGCCATGACCCTTCCGCGGCCCTGTACATTGACGGCAAGCTGATTGCCGCCGCCGAAGAAGAGCGCTTCGTGCGTGACAAGCATGCGAAGAACCGCATGCCCTACGAGTCGGCGAAGTTCTGCCTGGAGCAGGCAGGCATCAAGCCGTCCGACGTCGACGTGGTAGCCATCCCGTTCGCCCCGATCAGCCTGTTCGGCAAGGCGCGCTGGCACTATGCCAAGCGTTACTGGTACGCCCCGGATCGCGCCCTCGACGCCATCCTGATGGGCAACCGTCGCTACAAGCGCTACCGCAAGAAGATCGTCTGGTGCCTGGAGCAGCTGGGCTTCGACCCGAAAAAAGTCAAGATCGAGCCAGTCGAGCACCACTTGGCCCACGCCTCCAGTGCCTACCACTGCTCGGGCTTCAAGGAAAAAACCGCGATCCTCGGCATTGACGGTAAAGGCGAATACGCCACCACCTTCTTTGGCTACGGCGAAAACGGCAAGATCCACAAGATCAAGGAATTCTTCGACCCGGACTCCCTGGGCGGCTTGTATGGCGCAATCACCGAGTTCCTCGGTTTCGAGATGCTTGACGGCGAGTTCAAGGTCATGGGCATGGCGCCGTATGGCGACGCCAGCAAGTACGACTTCTCGCGCCTTGCCAGCTTCGAAAACGGCGAGCTGGTGATCAACACCGAGTACGCCAACGTCATCGGCCTGCGCCGCTATAAAGAGAAGGGCAAGGGGTTCTACTTCTCGCCAAAGCTGATCGAATGGCTGGGCCCCAAGCGCGAAGGCGATATCGCCGACGAGCCTTACATTCACTACGCGGCCAGCATGCAGGCGCTGTTCGAGAAGCTGGCGCTGCAGATGATCGACCACTACCTGGGCGACACCCTGCGTGAAACCGGCAAGCTGGCCTTCGCCGGCGGCTGTGCGCTGAACGTCAAGCTCAACCAGAAGATCATCGCCCGCCCGGACGTGAAAGAGCTGTTTGTGCAGCCGGCCTCTGGCGACGCCGGTACTGCTGTCGGCGCGGCCGCCTATGTTTCCCACGCCCGTGGCGTACCGGTCGAGAAAATGGAACACGTCTACCTCGGCCCGTCGTACTCCAACGAAGACGTCATCGCCGCCTGCGCCCGTCACCCGGACCAGCCGAAGTGGCGCAAGCTCGACAACATGCCGCAGCAGATCGCCCAGATCATGGTCGATGGCAACCCGGTGGCCTGGTTCCAGGGCCGCATGGAGTTTGGCCCGCGTGCCCTGGGTGGCCGCTCGATCATTGGCTGCCCAAGCGTCGAAGGCGTGGCTGACCGCATCAACCACCAGATCAAGTTCCGCGAGCGCTGGAGACCTTTCTGCCCGTCGATGCTCGACACCGTTGCCCCGCAGATGATCAAGGTCGACCACCCGGCACCGTTCATGACCTTCACCTTCGAAGTGGCTGAAGAGTGGAAGACCCGCGTACCGGAAGTGGTGCACGAGGACGGTACTTCGCGTGCCCAGGTACTCAAGCGCGAGTACAACCCGCGCTACTACGACATGATGAAGGCGCTGGAAGACCTGACCGGCAATGGCGTGTCGCTGAACACCTCGCTGAACCGCCGCGGTGAACCGATGATCTGCTCGCCGACCGACGCCCTGAACATGTTCTTCGGCTCGGACCTGCAGTACCTCATCATGGAAGACATCCTGGTTGTGAAGGACGGCGCGGCCGCGTATGACCAGCCGCTCTGAATCGCGCATCCTGCAGTTCTGCCATGGCTATGACGGGCCGTTCCTCGACTGTGCCCGTCAGTACGCCAGCCTGTTCCAGGGGCGTGGCTACCAGGTCACCACGGTGTTCCTCACCGGTGCAGCCGACCCGCAGGTAGCGGCCGGCTGCGCATCGGACGAGGTGCTGTTTCTGGAGTTCAGCTCCAAGGCTGTGCGTGGCCTGAAGCTCGGTGCAATCCGTGCCTTGCGGCGCATCGCGGCCGAGCGCAACTTCGCCTTCTGCATTGCCCACCGCTTCAAGCCCATCTACGTGGCCTTGCTGGGTACCGGCCTGCCGGTCATTGGCGTGCACCATGCCTTTGGCGACTATGAGCGCAAAGGCCGTCGGCTGTTCGCCAACCTGTTCAGCAAGCGCCTGAGCCTGCTGGGCGTGTCGGACGCGGTGCGTGACGACATGCGCCGCTGCCTGCCACAGTGGCCGGCCGAGCGCATCCAGACCCTGTACAACCGCATCGACATCGACGCCCTGCAAACAGCCCTGGTGCCGCGCGTCGAGGCACGCCAGGCCCTGGGCCTGGATGCCCAGGCGTGGGTCGTCGGCAACGTCGGGCGCCTGCACCCGGACAAGGACCAGGCCACGCTGTTGCGTGGTTTTGCCCAGGCGCTGCCCGCGCTGCCGGCCGGTGCGCGTCTGGCGATCCTCGGCAAAGGCCGGCTGGAAGCGGAACTCAAGGCCCTGGCCGCCGAGCTGGGCATTGCCGGGCAGGTGGATTTCCTGGGCCAGGTGCCGGATGCACGCCGCTACTTCCAGGCCTTCGACGTGTTCGCCCTGAGCTCCGACCATGAGCCGTTCGGCATGGTCCTGCTCGAAGCCATGGTTGCCGGCGTGCCGGTGCTGGCCACGGCCTGTGGCGGGGCCCGCGAAGTGGTCGAGGGTGTGGGGGTGCTGTTCCCGCTAGGCGATGCCGCACAGTTGGCCCACGGGCTGAAGCATATGGCCACGCTGGACGCTGAGCAGCGTCAGGCCTGTGCCGGGCACATGCTGCAGCGCCTGCATGAACGCTTCTCCGATCAAGCGGTACGCGAGGCCTTCTGGCAGCTGCCGCAAGTACGTGCGCTGGTGGGGCAGGCCTGATGCTCAATCGTATCCAGGCCTTCCGCGAGCGCGGTTGGCAAACCATCGACGCCCAGGCCTATGCCGAGGCGTGGGCGCGTTTTGGCGGCAGTGTCGCCACCCATCCGCTGGTGGTCGAGCAACTGGCTGACCTGGCGCAGATCCCGGTGCGTTACCTGGGCTGGTACCAGGCCGGCGAACTGAAAGCCGCCATCCCGACCTGGGGGCGCCACCTGGCGCTGGCCAAGGACGTGCTCAAACGTGCCGGCAAAAAAGCCCTGTTCGACCTGGGCAATGCCGAAATCATCCTGCCAGCGGCGGTTGATGCCGCCGCACCGTTGCGCCATACCGCACGCTACCTGTCCGAACTGTGCCAGGGCCGTTTCAGCGGCCTCAAGGCGCAGAAGGAACAGCTGGCGATGGCGCGGGCGCACGAAGACCTGTCGAAGAAATTCCGCTACAACCAGCGCCGCGAGTTGCGCCTGCTGGAAGAGGCGGGTGGCATGGTACGCCCGATAAGCGACTTCAGTGCGCAGGAAATCGCCAGCATGTACTGCGACCTGTTCCAGCGCCGCTGGGGCTTCCCGGCCACCGGTGCCGAGCGCATGGCCGAGGTGCTGGAGCGCCTGCGCGAGCTGCTGATCGGCTCGGTGCTGATGCTGGACGGCAAGCCGATTGCCATTCAGCTGGTGTACCGCGTCGAAGCGCCGGGATGGGTCAGTGTCGAGTACATCAATGGCGGTGTAGACCCGGAAACCAAGGCCTTCAGCCCAGGCAGCGTATTGAGCTTCCTCAATACCCAGGCCGCCTGGGAAGATGCCCGGGCGCGCAACAAGCCATTGCGCTTCTCGTTTGGCCGTGCCGACCGCGAATACAAGGACCGTTGGTGCAACCCTGTGCCGGTGTATCAGGCGTGAGCCGCAAGCAGCAGTTGCTCAAGCGCCATCGGCGCAACAAGCGCCTGGGCTTGCTGACCGGCCTGGTCGCGCTGATCGCCCTCGGTGTATTGGCCTGGTGGTGGCTGCCGTTGTTGCTGTTGCCGCTGCTCTGGGCCGCCCACGAGGCCTGGTTTGCCGACCACCTGTTCTATGCGCCAGGCGAGGACTACACCTACGATTTCGGTGAACAGGTGCGGGCAGTTCCTGTCAGCCTGCACGATGGGCTGCTCAAGGCTGACTGCGCATTGCAGGGCGATGAAACCCTTGTGCTGGAGCTGCGGGTAAAAGGCAGCTGGCTCGGGCGGTTCTTCGACCCGCAGGTTGTGCTGGTGGCGGCTGAGCAGGCCGACCGGCAAACCTTCGAGCGTGGCGTCGATGGCGTGCGATTCCTCAACCTGACCGGCCTGGCTGCGCCACTGCAAGCCGGCACGTTGCGCCTGCGTGGTCGTCATTGCCGGCTGCTGGGCGAGCCGCGTCTGTGGATGACCCCGGCGGTCGAACTGCAGCGGCGCCGGGTGATGGTGATTGCGCCGCATGCCGACGACGCCGAGCTGGCTGCCTATGGCCTTTACAGCCAGGCGGATGAAACCTGGGTAGTGACGCTGACCGCCGGTGAAATCGAGGCCGAGCACTACCAGCAGATGGGCCTGGCCAAGGCCGAGGCAGCGCGCCTGAAGGGTCGCCTGCGCGCCTGGGACAGCATCGCGGTGCCGCGCTGGGCCGGTGTGCCGGAGTCGCGTTGCGTGCAACTGGGTTACTTCTGCCTGCAACTGCCTGCCATGCAGGCAGCGCCCGACCAGCCGGCAGCCTCCCGTGAGGCCGACCTCGCCGATATCCGCGTGTTCCGCCAGTTCAACCCGTTCCCGCTGCCGGCCGATCGCGATGGCGCGCCAACCTGGCACAACCTGCTGGCCGACCTGCGTGCCCTGTTGGAAATGGCCAAGCCAGAAGTACTGGTGATGCCGCACCCGCAGCTCGACCCGCACCCTGATCACATCTGTGCACAAGCAGCAGTGCTTGAAGCCTTGCAAGGCCTGGCCTGGCAGCCACAAACCCTGCTGTGCTACGCCAACCACCTGCATGATAACGACCGCTGGCCCATGGGCGACAGCGGCGATGGCGTGGCCTTGCCTCCGCAGTTGAGTGCTGCGCAGGCCTGGGCACCTTGCAGCCTGGTGCTGAGGCTGGCTACCCAGCATGACAAAGCCATGGCCCTGGGCATGATGCACGACCTGCAGCCGCCCGCGCTGTTCAAGCGCCGCCTGCGCCGCTTGCTGCAACGCTGGCTGGCCGGGCGGCGGCCGTCGCCTTACGGGGAGAACGAGTTCTTCCGCAAGGCCGTGCGCCGACACGAGCTGTTCTGGCGGCGCGAGCTGTAAGCACGCCCCATGGTTGACCGCGATGGCGCAGAGCGCCCAAGGAAAGCAATGAAAGTCCTATTTCTGGTGCAGAAGGAACAGCGGGCGATTCTCGACCGCCTGTACGATGGCGTCGCGGCCAACTGCGAGTGCGACCTGCGTTGGCTGACCAGCGAAGACCAGCGCAACCTGCGTCGCTATTTCAAGCGCGAAGTTCAGGTCGAGCGCTATGACCGCATCGTGTTCTTCCTGCGCTTCAAGCAGGAAATCCGCCAAGTGGCCTTCATCCGCACCGTACCGAACCTGGTGATCCTCGAGCACGACGCCTACCAGAACTACATTCCGTGCAAGTACACCGGCAAATTCAGCGCTCATTACCGCCAATTGCCATGGGCACGGGTGATCAGCTCTGGCTACATGGTCAGCGAGCGCTTGCGCCAGGAAGGTTTCGATGCGGTGTTCGTGCCCAAGGGCTACGACGAGCAATTGCTGACCGACCAAAGGCGTGAGCGCGACATCGAACTGGCCTTCGTCGGCAGTGTCAACAGCGTGGCCTACAGCGGGCGCAAGGCGCTGCTGGACGAGCTGGGGCAGGTCGAGAACCTGCTGGTAACCCGTACCAAGTCGGGTGAAGACTATTGCAACACGCTGAACCGTATCCGTTTCTTCGTCAGTGCTGACGTTGGCATGGGCGAATACATGATCAAGAACTTCGAAGCCATGGCCTGTGGTTGCGTGTTGCTGGCGTACGACCAGGGCGAGGAAGAAAACCGCGCATTGGGCCTGCAGGACATGCACAACGTGGTGTTCTATGACAACATCCCGACCCTTCAGGCAAAGCTCCGCCGTTTGCGTGCAGACCCTGAGCTGGCTCGGCAGATTGCAGAAAATGGCCGCCATCTGGCGGTTTCCCGTTTCAGTTTCGCCGCAGTTGGACGTAGCATCGTCGACCATATGCGCCCGGCGCTCAGGCCCCATCCGCCATTGTCTGCGTGGCAGCGGCTGCGCCTGAAGCTGGGCATCTAAACAAGAGCTTTCGCGCCCAGGAGCGGGTGTTGAAAGCCGATAGTCGCAATGCGGAGGGAGTCCGGTGCGCTTTTCAGAAGAAAGTGATGTCACGCTTGTCGTGACCAGTTGTGGGCGGTTCGATCTGCTCAAAGACACCCTTGAGAGTTTCGATCGCTACAACACCGCGCCCATTCGCGAAGTGTTCATCACCGAAGATTCCGGTGACGATGCCGTGCATGGCGCTGTGCCAGAGCACTGGAAACCGCACTGCAAGGTGTTCGTCAACCGGCCCAAGCTCGGCCAGTTGCCGTCTATCGACCTGGCCTACAGCCACGTCAAAACGCCGTATATCTTCCACTGCGAAGACGACTGGCATTTCTACCGCCAGGCCTTTGTCGAAGATTCACGGGCCATTCTGGATACCAGCCCGGACGTGTTGCAGGTGTGGCTGCGCAGCCATGCCCACGACCTGGCTATTCATAGCCCGTACATCCACCTGGGTGATCGCCAGATCATCGCCGGAGTCCCGTGCTATCCGCTGTTATCCGACAAGGCTGAATGGCAGGCGTTTTCGCTCAATCCCGGCCTGCGTCGGTTGAGTGATTACCAGCGCTGTGCGCCATTTGCCGCCTATGCTGGAGAGAAGGCGCTTTCCCGACGCTACGCTGAGTTGAATCTGACAGCGGTCACCTTGGAGGGAGATGCGGTTTTGCACACTGGATTCGGCAATCACGTGATCTTGCCCGTTGAAGTGGAGCGCAAGGCCAAGCGTCGTCAACGTGATCGGATCAAACTGGCATTGACGCTGGTGACAGGTGCCTTGATCGGCATGGGTATCACCCTTTTTGTTCAATGAAGTCGCTGTCCCACCTGACATGAGCGGGAGAGGGCCCATGAACATCGTCAATATGATGTGGGCGGGCGGAACGCCGTACATGTCCATCCACAAGGTGCATCGGCAAGTGCTTTCGCACGCCGGTACCGATGCCCGGATCAGTAACTGGTTGCTGCTGGGTAGCGGGCTGTGCTGTGGGCTCGGTTCGACACGGGAATGGCACATGCCACCCCGGGCGTTGAAAGGGCGGCATCTGTGGCGCCTGCTGCGGCCGTGGTTGCGCATGCGTTTGCGCAAGGCGCTGACCGAGGCCAAGGCAGAAATCGTATTGCTTGACGGTATTGGCGTCGCACGGCTGGTACTGCCGCTGCTGCAAACCATTCCACAGGTGCGGGCCAAGGTGCTGTTCCATGGCAAGACCCGCCTGAACAGCAGTGATATTCGCCTGTTGAGTATGCTTCCGGCCGAGCGTCTGAGCATCGCAGCAGTGTCGCGTACGCTTGCCGAGGCGCTGGAGCATGACCTGGGCAGGCCGGTGCAGACCCTGCGCATGGCGCTCGACCCGCTGGCGTTCGTCGAACCGTTGCTGAGCCGGGACAAGGCCAGGCAGGCGCTGCAGCTGCCTCAGGCCGAAGGGGTGACGCTGGGCGCGGTCGGGCGGTTGGTAGAGAGCAAAGGCTTCGAAATGCTGATCGAGGCATTCGCCAAGGCCATTGCAAGGCAACCTGGCCTGCAGCTGGCGATCATTGGTGAGGGGCCGCAGCATGCCGTGCTGCAGGAGCGTATCGATGCGCTGGGCCTGGCTGGGCGGGTTCATCTGCGCGGTCACCGCGAGGACCTGCAGCAGCTCTATCGGGCATTCGACTGGCTGTTGGTGCCTTCGCGTTCCGAGGGCCTGGGGCTGGTAGTGCAAGAGGCGGTGATGGCCGATGTACCGGTGGTGTGCAGTGACCTGCCGGTGTTTCGCGAGCAGTTGCGTGACACCGGTGGCTACCTGCCCGTTGCCGACGAGAGCGCCTGGGCTGAAGCGATCGAGCGTTGCACAGCCCTCAGCGCCCCGGCGGTAGCTGCGCGGCAGCGTCAGGCGCTGGCGCCGGAGCAAGCCTGGCAGGCCTTCTGCACCGGCTCGCAGAGCCTGTTGCGCAACTGACGCTCAGCGCGCCAGCAGGGCTGCCTCGAAGGCGGCCAGGGGGAATCGGTCGCCCAGGTTCTCCCGCTCGATATAGCGCACCATATGCTGCACATTGCGACGAATCATGCGGGCCGACAGCGGCGGGCGCAGGAAGCGCATGTCGGCCACATCGATCAGGCCCAGGTGCTGGTCAGGGGTAACCACGACATTGCCCAGGTGCAACGAGCGAAAGTACACGCCGCTGTGGTGCAGCTGGCGCACCAGCTGGATCAGCTGCGGCAGATACGTGTCCCAGCTGAAGCCTTCATCGCGCGACAATTGCAGCAAGGTGCGCCCGGGTAGCGGCCGATACAGCACAGCAGTGCGGCCTGGCTGGTCGAGCTTGTGCTGGCTGATCACCTCGAGGGTGGGGATACCCAGTTGCGCCAGGCGCGCGGCGTTATCGACGAAGCGCTGTGAGTAGGGGCGCAGCAGTGCAGATGAAATCAGCCGCTTCCTGCGAAAAACCTTGAGGAAATTACCATCCGCGAGCAGGTAGACTTTGGCGCCATGGCTGTCTGCCTCAAGCACCTGTGCGCCTTGTGTCAGCTGATCGAAGTCGACCTGGGTGAGCCGGGAGCATTGCATGAATAGAGCCTTGTAGTCTGGCGAGCAAAATGACCGGTAATAATGCCGAAAATAATGCTGTAGCACCATGGAAGGTGCCTTTGATTCATCGGGGGAAATGGATGCTGTATCAAAAAAACTGGGCGCGGGCCTGGTTGGGGTTGGGCCTGGTCTGGTTCCTGGGGGCGATTGCCTTGGCGCCGAGCAACAAGATTTATCAGCAAGGCCTGGTGTTGTTCCTGTGGCTGCCTACGTTGGTGCTGGCATGGTCGGCCCGCGCGGTACTGGTGCAAGCCTGGAAGCGTCAGCCGGCGTTGTGGATGAGTGTGCTGCTGCTGTTGGCCTGGAGTGGCCTGAGCCTGGCCTGGTCGCCCGCAGAGGACTCGGGGCGCGAGATCAAGCGCCTGCTCTACATTCTGGTGTTCCTGCTGGCGTTCCCGCTGCTGGCCCAGCTGGGCCTGGCAAAGGTTCGCCAGCTGTTGCTGCTTGGTAGCGGCCTGCTGGCCATCGCGGCACTGGTCTCTATCGTCAACTTCTATGGTTTGCAGGGTAAGTATTTGCTGGCCCGTCTGGCCGGCATTGGCGAGATATCACATCCCATTCTGGGTGCTTATGTCATTGGCTCGGCCGTACTCTTCCTGCTTTATGAGCCACCGCAGCGGCGTGGCCTACAGCTGCTGTGGCTGGTTGCACTGGCTTGCCTGGGGGCTTTTGCCATGCTCAGCCAGAGCCGTGGCGCGCTCCTGGCACTGGTACTCACCGTCACCATGGCACCGCTGTGGTTCCGTGACCGCCACAGCCAGGTGTTTTCCATCCTGGCAGTCATTGCAACCGGCCTTGCTGTTTCTGCGATGTATGACCTGATCGCCATGCGCGGCTCATCCTTCCGG
The DNA here is from genome assembly GCF_029873175.1 of Pseudomonas sp. BN505. Taxonomy (NCBI): domain Bacteria; kingdom Pseudomonadati; phylum Pseudomonadota; class Gammaproteobacteria; order Pseudomonadales; family Pseudomonadaceae; genus Pseudomonas; species Pseudomonas sp. BN505. The sequence goes on from NZ_SSOI01000067.1 coordinate 640,305, forward strand.
CCGGAAATCTTCCATGCCGTGGTCGACATGATTGCCGCGCACCCCTGGACCGGCCTGGGCCTGGGTGCTGGCTACGACGTGACTGCGGTGGGCAGGCACTTCGACCACACCCACAACATGTTTACCCACGTTGCCGTGGAGATGGGCCTGCCTGGCATGCTGCTATGGGTCTTGGTGTGGTTGTTCACGCTGGGTGAAATCATTCGCGTGCGCGGCACCTTGTTCGGCAAGATCCTGCTGAGCTTCTGGGTGTACTCGACCCTGGCGATGCAGTTCGATGCCGCCAGCCTCACCGGTACGCCGCGTGCCGAATGGTTTATCAGCTGGCTGCCTGTCGGCCTTGCCATGATGCTGCCATGGGGGCGTGCCGAAAATGACGCCTGTGGTAAAATTTCCGGTTCAACCTGAACAGCGAGCTCGATAATGGCCGAAACCCCGCGACCGGCGGAGCACACCTCCAGCCTGAAGATCTACTTCCGGCTGTTGGGCTATGTGAAACCCTATGTCGGTATTTTCCTGCTGAGCATTGTCGGTTTCGTGATCTTTGCCTCGACCCAGCCGATGCTGGCCGGCATCCTGAAGTACTTTGTTGACGGGCTGAGCAACCCTGAAGCGGTGTTGTTCCCCAATGTCCCCTACCTGCGCGACCTGCAATTGCTGCAGGCTGTGCCGTTGCTGATCATCCTGATCGCTGCGTGGCAGGGCCTGGGGTCGTTCCTTGGTAACTATTTCCTGGCCAAGGTTTCCCTGTGCCTGGTGCACGACCTGCGCGTGGAGTTGTTCAACAAGCTGCTGGTACTGCCCAACCGCTACTTCGACAACCACAACTCCGGGCACCTCATTTCGCGTATCACCTTCAACGTGACCATGGTCACAGGTGCCGCCACCGATGCAATCAAGGTTGTCATCCGTGAAGGCCTGACCGTGGTGTTCCTGTTTGCCTACCTGCTGTGGATGAACTGGCACCTGACCTTGGTCATGGTCGCCATCCTGCCGGTGATCGCGGTTATGGTCAGCATCGCCAGCAAAAAATTCCGCAAACAGAGCAAGAAGATTCAGGTGGCCATGGGCGACGTCACCCACGTCGCGTCGGAAACCATCCAGGGTTACCGCGTGGTGCGCAGCTTCGGCGGCGAGGCCTACGAACAGCGGCGTTTCAGCAAGGCCAGCCAGAGCAACACCGACAAGCAGCTGCGCATGACCAAGACCGGCTCGCTGTATACGCCGATGCTGCAGCTGGTGATCTACAGTGCCATGGCCGCGCTGATGTTCCTGGTGCTGTTCCTGCGCGGTGAGTCTACCGCCGGTGACCTGGTGGCCTACATTACCGCTGCCGGCTTGCTGCCCAAGCCGATTCGCCAGTTGTCAGAAGTCAGCTCGACCATTCAGAAGGGCCTGGCGGGTGCAGAAAGCATCTTCGAGCAACTGGACGAAGAGCCTGAACTGGACACTGGTACTGTCGAGAAAGACCGCGTGGAAGGGCGCCTGGAAGTGCGCAACCTGAGCTTCACCTACCCGGGTACCGAGCGTGAAGTGCTGAGCGACATCAGCTTTGTTGCCGAGCCTGGGCAGATGATCGCCCTGGTCGGCCGCTCTGGCAGCGGCAAGTCGACCCTGGCGTCGCTGATCCCGCGCTTCTATCACCATGACCAGGGGCAGATCCTGCTCGATGGCGTGGAGATCGAGGATTACCGCCTGCGCAACCTGCGCCGCCACGTTTCGCAGGTGACCCAGCACGTCACCCTGTTCAACGACACTGTGGCCAACAATATTGCCTATGGCGATCTGGCGGGTGCCCCGCGCGCAGACATCGAAGCCGCTGCGGCCGATGCCTATGCCAAGGAGTTCGTCGACCGCTTGCCGAAGGGCTTCGACACCGACGTAGGTGAGAACGGCGTGCTGCTCTCCGGCGGCCAGCGCCAGCGCCTGGCCATTGCCCGGGCATTGCTGAAAAACGCGCCACTGCTGATTCTCGACGAGGCCACCTCGGCCCTGGATACCGAATCCGAGCGGCACATCCAGGCTGCCCTGGACCACGTGATGCAAGGGCGCACCACGCTGGTGATCGCCCACCGCCTGTCGACCATCGAGAAGGCTGACCAGATCCTGGTCATGGACCAGGGGCGTCTGGTGGAGCGTGGCACCCACGCCGAACTGCTCGCGGCCAATGGCCATTATGCCCGCCTGCACGCCATGGGCCTGGATGAGCCGGTCAAGGCCGATATCACCTGAGTCCTCCCTGATCGGGGCCGTAACGGCCCCGATTGTCACGGGAATTTTCTGGGGGCGATCTGGCCATAAAGCCGTCGTCTACCCTGTGCTAATATCCTGCCCCTGTTCATTATTTCCATATGGGTTGCCCATGAAGTTGTCCATGCCGCGTTTCGATCAAGCCCCGGTTCTGGTGGTCGGCGATGTCATGCTCGACCGCTACTGGCATGGCGGTACTTCGCGTATTTCGCCTGAAGCGCCAGTGCCGGTGGTCAAGGTCGATCAGATCGAGGATCGCCCCGGCGGCGCGGCCAACGTTGCCTTGAACATCGCCGCCCTGGGCGCACCGGCGTCGCTGATCGGCGTTACCGGCCAGGACGAGGCCGCCGACAGCCTGGCCAACAGCCTTCAGGCTGCGGGCGTGCGTTCGGTGTTCCAGCGCATCGCGCACCAGCCGACCATCGTCAAGCTGCGGGTCATGAGCCGTCACCAGCAGCTGCTGCGTATCGATTTCGAAGAGCCGTTCGCCACCGACCCGCTGTCGCTGGGTGCCGAAGTCGACAGCCTGCTCGAAGGCGTCAAGGTGCTGGTCTTGTCGGACTACGGCAAGGGCGCATTGAAGAATCACCAAAGCCTGATCCAGGCAGCGCGGGCCAAGGGCATTCCGGTGCTGGCCGACCCCAAGGGCAAGGATTTCTCCATCTACCGCGGCGCCAGCCTGATCACCCCGAACCTCAGCGAGTTCGAGACCATCGTTGGCCGTTGCGCCGATGAGGCCGAGCTGGTCGCCAAGGGCTTGCAGCTGCTGCAGGACCTGGACCTGGGCGCCGTGCTGGTAACCCGTGGCGAGCACGGTATGACCCTGCTGCGCGTTGGCCAGCCGGCGCTGCACCTGCCGGCGCGGGCGCGTGAAGTGTTCGATGTGACCGGTGCCGGTGATACCGTCATTTCCACCCTCGCGGCGGCCATTGCGGCTGGCGAGGACCTGCCCCACGCGGTGGCCCTGGCCAACCTGGCGGCCGGCATCGTGGTCGGCAAGCTGGGTACGGCTGCGATCAGTGCCCCGGAACTGCGCCGGGCGATCCAGCGTGAAGAAGGTTCCGAGCGCGGCGTGCTGGGCCTGGAGCAACTGCTGCTGGCCATCGATGACGCGCGGGCGCACAACGAGAAGATCGTCTTCACCAATGGCTGCTTCGACATCCTGCATGCCGGGCACGTCACCTACCTGGAACAGGCGCGGGCCCAGGGTGATCGGCTGATCGTCGCGGTCAACGACGACGCTTCGGTCAGCCGTTTGAAAGGTCCGGGCCGACCGATCAACAGCGTAGACCGGCGCATGGCCGTGCTGGCCGGTTTGGGCGCGGTGGACTGGGTGATCAGCTTCCCTGAAGGCACCCCGGAAAACCTGCTGAGCCAGGTCAAGCCGGATGTGCTGGTCAAGGGTGGCGACTATGGCATTGATCAGGTAGTGGGCGCTGATATCGTCAAGGCGTATGGCGGCACTGTGAAGGTGCTGGGCCTGGTCGAGAACAGCTCGACTACCGCGATTGTCGAGAAGATTCGCAAGAACTGATACAGCCGGGGCCGCTTTGCAGCCCAATCGCCGGCAAGCCAGCTCCCACAGGTACAGCGCAAGCCTTGAGAATTGCGCAGGCCTTGTGGGAGCTGGCTTGCCGGCGATTGGCTGCGAAGCAGCCCCAGGGATTCACTTGTGAAGTGAGGTGCGGGCCCGCTCCAGCAATGCCCGGGCCTTGTCGCCAAACCGCTGCAGGTGCGATGCCCGCGCCGGCTTGCTCTCCACCAGCCCCTGCTGCTTCACCCAGTCCTTCCAGCGCACCCGCTCGTCCGTCACTACCCAGCCTTCCTGCCGGGCAAAACTCTCGGCCAGGTACAGTCCGCGTGTGCTCGCCGGCACCAGCTCATCCTTCTTCAGCGTATACAACTCCGCCAGCGGGTGACCGTCCTTCAACGGCATCAGGTACAGGTCTGGCCGTTTGCGGTTGAGCCGCGCTACCAGCTGGCCGTCCTCCAGCCGCTCATCGACGTGGAACAGGCTGAGTTTCTTGGCTTCACGAGGCACCTGCAGGCGCATGTCGTAGATCAGTTGCAGCGAGGCGGTGGGCAAGTGCACATAGGCCCTTGGCCGCTCCAGCAGCATCAGGTTGCCGCAGTGCACGGGCCGGGCGGCACCGGACTCGGGGGCCAGCAGGAAGTGCGGTGTTTCGCGGTAGTGCAGGGCAGCGGCGTATGGGACGGGCAGCCAGGTATCGTTGAAGCGCCCGCCTAACCAGCCTTCCGGGGTTTCCAGCAGGCATTCCTCAGCCACTTCCTGAACAGCCGTGTGCAACGGCAGGTTCAGCTCCTGCGCCGGTACATACCCAGAAATCAGTTTCAGCACCACATCGCCACGGTCTTGCCGACGCTGGCGCACCAACACCCAGTAATCTCGGTTTTGCCAATGCAGGGTAAGGCGCACCGACACACCCAGGTTGGCCAGTTCGACCACGAAGCGCTGCGTGTCGGGCAGCTGGATGGCCTTGCGCCGCTGTTGGGTCTGGGCAAAGTTCAGCGGCATGCCGATGCTCTGGTAGATCAGGCCTTCGGGTGTGGCTTCGACATGCAGTGGCAGTGTCTTGAAGTTGCTCGGGTTCTTGCGGATCAGCGTTCGCGCCACGAGGCTCCTCCTTGCGTCGGGTCATTCTCCTGGCCCTTGGTGGGCCAGGGGCAACTCAGTGCTGGCCCAGGATGCGGGCGACGGTGGCCACGTTGTGGGCCAGGTGCAGCGGATTGATGGTGCCGACGATAGCACTGCTGACGCCCGGGTGGGCGAACAGCAGCTCGAAGCTCGCCTGCACCGGGTCAACGCCCGGGGCCAGGCAGACATGCCCGCTGGCCAGGGCCTTCTTTACCAGGATGGCCTTGCCGTGTTCGGCAGCGTAGTCCAGCACCGGGCGTTCTGCCTGCTCGTTGAGGTTGTAGGTAACCATGGCGCAGTCGCCTTGTTCCAGTGCTTTCAGGCCACCGGCCACGGTCTTGCCGGACAGGCCGAAGCCGAGGATCTTGCCCTCTTGCTTGAGCTCCGCCAGGGTCTGGTAGACCTCCTGCTGTTCGAGGATCGCCAGGTCGTTGCCGTCGGAATGCACCAGCACCAGTTCGATGCGGTCGGTTTCCAGGCGGCGCAGGCTGCGCTCTACCGAAAGACGGGTGTGGGCGGCACTGAAGTCGAAGTGCGACTGGCCGTTGTCGAATTCTTCGCCGACCTTGCTGACGATCACCCACTCATCGCGTTGGCCGCGCAGCAGCGGGCCCAGGCGTTCTTCACTGCGGCCATAGGCGGGGGCGGTGTCGATCAGGTTGATACCCAGCTGGCGGGCCTGGGCCAGCAGCATGCGGGCTTCGCCATCGTCGGGGATGGTGAAACCGGTGGGGTACTTCACACCTTGGTCGCGGCCCAGCTTGACCGTGCCCAGGCCCAGTGGCGAAACCTGGAAACCGGTGCTGCCCAGCGGGCGTTGGAAGTCGTGCAGGGTGGGCAGGCTCATGGCAGCAGTTGCTCCCAGGCCGGCACGCCCAGAGGGGGGCGTGGCAGGTCGGCCAGGTCGGCTTGTGCCTGCGGGCGGATGCCGTCGCGCTCCAGATGGGCGATGACCCGGTCACTGAAGTCCGGTGCCAGGGCCAGCTTGGTCGGCCAGCCCACCAGCAGGCGCTGCTGGTCGGCAAGGAAGGCGTTGTCCGGGCGTACCAGGCCGGATTGCGCAGGTTCGGCGCGGTCGACGCGCAGGGTGGCCCAGCGCACCAGGCTCTGGTCAACCCATGGCAACAGGTTGGCGATTTCCTTCTGTGCCGCAGCAATCTGCGCTGCAGGCTCGCGCGCTACGCCATCGGCTTCCGCCAGGTCGCCGCCGAGGTACCACACCCACTGGCCATCGGCTGCCGGGTGGGTGGTTACCGTCACCCGTGGCTTGGGCCCGCCACCGAGGCAGTGGGCGTACAAAGGTTTGAGGTTCGGGCCCTTGGCCATGACCATGTGCAGCGGGCGTGTTTGCATGGCGGGCTGGTCCAGGCCCAGCGCCTGCAGCAAACCTTCGGTGCCGGCTCCGGCGCTCAACACGATGCGCTGGGCACGGATTTCCCGGTCAACCACGCGCAGGCCGACCAAGGCATCACCTTCACGCAATGGTTCGATGCGCTCACCTGCAAGCAAGGAGTCGCCGGCCAGCTCGGCCAGGTTGGCCAGCAGGCTCGGGACATCAATCACCAGTTCTGCCAAGCGATAGACCTTACCCTTGAAGGCGCGGTCCTGCAGCGCGGGCGGCAGCTGGTCGCCCTTGACCTGGTCGACCCGGCCGCGTACGGCCTTGCTGGCGAAGAAACTGGTGAGGTTGCCGGCCAGGGTGCCGGGTGACCACAGGTAGTGGGCATCGGAGAGCAGACGGGTACGGCCGAGGTCGAGTTCGCCGTCGCCAGCCAAGGCCTCACGCCAGCGGCGCGGCATGTCGGCGATGGCTTCCGAAGCGCCGGTAAGGGCACCGTGCAGGGCGTACTTGGTGCCGCCGTGGATAATGCCCTGCGACTTTATCGTCTGCTCACCGCCAAGGCTGGCGCGTTCCACCAGCACTGTCGAGTAGCCCTGACGGCGCAGGCGGGCATTGAGCCAGAGGCCTGCGACCCCGGCGCCGACGATCAGCACGTCAGTGGAAATGGCAGATGGCATGGCGGTACCTCGAAGACTGGGACAGCTGGCAAGTATACAGGCTATACCTGTGAGGGCCCTATCGCCGGCAAGCCAGCTCCCACAGGGATAGTGCAGAGTCTGCAACTTCCACTATCCCTGTGGGAGCTGGCTTGCCGGCGATGAGGCGCGCACAGGTTGTCTCAATGCCCGGCTGTCTTGGAAAACAGCTGAATCACCACCACCCCACCCACAATCATGGCCATGCCCAGCATCGCCGGCACATCCAGCTTCTGCCCATAGATCACCAGCGCCGCCACACTGATCAGCACAATCCCCAGCCCCGACCAGATGGCGTAGGCGATTCCCACCGGAATGCTGCGCACCACCAGGGTCAGCATCCAGAACGCAATGCCGTAGCCAACCACCATCAGCAGCAGGGGCAGTGGCGTGCTCAGGCCTTTCACTGCTTTCATGGAGGCAGTGGCGATGACTTCGGCGCAGATGGCGATGGCGAGATAGGTATAGGCATTCATGGCGGGGTCCTCTGGTAACTGGTCGGGCATTCTAGACCTTGCCCAGATGCGGTAAAGTCATTACCTATCAGATATGGGGATAGGTTGATGGCTGAGCAATGGAACCTGGAGCAGCTGCGAATTTTTCTGCGCGTCGCCGAGTTGCGCTCCTTTTCTGCCGTTGCCCGCGAACAACGCAAGGCTCAATCGGCGATCAGCAATGCCATCGCCCTGCTGGAAGCAGACCTGGGTGTCACGTTGTTCGAGCGCAGCAGCGGCCGGCAACCGAAGCTGACCGAAAATGGCAGCGCGTTGTTGGAAGATGCCCGCGAACTGTTGCGTCAGTGCGAGCACCTGGATGGCCGTGCCCTGGCCCTGATGCGCGGGCAGGAGGCCTTGCTGCGGGTTGCCCAGGACGAAGCCATGCCTTACCAGCCGGTGATCGACAGCCTGGACGAGCTGGCCAGCCGCTACCCGTTCCTGGAGGTGCAACTGGCCAGCGGTGCCCAGGGCGATGTGGCGCGCAAGCTGGTGGAGCGGCGCGCCGACCTGGGCCTGTTCTTCCACCACGAAAGCATCCCGGCATCGCTGGAGCGGCGGGCGCTGGGCAGTGTGGAGATGGTCACGGTTTGCGCAGTCGGCCACCCGCTGGCGGGCGAAGGCCGGGTCACCCGCCAGCAACTGGCGCGCCACCGGCAGTTGCTGATCACGCCACAACAAAGCGGTTACCCAGGCGGCGAGGCGATCAGCCCGCAGGTATGGCGTGCCGACAGCTTCTACGCCATGGCCGAACTGCTGATGCGCGGCCTGGGCTGGGCCTGGTTGCCGCGGCACGTGGTGCAGTACCCGACCTACCAGGCGCACATGGTCGAGCTCGATAGCGAGTGGCGCCCGCCGGCGCTGGTGGCGGAACTGGCCTGGCGCCGTGATGCGCCCCTGGGGCCGGCCGCCCAGTGGCTGGCCGAGCGCTTTGCGGTGCACCTGCGCGCGATCGGGTAAACTCCGGCGCCATGAACAGAACACTCTATACCTTGCTGTTTCACCTGGGCCTGCCGCTGGTTGCGCTGCGCCTGTACCTGCGCGCACGCAAGGCGCCTGCCTATGGGCAACGTATCGGCGAGCGCTTTGCTTGCAAGCTGCCGGCAATGCGCCAGGGCGGCATCTGGGTACATGCTGTGTCGGTTGGCGAGAGCATTGCCGCCGCGCCCATGGTGCGTGCCTTGCTCAAGGCCTACCCGGAATTGCCGATCACGCTTACCTGCATGACACCGACCGGTTCCGAGCGTATTCGCGCCATGTTCGCCGACGAACCACGCGTACAGCATTGCTACCTGCCCTACGATCTGCCGTGGGCGGCCGGACGATTTCTCGACCATGTGCAGCCGAAGCTTGGCATCATCATGGAAACCGAGCTGTGGCCCAACCATATCCACCAGTGCGCCAAACGCGGGATTCCGGTAGCGCTGGCCAACGCGCGATTGTCCGAGCGTTCGGCACGCGGCTACGGGCGCTTTGCCAAACTGACTCGGCCGATGCTGGCGGAAATGAGCCTGATCGCCGTGCAGACCGAAACCGAGGCACAACGCTTCCGTGCCCTGGGGGCGCGCCCTGAGTGCGTGCAGGTCACGGGCTCGATCAAGTTCGACCTGAAGATCGATGAGCAACTCCTACCGCGTGCCAGGGCATTGCGTAAGCATTGGGGGGCCGAACAGCGCCCGGTGTGGATTGCCGCCAGTACCCATGACGGCGAGGATGCGCTGATTTTGCAGGCGCATCGGCAGTTGTTGCAGGTGCATGGCGATGCCTTGCTGATCCTGGTGCCGCGCCATCCCGAGCGATTCAATGCGGTGCATGCGCTGTGCAGCGAGCAATTCACCACTGTGCGCCGTTCTTCGGCAGCGCCGGTCGATGCGCAAACCCGCGTGTTGCTGGGCGACACCATGGGCGAACTGCTGTTCCTGTATGCCCTGGTCGACATTGCCTTCGTCGGTGGCAGCCTGGTGCCGACCGGTGGGCACAATCCGTTGGAGCCTGCGGCGCTGGCCTTGCCGGTGCTCATGGGGCCACATGTGTTCAACTTCCTCGAAATCAGCGCGATGCTGCGCGAGGCGGGTGGGTTGCAGCAGGTTGATGATGCTGACGGGCTGGCCGGTGCGGTGCGCCGTCTGGTGGAACTGCCGCAGGACGCCCAGCGCATGGGCGAGGCGGGCAGGGCGGTGATGCGGGCCAATCAGGGCGCGTTGCAGCGCTTGCTCGATGGCCTGGATGCGCTTATCCGCTGACTTTTGCACTGGCTTCTTCGCGGGCTCGCCCGCTCCCACAGGCCTGATGCAGGGTTCGAGGGCTGTGCAAACCCTGTGGGAGCGGGCGAGCCCGCGAAGAAATCATCACCTAACTCAAGGGCGGCGCTCAAAGTTCTTGGCCGCTGCTGCAGCCAGGTCTGGCGGCAGGAAGTCCTTGTCCGGGTTGTAGTCCGGTTTCAGGTAGCGCTTGAGGTCCTGCAGGTCTTGCGGGCTGAGGGTGCCGGCCGCCTGCTTCAGGCTCAGGTTGTCGAGGATGTAGTCATAGCGGCTGTTGTTGTAGTCGCGCACCGAGGTGTACAGCTGGCGCTGGGCATCGAGCACGTCGACGATGTTGCGGGTACCCACCTGGTAGCCGATTTCGGTGGCTTCCAGCGCGCTCTGGTTGGAGATGATCGACTGCTTGCGTGCTTGCACCTGTTCCACATCGGTGTTCACCGCGCGGTGCAGGTTGCGGGTGTTTTCCACCACTTGGCGGCGCAGGCTTTCACGTTGCTGTTCGCTCTGGCTCAGCCGCTGGTAGGCCTCGCGTACCTGCGAGCTGGTCAGGCCACCGCTGTAGATCGGGATGTTCAACTGCAGGCCAACACTGGTCTGTTCCACGTCGCCGCTGTAGCGCACGCCCAACTGCGAAGGGTTGGTAAAGCCGAGGTTGTCGTTGTCACCCTTCTGGTACTTGGCCACTGCATCCAGGGTCGGCGCATGGCCGGCCTTGCGCTGGCGCAGGGTCTCTTCGGCGGCGGAAACCGCATAGTTGGTGGCCAACAGGTTGAGGTTCTGGCGGCCGGCGGTTTCGACCCAGGCCTTGGCGTCGTTTGGCGTTGGTACCTGCACCGGCAGGGTATGCACCACGCCTTGAATCGAGGTGTATTCACGGTTGGTCAGGGTGACCAGCGCTTCAAAGGCATCCTGCACCTGGCGCTCGGCGATGATCCGGTTGGCACGGGCCGTGTCATAGCTGGCCTGGGATTGCAGCACGTCGGTCTTGTCCGACAGGCCCACATCGAAGCGTTCGTTGGACTGGTCCAGCTGGCGCTTGAACGCGGATTCCTCGGCCTTGGTGGCGGCCAGGTTGTCCTGCGCGCGCAGCACGGCGAAGTAGTTTTGCGCGGTTTGCAGGATCAGGTTCTGTTCAGTGGCCGACAGCTCCAGCGCGGCCTGTTCGTTGACTGCTTCGGCCGCCTGCAACTGGAACCAGCGATCAGCGCGGAAGATTGGCTGGGCCAAGGTCGCGCTCCATGAGTTGCCGCTGCGGTTGGAGGTGATGGAAGGCTCGTCCAGCTTGGTGCGGGTGTTCAGCATTTCGGCATCGGCCGAGAGGTTTGGCAGCAGCCCGGCGCGGGCCTGCGGTACCACTTCGCGGCGGGCGCCATAGTCGGCGCGTGCCGCAGCCAGGTCGGCGTTGTTGTCTACCGCTTCCTGATAAACGCTGACCAGGTCGGTTTTGACTGTCGAGGGCACGTCCACTGCCCAGGCCACTCCGTTGGACGCACAAGACACGGCAATCGCCAGTGAGAGTTTGCGCAGCATAGAGGCAATCCTTGTACGAAATTTAATTACTGAACTGTTGAGTATCGAGTGACGGGCCAGTGTAGTGCCATGCGCCCCTGGCAACAATCGCCCGGTATGCCTTTCATCAACCGCGCATTTACCCGCTTGGCTTTGCCGACCACTCCAGTCTAGACTGCGCATGTTCTTGTCGGGGTGCCTTGAAGCAAAGGCTGAGATCGCAGAGGTGCGGATCCCGTTGAACCTGATCAGGTTAGCGCCTGCGTAGGGAACAAGATTGCTCGCCTTCCCGGGGAGCCTCTTGTGCCAGGTCCGGGAATGTCGCAGCTGCATGCAGCTTCAGGCACCCCCATATCCGGCACTGCACTCGTCCATGGGTGCGTCCGCGCTTTTCAGGTTCTCCCCGACATTCCACTGCTAGGAAGCCGTCTGGAGAGCCTGTGATGACCAAGCAAGAAAAAGCGATCAACCTCAGCGAATCGGCACAAGTCGATCAGCAGTCCGTGCAACCGTTCCCGCGCTCGCGCAAGATCTATGTCGAAGGCTCGCGCCCGGACATCCGCGTGCCCATGCGTGAAATCAGCCTGGACGATACCCCGACCGATTTCGGCGGCGAGACCAACGCGCCGGTACTGGTCTACGACACGTCCGGCCCGTACACCGACCCCGACGTGATCATTGATGTGCGCAAGGGCCTGGCCGACGTGCGTTCGGCGTGGATCGAGGCGCGCGGTGACACCGAGCGCCTGGGCGGGCTCAGTTCCGACTTCGGCCAGCAGCGCCTGAACGACGCCGAACTGGCCAAGCTGCGTTTCGCCCACGTGCGCAACCCGCGCCGTGCCAAGGCTGGCGCCAACGTCTCGCAGATGCACTATGCCCGTCAGGGCATCATCACCGCCGAGATGGAATACGTCGCCATCCGCGAGAACATGAAGCTGCAAGAAGCCCGCGCTGCTGGCCTGCTGAACGAGCAGCACGCCGGCCACAGCTTCGGTGCCAACATCCCGAAAGAAATCACCCCCGAATTCGTCCGCCAGGAAATCGCCCGTGGCCGCGCGATCATTCCGGCCAACATCAACCACCCGGAAGTGGAGCCGATGATCATCGGCCGCAACTTCCTGGTGAAGATCAACGGCAACATCGGCAACAGTGCCCTGGGGTCCTCGATCGAGGAAGAAGTGGCCAAGCTGACCTGGGGCATCCGCTGGGGCTCGGACACGGTCATGGACCTGTCCACCGGCAAGCACATTCACGAAACCCGCGAGTGGATCATCCGCAACTCGCCGGTGCCGATTGGTACCGTGCCGATCTACCAGGCCCTGGAAAAGGTCAACGGCGTGGCCGAAGACCTGACCTGGGAGCTGTTCCGCGACACCCTGATCGAGCAGGCCGAGCAGGGCGTGGACTACTTCACCATCCACGCCGGTGTGCTGCTGCGCTATGTGCCGCTGACCGCCAAGCGCGTCACCGGCATCGTCAGCCGCGGTGGCTCGATCATGGCCAAGTGGTGCCTGGCGCACCACAAGGAAAACTTCCTGTACACGCACTTCGACGAGATCTGCGAAATCATGAAGGCCTACGACGTCAGCTTCTCGCTGGGTGACGGCCTGCGCCCCGGCTCGATCGCCGACGCCAACGACGCTGCGCAGTTCGGTGAGCTGGAAACCCTCGGCGAGCTGACCAAGATTGCCTGGAAGCACGACGTGCAGTGCATGATCGAAGGCCCGGGCCACGTGCCGATGCAGTTGATCAAGGAGAACATGGACAAGCAGCTGGAGTGCTGCGACGAGGCGCCGTTCTACACCCTCGGCCCGCTGACCACCGACATTGCACCGGGCTACGACCACATCACCTCGGGCATTGGTGCGGCGATGATCGGCTGGTTCGGTTGCGCCATGCTCTGCTACGTCACGCCCAAGGAGCACCTGGGCCTGCCGAACAAGGACGACGTCAAGACCGGCATCATCACTTACAAGATCGCCGCCCACGCCGCCGACCTTGCAAAGGGCCACCCAGGCGCGCAGATTCGCGACAACGCCCTGTCCAAGGCACGCTTCGAGTTCCGCTGGGAAGACCAGTTCAACCTCGGCCTGGACCCGGACACCGCCCGTGCCTTCCACGACGAGACCCTGCCGAAGGAGTCGGCAAAGGTTGCGCACTTCTGCTCGATGTGCGGGCCGAAGTTCTGCTCGATGAAAATCACCCAGGAAGTGCGTGAGTACGCTGCCAAGATCGAGGCCGTGGATGTGACGGTCGAGCAAGGCATGCGTGAGCAGGCCGAGCGTTTCCGCCAGGAAGGCAGCCAGCTGTACCAGAAAGTGTAAGAACGCTGGGGCCGCTGTGCGGCCCCTTCGCGACACAAGGCCGCTCCCACAGGGACCGCACAAGGTTCAAGGCCTGCGCGGCCCTTGTGGGAGCGGCCTTGCGTCGCGATTCGAGGACGAAGTCCTCGCCAAGAACACCAACAACATTGCCGGCGAGCGCCAACCATGACATCACCCAGCCAGTTCTCCCCCGACCACCCGGTCCCCACCCACCAGCGCATCTTCGGCGCCCGCGACCTGTTCTCGCTGTGGTTCTCCCTCGGCATCGGCCTGATGGTGCTGCAAGTCGGCGCCATGCTCGCCCCAGGCCTTGGCCTTGCCGGCGCGGTGCTGGCCATCGCCTTGGGCACCGGCGTGGGTGTGCTGTTGCTGGGCGCCGCCGGTGTCATCGGCAGCGACACCGGTCTTTCGGCCATGGGCACCCTGAAGCTCAGCCTGGGCAGCCATGGTGCGCGCTTGCCGGCTGTGCTCAACCTGCTGCAACTGGTAGGTTGGGGCGCATTCGAGATCATCGTCATGCGCGATGCCGCCAGCCTGCTGGGCGCGCGCGCGTTCGGCGAAGACAGTGCCTGGAACAGCCCGATGCTCTGGACCCTGTGTTTTGGAGCCCTGGCTACCTTGCTGGCCGTCAGCGGGCCGCTGGCCTTCGTACGCAAGGTGCTGCGCGCCTGGGGTATCTGGGTGCTGCTGGGGGCTTGCCTGTGGCTGACCTGGAATCTGTTCGCCAAGGCCGACCTGGCCGAACTGTGGGGCCGCGCCGGTGACGGTTCGATGTCGCTGGCCGTGGGCTTCGACATCGTCATCGCCATGCCGCTGTCCTGGCTGCCGCTGATCGCCGACTACTCGCGCTTCGCCCGCAACGGCAAGCACGTGTTCGGCGGCACGGTCATTGGCTATTTCATCGGCAACACCTGGCTGATGAGCCTGGGCGTGGCCTACACCCTGGCCTTCGCTGCCAGTGGCGAGGTCAATGCCCTGCTGCTGGCCCTGGCCGGCGCCGGCATGGGCATTCCGTTGCTGCTCATTCTGCTGGACGAGTCGGAAAAGGCCTTCGCCGACATCCACTCGGCAGCGGTTTCCACCGGCGTGCTGGTGCCTGTGAAGGTCGAGCACCTGGCGCTGGCCATCGGCGTGCTGTGCACCCTGATCGCCCTGCTGGCGCCACTGGCCCAGTACGAGAACTTCCTGCTGCTGATCGGTTCGGTGTTCGCGCCGCTGTTCGGCGTGGTGTTGATGGACCACTACGTGGTTCGTCGTCGCCGCTTGCCGGCACAGGTCGGCGGCTTGCACTGGCAGGCGCTGGTGGCCTGGTTTGCGGGGGTGGCGGTCTACCACCTGATTGCCGCGCAGGCACCGGAACTGGGGGCTACCCTGCCAGCATTGCTGCTGGCAGGTGTGCTGCATGGGTTACTGAGCCTTAGCCGCGGCCGGGAAACAGTTCAGGCTTGAGTACGCCATTCAGGCGTGGGTAGGGGATCTTCAGTTCCACGTGGCCCATGGAATAGGGCGCGATGGCATAGACCTCGTACTTGACCACTACTGCGCCGTACGTCAGGGCGATGTGCGGCGACTTCTTGAACGGCCAGGTTTTGACGAACTCGGCGTCCTTGTCCATGCCCACGCTCATAAGCCAGGCGCGGTGCGACTCCTCGACGGTTTTCCAGAAGGTGTCCTCCTGGCCTGGCACCAGCATGTCCTGCAGGGTCAGCACCTTGTCCAGCTTGCGCGAATAGTTGATGAAGCCGCGCCCAGGCATGCCGTGGGCGCCACCGCTGTCCAGGTAGCTGGACAACTCGATGATCACCAGCCCGTCATGCTGCTCACGTACCTTGGCTTGTAGATAACTGCTGTTACGTTTGTCGGCACTGGCCAGGTATTGCTGTTCGTAGGCCTGCAAGGTGCTTGGCGCGGTGCCATGCTGATTGTCTTCGGTCAGTTGCAGCAGGCGTTTTTCGACGATGCCGTCGAGCGCGGGCAGGGCCGGGAAGTGGACCATGTCGATGTTCACCAGCGGGCAGTCGGTTTCGCTGCAGCCGGGTTTGACATGCTCCCAGGCGTCGCGCTTGACCTCGAGCGGGGCCCGGTAGTTGGGCGTGAACAGGCTCTGGCAGGCGCCCAGAGCGAGTGCCAGCACGGCCACGGAAGTCAGTTTGACAAGTGTCATGATGATCCTTGCAGAACAGGGAAAAGTCGGCCTTTGACCGTCTGCGCGGCCTTCAGTTCGCCACTAAGCTAACAGAGTGAAGACGCGCTGTCCCGAGTGTGCGAACGGTTGCCGGAAAGGGGTGAAACGCGAAAGCGTGCAGAGTAGGATGGCGCGATGCGGTAATTGAGGTAATGAGGATTTCCATGTCAGACACGTTGAATTCGGTGCCCAAGGCGGTCGAGATCGTCAAGCGGGCCAACTGCTTCCAGGGGTTCTACAAGCTCGACAAGGTGCACCTGCGCCACGAGCTGTTTGCCGGGGGTATGGGCCGCGAGATCAGCCGCGAACTGTTTGTGCGCCATGATGCGGTGTGTGTGCTGCCTTACGACCCGTTGCGCGACGAAGTGGTGCTGATCGAGCAGTTCCGCGTCGGCGCACTGGACAAGGTCGCCAACCCCTGGCTGATCGAGATGGTTGCCGGGCTGATCGACAAGGATGAGCAACCCGAGGAAGTCGCCCACCGCGAAGCCGAGGAAGAAGCCGGCCTGACGTTCAGCGCCTTGTGGCCGATGACCCGCTACTTCCCGTCGCCGGGCGGCAGTGACGAGTACGTTCACCTGTTCCTTGGCCGTTGCAGCAGCGAGGGCGCGGGCGGGCTGCATGGCCTGGAAGAAGAGGGCGAAGACATCCGCGTGCGCGTGTGGTCGTTCGAGGATGCCTTGCAGGCGGTGCGCGACGGGCGCATCTGCAACGCGGCGACTATCATCGGCTTGCAATGGCTGGCGCTGAACCGTGACGAAGTACGAGGTATGTGGAAGTGAACCTGCTGCGCGAGCGCTATCGAGTCGACCTGGTCGGGCTGCAGGCTGCCTGCGAGGCCAACTACGCCCGGCTGATGCGCCTGTTGCCCGACATGCGTACCACCCAGAGCTCGCGCCGCATCGGCATGACCCAGGGCGACCAGATGCTCGGCGTGCTGGTACTGGACGTGGTGCTGGCCTGCCCGTACACCACCACCCTGCATGTGCGCCAGGAGCACAGCCTGCCGTGGCTGCCGGTGCCGCACCTGGAAGTGCAGGTGTACCATGATGCACGCATGGCCGAAGTGGTCAGCGCCGAACATACCCGGCGCCTGCGCAGTATTTACCCGTATCCGAATGAGGCCATGCACCAGCCGGACGAAAAGGCCCAGCTCAACCTGTTCCTCGGTGAATGGCTGAGCCACTGCCTGGCTTGTGGCCACGAACTGGCAAGCGTTCGCTGACATGTACCCAGACAACACGCGCCCTGTTCATGTGGTGCAACTGACCGACGCACATCTTTTCGCCGACCCGGCCGGCAGCATGCTGGGCCTCAATACCCGTGACAGCCTGCGCCATGTGGTGGCCCAGGTGCGGCGCGAGCAACCGCTTGTCGACTTGCTGTTGTGCACGGGTGATCTGTCCCAGGACGCCAGCGTTGCCTCTTATGAAGCGTTCCGGGATCTGACTGCGCCGTTTGCCGTGCCCACCCGCTGGTTGCCGGGCAACCACGACGAGGCCCGGGTCATGGCACAGGTGGCGCCGCAGTTGGTGCAGGCGGTGACGGATATTGGCGCATGGCGGGTAGTCATGCTCAACACCGCCGTGCAAGGGGCCACCCATGGGTTTCTGGAAGATGGTCAGTTGGCCCTGCTGGAAACAGCCTTGGAGGAGGCTGGTGGGCGACATTGCCTGGTGTGCTTGCACCATCAGCCGGTGGACATCGGTTGCGCCTGGATCGCGCCGATCGGCCTACGCAATGCCCTGGCCCTATTCTCGGTCGTGGAGCGTTATCCACAGGTTCGCGCCTTGCTGTGGGGCCACGTGCACCAGGAGTGGGATGAATGGCGTGGTGGCCGTCGCCTGCTGGCCACCCCCTCGACCTGTATTCAGTTCGCGGCGCGCAGCGAGGACTTTCAGGTAAGTCTGGAGCAGCCTGGTTACCGTTGGTTGCGCCTGCACGCAGACGGGGGGATCGATACCGGAGTAGAGCGAGCGCAGGACTTCGTCGTAGCGCTGGACTTTGATAGTCCAGGATATTGAGCGGGCTGTAGTCTCTCATGGTGTACGTCAATATAGATTTATTGCCGCAGTGTATGGCGTTTTGCATTCACGCCTATTGACTGCAGGAATTTTAAGGGTGCAGCCATTGTATCGAGTCCCGCCGCGCTTTCATGATAATGCCCTGTGTCATTGCTCAGGCTATAACCTGACTGATCCTTCATGATCATTCCGGCGGAGATGACTTCTTTGTTACCAGTTGCCAAGTAATTAAGGTGGGGGTGAGCGAAATCTACCGCTTTACTGGTTTCTCCAATGATAAATTCTGCCTCACTGGTAAAAATGAATTTTTGCGCCCTTTTGTTTACGTTTTGTAGGTCATGCGCACTGCCGACAATACTGAAGTTTGCCGCACTGACATCTTGTTTAGCCTGTAAGGCCAAGAGACTTCGGCCAGGTCTCTCAGGCAACTGACTCTGCAGGACACGATGATGCTGTAGCCCTTCCTTCAAGACAAAGGCTCGTCTGCGTTCAACGAATGTGGAGGCATAGATATTTAGCCGGTTTTTTGTATGAGCCAGGCTCATCGGGACGGGAGCATGCCCGTCGGGGTCCTTGAAATTTATCGGATCGCCCGCCAGGGCTGCGTAGCTATTCAATCCGCCTCTGCCAAAGGGTGACGCGTTGTCGCTACTGAAAAATCTTCTCAGGGCCGGGCTGTAGCAGCGATACCCATTGCCCAGCAGATACAGGTTGAAGCCTGGCAGCAGATATTCACCGTGATAACCCAGTTGTGCAACTTTGGTTGAGGGAGGGGCAGAATAGCCATAAGGGCAGTAATGCCTGTTTTTAGGCGCATGCGCAGGGAGTAGATTTTTCACTAGAATGTCCTCTCTCTTGGTTCGGGATAATCATGCTATTAAATCCGGATCCTGCAACTGTTAGAAATGCCAGGCGCCTATAGGCCAGGTTGTTATTGCCCTTTTTCAATGTCGATGATGTCAGCAAGCGAAATGAGCTGGAGTCTTGCCGGAGGTGCGAATTTGTGGCCAAGTCTGTCCTGCTACGCCAAAACCCGGCGAACGCGCTACACTGCGCGTCCCTGCGCCCGCATCATCAGGCGCGAAGCCACAGATTCCGGGGGCAGCATGTCGGGTTCCATCCTCTATATCCATGGCTTCAACAGCTCGCCGCTTTCGACCAAGGCGCGCCAGCTCGAAGCCGTGATGCAGCAACTGGGCCGGTCGGCCCAGCTACGTGTGCCCGCCTTGCATCACCACCCGCGGCAGGCTATCGCCCAGCTTGAAGCCGCCATCGCCGACCTGGGCGCGCCATTGCTGGTGGGCAGTTCGCTCGGCGGCTACTATGCCACCCATCTGGCCGAGCGCCATGGCCTCAAGGCCCTGCTGGTGAACCCGGCGGTAACGCCATACAAGCATTTTGACGGGTACCTGGGCACTCAGCGCAATCACTACAGCGGTGAAACCTGGGAACTGACCCACGATCACGTACAGGCCCTGGCCGAGCTGGAAGTGCCGGCCCCGGTAGATGCCAGCCGCTATCAAGTGTGGCTGCAGACGGCCGATGAAACCCTGGACTATCGCCACGCCGAGCGCTATTACCGTGCATGTGCCCTGCGTATACAGGCTGGCGGCGACCACGGTTTCCAGGGCTTCGCCGAGCGCCTGCCGGCTCTGCTGGCTTTTGCCGGCATTGCTCGCGGGCAGTATGCGGCGCTCGATTTTTCTGTATTTTGACTTTTTTGCACTCACCAGACTGACGACGAGACCCTATGGCCAATCCCAGCGCTAGCGCCTATAACGCAGACGCCATCGAAGTCCTCTCGGGCCTTGACCCGGTCCGCAAGCGGCCGGGCATGTACACCGATACCAGCCGCCCCAACCACCTGGCCCAGGAAGTCATCGACAACAGTGTCGACGAAGCCCTGGCCGGCCACGCCCGTTCGGTGCAGGTCATCCTGCATGCCGACCACTCGCTGGAAGTCAGCGACGATGGCCGTGGCATGCCAGTGGACATCCACCCGGAAGAAGGCGTGTCCGGGGTCGAGCTGATCCTTACCAAGCTGCACGCCGGCGGCAAGTTCTCCAACAAGAACTACCAGTTCTCCGGTGGTTTGCACGGTGTGGGTATCTCGGTGGTCAACGCCCTGTCGACCCAGGTGCGCGTGCGCGTCAAGCGTGACGGCAACGAATACCAGATGACCTTCGCCGATGGCTTCAAGGCCAGCGAGCTGGAAGTGGTCGGCTCGGTCGGCAAGCGCAACACCGGCACCAGCGTGTACTTCAGCCCCGACCCCAAGTACTTCGACTCGCCCAAGTTCTCCATCAGCCGCCTCAAGCATGTGCTCAAGGCCAAGGCCGTGCTGTGCCCGGGCCTGCTGGTCAGCTTCGAGGACAAGGCCAGTGGCGAGAAGGTCGAGTGGCACTACGAAGACGGCCTGCGTTCCTACCTGGTCGATGCGGTCAGCGAGTTCCAGCGCCTGCCTGACGAGCCGTTCTGCGGCAGCCTGGCGGGCAACAAGGAAGCCGCAGACTGGGCCTTGCTGTGGTTGCCAGAAGGTGGCGACAGCGTCCAGGAAAGCTACGTCAACCTGATCCCCACCGCTCAGGGCGGCACCCATGTCAACGGCCTGCGTCAGGGCCTGCTGGATGCCATGCGCGAGTTCTGCGAGTTCCGCAATCTGCTGCCGCGCGGCGTGAAGCTGGCGCCTGAGGACATCTGGGAGCGCATCTCTTTCGTGCTCTCGATGAAAATGCAGGAGCCGCAGTTCTCCGGGCAGACCAAAGAGCGCCTGTCCTCGCGCGAGGCGGCTGCCTTTGTTTCCGGCGTGGTCAAGGACGCCTTCAGCCTGTGGCTGAACGCCCACCCCGAGCTGGGCATGCAACTGGCCGAGCTGGCTATCAGCAACGCCGGGCGCCGCCTCAAGGCCAGCAAGAAGGTCGAGCGCAAGCGCATTACCCAAGGCCCGGCGCTGCCTGGCAAGCTGGCCGATTGCGCCGGCCAGGACCCGATGCGCGCCGAGCTGTTCCTGGTCGAGGGTGACTCGGCAGGTGGCTCGGCCAAGCAGGCACGGGACAAGGAGTACCAGGCGATCCTGCCGCTGCGCGGCAAGATCCTCAACACCTGGGAAGTGGACGGTGGCGAAGTCCTGGCCAGCCAGGAAGTGCACAACATCGCCGTGGCCATCGGCGTCGACCCGGGCGCCACAGACCTGGCGCAACTGCGCTACGGCAAAGTCTGCATCCTCGCCGACGCCGACTCCGACGGCCTGCACATTGCCACGTTGCTGTGCGCGCTGTTCGTCCAGCACTTCCGGGCGCTGGTCGAGGCCGGGCATGTGTACGTGGCCATGCCGCCGCTGTACCGCATCGACCTTGGCAAGGAAATCTACTACGCCCTCGACGAAGCCGAACGTGACGGTATCCTCGACCGCCTGGTGGCCGAGAAGAAGCGCGGCAAGCCACAGGTCACCCGCTTCAAGGGTTTGGGCGAGATGAACCCGCCACAGCTGCGTGAAACCACCATGGACCCGAACACCCGGCGCCTGGTGCAGCTGACCCTGGACGACGTTGAGGCCACCTGCGAGCTGATGGACAAGCTGCTGGCCAAGAAGCGCGCCGGTGACCGCAAGAGCTGGCTGGAGACCAAAGGCAACCTGGCCGAGGTCATGGTTTGATTCGGCAAGTACTTGCCGTTTGCCTTGCGCTGGTTACCTTGCCTGCCCTGGCGGGTAACTGGCCGGAGCTGAAGCTCAGTGCCGAGCACCCGATCGACGGCATGCGTGGTGGCAACCTGTCTGGCCTGGTGGAGTGCCGGGGCGGGCTTTGGGGCGTGTCCGATCGCGACGATGACCTCATCTACCGCTTCGACCAGCAAAAGCCGACCTGGCGCGCGCAACCGCTGACCTTTACCCCGCCACCGCCGCCAGAAAGCGGCCTGCCTTGGGGCCTCAAGTCGCGCAATTGGGCGGCGTCGTACATTCGCGGGGGCGAGCTGGATTTCGAAGGCATCACCTGTGACCAGGCGGGTAACCTGTACTTGGCCAGCGAAGCCCATGCCGCCGTGTTGCAGTTACCGCTGGAAGGCGAGCCGGACTGGCTGAAGATCGACCCGGCCATGGTGCGCCAGGCCCGTGCCAGCGGCATGCTGCTGAACTTCAATGCGCTGTTCGAGGGCTTGGCGATCAACCCGGCGGGCGATCGCCTGTGGCTGGCCGCAGAACGCGAGCGCCGTGGCCTGGTGGCCATCGAGCGCCAGCAATCGGTGTGGACTTGCGGGCGCAGCTGTGTGCTGCTGAGCGAGGCCGGGGTGGAGATGCAGCCGGCGCAAATGCCCAGTGCCCGGGCACTGTCGCGCGATTTTGCCGACCTGGCCTGGTTCGAGGGCAAGCTGTTCACACTCGAACGCAATGCCTACCGGGTCTGCCGGCGTGATACCGACAGCGGCAAGGTAGAACGCTGCTGGTCGTTTGCTGCCGACGCCTTGGTCGAGGCCCGCCGTTACCCGCAACCGTTCGGCCTGGCCGAAGCCCTTGTGATCGATGCCAAGGGCGCCTGGATCGGCCTGGACAACAACAACGGCGCCCGCGACGATGGCGAAACGCGCCCGATCGTCTGGCGCTTTGATGCACCGGAAGGTGGCTGGAGCGCCAAGTCATGAGCCAGGCGCCGGGCAAACGGGCGGGCAGGGTGCTGATGGTCCTCGCGTGGGCGGCCGCGATGTTCCTTGCCACGCGCTTTTTCGGCCAGTGGGAAGACAGCAAGCGCAACCCCAATGCCCAGGTGCAATCCGAACACGGCGAGGGCTTTGTCGAAGTGCGCCTGCTGGGCAACGGCCAGGGCCACTTCATGGTGGATGGCGCCATCAACGGCCAGGCGGTGCATTTCATGCTCGACACCGGCGCCACCGATGTGGCGATCCCCGAGGCGTTGGCCCATGACCTGAACCTTGAGCGCGGCAGCCCGGTGCTGCTCAGCACCGCCAATGGCCGCGCCGAAGGCTACCGCACGCGCCTGGCCAGCCTGCAACTGGGCGATATCCGGCTGCAGGACGTACGCGCCACCGTGGTGCCGGGCCTGGACGGGCCCATCGTACTGCTGGGCATGAGTGCCCTGAAACAACTTGAATTTACCCAGCGCGGCGGCACCATGCTGTTGCGCCAGAACCTGAAATGACGAGGCCCGCATGAGCGACTCACTGGAACTCAGCCTGGACGGCGTCGAACGCCGCTCGCTGGCTGACTTCACCGAACAGGCCTACCTCAACTATTCCATGTACGTGATCATGGACCGCGCCTTGCCGCACATCGGCGACGGCCTGAAGCCGGTGCAGCGACGCATCGTCTATGCCATGAGCGAGTTGGGGCTCGATGCCGATGCCAAGCACAAGAAGTCGGCGCGTACCGTCGGTGACGTGCTCGGCAAGTTCCATCCCCATGGCGACTCGGCCTGCTACGAGGCCATGGTGCTGATGGCGCAGCCGTTCAGCTACCGCTATACCCTCGTCGACGGCCAGGGTAACTGGGGTGCGCCGGACGATCCGAAGTCGTTCGCCGCCATGCGTTATACCGAGGCGCGTTTGTCGCGCTACGCCGAAGTGCTGCTCAGCGAAGTTGGCCAAGGCACCGTGGACTGGGTACCGAACTTTGACGGTACCCTGCAGGAGCCGGCCGTACTGCCGGCGCGCCTGCCCAACATCCTGCTCAACGGGACCACCGGTATCGCCGTGGGCATGGCGACCGACGTGCCGCCGCACAACCTGCGTGAAGTGGCCAGCGCCTGCGTGCGCCTGCTCGACGAGCCCAAGGCCACCATCGAGCAATTGTGCGAGCACATCCAGGGGCCGGATTACCCGACCGAGGCGGAAATCATCACGCCACGGGCAGAAATCCTCAAGATGTACGAAAGCGGCCGCGGCTCGATCCGCATGCGTGCCGTTTACCGCGTCGAGGATGGCGACATCGTAGTGACTGCGCTGCCGCATCAGGTCTCCGGTGCCAAGGTGCTGGAGCAGATTGCCGCACAGATGCAGGCCAAGAAGCTGCCGATGGTTGCCGACCTGCGTGACGAATCCGACCATGAGAACCCGTGCCGCATCGTCATCATCCCGCGCTCCAACCGTGTGGATGCCGACGAACTGATGCAGCACCTGTTCGCCACCACCGACCTGGAGAGCAGCTACCGGGTCAACGTCAATATCATTGGCCTGGACGGCCGCCCGCAGTTGAAGAACCTGCGTGCGATCTTGGTGGAGTGGTTGGAGTTTCGCACCAACACTGTTCGCCGCCGGCTGCAGCATCGCCTGGACAAGGTGGAGCGGCGCCTGCACCTGCTGGATGGTTTGCTCACCGCATTCCTCAACCTGGATGAAGTGATCCACATCATCCGTACCGAGGAGCACCCCAAGCAGGCCCTGATTGCCCGGTTCGAACTGAGCGAAATCCAGGCCGAGTACATCCTCGAGACCCGTCTGCGTCAGCTGGCGCGCCTGGAAGAGATGAAAATCCGCGGCGAGCAGGACGAACTGCTCAAGGAACAGGCCAAGCTGCAGGCGCTGCTGGGCAGCGAGGCCAAGCTGCGCAAGCTGGTGCGCAGCGAACTGATCAAGGATGCCGAAACCTACGGCGACGCGCGCCGTTCGCCAATCGTCGAGCGCGTCGAAGCCAAGGCCCTGTCTGAAAACGAGCTGATGCCGACCGAGCCGGTCACCGTGGTGCTGTCGGAGAAGGGCTGGGTGCGTTGCGCCAAAGGCCACGACATCGACGCCACCGGCTTGTCGTACAAGGCCGGCGATGGCTTCAAGGCCGCTGCAGCCGGGCGTTCCAACCAGTTTGCCGTGCTCATCGACTCTACGGGGCGCAGCTATTCGGTGGCGGCTCACAGCTTGCCTTCGGCACGCGGTCAGGGCGAGCCGCTGACCGGCCGCCTGACGCCACCGCCAGGGGCCACCTTCGAGTGTGTGCTGTTGCCGGAGGACGACGCGCTTTACGTGGTCGCCTCGGATGCGGGCTACGGCTTCGTGGTCAAGGGTGAAGACTTGCAGGCCAAGAACAAGGCCGGCAAGGGTTTGCTCAGCCTTCCCAACGGTGCCAAGGTCATGACCCCACGCCCGGTGGCCAATCGCGAGCAGGACTGGCTGGCAGCGGTGACCACCGAAGGCCGCCTGCTGGTGTTCAAGGTCAGCGATTTGCCGCAGCTGGGCAAGGGCAAGGGCAACAAGATCATTGGCGTGCCGGGCGACCGGGTAGCCAGCCGTGAAGAATTTGTCACCGATCTGGCCGTGATTCCCGACGGTGCGACCCTTGTATTGCAAGCAGGCAAGCGTACCCTGTCTCTGAAAGCGGACGATCTTGAGCACTACAAGGGCGAGCGCGGACGGCGAGGCAGCAAGCTGCCTCGCGGCTTCCAGCGCGTCGATGGGTTGCAGGTGGAAGTGCCGGCGTAACGGGCAGAAATGTCTGGAACGGCAATTTCAGCGCCGTTCCGGGCAGAAATGCTGGAGTCGGACGGTTATTTCGCGGATGATATGGCCCTTGCGGTGCCGGCGTGGTCGTGTGCCCGTTTGAATCTACATGTATCACTGCGGTGTGCCTTATGGCGGCCGCCTGGATGGGATGATGAAATTTCTGCGCCTTCCATTTGCGCTGTTGATGACTGGCCTGCTGGGCCTTGGCGGGTGCACCATGCATCAGCCGGTTGCCCTGTATCAGCTCGACAGTGGTGATCCTGGCCAGCCGTCGCAGAGTGCGGGCATGGCCGTGGTACTCGGCCCGGTGTCGGTAGCCGATTACCTTCAGCGTGAAACGTTCCTGCAGCGTCAAGCCGACGGCAGCCTGAGCGCGGCGACTGACGGCCGCTGGGCGGGTAGCCTTTCGTCGGATATCGACCAGCTGCTGGTGCGTCAACTTGCCTGGCGCCTCGACAGCCAGCGCGTTGTGCTGGCGCCGGCGACCGCTGGCTTCAGCCCGGACGTGCAGGTGCTGTTGTCGATCACACGCCTTGACTCAGGCAAAAACCAGCCGGCCATCCTGGATGCCCAGTGGCGTCTGCTGGATCGCCGTGGCCATGTGCGTGACAACCGTATCGTTCACCTCGAGCAGCCGCACGAGGGCAGCGAGTCGTCGCAGGTTCAGGCCCAGGGTCAACTGCTTCAGAAGCTGGCCGAACAGCTGAGCACTGCGGTCAAGCCGCTGGCCAACCAGCCGGCGATTGCCGAAGACGCACCGAAAAAGCCCGCTGCACCGGTGCAGGTCAAGAAGGGGCCGGAGAAATCCAGGATCCCTATGGCCTCGCCGATTCGCACCGATATGGAAGTCTATCGTTTCTGATCGAACTGCCACCCATAAAAAAGCCCGCATTTGTTGCGGGCTTTTTTGTACCTGAAGGATAGATGCGGCCTTTGTGGGAGCGGGCGTGCCCGCGAACACCGGCGCAGCCGGTGCCATGCACCGCGGCGCCTCATTCGCGGGCGCGCCCGCTCCCACAGGGGGAAACTATCAGGCGCGGCGCTCGTGCATGCGGGCCAGCTGGCGCTCCAGCATCGACGGGTAAGGCTCCATCAAGCGCTCCACACAGCAGGCACCCTCAGGGCTGGCAATCGGGCGAATGCGGGCACGCTGGCGAATCAGCGCGTCATCGCTGATCTGCCGCTCCACAAGTAACAGGTTGCGGCTGTGCTGCGACAGCGCCAGGGCATCCTGGGCCTTTTCGGCCATCAGCAGGTCCACCAGCTCCAGCCCTTGCAGGTCGTTGCCCAGGACCAGGCCCAGTTGCAGCTGAAGGGTGATGCCGCTGTCGGCCACTTCGATCTGCAGGGCATGGCCCAGCGCGCGCAGCAGCTCGCCGCAGCAGATGGCGTTGGTCAGGTAGTCCTCGCCACAGTCGCGGCTGTGGAACAGCACCAGGGTACTGCCGTCGTTGAGCGTGTGGGTTTCACCGTCGTAGAGCGAGGCAGCATGCTCCAGGCAATCGCGGTAGCGGTCAGTCAGCTCGGTCAGGCGTGTACGCGGCAGGCGGCGCAGTTGTTCCTGTGAACCCAGTTGCACGGCAAGCACGGCGCTGTACTGCGGCTCGTCAGATTCGACCGGGGCGGCTTTGGGCGCACTGTCGTCGTCCAGCAGGCCGGCAAAGGCTGCGTCGTCATCGTCCTCGGCCAATGCAGCAACCTTGGAGCGCGGGGCTGCCTTGGGGGCCGGCGCTGCGTCGTGGAAGTCGTCGAAATGCTCGTCGTCCTCTTCCTCCAGCTCTGGCTCCGGTGGCGGCGGCGGGGCCAGGCGCGCGTGCAGCTGGCGGGCGATGTCGCCGATTTCGTCCTGGCGGTCGGTGGCCGGGGTATAGGGCTGCGGGTCTCGCAGCCACACCCGCAACTGCAGCAGCGGCAGGGTGATATAGCGGCCCTGTCGCAGGCTCAGGCTGAGGGCCAGGGCCAGCAGGATGGCCGCCATGATGCTCATGCTCTGCAGGCTGATGAGCATCGGCTGCTGGAACTGGCTCATGTCCAGGCTGATGCGCAGTTGCCCGGCCGTCACGTCCTGGAAGGTGATCTTGGTCTGGTACAGGCCCTCTGCCTCGCCCAGCAGGCTGTTGCGCGGGCGCTGGCCGGCCTCGGCGAGGATGCGGTTGTCCACGCTGTAGATGGCCGCGTGGGCCACCAGCGGGTTTTTCACCAGGTTGCCCAGCAGCACGTTGAGACTGAGGATGTCGTTAGACACCAGCAGCTCGGTCGCCGAGGTGGCAGTCTGGGTAGTCAGGCTCTGGCCAAGGGCATCAGCCTGCTCGTGCATGGCCTGCTTGAACTGCAGGCCCATCACGCAGGCATAGATCACCAGCGCCAGCGCGACCAGGAAGATGTTGGTGCAAGCGATGCGCAATGCCAGCGGCACGCGACGTTGACTCAGGGCACGATAGATCATCAGGAAGAAATTGTCTGGTTTGACGGGCGTGGGCCGGTTCACTGAGCTCGGCTCTTAATGGCAGAAAGTGTGGGGCAGTATAGCGACCCGGGTTTTGTCGGCAAAGTATCGTTGGCGCCCGATGGTCACGGAAAATCGGTAGAATGCGCATTTTTCATCGAAGTCGGAGCCAGGTTGTGCGCGAAATCGTCCTGATCAACATCACCGGTGAGGACCGTCCCGGTCTCACTGCGGCTATCACCGGCGTCCTGCTGCAGGGCGGTGTGAGCATCCTCGACATCGGCCTGGCGGTCATGCACGGCACTTTGTCGTTCGGTATCCTGGTCGACATCCCGGACAACGAAGTGGCTACCGCCCTGCTGCAAAGCGTGCAGGCCAAGGCCCATGAACTGAACCTGCAGGCCCGCTACACACCGATTTCCGAGGCGGACTACCAGCACTGGGCTGACGGCCAGGGCGAGGCGCGCCACATCGTCACCCTGCTCAGCCGCAAGATCACCCCCGAGCAACTGCAGCGGGTGAGTGCGGTGATAAGCCAGTACGGCCTGACCATCGAGCGTATCGAGCGTCTGTCGGCGCGTGTAGCGCTGGATGCCGAAACCGACAAGGGCAAAGCGGCCATCGAAATCTCCGTGCGCGGCGCGCCGAGCGATGCCCAGGCCCTGCGTGCCGACTTCTTTGCCCTGGCCGAAGCGCTGAGCATCGACATCGCCTTCCAGAAGGACGACCTGTTCCGCCGCAACCGCCGCCTGGCGGTGTTCGACATGGACTCGACGCTGATCGAAGCCGAAGTCATCGACGAACTGGCCAAGGCGGCCGGCGTGGGTGAGCAGGTGGCGGCCATCACCGAGCGCGCCATGCGCGGTGAGCTGGACTTCCGCGCCAGCTTCAAGGAGCGCATGGCGCTGCTCAAGGGCCTGGATGTGGGTGTGCTGGACGAAATCGGTGCCTCGCTGCGCCTGACCGAGGGTGCCGAAAACCTGTTCGCCGAGCTCAAGCGCCTGGGTTACAAGACCGCGATCCTGTCCGGTGGCTTTACCTACTTTGCCCGCCAGGTGCAGGCGCGCCTGGGTATCGACTATGTGTTCGCCAACGAGCTGGAAGTGGTCGACGGCAAGGTGACTGGTGTGGCTGTCGAGCCGATCGTCGATGCCCAGCGCAAGGCCGAGCTGCTGCAACAGTTGGCCAGTGAAGAAGGCTTGCAGCTGGAGCAGACCATCGCCGTAGGTGATGGCGCCAACGACCTGCCGATGCTGTCGCTGGCCGGCCTGGGCGTAGCGTTCCGCGCCAAGCCGCTGGTGCGCCAGTCGGCCAAGCAAGCCATTTCCACCCTGGGGCTGGATGGCGTGCTGTACCTGTTGGGCCTGCGCGACCGCGACGCTCGCGGCTGACCCGGGAACCTGGGGCTGCGAAGCGGCCCCAATGAAAAGGCCCCGCATGAGCAGGGCCTTTTTCATCCAGCTTGAATCAAGCCTGGGCGGGTTCTGCCAACAATTGCCCCATGCTTACAGCGGAGCCAGCGCCCAGGTTTTCAGCCCACTTCACCTGCTCCGGCCCGAACAGCACGATGGCGGTCGAACCCAGCTTGAAGCGGCCCAGCTCGGCACCTTTCTCCAGGTGAATCGGCGCGCGGCTGGCTTCGTCGTAACGGAAGGTTTTCAGCTCACGCTTGGGTGGCGTCACCAGCCCGGCCCACACGGTTTCGATCGAGGCGACGATCATCGCACCCACCAGCACCACGGCCATCGGCCCACGCTCGGTGTCGAACAGGCAGACCACGCGCTCGTTGCGGGCGAACAGCTCGGGAACGTTCTCTGCGGTGGTCTGGTTGACCGAGAACAGACGCCCCGGCACATAGACCATTTCGCGCAGGGTGCCGGCCAGCGGCATGTGCACGCGGTGGTAGTCCTTGGGCGACAGGTAGATGGTGGCAAACTCGCCGCCCATGAACGGCGCTGCCATGGCCGGGTCACCGCCCAGCAGCTCTTGCGCGCTGAAGCCGTGGCCCTTGGCCTGGAAGATGCGGCCGTGCTCGATCGGGCCGAGCTGGCTGACGGCGCCGTCGGCCGGGCACAGGATGGCGCCCGGGGTTTCGTCCAGCGGGCGGGCACCCGGCTTCAGGGCGCGGGTGAAGAACGCATTGAAGTGCTCGTAGGCGCTCAAGTCCTCGACCAGCGCTTCGGACATGTTGACCTGGTAGCGCTTGGCAAACCAGGCGGTGAAGGCATTCTTGAACCAGCGCGCGCGGCACTCGGCGATGCAGCCGGCCAGCCGCGACAGCAGGTGGTGCGGCAGCAGGTACTGGCTGATGATGAACAAACGGGATTTCATGCAGGTTCCTTAAACTTCTACAGGCGTGTCCGGGTGGTTGCCCCATTCGCTCCACGAGCCGGCGTAAGCCTTGACGCGTGGGTAGCCGAGGGCCTTGGCCACCAGATAAGTGAAGCCGGAGCGGCGGTGGGTCTGGCAGTGGGTGATCACTTCCTTATCAGGGGTGATGCCCAGTTGCTCGAGGACATTTTGGATGTCTTGGCGAATGCGCAAGTGGTCGTTGAGGTCCATTCCGGCGGTCCACTCGAAGTTGATCGCGCCGGGGATGTGCCCGCCCTTGGCAGCCAATACCTTCTCGCCGCTGAATTCCTGCGGGCCGCGGGCGTCCCAGATGACCAGGTCATCGGCGCCCAGGCGGCTTTGCAGGTACTCGCGGGTGGCGGTGGGGGCGTTGTCGATACGCAGGTGCACCGGGCTGTTGACGCTGGCGGGCACGTCGGTGGACAGCGTGTCAGCCGGCCAGGCCTGGATACCGCCATTGAGGTAGTGATAGGCCTTGTGACCAATCACGTCGAGCAGCCAGATGAAGCGCCCGGCCCAGCCCCCGCCTTCATCGTCATACACCACATAGACGGCGTCGTCGCGGTGGCCGAGTTCGCTGAACAGTTTTTCCAGCTCGCCCAGGGACGGCAGCAGGCCGGGCGCTGGAGGCTGGCCAAGCTGGGTACGCTTGCCTTCGACAAAGCGTGCGCCGGGGATATGCCCGCTGACATAGCGGTTGGCACTGCTCAGGTCGACCAGGATCAACTGTGGCGAACCCAGGCGTGGCAGCAGGTCCGCGGCTTCGATCACCAGGGGCAGGCCGGAAAAGTCAGTCATCCACGGTCTCCAGTGTGGAAAGAGGGGCGATTGTAGCGCAAGGCTCAGCCCTTGCGGTTGGCAAACACCGACAGTGCCCGCTCGGTGCATTGCGCGGTCTTGCCGAAGGCCTGCACGCTGATATCGGCCAAGGGCCGGCAGCCCTGGTCGGCCACCATCAGCATCAGCACTTGATCGTTCACCGCCAGCGAGCGCAGCAGCACGTGCTCGCTGCGGAACAGCGCACGCAGCGGGGCAGGCAGCAGGGCCGAAAACTGGGCGTGGTTTTCCGGGGTAATGCGCAGTTGCCCGGCCTGGGCCATCAGCTTTTGCAGCAGCTTGTTTTGCGACACCTGCAGGGCCAGGGCCGCGGCCTCTTTGGGCAAGCCGGCGGTCTGCTGCACGCGCAGGTAGTCGCTGGCCTTGTCCAGGCTCAGCAGCATAAGGCGGTGCATGCCGCAGGCCAGCAGGGCTTCGCGGGCCTGGGTGGCCAGGTGCACGGTGTTGGTGAACGGGCTGGGCTGGGCCAGCAGGTCCTGGCACAGCTTGCGCCAACGCGCCAGGTCGTCGCTGCTGGGCGGTGGCGGGGCCAGCATGTCCGGGTGCGGACGGCGCTGGTGCCAGGGCCAGATCAGTGCTTCAGCCGGGTGGAACAGGGCATGCCTGGCGTGGCGGCGGGCACTGGCGGCAGCTTGTTGGTGCACTTGCTGCTGCACGTCTTCCAGCGAGGTCTGCAGGTACAGCGCTGTCAGCAGTTGCCAGCGCAGCAGGTGCGGGTTGTCCCAGCCCACCTGCGCCGCCAGCGCAAGGTTGTTGGCCAGCAGCACGGTGTTGGCCGGCTGGTTGAACCAGCGGCGCAGGCCGGGCTCGGCATCCAGGCGGTGTTGCTGGCTGAGCAGGTCTTCGTCGCGGGCGATGCTCAGCACCTGGGCCAGTTGTTCGCGTTCTTCCAGCAGCAGGCGGTAACCCTGGGTTACCCACTGCGGCAGGCGCCAGTACTCCGCCATGGTCTGGCACAGCGCCATGATGCGCACGCCAAACAGCTCTTCCTCTACCTGGGCGGCGTCCTCGCCCTTGTGGATAACCCGCAGCTCCCAGGTGTCGAGCAGCTTGGGGTAGGCCAGTGCCAGCGGCCACAGTGGTGACAGGAACAGCAGGCTGCCCCAGTGGATTTCCTGCCACAGCCGCGCCAGGCGGCTGGCGAACAGGCCGCTGGCCTGCTGCGAGGCGTGCTGGCTGATCAGCTGGAACTGGCTGAGCACGGGCGGGATTTCTTCGACCGGCAGCGAGGGCAGGCGCTTGAGCAGTTGCTCACTGCGCTCCAGGCCCAGGCGGTTGAGGGCGACCTCCAGGCTTTCGGCTGGCTCGGCCTGGCTGGCGTTGGTGGGGTGATTGGCTTCGCGCATCACCGATAGCACCAGTGCCGGGCTATCCTGCATCAGTTCGGCGATGTCGCGCAGCGAGCGGCGGCTATCGTGGATGGCAGCCATGACCCGGTCGTAGCTGTGCTTCGGCACGGGGATGCGAACACTCTCCAGCAGCTTTACCCAGGCTTCTAGCGTACGCGGAGCCTGAGCGGGCACCTTGGTTTCAATTGGCATTTTGACATCAGTCCGAACTGGCTTTTCGCATTGAGTGGCTATAGTCTGGCGCAGTTCTGCCGATAAGTAGAAGAAGAGTTTTAAAGCTCCCGTCTCTTCCCCTGACCACGACAGCAAGTGCTTTGAACCTATGGCTAAAATTATCGGCATCATCGTCGTATTCGCGAGCGTGCTCGGCGGCTACGTGCTCTCCCACGGCAAGATCGCAGCGCTGATCCAGCCGTTCGAAGTACTGATCATCGGCGGTGCAGCCTTTGGTGCATTCCTGCAGGCCAACCCTGGCCACATGACCATGCACGTCATCAAGAAGTCGATGAAGATGTTCGGCTCGCGCTTCACCCATGCCTACTACCTGGAGGTACTGGGCCTGGTGTACGAGATCCTCAACAAGAGCCGTCGCGAAGGCATGATGGCCATCGAGGCTGACATCGAAGACGCCGCCGCCAGCCCGATCTTCGCCAAGTACCCGACGGTACTGGCCGATGAGCGCATGACCGCGTTTGTCTGCGACTACCTGCGCATCATGTCCACCGGCAACATGGCCCCGCACGAACTCGAGGGCCTGTTCGACATGGAGCTGCTGAGCATGAAGGAAGAGCTGGAGCACCCGTCCCATGCAGTGACCGGCATCGCTGACGGCATGCCTGGTTTCGGTATCGTCGCGGCGGTACTGGGGATCGTGGTGACCATGGCCTCGCTGGGCGAGGGTGACCAGGCGGCCATCGGCATGCACGTGGGTGCGGCGCTGGTGGGTACCTTCTTCGGTATTCTCGCTGCCTACGGCTTCTTCGGCCCGTTGGCCAAGTGCCTGGAGCACGATGCCAAGGAAGAGCTGAACCTCTACGAATCGATCAAGGCTTCGCTGGTTGCCTCGGCCTCGGGCATGCCACCTTCGCTGGCCGTGGAGTTCGGGCGCAAGGTGCTGTACCCCATGCATCGCCCAAGTTTCGCCGAGCTGGAACAAGCGGTTCGCGGTCGCTGAGTCATGGAAAACAATCAGCCCATCATCGTAAAGCGCGTCAAGCGCTTTGGCGGCGGCCACCACGGCGGCGCCTGGAAAATCGCGTTTGCCGACTTTGCTACGGCAATGATGGCGTTCTTCCTGGTGCTGTGGCTGATGTCCACGGCCACGCCGGAGCAGAAGATTGCCATTGCTGGCTACTTCAAGGACCCGATCGGCTTCTCGGAAAGCGGTACGCCTTATGTCATCGACCTGGGCGGCTCGCCTGAACTGGCGCCGGAGAAAACCATCAACCCGGAAGTGAAATCCGAGCCGATGCCCGAGAGCACGACCCAGTTGAGCAAGGACCAGGTCGAGACCATGGCCGAGCAGGTCGAGCGCGAGCGCCTGGAGTTGCTGCTGCAGGAACTGCAGAACAAGGTGGAAGAGAACCCGCAGCTGCAGAAGTTCAAGGACCAGATCCTGTTCGAAATTACCCAGGACGGGCTGCGCATCCAGATAATGGATGCCGAGAACCGGCCGATGTTCGACATCGGCAGTGCCCGCTTGCAGCCCTACTTTGAAGACATCCTGCTGGCCATGGCCGACACCATCAAGGCGGTGCCGAACAAGATCAGCATCAGCGGCCACACCGATGCCAAGCCGTATGCCGGCAGTGGCGAGTTCGGCAACTGGGAACTGTCGGCCAACCGTGCCAACGCGGCGCGCCGTGCGCTGGTGGCCGGTGGTTACCCGGACGGGCAGGTGGCGCGGGTGGTGGGTTACGCCTCGTCGTCGCTGTTCGACCGCAAGGACCCGTTCAACCCGGTCAACCGCCGTATCGATATCATCGTGCTGACCAAGAAGGCCCAGCGCAATATCGAGGGTGAGCAGGGGGCGCCGGAAGCGCCGGCCGCCGAGCCTGCTGCACCGCCGGCTAGTGGCCCTGTGCCGGGGGCTGCCGCACCGCAAGCCCCAGGGGCAACGGAGCGAGCACCGATGCAACCGCGTGAGCTGCGCCAGAAGCTGAACATCTTTGAAGATGGCACGCTGAAGATGGATGAGGCCAAGGAGCAGTAAACGGCTTTTTTGTGCGGGCGACTGTTCTACACAAAACCTGAACGCTGGCGCGATCACTGTGGGAGCGGGTTTACCCGCGAAGCATCCAGCGCGGTGGATGGCACCGGCGTTGCCGGTGTTCGCGGCTAAAGCCGCTCCCACAGGGGATCGCGGCAAATTTCATTTCAAGCGTTTCAGTAGCTGTCTTCAGTCAGGCTGGCGATGATCGAGCGGTAGCTGTTCATGCGTTGCGGCTTGATGCGCCCCTCGTCCAGTGCCTTGAGCAGCGCGCAGCCCGGTTCGCGGTCATGCTTGCAGTCGCGGAAGCGGCAGGTGCCGAACAGGTCGCGGAACTCGATGAAGCCATCTTCCACGTCGTCGCGGCTGACATGGCCGAGGCCGAACTCGCGGATGCCCGGCGAGTCGATCAGGTCGCCGCCGTTAGGGAAGTGGTACAGCCGCGCCGTGGTGGTGGTGTGAGTACCTTGGCCCGACCATTCCGACAGGTCGCCGACACGGGTGCCAGCGTCCGGCAACAGGCTGTTGACCAGCGACGACTTGCCCACCCCTGACTGGCCGACGAACACACTGATGTGGCCGTCGAGTTGCTGTTGCAGGCGCTGCATGCCGTCACCCTGATGTGCCGATACTTCCAGCAGCGGGTAGCCAAGTTCACGGTAGACTTCCAGCAGCGCATGCAGGCCGGGGCCATTCTCGTCGTTGATCAGGTCGGCCTTGTTCAGCAGCAGCAGCGGACGTAGGCCAGCGTGCTCGGCAGCTACCAGGTAGCGGTCGATCAGGTTCGGGTGCGGCTCGGGAGCAGGGGCGAACACAATCACGATCAGGTCGACGTTGGCGGCCACCGGCTTGAGTTGACCGTGGTTGTTCGGCCGGCACAGCTCGGTGCTGCGCGGCATCTGCGCCACGATTACGCCGATGCCCTGGTTACCCGCACGCCACACGACACGGTCGCCAGTGACCAGCGCCGGCAAGTTGGCGCGCAAATGGCAGCGGAACACCTGGCCTGCGGTTTCGCCATCCTGGGCTTCAACTTCTACCTGCACGCCAAAGTGCGCGATCACCAGGCCCAGTTGCTCTGGCCCCAGGTCGCCGCCTTCCAGTTCCTGTAGCGCATGCTGCTCGCGTTTGGCGGCGCGAGCGGCGCGCTCGCCCTGGATTTTTTCGATCCGCCAGTTCTGGCGGCGATTGAGCTGGCGTTTGGCCATGAAGTTACCGTGTGAAAGGCCCGGGCAGGGCATTGAAAACGGCTGGCAGTTTAGCACGCCAGGCGCTGGACCATTGCGCTTACCTTTGAAGCGGCGAATGGGCGTGCTTTTGGCCACTAGGCTAATATGACGGCCTATATGAGGAGCCCTGCATGCAAAACCCACAGAACCTGATCTGGATCGACCTGGAAATGACCGGCCTGGATCCGGACAGCGATGTCATCATCGAGATGGCCACCATCGTCACCGACAGCCAGCTGAACACCCTGGCGGAAGGGCCGGTGATCGCCATCCACCACAGTGACGAAGTGCTGGCGCGCATGGACGAATGGAACACCCGCACCCACGGTGCCTCGGGCCTGACCCAGCGCGTGCGCGAGAGTAAGGTCAGCATGGCTGAAGCCGAGGCGCAGACCATCGCCTTCCTCGAGCAGTGGGTGCCGAAAGGCAAGTCGCCAATCTGCGGCAACAGCATCTGCCAGGACCGCCGCTTCCTCTATCGCCACATGCGCAACCTGGAAAACTACTTCCACTACCGCAACCTGGATGTTTCCACCCTGAAAGAGCTGGCCGCGCGCTGGGCGCCGGACGTGCGTGACAGCTTCAAGAAGGGCAACACCCACCTGGCGCTGGACGATATCCGCGAATCGATCGCCGAACTGCGCCACTACCGCGAGCATTTCATCAAGGTGTGAGCCGAAAAGGCGCAGATATTGTATCTGCGCCCCCTTTTGGTGCCCTGGGCAACTGGTTAGACTGCGCGCCTTTCTCGCACGGACCCGCGCCATGTTGTTGATGCTCTACCTCATCGCTATCACCGCCGAAGCCATGACCGGCGCGTTGTCTGCCGGGCGCCGCGGCATGGACTGGTTTGGCGTGGTGCTGATCGCCTGCGTCACCGCGCTGGGTGGCGGCTCGGTGCGTGACGTGCTGCTCGGGCATTACCCGCTGACCTGGGTGAAGCACCCGGAGTACCTGGTGCTGACCAGCTTTGCGGCGTTGCTGACCATTTTCATTGCCCCGATGATGCGCCGCCTGCGCTCGCTGTTCCTGGTGCTCGATGCCCTGGGGCTGGTGGCCTTTACCCTGATCGGCTGCATGACCGCGCTGGAGATGGGGCAGGGCATGCTGGTGGCGTCGATCAGTGGGGTGATCACTGGGGTATTTGGCGGGATCTTGCGGGATATCTTCTGCAACGACATTCCACTGGTGTTCCGCCGCGAGCTGTATGCCAGCGTGTCGTTTGCGGCGGCATGGTTCTACCTAGGGTGCGTGTATTTCAAGGTGCCGGCAGAGCAGGCGATGCTGCTGACCTTGTTTGGCGGGTTCCTGGTGCGGTTGCTGGCGATCCGCTTCCACTGGGAAATGCCCAAGTTCCACTACAACGACCAGCAGTGACACAGCTGTGGGCGCGACACCGCCCCTGTGGGAGCGGGCGCAAGTGCTGTGGCTAGTCGCTATTGAGCTTCGTGCCGGGCCAATGCCCACTCCACATGCTCGCGCACCAGTTCTGATTCATCCTCGCGCCGGGCCTTCAGCGCCTCGATCACAGGAATGGTGGAAGGCGCATTGCCCAACCCCACCGCCAGGTTGCGCAAGAATCGCTCATACCCCGCCCGCCGCAACGGCCCGCCCTCGGTCTTGCGCAGGAAGGTGCGCTCATCCCACAGGAACATCTGCGCCAACTCGGCATTCTCCAGCCCGTGCCGCGGCTGGAAGTCCTGTTCCTGGCTGTGCTTGGCAAAGCGGTTCCACGGGCAGACGATCTGGCAGTCATCGCAGCCGAACACCCGGTTGCCCATCTTTGCGCGCAGCTCGACAGGGATCGCGCCTCTCAGCTCGATGGTCAGGTACGAGATGCAACGCCGCGCATCCAGCACATAGGGCCCGACAAACGCCTGGGTCGGGCAGATGTCCAGGCAGGCCTGGCAGCGCCCGCAGTGCTCGCTGGTAGTCGCTTCGTCCACCGGTAGCGGCAAATCGACAAACAGCTCGGCAAGGAAGAAGTAACTGCCCGCCTTGCGGTTGAGCAGAAGGGTGTTCTTGCCGATCCAGCCCAACCCGGCCTGTTCGGCCAGGGCCTTCTCCAGTACCGGCGCGCTGTCGACGAATGCGCGGTAGCCGAACGGGCCGATGGCTTCCTGGATGCGATCGGCCAGGAATTGCACGCGCTTGCGCACCAGCTTGTGGTAGTCCCGGCCCAGTGCATAGCGCGATATGTAGGCCTTTTCCGGCTGTGCCAGGCGCTGCGCCATCTGTGTGTCGCCGGACAGGTAGTCCATGCGCAGCGAGACCACCCGCACCGTGCCGGGAATCAGTTGGTCGGGGTGCGAACGCTTGCTGCCGTGCGCGCCCAGGTACTCCATTTCGCCCTGGTAGCCGGCATCGAGCCAGCGCTGCAGGTGGTGTTCGTGTTCGCCAAGGTCGACCCCGGCGATGCCGACATGGGCAAAACCGAGTTCCTGGCCCCAAATCTTGATCGATTGGGCCAGTTGGGCGAGGTCAGGTGTGCAGCTGGACATGGATGGGCAAGGCAATACGGGCTCAGGTGCGTATAATTCTGCCAGACATTGGAGCCTTTGACCCCATGCCGCAGACCAAACACCCCAGCCATGCCCCGCAACTGCTCAGCAGCGTGACCGTCGCGCACCTGCCGGCGCGACCTGTGAATGCCCATAAAGGCGACTTCGGCCATGTGCTGGTGGTCGGTGGCGACCTGGGCACAGGCGGCGCTGTGCTGTTGAGTGCTGAAGCCGCCCTGCGCTGCGGCGCCGGGCTGGTCAGCGTGGCGACGCGCCCTGAGCATGTGAGCGCGAGCCTGGCGCGTCTGCCCGAAACCATGTGCCTGGGCGTCAGCTCGGCCAACCAGTTGATGGGCGTGCTGGAGCGCGCCTCCGTGCTGGTGGTGGGCCCGGGGTTGGGGCAGGCGGCGTGGGGGCGTAGCCTGCTCTCGGCAGTGGCCAACGCCGAACAGCCGCAGGTGTGGGACGCCGATGCCCTGAATTTGCTGGCGCGTACCCCCCTGGCCCTGCCCAGTGGCAGCATCCTCACCCCGCATCCGGGGGAGGCGGCGCGGCTGCTGGGTATTTCCACCGAAGCGGTACAGGCCGACCGCCAGGGCGCTGCCCGCAAGCTCGCGCGCCGTTACAACAGCGTTTGCGTGCTCAAGGGCGCCGGCACCTTGGTGGCCGACCCGGCCGGGCAACTGATGCTGTGCGAGCGAGGCCACCCGGCCATGGCGGGCGCCGGCTTTGGCGATGTGCTCACCGGTGTGTTGGCGGCGTTGTTGGCCCAAGGGCTGGATGCCTGGCAGGCCGCTGGCCTGGGGGTGTGGTTGCATGCCTGTGCAGGCGAGCGGCTGGGTGTAAAAGGTAGAGGCCTGGCGGCCAGTGATCTGGCGCCGGTCATTCGTGAGTTACTGGAGGAGCATTCTGCGTGTCTGGCATAACCCTGTTTCTGGCCGATGAAGACGCCACGGTCAAGTTTGGCGCAGTACTGGCCGAGGTGACCGGCGGTCGCGGCGTGATCTTTCTCGAGGGCGACCTGGGTGCGGGCAAGACTACGCTTTCCCGAGGGCTGATCCGTGGCCTGGGCCATACAGGTGCAGTGAAAAGCCCGACCTTCACCGTGGTCGAACCCTACGAAATCGGTGAGGTTCGAGCCTTCCATTTCGACCTGTATCGCCTGGTCGATCCGGAGGAGTTGGAGTTCATGGGTATTCGTGACTATTTCGAGGGCGACCCGCTGTGCCTGTTCGAGTGGCCACAAAAGGGTGCGGGCGTTTTGCCAAAGCCTGACCTGACCATTACCATAAGCCCCCAAGCGGGCGGACGCTCGCTGATCCTTTCGCCGCAGGGGGCTCGCGGCGAGGCCTGGTGCATGGCACTGGCCAAACACTATAAACAGTAAGTGGGGTAGGTATGCGCATACGCGCACTGGTCGCCATCGTTGGGCTGCTGCTGACAACGGTGACCGTTGAGGCTCTGGCCGTCACTCAAGTCAAGAGCGTGCGCCTGTGGCGCGCGCCAGACAACACGCGGCTGGTCTTCGACCTGTCTGGCCCCGTGCAGCACAGCGTCTTCACCTTGAGCGCGCCTGATCGCCTGGTTATCGACATCAATGGCGCAACCCTGGCCGCGCCATTGAAGGTGGCCACCTCCAACACGCCGATCAGTAGCGTGCGTTCGGCCCAGCGCACCCCGACCGACCTGCGGGTGGTGGTCGACCTGAAAAAGTCGGTCACCCCGAAAAGCTTTACGCTGGCACCGAATGCGCAATACGGCAATCGCCTGGTGGTCGACCTGTACGACCAGGAAGCCGACGCCATTGCGGCCAGCGCGCCACCGCCGGCCCCGGCGCCTGTACAGACGCCGGCGACCACGCCAGCGGTGCCGGTGTCCCCGGCGCAACCGGCGATCAAGTTGCCGCCGGTACCAAGCGGCAAGCGTGAAATCGTGGTGGCCATCGACGCCGGCCACGGTGGCGAAGACCCGGGTGCCTCCGGTTCGCGCGGCCAGCATGAAAAGGACATCGTGCTGCAGATTGCCAAAGAGCTGCAGCGCCAGATCAACAGCGAAAGGGGCTTCCGTGCCGAGCTGACCCGTACGGGCGACTACTTCATTCCACTGCGCAAACGCACGGAAATCGCCCGCAAGAAGGGGGCTGACCTGTTCATCTCGATCCACGCCGACGCTGCACCGTCGCGGGCTGCCTTTGGCGCGTCGGTGTTCGCACTGTCTGATCGCGGCGCCACCTCCGAGACCGCGCGCTGGCTGGCCGACACGGAAAACCGTTCTGACCTGATCGGCGGTGCCGGTAACGTCAGCCTCGATGACAAAGACCGTATGCTGGCCGGCGTGCTGCTGGACCTGTCGATGACCGCCACGCTCAGCTCCAGCCTCAACGTGGGGCAGAAAGTGCTCGGCAACATGGGCCGTGTCACTTCGCTGCACAAACAGCGTGTGGAACAAGCCGGCTTCATGGTGCTGAAGTCGCCGGACATCCCGTCGATCCTCGTTGAAACCGGGTTCATCTCGAACAACAACGAAGCCGCGAAGCTGGCTACCGCCAGCCATCAGCAGGCCTTGGCCCGTTCGATCCATACCGGTGTGCGCCAGTACTTCCAGCAGAACCCGCCCCCGGGTACCTACATTGCCTGGCTGCGCGACACCGGCAAGATTGCCGCCGGCCCACGTGAACACACGGTGCGCCCAGGCGAAACCCTGGCGATGCTCGCCGTGCGCTACCAGGTCAGCGTGGCCAGCTTGCGCAGCACCAACAGCCTCAAGACCGATGAGCTGAAGGTCGGCCAGCGCCTTGATGTACCCGCTACAACCTTGGCCGCGCAATAATGAGTGGTGGTTCGCGCATTGAGCTGCTCAGCCCGCGATTGGCTAACCAGATCGCCGCCGGCGAGGTCGTCGAGCGGCCGGCCTCCGTGGCCAAGGAGTTGCTGGAAAACAGCCTGGACTCCGGTGCCCGGCGCATTGACGTGGAAGTGGAACAGGGCGGCATCAAGCTGCTGAAAGTGCGGGACGACGGCAGTGGTATTTCTGCTGACGATCTGCCTTTGGCCCTGGCGCGTCACGCCACCAGCAAGATCCGCGAGCTGGAAGACCTTGAAGGCGTGATGAGCCTGGGCTTCCGGGGCGAGGCGCTGGCTTCGATCAGCTCGGTGGCGCGCTTGACCATGACGTCACGCACTGCCAGTGCCAGCGAAGCCTGGCAGGTGGAAACCGAAGGCCGTGACATGACCCCTCGGGTGCAGCCAGCGGCGCATCCGGTGGGCACCTCGGTGGAAGTGCGCGACCTGTTCTTCAATACCCCGGCCCGGCGCAAGTTTCTCAAGGCCGAGAAAACCGAATTCGATCACCTGCAGGAAGTCATCCGCCGGCTGGCGCTGGCGCGATTCGATGTCGGCTTTCACCTGCGTCATAACGGCAAGAGCATCCTCAGCCTGCACGAGGCCCATGATGAAACCGCTCGGGCGCGGCGGGTGGGCGCCATCTGCGGCCCGGGCTTCATGGAGCAGGCGCTGCCGATTGACGTCGAACGCAACGGCCTGCGCCTGTGGGGCTGGGTCGGCCTGCCGACCTTCTCGCGCAGCCAGGCAGACCTGCAGTACTTCTTCGTCAATGGCCGTGCGGTGCGCGACAAGCTGGTCGCCCACGCTGTGCGCCAGGCCTACCGGGACGTGCTGTTCAATGGCCGGCACCCGACATTCGTGCTGTTCCTGGAGCTGGAGCCCAACGGCGTTGACGTCAATGTGCACCCGACCAAGCACGAAGTGCGCTTCCGCGAGGGGCGCTCGGTGCACGATTTTCTGTATGGCACGCTGCACCGCGCGCTGGCTGATGTGCGCCCGGAAGACCACTTGGCCGCGCCTGCCGCAATACCTGAGATGGTCCGCCCTACTGGCCAGCAGGCTGGTGAATTCGGCCCGCAGGGCGAAATGCGCCTGGCCTCGCCAGTGCTTGAACGGCCCCAGGCGCCGCAGCACGCGATTTCCAATGGCGGCAGTGGCGCCGGTTACCAGTATCAATACACCCCGCGCCCATCGCAGCCCGTGCCGGCCGCCGAGGCGCAGGCGGTGTATCGCGAGTTCTACAAACCGCTGGAAGAGGGAGCGGCACCGGTAACCACGCTGCCCGAAAGCCAGGGTGACATTCCCCCGTTGGGCTACGCACTGGCGCAGCTCAAGGGTATCTACATCCTGGCCGAGAACGCCGTTGGCCTGGTGCTGGTGGACATGCACGCTGCCCATGAGCGCATCATGTACGAGCGCCTCAAGGTGGCCATGGCCAGTGAAGGCCTTAGCGGCCAGCCGCTGCTGGTGCCCGAAACCCTGGCCCTGAGCCAGCGTGAAGCTGATTGCGCCGAAGAACATGCGCAGTGGTTCCAGCGCCTGGGGTTCGAACTGCAGCGCCTGGGCCCCGAGACCTTGGCGATTCGCCAGATTCCGGCCTTGCTCAAGCAGGCCGAGGCCAACCGCCTGGTGCAGGATGTGCTCGCCGACCTGATGGAGTACGGCACCAGCGACCGTATCCAGGCGCACCTCAACGAACTGCTCGGCACCATGGCCTGCCACGGCGCCGTGCGTGCGAACCGGCGCCTGGCAATCCCCGAAATGAATGCCCTGCTGCGCGACATGGAAAACACCGAACGCAGTGGCCAGTGCAACCATGGCCGTCCCACCTGGACCCAGATGGGCCTGGACGATCTGGACAAACTTTTCCTGCGCGGTCGATAAAATGAGCGGCAAGCCCCCTGCAATATTCCTGATGGGCCCGACGGCGGCCGGCAAGACCGACCTGGCTATCGAACTGACCAAAGTGCTGCCGTGCGAGCTGATCAGCGTCGACTCGGCGCTGGTCTATCGGGGCATGGATATTGGTTCGGCCAAGCCGTCGAAAGAAATTCTCGCCGCCCACCCGCACCGGCTGATCG
Source organism: Pseudomonas sp. BN505 (assembly GCF_029873175.1). Classification (NCBI taxonomy): domain Bacteria; kingdom Pseudomonadati; phylum Pseudomonadota; class Gammaproteobacteria; order Pseudomonadales; family Pseudomonadaceae; genus Pseudomonas; species Pseudomonas sp. BN505. Next base: position 683,335 of record NZ_SSOI01000067.1, read on the forward strand.
ACATCCGTGACCCGGCCGAGAGCTATTCGGCCGCGCAATTTCGCGCCGATGCCCTGGAAGCCATGGCCGACATCACCGCGCGCGGGAAGATCCCGCTGCTGGTGGGCGGCACCATGCTCTATTACAAGGCGTTGATCGATGGCCTGGCCGACATGCCTGCAGCTGACGCCGCGGTGCGAGCCGACCTTGAAGCCCAGGCCGAGGCGCTGGGGCTGGCCGAGCTGCACCGCCAGTTGGCTGAGATCGACCCGGAATCGGCGGCGCGCATCCACCCCAACGACCCGCAACGGTTGATTCGCGCGCTGGAGGTGTACCGCGTGAGCGGCGAGAGCATGACGGCTCATCGCCAGCGTCAATTCGCGGAAAGTCGCGGCGCAGACGCAGGCGCTGGCGGACATTTGCCCTATACTGTCGCGAGTTTAGCGATTGCTCCTACAGATCGTCACATTTTGCATCAGCGAATTGCGTTACGATTTTCGCAGATGCTGGAACAGGGCTTCATCGACGAGGTCCGATCGCTGCGAGCCAGAAGTGACTTGCACACCGGGCTGCCGTCTATACGGGCTGTGGGGTATCGGCAGGTCTGGGATTACCTGGATGGCACGCTGACTGAGAATGAGATGCGAGAACGCGGTATCATTGCGACCCGGCAGCTGGCCAAGCGGCAGTTCACCTGGTTGCGTGGCTGGCCTGATGTGCACTGGCTTGACAGCATGGCCTGCGACAATCTGTCCCGCACCTTGAAATACCTTGGGGCCATCTCCATATTGAGCTGAGTCCCTGCTGATTGCCGTCTATTCTTGCGACTGGGCGGCCTAATTTATCGATTTTCTTGATTTTCTATTATTTATCCTTACAGGAGTGCGGCATATGTCAAAAGGGCATTCGCTACAAGACCCTTACTTGAACACCTTGAGAAAAGAAAAGGTTCCGGTATCGATCTATCTGGTCAACGGCATCAAACTGCAGGGCTCGATCGAATCGTTCGACCAGTTCGTGGTACTGCTGAAGAACACCGTCAGCCAAATGGTTTACAAACACGCCATTTCGACCGTGGTGCCTGCCCGTCCGGTTCGCCTGCCAAGCCCGTCCGATTCCGACCTCGGCGACAGCGAGCCAGGCAACGCCTGATAGGAGCCTGCATTGTTCTTTGAGCGCCACGGTGGTGGTGAACGGGCGTTGCTCGTTCACTTGGAAGGTCAGAACCCTGAGGCGCGCGAAGATCCGCAGGAGTTTCGGGAGCTGGCACTGTCGGCCGGGGCGGATATCGTCTCGCTGGTGACCGTGACACGGCATCAGCCAACGGCCAAATACCTGATTGGCAGCGGCAAGGTCGAGGAATTGCACGACCTGGTCCATGCCGAACAGGTAGACCTTGTGATTTTCAATCACACCCTCACGCCCAGTCAGGAGCGCAACCTTGAACGAGTGTTCGAGTGCCGTGTGCTCGATCGTACCGGGCTGATCCTCGATATTTTCGCCCAACGGGCGCGTACCCATGAAGGCAAGCTGCAGGTCGAACTGGCCCAGCTTGATCACATGAGCACGCGGCTGGTGCGTGGCTGGACCCACCTTGAGCGACAAAAAGGGGGGATCGGCCTGCGTGGCCCGGGTGAAACCCAGCTCGAAACCGACCGCCGCCTGTTGCGGGTGCGCATTCGCCAGATCAAGTCACGCCTGGAGAAGGTACGCAGCCAGCGTGAGCAGGCGCGTCGCGGTCGCAAGCGCGCGGATATCCCTTCAGTGTCGCTGGTGGGTTACACCAACGCCGGCAAGTCCACGCTGTTCAACGCCCTGACCGAATCCGAGGTGTACGCCGCGGATCAGCTGTTCGCCACCCTCGACCCGACCCTGCGCCGGCTCGAGCTCAACGACCTGGGGCCGATCGTGCTGGCCGACACCGTGGGCTTCATTCGCCACCTGCCGCACAAGCTGGTCGAGGCATTTCGGGCTACGCTCGAAGAGTCGAGCAACTCCGACCTGCTGCTGCACGTGATCGACGCCCATGAGCCAGAGCGCATGGAACAGATCGAGCAGGTGCTGGCCGTGTTGGGCGAGATTGGCGCTGAAGGCTTGCCCATCCTCGAGGTGTATAACAAACTCGACCTGCTCGAAGATGTCGAGCCGCAGATCCAGCGCAATGCCGATGGCAAGCCTGAACGGGTCTGGGTATCGGCACGTGATGGGCGTGGTCTGGAGCTGGTTGGCCAGGCGATTGCCGAGTTGCTGGGGGATGATCTGTTTGTCGGTACCCTGTGTCTGGAGCAGCGTTTTGCCCGCTTGCGCGCGCAATTCTTTGCTCTGGGGGCCGTGCAGAGTGAAGAGCATGATGAAGAAGGGCGCAGCCTGCTGAGCGTGCGACTGCCCATGGTCGAACTGAATCGCCTGGTCAGCCGCGAAGGCATGGAGCCGCAAGTGTTTGTCGAGCAACACACTTTGCAATAAATGCTCGTCGAGGTCGCCGGGCAGCAGTGACAGGCATTCTGTAGCATTGGACGGCGCGCCGTGGGCGCGTCTTTGCTTTATCAGATGGAGAGCGCTATGGCTTGGAACGAGCCGGGTGGCAACTCGAACAATCAGGATCCCTGGGGCGGCCGCCGTGGTGGCGGTGGCGGTGGTGGTGACAAGAAAGGTCCACCGGATCTGGACGAGGCCTTCCGCAAACTGCAGGACAGCCTGAATGGCATGTTCGGCGGCAGCAAGAAACGTGGCGGCGGTGATCGCAATGTCGGCAAGGGCGGTGGCCTGGGCCTGCTGGGCATCGGCCTGGCGGTGCTGGCTGCAATCTGGCTGTACAGCGCCGTGTATGTGGTCGACGAGCAGGAGCAGGCGGTTGTGCTGCGCCTCGGCAAGTACTATGAGACGGTCGGTCCCGGCCTGAACATCTACTTCCCGCCGTTTGATCGCAAGTACATGGAAAACGTCACGCGTGAGCGTGCCTACACCAAGCAGGGCCAGATGCTGACCGAAGACGAGAACATCGTCGAGGTGCCGCTGACCGTCCAGTACAAGATCAGCAACCTGCAGGACTTCGTGCTCAACGTCGACCAGCCTGAGGTGAGTTTGCAGCACGCGACCGAGAGTGCACTGCGTCACGTGGTGGGTTCCACTTCGATGGACCAGGTGTTGACCGAGGGTCGTGAGCAGATGGCCGTGGATATCCGCGAACGCCTGCAGCGCTTCCTCGACACCTACCGTACCGGTATCACCGTTACCCAGGTCAACGTACAGAGCGCGGCAGCCCCGCGTGAAGTGCAGGAAGCCTTCGACGACGTGATCCGCGCCCGCGAAGACGAGCAGCGTGCCCGCAACCAGGCCGAGTCCTATGCCAATGGCGTGGTGCCGGAAGCCCGTGGTCAGGCCCAGCGCATCATCGAGGACGCCAATGGTTACCGCGACGAAGTCATCGCCCGCGCCAAGGGTGAGGCAGACCGCTTCACCAAGCTGCTTGCAGAGTACCGCAAGGCGCCTGACGTAACCCGTGAGCGTCTGTATCTGGAGACCATGCAAGAGGTCTACAGCAACTCGAGCAAGGTCATGGTGGCAACCAAGGACGGGCAGAGCAACCTGCTCTACCTGCCGCTGGACAAGATGGTCGAGGGCAGCCGCAGGCCGTCCGTGCCAACCACCAGCGTGTCGCCATCGGCCAATGATGCGGCCGCCCGTGCCGCGCAGGACATGCAACAGCAACAGCAGCCGCTGCGTACTAGGGAGAGCCGCTGATGAGCAATAGATCGCTGATCGCCCTGATCGCCGCCGTGGTCCTGGCCATCGTGGCATGGAACAGCTTCTACATCGTGTCCCAGACCGAGCGTGCCGTACTGCTGCGTTTCGGTAAGGTGGTCGAGGCGGATGTTCAGCCAGGCTTGCACGTGAAGATTCCATACGTTAACCAGGTGCGCAGGTTCGACGCCCGACTGATGACCCTCGACGCACCGACCCAGCGGTTCCTGACCCTGGAAAAGAAAGCGGTGATGGTCGACGCCTATGCCAAGTGGCGTGTCAAGGACGCTGAACGCTTCTACACCGCCACGTCCGGCATGAAGCAGATCGCCGACGAGCGTCTGTCGCGTCGTCTGGAAAGTGGCCTGCGCGACCAGTTCGGTAAACGTACCCTGCACGAAGTGGTTTCCGGTGAACGTGACGCGCTGATGGCTGACATCACTGCATCGCTGAACCGCATGGCCAACAAGGAGCTGGGCATCGAGGTGGTCGACGTGCGCGTCAAGGCCATCGACCTGCCGAAGGAAGTCAACCGCAGCGTGTTCGACCGCATGAGCACCGAGCGTGAGCGTGAAGCCCGCGAGCACCGTGCCAAGGGTAACGAGCTGGCGGAAGGTATCCGTGCCGATGCCGACCGTCAGCGCCGTGTGCTGCTGGCAGAGGCCTACCGCGAAGCAGAAGAAACCCGTGGTGATGGCGACGCCCAGGCGGCCGCTATCTATGCCAAGGCCTACAGCCAAGACGCTGATTTCTATGCGTTCCACCGTAGCCTGCAGGCGTACCGCGAGAGCTTCTCGAGCAAGAGCGACGTGATGGTCCTGGACCCGAAGAACGAGTTCTTCCGTTACCTGGACAAGAGCAGGCCGTGATGCTCAGGCCCTGATTTTCGTGCAGGGGCGCCCCGCCGGGCAGCTAAAACACCAGGCGGGGTGCATCCTGAATGAAAAGGGGTGTATGATGAGGCAGCCGGGAAATTTCCCGGCTTTTTTGCGTCTGAAAGGTTGATTGGCAAAGCGCCGGTTGACGGTTTGGTCAGCTCGCAAGGCAATTCGAGGGTATCGGGTACGGTGGCTGCGCTGGGATCAGTGCTGCCCGCTGCTGTGCGCGATACCGGCTTTACTGACGGCTCGCCTGCTGGCAAGCCGCCCGGACCAGAGGGGAAAAGGCGTAATGGCAACGGTAGACCGCTGGCTGCTGCCAGATGGCATCGAGGAAGTACTGCCACCTGAGGCTGCGCGCATCGAGATCGCGCGCCGTCAGGTGTTGGACCTGTTCCAGAGTTGGGGCTACGAGCTGGTCGTCACCCCGCATATCGAGTACCTGGAGTCGCTGCTCACCGGCGCCGGCCAGGACCTGGATCAGCGCACCTTCAAGGTAGTGGACCCGCAGTCCGGCCGCCTGATGGGCTTCCGCGCCGACTTCACCCCGCAGGTGGCGCGCATCGACGCCCACACCCTGCGCCGTGAAGGCCCGAGCCGCCTGTGCTACGCCGGCAGCGTGCTGCACGCCCAGCCGCGTGCACTGTCCACCTCGCGCAGCCCGATCCAGCTGGGCGCCGAGCTGTATGGCGATGCCAGCCCGACCAGCGACGTGGAAGTCATCAGCCTGATGCTGGCCACGCTGCAACTGGCCGATGTGCCGGACGTACACATGGACCTGGGCCACGTCGGTATCTACCGCGGCCTGGCCCGTGCTGCCGGCCTGTCCGGTGCGGTCGAGCAGCAGCTGTTCGATGCCCTGCAGCGCAAGGCCGTCGATGAGGTGCAGGCGCTGACCGCCGACCTGCCGAAGGACCTTGGCAACATGCTGCGCGCACTGGTCGAGCTGTGCGGTGGCCGTGAAGTGCTGGCCGAAGCCCGGGTGCGCCTGGGCCGTGCTCCGGCCGGCGTGCTGGCGGCGCTGGACGACCTGCTGTCGATCGCCGATCGCCTGGCGTCGCGCTTCCCGGACCTGCCGCTGTACTTCGACCTCGGCGAGCTGCGCGGCTACAACTATCACACCGGCGTGGTGTTCGCCGTGTTCGTACCGGGCGAGGGTCAATCGATCGCCCAAGGCGGGCGCTACGACGACATCGGCGCCGACTTTGGCCGGGCACGCCCGGCCACCGGTTTCTCCACGGATTTGAAGACCCTGGTCACACTGGGGCGAGCGGAGGTCGTATTGCCAACGGGCGGCATCTGGATGCCGGACAGTGGCGACGCGGCCCTCTGGCAGCAAGTCTGCCAGTTGCGCAACGAGGGCCAGCGTGTGGTCCAGGCCCTGCCTGGCCAGCCGTTGAGTGCTGCTCTCGAGGCGGATTGTGATCGGCAATTGATTCAGCAAGACGGGCGCTGGCAGGTTCTGCCGCTGGCCCAGTGAGTTTCTGCGTCGGCAACAGGCCGGCAACCAAGTTTGCGTGAATGAGGACCAATGTAATGGGTAAGAATGTCGTCGTCCTGGGCACCCAGTGGGGTGATGAGGGCAAAGGCAAGATCGTCGATCTGCTGACCGAACATGCTGCCGCCGTAGTGCGCTACCAGGGGGGCCACAACGCGGGTCACACCCTGGTGATCAACGGTGAAAAGACCGTTCTGCACCTGATTCCGTCCGGCATCCTGCGTGAAGGCGTACAGTGCCTGATCGGCAACGGCGTGGTCGTTGCCCCGGACGCCCTGATGCGCGAAATCACCAAGCTGGAAGAGAAGGGCGTACCGGTGCGTGAGCGCCTGCGCATCTCCCCGGCTGCACCGCTGATCCTGTCGTACCACGTGGCCCTGGACCAGGCCCGCGAAAAAGCCCGTGGCGAAGCCAAGATCGGCACCACCGGCCGTGGTATCGGCCCAGCCTACGAAGACAAGGTCGCGCGCCGCGGCCTGCGTGTGGGCGACCTGTTCCACCGCGAGCGTTTCGCTGCCAAGCTGGGTGAGCTGCTGGACTACCACAACTTCCAGCTGGTGAACTACTACAAAGAGCCGGCCATTGACTTCCAGCAAACCCTGGACGAATGCATGGCCTACGCTGAACAGCTCAAGCCGATGATGCTCGACGTCACCGCCGAGCTGCACAACCTGCGTCGCGCCGGCAAGGACATCATGTTCGAAGGTGCCCAGGGCTCGCTGCTGGACATCGACCACGGTACTTACCCGTACGTCACCAGCTCCAACACCACCGCTGGCGGTATCTCCACCGGTTCCGGCGTTGGCCCGATGTACCTGGACTACATCCTGGGTATCACCAAGGCCTACACCACTCGCGTGGGTTCCGGTCCGTTCCCGACCGAACTGTTCGACGAGACCGGCGCTACCCTGGCCAAGCGTGGCCACGAGTTCGGCTCCACCACTGGCCGTGCCCGTCGTTGCGGCTGGTTCGATGCCGTCATCCTGCGTCGCGCCATCGACGTCAACAGCATCTCGGGCATCTGCCTGACCAAGCTGGACGTGCTGGACGGCCTGGAAACCATCAACATCTGCGTTGGCTACAAGAACGAGAACGGTGCTGTCATCGACGCGCCTTCCGATGCCGACAGCTACATCGGCCTGGAGCCGGTGTACGAAGAGATGCCAGGCTGGAGCGAGTCGACCCTGGGTGCAAAAACCCTGGAAGAGCTGCCGCAAGCTGCGCGTGACTACATCAAGCGCATCGAAGAGCTGGTCGGCGCGCCGATCGACATCATTTCGACCGGCCCGGACCGCAACGAGACCATCGTGCTGCGTCACCCGTTCGCCTGATCCGCCCTCCAGGCTGATCTGACGCCGTGGCCCTGAAAAGGGCCGCGGCGTTTTCATTTGTGGGGTATGCCTGCATTGGCCCTATCGCCGGCAACCCCCCTTGCTGAACCATGGCGTTTATCCCTGCTGCCTCCGGCACAACCCTTGCTGTAAGAAGTTTCTGAAGATGCCATCAGAATAGTGGCGCCAGAAAACACGAGGGTTACACCGTGTCTGCCATCCTCTCACTGTTACGAAGCCGCCTTTTGCGGCCTGTGTTTGTTGCCCTTGGTATCGCTCTTTTGGTGCAGGTGCTGGTTGCCGTTGCGCTTACCCGAAGCACGGTCACTGCCCTCGAGGCCGACCTTGGCGAACGCCTGGGTAACGATAGCCGACAGCTGGCCAATGACTTGGAGCAAGCCGGGCAAGATGTGCGCTCGGGCCTCGACGGCCTGTCCAGCAGCACCCGCCAGCGCCTGAGCGCCGGGTTGTCGGAGCGCCTGCAAAGCGAACAGCAGCAACTGCGCAGCACCTTGGAAAAGAACCTGAAGGACTCCGCCAACGACATGGCCGAGCTGCTGGCTTCGGTTGCCCCGCGGGCGATCTGGGACAACGATGTGCCAGTGCTCTCCGACTTTGCCCGGCGTGCCCAGCGTAACCCCAACGTGCTGTTCGTGGTGTACGACGATGCCCAGGGCCAGCACCTGACCCGTTACCTGAACCGGCAAAACCCGATCAACCAGGCTTTGATGGACAAGGGCCAGGGCGAGCGTGCGCTGGACAAGGTGATCAATGCCGCGCGCCACGACCCGGCGGTGTACTTTGTCGAAGCTTCGATCAACCCCAATGGCGCAGAAATCGGCAAGGTGGTGATGGGGGTTTCCACGGCGGGCATCGACCAGGAGCTCAAGGCCCTGGACCAGCGCTTCGCGGCGCTGATTGCCAGCGGTGAGCAACTGGTTGGCGACAGCTTGGTGGGTGCCGCAGCCGACAGCGGCAAAACCCTGCGTGAGCGCCTGGAGAAGGCGCAAGGCAGTGCTGCAGCGATGCAGGCCAATACCGCACAGACTGTGCGCGATGCCGCTGCCGAACTGCGCTGGCGTATTGGCCTGGGCCTGGTGCTGGTCGGCCTGGGTGTGCTGTTGGTGGTGGCCGTGGTGCTTGGCCGCCGAGTGCTGAGCAAGCTGCGCCTGCTGATTGCTGCCCTGGACGACCTGGCGGCGGGCGAAGGTGACCTGACCAGGCGCGTGCCGCTCGACAGCCGCGACGAAATTGGCGACATGGCTTCGGCGGTGAACCGCTTTGTCGACAAGCTGCAACCGATCGTGCGGGAGGCGGGCGAGGTGGCGCAGCGTACCGGTGTCGAGATTGGCGCGATGGCCCAGCGCAATGCCGGCGCTGATGCGGCTGCGGCACTGCAACGCGATGAAGTGGCAGCCAGCCTGCGCGACCTTTCGAGCATGGCGGACGAGGCTCAGGCTGAAAGCCATGCCATGCAGGCGGCGTTGCAGCAGGTGGTGGACATTCGCCAGGCGACCGATGAGAACAGCCGTTCCTCGACGCAACTGGCGAGCCTGATCGAGAACCTTGCCGGGCAGGTCGAATCGGGCTCTCAGGTGATCGAGCGCCTGGCCAAGCAGAGTGAGCAGATCGAAGTGGTGCTGACGGTGATCCACGGGATTGCCGAGCAGACCAACCTGCTGGCGCTGAACGCGGCCATTGAAGCCGCCCGGGCAGGTGAGACCGGGCGCGGGTTTGCCGTGGTGGCCGATGAGGTGCGGGCGCTGGCGAGCAAGACGCAGAGCTCCACGGGGGATATCCAGTCGCACATCGCGGCGCTGCAGAAAGGCGCCAAGGAAGCCGTGGCGACCATCAGCCAGGCCGGGCTCAAGGCCAGCGAAGGGCTGCTGGTACTGCGTGATAACGAGCGCCGGCAGCAGTCCGTGCAGGCGGCGGTGGAGCAGGTGCATGCGGCCATTGGCCTGGCCACCCGTGCAGCCGAGCAGCAGGCGAGCGGGGCGCAGGCAGTGCGTGGTCGGGTGGAGACTATCCATGCCCAGGCTGAGCGCTCGGCCGAAGTGGTGATGCAGACCACGGCGAGCAGCAAGGTGCTGGATGACCTGGCCGCGCAATTGCGGGCCAGCCTGGGGCAGTTTAGAGCTTGAGATGGGGTGTCGTGAGGTTTCGGCGCCTGTGAGATCGAGCGCCGCCCGCGCGGCGCTCGATATACGCAACGGCACAGCAATCGAGGCGGACCATTCAAGCCTTGTTCAGGTACATCCGCGTCGTCAGCAGATAAACCGGCAACCCCGACACCACGATCAGCAGTGCCGCATAAGGCGCCGCCGCCGCGAACTCGACGTTGGCTGTATGCGCCCACACCTCGGTGGCCAGTGTGGTCATCCCGGTCGGGCTGAGCAGTAGCGTGGCAGTCAGCTCCTTCATGGCATCCAGGAACACCAGCGCAAAAGCCGCCGCCATGGCCGGGAAGATGATCGGCAGGGTCACCCGGCAGAACGCGGTAAAGCTGCTCGCGCCCAGGGTGCGTGCAGCTTCCTCAAGCGTTGGCGAGGCCTTGTTCAGTGCGGTGCGTACCGGCGACTGCGCCAGTGGCAAAAACAGCAGCGCATAGGCCAGCAGCAGCAGTGCCGTGGTCTGGTACAGCGCCGGCACGTAGTGCAGGGCGAAGAACACCAGGGTCAGGGCAATCACCAGGCCGGGCAGGGCGTGCAGCAGGTAAGGCAGGCGCTCGGCCCAGATCGCCAGGCGACCCTTGTAGCGCACCACCAGGAAGCTGATCGGCAGGGCCAACAACACGCAGAAGCCAGCACCGCCAAGCGACACCGACAGCGAGGTGAACAGCGCCTTGGAGATGGCCGCTACCGGGAATGCTGCCGATGAACCCACGCTCAGCCAGTAGCCGAGCATGGCCAGCGGAATACCGCTGCCCAGCACCGCCAGGCCCACGCAGAACAGCTGCGCCAGCGCCGACCAGCCACGCAGCCGTACCGGTTGCGCACGCCGGGCTACGCCCTGGCCGATGCGCACATGGCGGGCTTTGCCGCGTACGCGCAGTTCCAGCCACAGCATCACCAGGCACATCGCCAGCAACACGGCAGACAGCATGGCCGCGTTGGCGTTGCTGAACTCCAGTTCGAACTGTTGGTAGATGGCGGTGGTGAAGGTTTGCAGGCCGAGGATCGACAAGGCGCCGAACTCAACCAGCATGTGCAGGGCAATCAGCAGCGCACCGCCGAGCATCGATGGCCACAGCAGCGGCAGGGTGACCTTGCTGAACACGCCCCAGCGGCTGCACCCCAAGGTGCGCGCCGACTCCTCCAGCGAGGTGTCGAGGTTGCGCAGGGTTGCGGCAACGGGCAGGAACACCAACGGGTATTTGGACAGGGCCATGACCATGATCGCCCCGCCGAGGCCTTCGAAGTCCGAACTCAGCGACACCCAGGTGAAGCTGCTGACGAACGACGGCACGGCGAACGGCAGGCACAGCACCACGCCCCACAGCCGGCGGCCGGCCAGGTTGCTGCGCTCCAGCAGCCAGGCCAGCGCCAGGCCGACCACCATGCACGTCAGCGTCACCCCGACCATCAGCAACAGGGTGTTGCGCATCAGCCCCCAGACAAAGGGGCGCCACAGCAGGTGCAAGGCTTCGCGCCAGCCGGCTTCCCAGGCTTTGATGGCGACATAGGCCAGTGGCAGCAGGCTCATCGCCACCAGGAACAGCACAGGCAGCACCACCCAGATGGAGGGGCGCTTGCTGCGCGGTACGAAGCGCACCGGCGCCGGTGCGGACAGGGCGGCAGTCATCAGAGCAGACCGACCTCGCGCTCAAGCTCGATGGCTTCTTCGGCGTTACCCAGGTCAGCCGGCGAGATCTTCGGCGGGCGCAGCTCATCGAACGGCTTCAGGCCACGGTCAGAAACCATGCCCTTGTGCAGCGGGTACTCAGCGGTGGTCTGGGTGATCACGCGCTGGCCTTCTTCGCTGGCCATCCAGTTGAGCAGGGCCTGGGCTTCTTTCGGGTGCTTGCTGGCCTTGACCACGGCCGCGCCGGAGATGGTGACCAGGTTGCCGGCATCGCCGTCGGCCAGGTAGTAGAGTTTGGTGTCCAGCTTGCCGCGTTCGCGTTCAAGCGCGTACCAGTAGTAGTTGTTCACCAGTACCGCAGCCACTTCGCCTTTTTCCACGGCTTTGAGGGCGACCATGTTATTGGTGTAGGTCTTGCCGAAGGCTTTCAGGCCGGTCAGCCATTCTTCGGTGGCTTCTCGACCGTGCATTTTCAGGATGGCCACGGCCTGCTCCTGGAACGCACCACTGGTGGGTACATAGCCGACGCGGCCTTCCCACTCGGGGTTGGCGAAGTCCATCACCGTGGTTGGCAGGTCTTTTTCGTCGACCTTTTTCGGGTTGTACACCACGATGCGGGTACGGGCCGTGATGCCCATCCAGGTGCCGTTGGCGCCAACGTACTCCTTGGGCACCATGTTCGAGGTGGCGTCGTCGATCTTTGCCAGCAGGCCCAGCTCGCCCAGGTTGTTCAGGGGCGGGGACTCTTCGGTGTAGATGATGTCGGCCGGCGACCGGTCGCCTTCTTCGATGATCTGGCTGGCCAGCTGGTTGCTGCTGCCCTTGCGAATGTCGATGTGAATACCGGTCTTGGCCTCGTAGGCCTTGGCGATGGCTTCGCCGATTTCCTTGTGCTGACCGTTGTACATGGTCAGGGTGACCGGTGCGTCTGCCATGGCGGCCGGAGCGCCGATGACCAGGCTCAGCACGGCGGCGGCCAAGGTGCGCATCAGCGGTTGCGGGCGGATCGTCATGCGGGTACTTCCTCGCTTACGGCTACATATTTGGAAACAATGGTAAACGAAATTGTTTCTCAAGTGGCCGTATGACGAGAAATTCATGGGCAGACCATGGTGTAGGCACTGGGAGCGCGCGGGAAGGGCGGGGGCAAAAAACGCAGGCAAGAAAAAACCCACTAGCAAGCTAGTGGGTTTTTATATGGTGCCCAGGAGAAGACTCGAACTTCCACGACCTTGCGGTCACTGATACCTGAAACCAGCGCGTCTACCAATTCCGCCACCTGGGCAAAGCTTTGCATCATCTGATGAAGGCGACTATTGTTCGCTTTCACACAGTAGTAACAGATCCTTGGTCATCTATTACTTGGAAATATTTGGTGCCCAGGAGAAGACTCGAACTTCCACGACCTTGCGGTCACTGATACCTGAAACCAGCGCGTCTACCAATTCCGCCACCTGGGCACACATTCGAGATTACAAGATGCTTTACAGCGCCGTTCATCTCTACTACAACGTCGGGGTTGTCCGTCGTTGTGGTGCGCACTATACGGACGCTCCCCAGGGCTGTAAACCCCCCAATCAAAAAAAATTTCAAAAAATTCAACTTGTTGATTCCACAGGCCTATTACTGCTTTGGAAGCACAGCAGTGGGGGCTGTCCAAGCCAGACATTTCCGGTTTCAATAGGCCTATGCCAGAATTCCTATCTATATACCCCAAGGTGAACCCCTTCTGATGGCCGATTGGCAATCCCTCGATCCCGAGGCCGCTCGCGAAGCGGAAAAATACGACAACCCCATTCCCAGCCGTGAGCTGATCCTGCAGCGCCTTGCTGACCGTGGCGAGCCCGCTGCGCGCGAGGAGCTGGCGAAAGAGTTTGGTCTGTATGAAGAAGACCAGATCGAAGCCCTGCGCCGCCGTCTGCGTGCCATGGAACGCGACGGCCAGCTTATCTATACCCGGCGCGGCACTTATGCCCCGGTGGACAAGCTCGACCTGATCTGCGGCCGTATCTCCGGCCATCGCGATGGGTTTGGTTTCCTCATCCCCGATGATGGCAGCGATGACCTGTTCCTCAGCCCGTCGCAGATGCGCCTGGCCTTCGATGGCGACCGTGCATTGGCGCGGGTGTCCGGTACCGACCGCCGTGGGCGCCGTGAAGGCGTGATCGTCGAGGTCATCTCCCGTGCCCACGAAAGCGTGGTCGGCCGCTACTTCGAAGAAGGCGGCATTGGCTACGTAACCCCGGACAACCCGAAAATCCAGCAGGAAGTGCTGGTGACCGCCGGGCGTAATGGTGGTGCCAAGATCGGCCAGTTTGTCGAAATCAAGATCACCCACTGGCCAACCCCGCGCTTCCAGCCGCAAGGCGATGTGGTAGAGGTCATCGGCAACTACATGGCGCCGGGCATGGAAATCGACGTTGCCCTGCGCAGCTACGACATCCCGCACGTCTGGCCCGAAGATGTGGTCAAGGAAGCGCGCAAGTTCCGCTCCGAAGTCGAAGAGAAGGACAAAGAGAAGCGCGTCGACCTGCGTCATTTGCCGTTCGTCACCATCGACGGTGAAGACGCCCGCGACTTCGATGACGCTGTCTATTGCGAACCGCTGGGTAAGCTGCGCCTGTTCTCCGGTGGCTGGCGCCTGTATGTGGCCATCGCCGACGTATCCAGCTATGTGCGCCTGGGCTCGGCCCTGGACGTCGAGGCCCAGCAACGCGGTAACTCGGTGTACTTCCCCGAGCGCGTGGTGCCGATGCTCCCCGAAGAGCTGTCCAACGGCCTGTGCTCGCTGAACCCGCACGTCGACCGCTTGGCCATGGTCTGTGAAATGACCATGAACAAAGCCGGCCAGATGGTCGACTACCAGTTCTACGAAGGCGTCATCCACTCCCACGCCCGCCTGACCTACAACAAGGTCAGCAGCATGCTCGAGCACGCCCGCACCCGTGAGGGCAAGGCGCTGCGCGAAGAGTACAAGGAAGTCGTGCCGGACCTGAAGAACCTGTACAACCTGTACAAGGTGCTGCTGGATGCCCGTCACGCCCGGGGTGCCATCGATTTCGAGACCCAGGAAACCCGAATCATCTTCGGCGATCAGCGCAAGATCGCGGAAATTCGCCCAACTGTTCGTAACGACGCCCACAAGCTGATCGAGGAATGCATGCTGGCGGCCAACGTGGCCACCGCCGAGTTCCTTCAGAAGCACGGCGTGCCGGCACTGTACCGGGTGCACGACGGCCCGCCGCCGGAGCGCCTGGAAAAGCTGCGTGCGTTCCTCGGCGAGCTGGGCTTGAGCCTGCACAAGGGCAAGGACCCGTCGCCGAAGGATTACCAGGCCCTGCTGGCAAGCATCGCCGGGCGCCCGGATTTCCACCTGATCCAGACCGTAATGCTGCGCTCGCTGAGCCAGGCGGTGTACAGCACCGAAAACAACGGCCACTTCGGCTTGAATTACGAGGCCTACACCCACTTCACCTCGCCGATCCGCCGTTACCCGGACCTGCTGGTGCACCGCGCCATCCGCAGCATCATCCGTTCCAAGGTCGACACCCCGCACGTGAAGCGTGCCGGCGCCATGAGCATCCCCAAGGCGCGCATCTACCCGTACGACGAAAACACTCTCGAGCAGCTTGGTGAGCAGTGCTCGATGACCGAGCGCCGGGCTGATGAAGCCACCCGTGACGTGGTCAACTGGCTCAAGTGCGAGTACATGAAGGATCGCGTGGGCGAAACCTTCCCGGGTGTGATCACCGCGGTGACCGGCTTCGGCCTGTTCGTCGAGCTGACCGATATCTATGTGGAAGGCCTGGTACACGTCAGTGCGCTGCCGGGCGACTACTACCACTTCGACCCGGTCCACCACCGCCTGTCCGGTGAGCGCACCGGGCGCAGCTTCCGCCTGGGCGACACGATTGAAGTCAAGGTCATGCGTGTTGACCTGGACGAGCGCAAGATCGACTTCGAAGTGGCCGACAAGACGCTGGCTGCGCCGATCGGCCGCAAGCAGCGAGGCGCCGCACCGGTTGCCGACAAAGCCGACAAGCCCGAGCCAGCACCGGTCGAGGCCAGGGCCACGCCGAAGCCGCGCAGCCGCAAGAGCGAAACCTCCGAGGCGTATTTCCCGAAAGACGCCGTGCAGCGTAACGCCGAAGTGCGCAAAAGCCGTGAAATGAAAAAGGCGCTGATGAGCGATGCCCGCACCGGCAGCTCGTCCAGCAGCAAGTCGGACAAAGGCGGCAAGGCCGCCGGCAAACCGACCAAGCACCGTAAAGGCCCGCCGAAGTCCGGCGCGCCACGCAAGAGCAAGAGCAAGTCATGAGTCAGCTGGAAAAGATCTACGGCGTGCATGCCGTGCAGGCGCTGCTGAAGCACCATCCGAAGCGGGTCAAGCAGATCTGGCTGTCGGAAGGGCGCAGCGAGCCACGCCTGCAGACCCTGCTGGCGCTGGCTGCGGAAAACCGCGTGCAGGTTGGCCAGGCCGAGCGCCGTGAGATGGACGCCTGGGTTGAAGGTGTGCACCAGGGCGTTGTCGCCGAGGTGAGCCCAAGCCAGGTGTGGGGCGAATTGATGCTCGAAGAGTTGCTCGAGCGCATCGAAACGCCGCCGCTGATCCTGGTGCTGGACGGTGTTACCGACCCGCACAACCTCGGCGCATGCCTGCGCACGGCCGATGCGGCCGGTGCCACGGCGGTGCTGGTGCCCAAGGATAAGTCGGCGACCCTGACGCCTGTGGTGCGCAAGGTGGCGTGCGGCGCGGCAGAGGTGATTCCGCTGGTAGCCGTGACCAACCTGGCGCGTACGCTGGAGAAGCTGCAGCAGCGTGGCTTGTGGGTGGTAGGTACCGCCGGCGAGGCCGAGCAGGAGATTTACCAACAGGACCTGACCGGGCCTCTGGTCATGATCATGGGCGCCGAAGGCAAAGGCATGCGCCGGTTGACCCGCGAGCACTGCGACTTCCTGGTGAAGTTGCCGATGGGCGGTAGCGTCAGCAGCCTGAACGTTTCGGTGGCAACCGGGGTTTGCCTGTTCGAAGCCGTGCGCCAGCGTCAGGCCAAGCGCTGATCTTCAGCCTGTTCCGGCCCATTCGCGGGCGCGCCCGCTCCCACAGGTTTTTCACTGGCTTTCAAGCAGTGGGGTCCCTGTGGGAGCGGGTTTACCCGCGAAAGGGCCGGTAGCCTGTGAATATGTTTCAGGCTGTTCAAATATTCGCCAATTGCCTTGCTTGTGCGCCACGCCTTCTCTACAATTGCGCCCCTTGCCGAGCTGGCAGGCGCTCATGTGCCTCCCCTCCGTGCAAGACATACAGTGTCATTCACTCCTTGTCTGACCAGATACGCTGGCAGACTACTAACCCGTAAGGAGCATTCATGCGTCATTACGAAATCATCTTCCTGGTTCACCCGGACCAGAGCGAGCAAGTCGGCGGCATGGTTGAGCGTTACACCAAGCTGATCGAAGAAGACGGTGGCAAAATCCACCGCCTGGAAGACTGGGGCCGTCGTCAACTGGCCTACGCAATCAACAATGTTCACAAGGCTCACTACGTGATGCTGAACGTTGAGTGCACCGGCAAGGCCCTGGCCGAGCTGGAAGACAACTTCCGCTACAACGATGCCGTTATCCGTAACCTGGTCATCCGTCGCGACGAAGCCGTTACCGGCCAGTCCGAGATGCTGAAGGCTGAAGAAAACCGCAGCGAGCGCCGTGAGCGTCGTGAGCGTCCTGAGCATGCTGACTCCGCCGAAGGCGACGACAGCAATGACAGCGACTCCAGCGATAACGCTGACGAGTAATCCACGGACCTTTAGAGGAGCCTATTAAATGGCACGTTTCTTCCGTCGTCGTAAATTCTGCCGCTTCACTGCTGAAGACGTGAAAGAGATCGACTTCAAAGATCTCAACACCCTGAAAGCTTACGTATCCGAAACCGGCAAGATCGTTCCAAGCCGCATCACCGGTACCAAAGCTCGTTATCAGCGTCAGCTGGCTACCGCTATCAAGCGCGCCCGCTTCCTGGCCCTGCTGCCCTACACCGACAGCCACGGCCGCTGAGACCGGGTCGTCGACAAGCAGTAAGGGATTAGCATGCGAGCGTTAGCAAGTTTCATCATGCGCGGTCGTGTGCAGGCCACCCTCGTGGTGGTCATCAGCGCGGTACTGCCGCTGCTGTTCTGGTTGAGTGCCGCTGCATGCAGCTTTGTGCTGCTGCGGCGTGGTTTCAAGGATGCTACAACGGTCATCGCCGGCGGCCTGCTGGCCGGGTTGGCCGTGTGGGTCATGGGCGATCCCATCACCTTTCTGGTGATTGCAGGAGCCCTGAGCCTGGCCGCCCTGTTGCGAGCCGAGCATCCCTGGAGCCGGGTGTTGGTGGTCAGTGCCGTGTTCGCCGTGGCTTTCAGCCTCGTGCTCGATCTGGCGCTGGCGCAAACCTTCGATGTGCTGGCCAAGGCGTTTGCCGAAGCCATGCCGAAAATCGAGGGGCAACCCGTGCTCTCCGGTGAGCTGATCCGCCCTGTGCTGGTCGCTTCCACAGCAGTGACGGTGCAATTGTTCAGTGTGCTGGCCTTGGTGCTGGCGCGCTACTGGCAGGCAGCGTTGTACAACCCTGGAGGCTTCGGTCGCGAGTTTCGCGCCCTGAAGTTGCCAAAACAGACCATGGCGGTCTTGGTGGCAGTGATGGTGGTGGCTCCGTTCCTCGGACCGCAGTTCATCATCCTGGCATCGGCTTCGAGCCTGGTACTGGTACTGGCCGGCATCGCTTTGATGCATGGGCTGGTGGCACAGGGCCGACTGGCCGGTTTCTGGCTGGTGGGCATGTACGTGACGCTACCGCTGATCATGCAGCTGATTTATCCGTTGCTGGTGGTTTTGGCCATTGTCGACAGCCTGATTGATTTTCGCGGTCGCAAGTCCCCCAAGGGGAATGACTCCGCGAACGGTGAAGGTTAAAAGTTAAGAGGTTTTACCAAATGGAACTGATCCTGCTGGAAAAAGTCGCTAACCTGGGCAACCTGGGCGACAAAGTAAAAGTTAAGGCTGGTTACGGCCGTAACTTCCTGCTGCCATTCGGCAAGGCCACCGTTGCCAACGCCGCCAACCTGGCTGCGTTCGAAGAGCGTCGCGCCGAGCTGGAAAAAGCAGCTGCTGACCGTAAATCGTCGGCTGAAAGCCGCGCTGCCCAACTGGCCGAGCTGGAAGTGACCATCACTGCCACCGCTGGCGACGAAGGCAAGCTGTTCGGTTCGATCGGCACCCACGACATCGCTGACGCCCTGACCGCCTCCGGCGTTGAAGTGGCCAAGGCTGAAGTTCGTCTGCCGAACGGCACCATCCGTCAGGTTGGCGAATACGACGTAGCCGTGCACCTGCACAGCGACGTTGAAGCCACCGTACGCGTGGTTGTCGTAGCTGCCTAAGCTGCGCTAACTGGCTGGCTCCTTGCGGGTCAGGCGGTTAACATCGGGCACGGTCCTGTTTTATACAGGCCGTGCCCTTTGTCTTTTTCATCCTCCAGAATTCTTTCGTGGCCATGAACGAGATCACAACCTCCGAACAGCTTGACCTGCAAACCGCCGCCCTGAAGGTGCCGCCGCATTCCATCGAGGCCGAACAGGCCGTGCTCGGTGGCCTGATGCTGGACAACAACGCCTGGGAGCGGGTGCTGGATCAGGTTTCGGATGGCGATTTCTACCGGCATGACCATCGCCTGATCTACCGTGCCATCCATAAGCTGGTGGACCTTAACCACCCGTTCGACGTGGTCACGTTGCACGAGCAGTTGGACAAGGAAGGCGTTTCGTCGCAGGTCGGCGGCCTGGCTTACTTGGCGGAACTGGCCAAGAACACGCCATCGGTGGCCAACATCAAGGCCTACGCCGCGATCATTCGCGAGCGCGCCACGCTGCGCCAGCTGATCAGCATCAGCACCGATATTGCCGACAACGCCTTTAACCCCCAAGGTCGCAACGCCGAGGAAATTCTCGACGACGCCGAACGGCAGATTTTCCAGATTGCCGAGGCGCGGCCAAAGACCGGCGGCCCGGTAGGCGTCAACGAGCTGTTGACCAAGGCCATCGACCGCATCGATACGCTGTTCAACTCTGACAGCGAAATTACCGGTGTTTCCACCGGTTACACCGACCTGGACGAGAAGACCAGCGGCCTGCAGCCGGCGGACTTGATCATTGTCGCCGGCCGACCCTCGATGGGTAAGACCACGTTTGCCATGAACCTGGTCGAGAATGCCGTGCTGCGCAGCGACAAGGCTGTGCTGGTGTTCTCCCTCGAGATGCCAGGTGAATCGCTGATCATGCGTATGCTCTCGTCCTTGGGCCGTATTGACCAGACCAAAGTGCGTTCTGGCCAGCTGGACGACGACGACTGGCCGCGCCTGACTTCGGCAGTCAACCTGCTCAACGATCGCAAGCTGTTCATCGACGATACAGCGGGCATCAGCCCTTCGGAAATGCGTTCGCGGACTCGCCGCCTGGCGCGTGAGCACGGCGAAATCGGCCTGATCATGGTCGACTACCTGCAGTTGATGCAGATTCCAGGTTCCGGTGGTGATAATCGGACCAACGAAATTTCCGAGATTTCTCGCTCCCTCAAGGCCCTTGCCAAAGAGTTCAACTGCCCGGTCGTAGCACTGTCCCAGCTGAACCGCTCCCTTGAGCAACGGCCAAACAAGCGCCCGATCAACTCCGACTTGCGTGAGTCCGGTGCAATCGAGCAGGACGCCGACGTGATCATGTTCGTCTACCGTGACGAGGTGTATCACCCGGAGACCGAGCACAAGGGCATTGCCGAAATCATCATCGGCAAACAGCGTAACGGCCCCATCGGCTTTGTACGCCTGGCGTTTATTGGTAAGTACACCCGCTTCGAAAACTTGGCGCCGGGGATGTACAACTTTGATGATGATGAGTGACGACTGCTGAGCTTGATCAAAGTGGTCGGCGAGTTGGTGGGAGACTACGAATACATTACAGGTGCTGAGTCTGCCGCTACCAGTGTCTGCCGCCAGGCCCTGTATTTTGTGTTTTGTGGGGGTTTCGAATGTTGCCCCCCCTGACTTTGGTTGCGGTAAACCCGAGAAGAAAATTATTAATTGGATTGCTGATGCGGTGAGCGACAAACTTTCCGCTCTTGTCGATTTCATCGGCAACGGAGACGGGGCCATCGTAACCTGAGGATTGTACCCCGGTTAGTTTGGCCATTTCATCAGCGACTGAATAGCCCCCGAAATTCTCAGGTGTAGCAGAGTAGCAAGCTAAAAAATGTGTTTGTCTACCCTGCATTTTAATACCCTTTTGGTTAAGTCTGATGAAAATATCCAAAGCTGAATAGTTGAGTTCATTTCCCGATAACACACCTTTTTCGCCGTGACTCAGGATGTAAAGGGTGTCGAGATTGCCATCTGTTCGACGCTTTTCAGCGAAAGCAGTTATCCCATCATGTTGCCACAGGATATCGCCACGATACGTTTTCTTCGGGTGAAGCTTGGCATTAAAGTTAATTATAGATTGAGTAACCAATCCGGTGGGGTCACTGCCGTTAATAGGGTCGTTCAGGGTGAATGCGTAGTAGTTAAGGCCACCTTTGGAGAATGGGCTTAAGGGGTCTGGGCTGGTAAATCGCATGATGGACGGGTTGTAGAGTCTGCGACCATTTCCGAGTAGGTAACCGCTGCTGATAGGGTCTTTTCGCTCACCTTTGAAGCCCCATTCGTTTTTAGAGGGGCTGCTGAATCCAAAAGCGCTGTAGCGGTAAGACACAACTTGGTTTGGAGCGGTGGCGAGAAGTGGAGTGTTAAAAAGATCAACGCTCAGAAGTCGCTGGGGGTTCTGCTGAACTTTAAGCGAGAGGTTGTATCTACCGTACCTGAAAAATGATTCGCTCGTGGAGGCATGCGCAATATGTGACAATGTATCTTCGCAATAAAAGTATCGCATATTTCATCCTCGCTGCTAGTAGCTTTAAAATTTTTACTGTACTTCTTGATTTGGCTTCGTGGTACTGACAAAAATGCTAGGCAGAATTGTCTATCAATTCTGGATGTGCGCTCAGGGGACATGTCGTCGTAAATGTCGATAAATAGAGAGCTCCGCTTGCGAAGCTCCGCAAAGGCGGCACTCAATCTGACAGGCGCAGCAAACCTGCCGGCGTACGCCCGACAGCTCTTGGCAGGCCTCAAGACGAAAGTCATGCGGAGCGCGCTACGATTCTTGACCTGGTTGTCGCCTGGATGTGCCCTTTCGCGGGCATGCCCGCGAAGAGGCCCGGCCAGGCGGTCGAGAATTTCGAGTATTTGCGCGAACTGACCATCACCGGGTTGATGGATGAGAAGCCGATGATGATCTGGGCTGCCCATTAGCTGAGTGCGATGGCCAAGGCGCTGATGGATGATGCTGAGTTGGGGATGAAGCAGTGAGGTGTTGGCTTCAGGATGCATGAACACCTGGCAACCCCACCACCACAACCCCCAAGCCAGCCATCCGGAACCCCCGCCCACCCAACCGTCGCCCCACCCACCAATCCCCACGAATCCAGTCGGATTTGGTCAAAATTTGTGCTATATTCCGCGCCCGCGATTTCCCTGCACACCAGAACCGGTCACTGACATGCAAGCAGCCAAACCACTCTACGACTATCCCAAGTACTGGGCCGAATGCTTCGGGCCAGCACCTTTCCTGCCAATGAGCAGGCAGGAGATGGATCTGCTCGGCTGGGATTCCTGCGACATCATCATCGTGACCGGTGATGCCTACGTCGACCATCCGTCGTTCGGCATGGCCATCATCGGCCGCCTGCTGGAAGCCCAGGGCTTCCGCGTGGGCATCATCGCCCAGCCGAACTGGCAGTCGAAAGACGACTTCATGAAGCTTGGCGAGCCGAACCTGTTCTTCGGCGTGGCCGCGGGCAACATGGATTCGATGATCAACCGCTACACCGCAGACAAGAAGATCCGTTCCGACGACGCCTATACCCCAGGTGGCCTGGCCGGCAGCCGTCCGGACCGCGCCAGCCTGGTGTACAGCCAGCGCTGCAAGGAAGCCTACAAGCATGTGCCGATCGTACTCGGCGGCATCGAGGCTTCGCTGCGCCGCATCGCCCACTACGACTACTGGCAGGACAAGGTGCGTCACTCGATCCTGATCGACGCCAGCGCCGACATCCTGCTGTTCGGCAACGCCGAGCGTGCGGTGGTGGAAGTGGCCCAGCGCCTGGCCAGTGGCGAGACGATCGAGAGCATCACTGACATCCGCGGCACCGCGTTCGTGCGCCGTGATACCCCGCAGGGCTGGTTCGAGATCGACTCCACCCGCATCGACCGCCCGGGCCGCGTCGACAAGATCATCAACCCGTACGTAAACACCCAGGACACCCAGGCCTGCGCCATCGAGCAGGCCAAGGGCGACCAGGAAGACCCGAACGAAGCCAAGGTCGTGCAGATTCTCGACAGCCCGAGCGTGACCCGGGAAAAGTCGGTAATCCGCCTGCCGTCGTTCGAAAAAGTACGTAACGACCCGGTACTCTATGCCCATGCCAACCGCGTGCTGCACCTGGAGACCAACCCGGGTAACGCCCGCGCCCTGGTGCAAAAGCATGGCGAAGTGGATGTGTGGTTCAACCCGCCACCCATCCCCATGACCACCGAAGAAATGGACTACGTGTTCGGCATGCCCTACGCCCGTGTGCCACACCCGGCCTATGGCAAGGAGCGCATCCCGGCCTACGAGATGATCCGTTTCTCGGTGAACATCATGCGTGGCTGCTTCGGTGGCTGCACCTTCTGCTCGATCACCGAGCACGAAGGCCGCATCATCCAGAACCGCTCGCACGAGTCGATCCTGCACGAGATCGAAGAGATGCGCGACAAGGTGCCGGGCTTCACCGGCGTGGTCTCCGACCTTGGCGGGCCGACCGCCAACATGTACCGCATCGCCTGCAAGAGCCATGAAATCGAGAAGCACTGCCGCAAGCCGTCGTGCGTGTTCCCGGGTATCTGCGAAAACCTTAACACCGACCACAGCTCGCTGATCGAGCTGTACCGCAAGGCCCGTGCCCTGCCAGGTGTGAAGAAGATCCTGATCGCCTCGGGCCTGCGCTACGACCTGGCCGTGGAGTCGCCGGAGTACGTCAAGGAGCTGGTTACCCACCACGTGGGCGGCTACCTGAAGATTGCCCCGGAGCACACCGAGCGTGGCCCGCTGGACAAGATGATGAAGCCGGGTATCGGCTCGTACGACCGCTTCAAGCGTATGTTCGAGAAGTACTCGAAAGAGGCGGGCAAGGAGCAGTACCTGATCCCGTACTTTATCGCCGCTCACCCGGGCACCACCGACGAAGACATGATGAACCTGGCCCTGTGGCTAAAGGGTAACGGCTTCCGCGCTGACCAGGTGCAGGCGTTCTACCCGTCGCCGATGGCCTCGGCCACGGCCATGTACCACTCGGGCAAGAACCCGCTGCGCAAAGTGACCTACAAGAGTGAAGGGGTGGAGATCGTCAAGAGCGACGAGCAACGCCGCCTGCACAAGGCGTTCTTGCGCTACCACGACCCGAAGGGCTGGCCGATGCTGCGTGAAGCGCTGGAACGTATGGGTCGCGCCGACCTGATCGGGCCGGGCAAGCACCAGCTGATCCCGCTGCACCAGCCGCAATCCGACACGTACCAGAGCGCGCGCCGCAAGAACTCGACGCCTGCGGGTAGCCACAAGGTGGGCAAGGAGCAGAAGATCCTCACCCAGCACACCGGCCTGCCGCCACGTGGTAGCGATGGCAGCAAGCCATGGGACAAGCGTGAGAAGGCCAAGGCCGAGGCGTTTGCGCGTAACCAGCAGGCGGCCAAGGAACGCAAGGAAGCAGCCAAGGGCGGTAAGGGTAACAAGAAGCCGCGTCAGCCCGTTATTCCGCGCTGATTGATCTGTTTGGGGCTGCTTTGCAGCCCTTTCGCGGCACAAGGCCGCTCCTACAAGAAACCGCGATTCCCTGTAGGAGCGGCCTTGTGCCGCGAAAGGACCGCAAAGCGGTCCCAAAAATCTCGGATTTAGTCAGGCTGCTTGTCGACCCACTTCGGCACCACCGGCGCCACAAAGCTGTCCATCCCGTCCAGCAGCGCGTCCGGCTGCTGCCCCAGCAGCAACATCGCCCGATGTTGCGGCCGCACAAAGCCTTCTTCGACGATATGGTCGAGGAACCCGCCCAGTTTCTCGTAGAAGCCGCTCACATCCAGCAGCCCCAGCGGCTTGGCGTGATAGCCCAGTTGCCCCCAGGTCCATACCTCGAACAATTCTTCCAGCGTACCCAGTCCACCCGGCAGGGCGATGAAGGCATCGCTAAGCTCGGCCATGCGTGCCTTGCGGGCATGCATGCCGTCGACCACTTCCAGGCGGCTGAGGCCCTTGTGGCCGATTTCGGCGTTCATCAGGCTTTCGGGAATGATCCCGATCACTTCGCCACCGGCCGCCATGGCCGCGTCGGCAACAGTGCCCATCAGGCCGACAGCGCCGCCGCCATAGACCAGGGTCAGGCCGCGGCGCGCAATGGCCCGGCCAAGTGCGATGGCTGCTTCACGGTAGGCAGGGGTGGCGCCGATGCTGGCGCCGCAGAACACACAAACGGAACGTACGGGCATTGCTCATCTCCTGTCACTCAGGTGGACAGGGTACGGCGCATGCCCGTCGCTTCCAAGGCCACGTTCATTCCGGGCGGGAGAATTCGCAGATGGCGCCCGTTGCCCCATGGGCATAGGCGGCGAGCAGGCTGTTGATAAATGCAGAGGTGGGCATTTGGTATTGCTCCTAAATGAGAGGTTGTCCCATCGTCTATTAAAAGGGCATGATGTGCTCTTAGATTGGTTGTATACAATCCATTGAACAATTCTACTGGCTGGCCTGTTGACACCCCCTTGACCCATATCAGCAAGGGGCTGAACGGTTTCAGGCAGTCTCGCAATTGATAAAACCCTGCCAAGGAGATTCATGATGTTTGCGAAAGCTGTAGCGGTATCCCTGCTGACCCTCGCCAGCGCCTCTGTCTTTGCAGCCGAATGCTCGGTGACTGTTGAATCGACGGACCAGATGTCCTACACCACCAAAGAATTCACCGTCGACAAGAGCTGCAAGGAGTTCACCGTCAAACTGACCCACTCCGGCAACCTGCCGAAGAACGTCATGGGCCACAACCTGGTGATCAGCAAGACTGCCGACATGCAGGGCATTGCCACTGAAGGCATGACCCAGGGCATCGACAAGGGCTACCTGAAGGAAGATAACGCCAACATCATCGCCCACACCGCGATGATCGGTGCACCGGAAAAAGAGACCGAAGTGAAGTTCGACACTTCCAAGCTGGAAGCCGGTGGTGACTACAGCTTCTTCTGCACCTTCCCGGGCCACATCTCGATGATGAAAGGCAAGGTCGTCGTCAAGTAAGACAGTTTGAAGCCGGGGAGGGCTTTGCCCTCCTTTCGCGACACAAGGCCGCTCCTACAGGACTGCGCAATTCCGAATACTGCGCAGTCCTGTAGGAGCGGCCTTGTGTCGCGAAAGGGCCGCCAAGCGGCCCCAGAGGTCTCACGGGGCGAACGGCAATTCGCGCTTGTGCTGGGTCTTGCGGTAGGTAGCAACGATGATATCGAACGCCGCCTGATCAACCGGCAACCCATGCAGGAAGGCATCGATCTGCTGGTAGGTCACGCCATGCGATGCTTCGTCCGGTTTGCCCGGCTCCAGGTCCTCAAGGTCGGCAGTCGGCACCTTCTCCACCAGTGACTCCGGTGCGCCAAAGCTGCGCGCAATCGCCCGTACCTGGTTCTTCACCAGCCCGCTCAGGGGCGCCAGGTCGCAGGCACCATCACCAAACTTGGTAAAGAAGCCCATTACCGCCTCGGCGGCGTGGTCGGTACCGATCACCAGGCCCGCGCGGGCCCCGGCGATGGTGTACTGGGCAACCATGCGGGTACGTGCCTTGACGTTGCCCACCACAAAGTCCACCAGCGTCGGCGAGCCGTTCTTCAATTCCACCACTTCAGCGGCCAATGCCCGCACCGCCGGGGCGATATCCACCGTGTGCACTTCATCGGCCTTGATCACGTCCAGACAGGCCTGGGCGTCATGCTCGTCATGTTGCACCTGGTAGGGCAGGCGCACGGCAATGAAGGTGTATGCCTTGTCGCCGGTTTCGGCCCGCAGTTCATTCACGGCGCGCTGGGCGAGCAAGGCGGCAGTCAGCGAGTCGACACCGCCGCTGATGCCCAGCACCAGGGTCTTGAGCCGGGCGTTGGCCAGGCAATCCTTGATGAACGCCACACGCCGGGCGACTTCGGCCTCGAGCGCTGCAGCGTCGGCGAACGGCGGCTGTACCTTCAGCGCCTGGGCAATCTCTTGCTGAACCGCTTGCATGGGTTACTCCTTGCTGGGGACTTTGAATACGTGGCGCATGTAGGCGACGAAGTTCTCGTCTCGGCATTGGGTCTTGGCGGCCTCATCCGAGATCTTGGCCACTGGCGCGCCGTTGCAGTCGGTCATTTTAAGCACGATGTTCATCGGCGCCACACCCGGTATGTCGCAGGTCAGGTTGGTGCCGATGCCAAAGCTGACGTTGATGCGACCGCGCAGGGCACGGAAGATCTCCAGTGAGCGGGTCAGGTTGAGGCCGTCGGAAAACACCAGGGTCTTGGTCATCGGGTCGATACCCAGTTTCTGGTAATGGGCAATGGCCTTCTCCGCCCAGGCCACCGGCTCGCCCGAGTCGTGGCGCAGGCCGTCGAACAGCTTGGCGAAGTACAGGTCGAAATCGCCGAGGAAGGCATCCATGGTGATGCAGTCGGTCAGGGCGATGCCGAGCAGGCCGCGGTACTCGCGTACCCAGCAGTCCAGCGCGGCGATCTGGCTGTCGATCAGGCGCGGGCCGAGTTGCTGGTGGGCCATGATCCACTCATGGGCCATGGTGCCCAGCGGCTTGATATCCAGTTTCCATGCCAGGTCGACGTTGCTGGTGCCGACGAAGCGGGCCGGGAAGTCGTCGCGCAGCACCCGCACCACGTCTTCCTGCACACGGCTGGAAAAGCGCCGGCGGGTGCCGAAGTCGGCTACCTGCAGGTTGGCCAGTTCGTCATCGCTGGCATGCGCGCGCAGCCAGTCGAACTTGCGGTACAGCTGGTCGCGAGCCTCGGCCAGGCGCATGTGCGGGTGCAGATGGCGGTTGCGCACTTCGCTGATGATGGCCAGCAGTGGCACTTCGAACAGGATCACATGCAGCCACGGGCCTTTCAGGCGCAGGAACAGCTGGTCGTTTTCAATGCCGATACGCACGTAGCGAAGGTTGAAGCGGAACAGGCGCAGAAAGCGCAGGAAGTCGGGCTTGAGGAAGCTGATGCGTTCGAGGAAGGCCAGCTGGCCATCATCCAGGGTGAGGTCGCTGAGCAGTTCGAGCTGGTGGCGGATCTCGCCCAGGTAGGGGCGCAGGTCCTCGCCGTTACGGCAGCGGAATTCCCATTCGACGTCGGCGTCCGGGTAGTTGTGCAACACGCCCTGCATCATCGTGAGTTTGTAGAAGTCAGTGTCGAGCAGGTTGTGCACGATGCGCTCGGCGAATGCGCTCTCGCTCATCAAGGGGGCTCCGGAAGCGGCGAATGGCCGACATTGTGCCAGCCTTTTGGGCGTTGTTGTGTCTGGGCTGGCCTCTTCGCGGGTGAACCCGCTCCCACAGGGCTGCGTATCTGCCAAAACAGAGGTGTTTTTCCGTGCACCGGCTAGCCTTCAAACGGTGCCGCCTGTAGCAGTCGCGCACCAGCGGTGTGCACTTCGGTGACGTCCGCTGTTACAGGGCGGTTGCACGTAAACACTTGCCAGGGTTGCAATGATGGCACATGGCGGTTGCTCCTTGTCTGTACGTGTGGTGGCGCCTGCCGCGCAGCAGACGGTTGCACGCTCAATAAAGAAAAGGCCGTCGGTCGCCTGCAGCGCACCTGCGAAGTGTGTTTTCCCGGAAGACAAAACCTATGGCACGGCCCTTGCTCTGAGCACAGGGTTGAGAAGTTGTAGTGCCAACCAAAAAAAAACTCTAGGAGCACCACCTCATGTCGCAGACGTTTTACAAGAAAGGTTTCCTGGCTCTGGCCGTAGCTACGGCCCTAGGTGTTTCTTCGTATGTTCAGGCCGACGTCAAGATCGGTGTAGCGGGCCCGATGACCGGGGCTAACGCGGCGTTTGGCGAGCAGTACATGAAAGGTGCGCAGGCAGCGGCCGACAAGATCAACGCCGCCGGTGGCGTGAACGGCGAGAAAATCGTCCTGGTCAAAGGCGATGACGCCTGCGAACCGAAGCAGGCCGTGGCCGTGGCCAACCGCCTGGCCGATCAGGACAAGGTGATCGGCGTAGTGGGCCACTTCTGTTCTTCCAACACCATTCCGGCGTCCGAGGTGTATGACGAAGCGGGCATCATCGCCATTACCCCGGGCTCCACCAACCCAGCGGTCACGGAGCGCGGCCTGAGCGCCATGTTCCGCATGTGCGGCCGTGACGACCAGCAGGGTATCGTTGCTGGCGACTACATCGTCGACGTGCTCAAGGGCAAGAAAGTCGCGGTGCTGCACGACAAGGACACCTACGGCCAGGGCTTGGCTGATGCGACCAAGGCACAGCTGGAGAAACGCGGCGTGGAGCCTGTGCTGTACGAAGGCCTGACCCGCGGCGAAAAAGACTTCAGCGCCGTGGTTACCAAGATCCGCTCCACCGGTGCCGACGTTGTCTACTTCGGCGGCCTGCACCCAGAGGCCGGGCCGCTGGTGCGCCAGCTGCGCGAGCAGGGCCTGAAGGACGTCAAATTCATGTCCGATGACGGCATCGTCACCGACGAACTGGTGTCCACTGCCGGCGGCGCGCAATACGTCGATGGCGTGTACATGACCTTCGGCGCCGACCCGCGCCTGCTGCCAGACAGCAAGGCGGTGGTGGAGGAGTTCCGCAAGGCCGGTACCGAACCTGAAGGCTACACCCTGTATGCCTACGCCTCGCTGGAAGCCTTGGCCGCTGCGTTCAACGGCGCCAAGTCGAACAAGGGCGAAGACGCGGCCAAGTGGCTGAAGGCCAACCCGGTCAAGACCGTCATGGGCGAGAAGAAGTGGGACAGCAAGGGTGACCTGACCGTGTCCGACTACGTGGTCTACCAGTGGGACAAAGACGGTAAATACCACCAGCTGGAAAAACAAAAATAATAACGGCCCACGGCCCGGGCTGATGCCCGGGCCCAAGCCCCTGCGGTACCTGTCTTTATTCGGAGATCTGCACGGTTCTGCACTGCGGGGGCCGCTTCATCCGTGGCCTGCCGTGGTCGGCGCTCGTGCAATCTCAATCAGGTGAGATTGCGTTATGGATGGTATTTTCCTGCAGCAACTGGTCAACGGCCTGACCCTCGGGTCGGTCTATGGCCTGATCGCCATCGGCTACACAATGGTCTATGGCATCATCGGCATGATCAACTTCGCGCACGGCGAGGTGTATATGATTTCCGCGTACCTCGCGGCAATCAGCCTGGCATTGCTGGCCTATTTCGGCGTCGAGTCGTTCCCGCTCCTGATGTTGGGCACGCTGTTGTTCACCGTCGTCGTCACGGGCGTCTATGGGTTCACCATCGAACGCATCGCCTACAAACCCCTGCGTAACTCCACCCGCCTGGCGCCGCTGATCAGTGCCATCGGCATCTCGCTGATCCTGCAGAACTACGCACAGATCAGCCAGGGCGCCCGCCAGCAAGGCGTGCCGACCCTGCTTGAAGGGGCCTGGCGTGTCGAAGTCGGCACCGGCTTCGTGCAACTGACCTACACCAAGATCTTCATCCTGATCGCCGCCTTCGTGGGCATGGGCCTGCTCACCTACGTGATCAAGTACACCAAGCTCGGCCGCATGTGCCGTGCCACACAGCAAGACCGCAAGATGGCCTCGATCCTGGGCATCAACACCGACCGGGTGATTTCGTACGTGTTTGTCATCGGTGCGGTAATGGCCGCCCTGGCCGGTGTGCTGATCACCATGAACTACGGCACCTTCGACTTCTATGCCGGCTTCATCATCGGCATCAAGGCGTTCACCGCCGCAGTGCTCGGTGGTATCGGCTCGCTGCCTGGCGCCATGCTTGGCGGCATCATCCTGGGGATTTCCGAGTCGCTGTTCTCTGGCCTGATCAACTCCGACTACAAGGACGTGTTCAGCTTCTCGCTGCTGGTGATGATCCTTATCTTCCGCCCACAAGGCCTGCTGGGTCGCCCGCTCGTGGCTAAGGTGTGAACATGTCCGTTGCCAAAACTGCCTCTGCTTCCGAAACCAAGGGTTTCGACTTTAAACGCAGCCTGCTGGAGACCCTCGTCGCCGGCCTGCTGGCACTCATTGTGTTTGGCCCGGTCGTCGGCGTGGTGCTCGACGGCTACACCTTCAATGCCGAGCCGCGCCGCGTAGCCTGGCTGGTCGGCGGGGTGATGGTGGGGCGCTTCCTGCTCAGCCTGTACCTGCAGACCGCCGCTGGCGTGCGCATGCTCCAGGGCTTCGATAACGGTGGCTCTGGCGTGCATGTGAACGCGCCGGACTACAAGTCGCGGCTGCGCTACATCATCCCGGCGCTGGTGGTGATTGCCATCGTCTTCCCGATCTTCGCCAACAAGTACCTGCTGACCGTCGTCATCCTCGGGCTGATCTACGTGTTGCTGGGGCTTGGCCTTAACATCGTGGTCGGCCTGGCCGGCCTGCTCGACCTGGGCTACGTGGCGTTCTACGCCATTGGCGCCTACGGCCTGGCACTGGGTTACCAGTACCTCGGCCTGGGTTTCTGGAGCGTGCTGCCCCTGGCGGCCATCGCCGCCGCGTTGGCGGGGTGCATACTGGGCTTCCCGGTGCTACGAATGCACGGTGACTACCTGGCTATCGTGACCCTGGGCTTTGGCGAGATCATCCGCCTGGTGCTGAACAACTGGCTGTCGTTCACCGGAGGCCCCAACGGCATGCCGGCGCCTTCGCCAACCTTCTTTGGCCTGGAATTCGGCCGCCGGGCCAAAGATGGCGGGGTGCCGATCCACGAGTTCTTCGGCTTCGATTACAACGCCAACCTCAAGTTCGTGTTCATCTACGCGGTGCTGTTCCTGGTGGTGCTGGCTGTGCTGTACATCAAGCACCGCCTGACCCGCATGCCGGTAGGCCGCGCGTGGGAAGCGCTGCGCGAAGACGAGATCGCCTGCCGCTCGATGGGCCTGAACCACGTGCTGGTCAAGCTTTCGGCGTTTACCCTGGGTGCCTCCACGGCCGGCCTGGCCGGGGTGTTTTTCGCCACCTACCAGGGCTTCGTCAACCCGTCGTCGTTCACCTTCTTCGAGTCGGCGCTGATCCTCGCCATTGTCGTGCTGGGTGGCATGGGCTCGACCGTGGGCGTGGTGATTGCAGCGTTCGTGCTGACCGTGGCACCCGAACTGCTGCGCAGCTTCTCCGAATACCGGGTGCTGCTGTTCGGCGTGCTGATGGTGCTGATGATGATCTGGCGACCGCGTGGGCTGATCCGCATCAGCCGTACCGGTGTGACCCCGCGTAAAGGAGTGGCGCCATGAGCGACGATATCATTCTCTCTGTCGACAACCTGATGATGCAGTTCGGTGGCATCAAGGCGCTGAGTGATGTCAGCCTGAAGGTCCGGCGCAACCAGATCTTCGCCCTGATCGGCCCCAACGGCGCCGGCAAGACCACGGTGTTCAACTGCCTGACCGGCTTCTACAAGGCCAGTGGCGGGCGCATCGAGCTGAACGTGCGCGGCAGCCACACCAACGTCATCCAGTTGCTTGGCGAGCGCTTCCAGGCGGCGGACTTCGTGTCGCCGGCGCGCTTTGCCAACCGCCTGTACTACAAGATGTTCGGCGGCACACACCTGGTCAACCGCGCAGGCCTGGCGCGCACCTTCCAGAACATCCGCCTGTTCAAGGAAATGTCGGTAGTGGAAAACCTGCTGGTGGCCCAGCACATGTGGGTCAACCGCAACCTGCTGGCCGGGGTGCTCAACACCAAGGCCTACCGCAAGGCCGAAAGCGACGCGCTGGACCACGCATTCTACTGGCTGGAAGTGGTCGACCTGGTCGACTGCGCCAACCGCCTGGCCGGCGAGCTGTCGTACGGCCAGCAGCGCCGGCTGGAAATTGCCCGGGCCATGTGCACGCGGCCGAAGATCATCTGCCTGGACGAACCGGCGGCGGGCCTTAACCCGCAGGAAACCGAAGCCCTAAGCCGCATGATTCGTGTGCTGCGTGACGAGCATGACATCACCGTGGTGCTGATCGAGCACGACATGGGCATGGTCATGAGCATTTCCGACCATATCGTGGTGCTGGACCACGGCAACGTGATTGCCGAAGGCGCGCCGCAGGAAATCCGCCACAACCCGACGGTGATCGCCGCCTACCTGGGTGCAGATGAAGAGGAACTGGTATGAGTGCACCCATTCTCGAACTGAAGGACCTGGACGTGTTCTACGGGCCGATCCAGGCGCTGAAAAAGGTATCGATGCACATCAACGAAGGCGAGACGGTCAGCCTGATCGGTGCCAACGGTGCCGGCAAGTCCACCCTGCTGATGTCGATCTTCGGCCAGCCGCGGGCGGCATCCGGGCATATCGTCTATCGCGGCACCGACATTACCCGCAAGTCGTCGCACTACATCGCTTCCAATGGTATTGCCCAGTCGCCGGAAGGGCGCCGGGTATTCCCCGACATGACCGTCGAGGAAAACCTGATGATGGGCACCATCCCCATCGGCGACAAGCATGCCGCTGAAGACATGCAGCGCATGTACGAACTGTTCCCGCGGCTGAAGGAGCGGCGTACCCAGCGGGCCATGACCATGTCCGGTGGCGAGCAGCAGATGCTGGCGATTGCCCGGGCGCTGATGAGCCGGCCGAAGTTGCTGTTGCTGGATGAGCCCTCGCTGGGGCTTGCACCGATCGTGGTCAAGCAGATCTTTGCGACCCTGCGTGAGCTGGCCAAGACCGGGATGACCATTTTTCTGGTGGAGCAGAACGCCAACCATGCCTTGAAGCTGTCCGACCGGGCTTATGTAATGGTCAACGGGGAGATTCGCATGACCGGCACCGGGCAGGAGTTGCTGGTCAACGAGGAAGTGCGCAACGCCTATCTCGGAGGGCACTGAGTTACATCCGGGGCTGCTTTGCAGCCCCATTCCCATGTGGAAAACTTGCCGCGCCTTATTCTCGAGACACGCCAATACTCCCTCGCAAGCCCTTGTTTCCACAGGCGTGATCTTGTCCACGGATAATGTGGAACCGCCTGTGGAAAACATGGTGGCATCTCGCTCCAGCCCTTTGATAACAAGCCCTGCAGCGATGCGATCATTTTTTGATCACATCGTTCCTGTGGGTGACTTTTCAGGGTTTTTCACAGACCCGAAAGCACCTGGAAATCAATGTCAAAGCTGTGGATAACTCTGTGGGGAAACCTTGGACAGACTGCTGCAGGCTGCATGCTTGAAAGCTTTGCATCCTCGACGAAAAGATATCCACCGACCACCCAACGCTGAAAGGGTTCCGCCCTGTGGACGAGTTGCCCCCAAACCGTGGGGAAAGCCTTGTGGATAACATGCGCATAGCTGGCGCCGAGCCTTCTGCCGCAAGGGTTTGCCGGACATGTACAAAAAATGTACAGCGCCCTGAACGGCTTGCTGCCAGCGCGCGGCGCGGGCATGCTGCAAAGCTGCCGATGACAACCTACCGTGAGGAACAGAGCATGACGTCCACCGTATTCATCACTGGCGCCACTTCCGGTTTCGGCGAGGCCACCGCCCGCCGCTTTGCCGAAGCTGGCTGGAAGCTGGTGCTCACTGGCCGCCGCAAGGAGCGCCTGGATGCCCTGTGCGCAGAGCTGTCGGCCAAGACCGAGGTCCACGGCCTGGTGCTCGACGTGCGTGACCGCAAGGCCATGGAGCAGGCCATCGCCAGCTTGCCGGCCGGGTTCGAGAAGATTCGCGGCCTGGTCAACAACGCCGGCCTGGCACTGGGTGTGGATGCGGCGCAGAACTGCAGCCTCGACGACTGGGAAACCATGGTCGACACCAACATCAAGGGCCTGATGTACACCACCCGCCTGCTGCTGCCACGCCTGATCGCCCACGGTCGCGGCGCGTCGATCCTCAACGTAGGTTCTGTGGCGGGCAACTACCCGTATCCGGGCAGCAATGTGTACGGCGGCACCAAGGCCTTCGTCGGCCAGTTCTCGTTGAGCCTGCGCTGCGACCTGCGCGGCACTGGTGTGCGCGTGAGCAACATCGAGCCGGGCCTGTGCGAGAGCGAGTTCTCGCTGGTGCGCTTCGGCGGTGACCAGGCCAAGTACGACGCCACTTACGCGGGTGCCGAGCCGATCCAGCCGCAGGACATTGCCGAGACCATCTTCTGGATCCTCAACCAGCCGGCGCACATCAACATCAACAGCCTGGAGCTGATGCCGGTGAGCCAGGATTGGGCAGGGTTCTCCATCGACCGTTCGGCCAAGGGCTGATCAACAAAGCGGGGCCGCTTTGCGGCCCATTCGCAGCACAAGGCTGCTCCTACAGGCATTGCGCAGGTTTCAGACGCACCGCTACCCCTGTAGGAGCAGCCTTGTGCTGCGAAAGCGTCAGCTCAGGCGCTGCAACCCTTCCAGGCAGGTCGCCAAATGATAGGGCGTAGTCGAAGGCATGTCATGCCGGCTGACCGAGCCTTCATCATCCCGGCACTCATACCAGCCGCCTTTATGCAGAAACCGCTGCTCCATTGCCTGCAACTGCATGGCCAGCTTATCTTCACTCCCTGAGCGCAGCACCAGCGCCCGCAGGTACTCCGCCTGGGCCCAGATGCGTTGCGTGGCATCCAGCACCCGGCCATCCACATCCAGCATTGCCAACACTGCCCCATTCTTCACCCCGAACTGCTCGGCAAAGCCGAACGCCCGGTCGATGGACGCATGCAGCGGCGTGTCACGCAGCAGCGGTGAGGTGTGCAGCAGGTAGAACCATTCGAACTGGTGCCCCGGCTCGAACCAGTTATCCACAGCCCCGCGTGGCTTTTCCAGCATCAGGCCATGGGCCGGTTCGACGAAGTGCGCCTGCAGCGCTTCACACAACTGCAGCAGCGACTGCTGGGTATGTTCATCAGCGCGCACCGCCAGCACCTGCAGGAACGCCTCGGCCAAGTGCATCTGTGGGTTCTGCAGCGGGCCGCTGCCCAGGTCAGCCCAGTCTTCGCCCAGGCTGGCCTCGTACAGGCCGTCGTCACGGGCGAATTGCTGGTCGATGATGCCCAGCGCAGCGTTCAGGGTTGATTCCACCAGGCTTTCGCGCACCTTGCCCCAGTAGTGCGCGC
Source organism: Pseudomonas sp. BN505 (assembly GCF_029873175.1). NCBI lineage: Bacteria > Pseudomonadati > Pseudomonadota > Gammaproteobacteria > Pseudomonadales > Pseudomonadaceae > Pseudomonas > Pseudomonas sp. BN505. Next base: position 718,950 of record NZ_SSOI01000067.1, read on the forward strand.
AGGCAAAGACGATGAACGCGTGGGTGTACAGGTCCTTGCGACGGTCCAGCGGCTTGCCTTGGGCATCGATGCTGTAGAACCAGCCACCGTGCTCGGCATCGTGGAAGTGCTTTTGCAGCGATCGGAACAACGCCGCCGCGCGCTCGGCAGCGCCCGGTTGCCCGATACGGCTGCTGAACAGGTACAGCTGGCGTGCGCAGGCCATGGCCCGGTAGCGCTGCGCCGGCAACGGCTGGTGCTTGGCGTCCAGCGCCTCGTAGGGCAGGGCCAGGTCGGCATTCCAGCCCGGGCCTTGCCACAACGGCACGATGCATTCGGCGAAGTGCTGGTTGAAGCGGGCCAGTTCAGGCAGGGTGGGGCGGGGGTCGGACATTTCGGCGCTCGTCGCTGTCGGGCAGGGCGCCATGGTAGCAGAACTGGGGTTTTCGGTAGCCTGTGCCGGCCCCTTCGCGGGCTTGCCCGCTCCCCCAGGATCACCACAGGCCCGAGCAATCTGGGTTACCTGTGGGAGCGGGCAAGCCCGCGAAGGGGCCGGCACAGGCAACCCATCAGCCTGGGTTGCCGAGCCCTTGCCAATGCCGTGCCCCGACGAAGATGAAGCGTAATTGCTGGGTGATCTTTTCCTGCGCCGTCAGCGCCTGTGGATAACCCGATTCGGGGCTGTCGATAAGCTCGGGCAGGGTCGCGAACACGGTCTTCACCACCAGGTCGGCCATCACTGCCAGCGCGGCGTTGTCCAAGTGCTGCCATCGCTTCATGCGCGCCAGGTCGGTGGCCAGATCGTCGCTGATGTCCTGGCGCAGGCGGGCAATGGCCTGGCGCACGGCCTGTGAACCGCCGTACTGCTCGCGGGCCAGGAACAGGAACTGCGCGCGGTGAGCAGCCACCACGTCGAGGAAAATGCGCACCGAAGCGTCTGTGATACCGCCCAGTTCGAATTCGTTCTGGCGCACCAGGCGGATGGTCTGGCGGAAGGTGGTGTCGATTTCGGCCACCAGGGCCAGGCCGAGGGCGTCCATGTCGGGAAAATGCCGGTAGAAGCCGGTAGGCACGATGCCGGCCGTCTTCGCCACTTCACGCAGGCTGATACTGCCGAAACCACGGCCACTCTCCATCAGCAGGCAGGCGGCATCGAGCAGGGCCTGGCGGGTCTGTAGTTTCTGTTCGGCGCGCGGCAGCATGGTGCGGGCTTCTGTGGCGGTAAGGCTGGGCACTCTAGATAAAAAAACAAAGCCCGGTCAATGGACCGGGCCTGGAGGGGAGCAAGCGGTGTGACTCAGGTTGTTCTTTTCGGCCATGGTGATCAGCTCACACGGCTGAGTTCAACCAGGCGATCCGAGCCACCTTCAGCGACGCGGCCACTGCGTTCGATCAGGCGATCCGAGCCACC